>JAPLXL010000007.1 GCA_026396115.1 Candidatus Nealsoniibacteriota bacterium
TCGGGGCCGTATAAACCATCTCGTCGTTGTAATAGATATTTAAATCAAATTCTCCTTCTCCGACTACCCTGGGCAAATCTGAGCCGGTTCCCGTGTCCCTTCCTTCTAATTTTTGCTTGTAGCCCGAGGAAGTAAACGCAACTTCTCCAGTAATTAAATTTATTGCTTCATAATATATTTCGCCCTTGGCTGTGGGTTTCACGCCGACAAAATCAATTTCTATGGCATCAGTTGTTTTAAACTCGGCTGTCGGTACAGAAATATTGTTTGGACCTGGCGGCATTCCCAGCTTCATTTTAGAGATGACAATCTTGTTAAAATATTGAGAATAAGAAGGGGGCTCGGAACAGACTCCTTTCTTGCAGAATAATCCTTTTTCGCAGTCTTTGTACGTTGAACAAGCATCGTCTTTCTTCCCTTCTGTACATTCAGCATTTACACAATAATTTGTTAAACAATCTGCTTTATTAGTGCAGGAATCACCTCTTTTTCCTTCAGTGCATTTTCCTTCTACACAAAAAGGGGTGAGACAATCTGCTTTACTCAGACAAACCGAACCTGCTTTTCCCGAAGAACAGATATTATTAATGCACTTTAATCCTGTTTGGCAATTCTTCTCAGATTTGCAAGATCCGCCTTCAACGCTCTTTTTTAACAAAAATTGCCAACCCAAAAATACCAAAACCAAAATCACTAAAATAATAATTGGGATAATAAAAGATTTTTTCATATTTTAAAAATCGAATTTTTCTTAAATTGACCTTTGTTTGATTTACTCCGCCCCGATACTCACTATACCTTAAATAAAAACCTCCTGATTGGCGATAAAAAACTGCCCTGCAATGGACGGTTTTTTTATTTGAGATTTAACAGAAGGAAAAACAGGATTTAATAGTTTCCCAAAATCGTAACTTTAACATAAAAAACAAAGTTGACACCATTTTTTACACACCATTTTTCACAAAAAATCACACTGCCTTTAAATCAAGATCGCGCTTTTGAGTAGCCACATTTTCAATAGGCAGAGTGAAAAAGAAGGATGAACCTTTGCCTAAGGTACTTTCCACTCCAATTTTTCCTCCGAGACTATCAACAATAAGTTTACAAATATAAAGTCCCAATCCTGTTCCTTCCTGAGATCTGACGAGAGAAGGTTCTAATTGTGAAAATTTATTAAAGAGTTTGTCTATTTTTTCTGGAGGTATGCCTGTCCCCCGATCTTTAACCGCAATTTTAACCCGCTCTTTCTCTGGTTGGGTTAATGATATTGTAATAGTCTGCTCTTCCGATCCATACTTAAGTGAATTGTCAACAAAATTATAAATTACTTCTAAAATTTTTTCTTTATTGCTTTTTACAACTATATCTTTTTTTTCTGTATTGATAACCAGTTTCGCTTTTTTATTCTTTAATAACATATCTAATGATGGCTGAAGCGATTGGATAAAGGCAGTTAAATTGATCGGTTCAAAATGAATAATTTCTCTGCCGCTCTCAAAACGTGTTATTGTCAATATTCTCTTAATAATATTATTAAGCATGAGGCTTTCGGCGTTAATAATATTTATATACTTTTGTTGCTTGGAATTTAAAGAATGACTCTGTTCTTTTAATATGTCGCTAAATCCGATGATTGAAGTTAAAGGAGTTCTAAGTTCATGAGCAGAAATATTTAAAAAGTCGTCTTTCAGTTTATTAAGTTCCTTAAGCTGATCTATGGCAATCTTTGCCTCTGCAAGCTCGGTAATATTTATTCCTATGTTTAAAATGGCTTGACTTTCTCCCGATTCACCTTTTATTAGAACGATACCCCAGTTGACAGTTGTATTCTTTCTATTTTTGGTTAAAAGAGTGGTTTCGAAATATTTAATCTCGTCTGTTTTTTCTCTAATTATACTATCAAAAATGGCCGTTGTTTTAATCCTGTCTTTTTCAAAAACAAATTTATCAATCCAATTTTTGTTCAAAATATCATCCTTGTTGTATTCTAAAGTTTCGTAACCAATTTTATTTATAAGAAGAACTTTTCCATCTAAACTAAGGAATATAATTATAGCTCCTGTAGCATCAAAGTATTTTTCGAATTTATTTTTTTCTTCTCGCAGCACCACCTCCGTCTGCCTGCGCTCGGTGATGTCTGTTGCGATTCCCTGAACTGCATACGGTTTCCCTTTTTGATAGACGAGTGACGCAGTTGTTACGACATTGACATATCCGCCGTCTTTGCATCTCAACCTGAATTCCGTGGGCTTCTTCTGGGTTCCGGTCGCGATTACCTCCTGGTTTGTTTTGAAAGCAATGGATTGCTGGTCTAGCGAGAGCATGGAGGCGAAGTTCAGGGACGTGATTTCGTCCCGGGTATAGCCCAGCAAGTTTAAAGCCGACTGGTTGGCGTCGATGAAATTCCCCCTAAAATCACTGAGATACACACAATTAAGCGAATGTTCAAACAGAGATTTGTAGCGTTCATCACTCTCCTGCAGCGCCGTCTCCGTCTGCTTGCGCTCGGTGATGTCGACAAAGCTTTCAAGCAGACACTTACGATCCTCCAGTATAAAAGAAGTCACGGTCTTGAGAATGGGTATACTTTTACCATCGGCTTTGAATAGGACACGCTCCGAATTGTTCACACTCTGCCCGAGGTCGGTGATAGGGCATTTCCCCTTTTCTGCTGGGCATATGTACTTATGACATATGGAACCGACAATTTTCTCTTTTGGAGCACCTATCATTTTGGTCGCGATGGGATTAATCTCCATGATTTTATGTGTTTCCGCATCGATAATCACAATCCCTATCAGTACGGAATCCAATATTGTTCTAAGGCGCTTTTCTCTCTCCCGCAACATCTCATCCAACCGCTTATGCTCGGTGAAGTCCCTTGCGATAACCATTATAATAGTGACTTCATTTATTTTTATAAGAGAAGCTGAGCATTCTAAATCTATCTGTTGATCCTTCTTGTTTTTGAAGGAGACGTTAATATAGATTTTTTTAGCAGTAAGAATGTTTTTAAAATTGCGTATGAGCGTTGGTAACTCTTTGATGGGGAAAAGGCCTGTCTTCGTGAAATGTTTCCCTACCAGTTCTTTTTCTGACCCGCCAAATATTTCCGCAGCCTTTTTATTAATATCAAGAATCTTTCCGAACTTATCCAGAAATATAATAGCGTCATTGGTGTTATCAAAAATACTCTTAAGTTTTTCTTCTGACTCTCCAAACACTTTTTCCTTCGCCTTGCGCCCGAAGTTCTCTTCTGAAAATTGTTTAGTTTTCTTTTTTTTATTTTTACTAATTTTCATAATTCATTCTTTTCAAAACAACATAAAAATGTGTCATTTTTTAAATAATATAACAACGGAAACAATCTTCGTATTATTGTCTGTTATTTGCTGACAATTGCCTTAACTTTATTGACCAGATTATCAATTTCAAACGGTTTCTCCAATACGTCTTTTACTAATTTTAGTTCCTTGAATTTTTCTAAAGATTCTTGAAAAGATTTTGAAGCAATAGGGAGAGCAGAAACGAGAAGAACGGGAATGTTTTTCAATCTTTCGTCCTTTATCATTAAATCACAAACATCCAGCCCGCTAATTTTTGGCATCATAATATCAAGAATCAAAAGGTCATAATACCCATTTTTTTTCATCATTTCTAAAGCTTCTTCACCGCTGTAAGCAACATCAATCTCATGGTTAACCTTAGAAAGTAATGAAGCCCTAAGAACTTCGACCGTATTTATATCATTGTCAACGATAAGAATTTTCATGGATTATATTAAAATCATTAAATTGGTTAAAGTCCTTTCCAAATCGACCAAGAAATCTTGGGAAGTATTGTCTAAAATTTACCTTGAAAATTTTTAGTAATTTTTTATTTATCAAAATATTTTTTGATAATATCCAAATTTTTTTCAACCGGTAAAAGAAGCTCCTTCGTCTCTTTATCGGATTTCCGGGGAGAAAATACCATCTTTTTTCCAAAACTATTTTGATATTGGAGAATAAGCACGGCGACAATTTCTGCCGGATCTTTATTGATTTTTAGCACCCTCCCGTTTTCCTTACCAATAACAAGACCTTCTATATTGCCGGCTATCTCCAATGCCCTATCTCCTGCCCTGTAACGCATTTGCATTATTATATCGCTGATTATTTCGTAGAATAATCTTTCTTCTTTCGGCACGTCCGAATATTCGTGTGGATTTAATCGACAGGCCCGGCGTTTTATAATCAATCTGCTTAAAACAGCAAAAACAATGCCAACCAATATAGTGACAGTTCCATAAAGAATAAATTGACTGACAAAAATTCCGGCGATTTTTCGTTCAACGGTGAATTCAAATTTTGAAATCGCCGGAACTTCCTGGCCTTCATAAGTAATTTTGCTGGAAGCAATATACTTGCCAGGCGACAAATCCAGAGGAATTTGGATGTTTTTTACAAAACTGGCCGTTGTCTCAACAGCTACCGTTTCGCTCTGCGAAAATACAACAACATTGTTGCTGTTAAGAATTTGGTAATCAACATCAACGTCAACTCTTCGTCCTTCTCCAAAATTTATTAATTTGACGGAGATAGGCAGAAATTCACCCGGCGCCACTTTAGAAATCAGTCTTCCGCTTCCCGTTTCCATCTCATTTGTTTTTGTCTCCGCAGCCAAAATTTTGAAATTACACCACACGGCAAGGGTTATTAAAATCAAACTCACTAACGCCGGCAATTTTATTTTTCTAAGATTCTTTTTGAGAATCATTTTCATCTATTGGCAGAACAGCTGATTTAACTCTCACGCCGGAAATTTTACCCAACATTCCGGTTATTGCTCCCAATTGGTCCGTATCGGCTTTGATTAATATTCCAAATACTGATTCCTCGTTTTCTAAACTGGGTACGTGAATTGATCCCAGAAACAGCGATTCGAATTTACTAATTATTGAAACAACCTCCAGAAAAGCCCGTGACCCTCTTGGAAAACTTATTAAGACAAAAGCCATTCTTATAGGTTTTTGCATAATTCATTTTAGTTCAACCCTCCCTTAAACTTAATTAATTCTTTTCTGTTATACGACCTTTCTTCCTCCTTTCCCTCCTTTTCTATTATACGACCTTTTTCCTTCTTCTCCTATAAAGAATATAGCCTACTATAAAGAACATAATAATTCCAACACCCGCAAGAATAGGTATTAAGAGCTTCCATTGGGATTGCTTGGCCTCCGGTTGAGTTAAAATATCAAAAAGGGCGGGAGGTGCGGTTTCTTCTTCCGGTATCGACGGAATTTCTTCTTCTGGCGGGATAGCTTGTTCTGCGGGCGGCAGTGATTCTGCTATTGTCATAGAACTTTGAACAACGGTGTCTTTAAGAACATTATGGCTGGCTCCGTCAAGAACAACAGAATCGCTTCCTATTTTAATAATTCCATCCCCGGATTTTTTGGCCAAAAACGAAACGGTACCAAAGGTTACAGGACTCGAAAATCCACCCGGATAACCGGCGGTTTTAACAAGAACGCCCTTTGCATTATCAACCAAATCGTATCCGACCTGCGACAGCGCCATCCAGCCACCCCCAAAAGTAAACGATTTCACTTCCAAAAGTTCAGCCGGATACTGAAGCCGCATTTTCACTGTGTAATTTTTAACACTCCCGGGGTCGACTTGCACTATAAAATTAAAACTTTCCCCTTGGGTAACGGCAATATTAGAGGGTGAAAGCGAAATCGTGGTGGCTGCCAATGCCGGTGTTGCCAAAGCCATTATCCCTAATAATCCTAATATAATTATAGATATGCGTTTTTTCATAATTTTATTTAAATTAAAAATCATATTTATTTTTTAATAATTAACTTTGGGACTCAACCTTGCCCCAATTAACCATCAAAGCATTAAAATCCAAGATATCAACCAATCCGTCTTGATTAACATCGGCCGGATTATCAACGCCTTTTTTGCCCCAATTAATCACCAAAGCATCAAAATCCAAAACATCAATTTTGCCGTCACGAAAAATATCCGTGCGCTTTATTTCTTTTATAAACCAATCTGTTTCTTGACCGATTGTTGGAATTGCGAGGGCAATATTTACCGTGACGGTGTAATCCTGAGTTAAGGCATTAGCAGCAGTGACGGTATAAGTGACAGGGTTAGTAAAATCAGTTGGAGTTAAAGAAGCCGGCCTGACTGATTCTCCGGCAATGGTGATTATCGGCACAAGAGCAGTAACAACAGTGCCGTAAGGCATGGTTAAGGCAATTGTCTTGGCGCTTTCATTAATTGTTGTTGTGCCTACTTGATTAGGAATAGTAAAGGTGGTGATGGCTTTGGCGTAACTATAAAATCTTCCGCCCCCGCCGCTTGTTGGTGGCGCAGGATTAACGGTTACCGTGACGGTGTAACCTTGAGTTGAGGCATCAGCAGCAGTGACGGTATAAATACTCGAAGTTGTAAAATCGTTGGCTACGCCACTCAGCGGACTGACTGATGCTCCGGTAATAGTGATTGTTGGGACAAGGGCAGTAACAACAGTGCCGTAAGGCATGGCTAAAGCAATTGTCTTGGCACTTTCATTAATTGTTGTTGTGCCTACTTGGTCAAGAATAGTAAAAGCGGTGATTACTTTGGCCGGGTTAGCAGCAACAGTTACCGTGACAATATAAGCTTGGGTTAAAGAATCAGCAGCAGTGACGGTATAAGTGACAGGGTTAGTAAAATCAGTTTGAGTTAAAGAAGCCGGCCTGACTAATTCTCCGGCAATGGTGATTGTCGGCACAAGAGCTGTAACAACAGTGCCGTAAGGCATAGTTAAGGCAATTGTCTTGGCACTTTCATTAATTGTCGTTGTGCCTACTTGATCGGGAACAGTAAAAGCGGTAATGGCTTTATCTGTATAAGCAGCAACGGTTACCGTGACGGCGTAAGCCTGGGTTGAAGAATTAGCGGCGGTGACGGTATAAGTTACTGGACTTGTGAAATTTTGAGCCACGCTACTGGTTGGACTAACTGATACTCCGGCAATGGTGATTGTCGGCACAAGAGCTGTAACATCGGTGCCATAGGGCATATTTAAGGCAATTGTCTTGGCGCTTTCATTAATTGTTGCTATTGATGTTGTCGGCGTTTCTTCTGTGTAAAGATTTTCGGCAATAAAGTCAACATAACTTATATCATCTGTCAGGGTAGCATCTCCTTTAATTGCAACGGTATCCACTCCATTAGTCCAATTAGTATAAGGTGCCATCCAATCTGTCCAAGCCCCTGAATTGTATCTGTATCTTACTTGTTTAGATGGAGTGGAATGCCACTCAATTTCTAAAGAAACCCAAGTATTAAGCGTATAAGAGCCTATAGATACCCATTCGGGAGTGGAGTTTACATAACCAATATATTGGTCATCGACGGTAGGCCAAGTTCCAAATACTATTCTTTCTGTATTTCCTTCTTGCAAAACAAAGGGAATATAAGTATGAGTGTCGGGATTTTTGAAATAAATTGTAATTCTTCCTTCACTACGCAAGTTTCCCAATTTTTTATAATATGTTGTTCCGGTTGAATTTTTAATTGCCTTTGCTCCTTCAAAAGTAGTAGTAGCCTGAACATTTATCAAGCCACTCGTTTTAACCCAATCACCCTGACCATCCAAATCTCCATCAATATAAGAATTAAAATCATCTCTAAGTGGTGTCCTCGCTTGGATAGGAACAGTAAAAGCAGTAATTGCTTTATCTGATTCGGCTGCCTTAACAGATTTCGTCGAAAAAGAGAAACCACTTATAAGCACAAATATAGTAATCGTCAAGGCAACAAATTTATTCAGATTATTAAAGTATTTAGATGTAAATTTTTCCATAATTTTATTTATATTTGCTTATTTATCCTATCCAATAAATCATCAATGAGTTTAAGTCAAAAAGGTCAACCACCCCATCACCGTTAAAATCAGCGACATTACCAGACACAACCGTTCCCCAATTAACTATTAAAATATTGAAATCGAAAATATCAATTTTATTATCTTTGTTGGCATCCACTCTTTGAGCTTCGGAACTTAATGGACTCTTCGGAGGAGAAACAACTAAATTAATGCTATCCGAAACAACATTCGATGATTGATCCCACTTATTATAGAATTTAACATAGACGTTTTTTTGATCCTCGCCTTCGGAGAGAATCCAAACCTGGGTTGTTTGATAGATTTTCGACTGAGCGTATCTAAAATCAGAAAAATTGGAGATTACCATTTTTGTGGCATCTGGACCGCCATTTAAAACTAGAGTTACGTTTCGGGACTCTGTTTCTGCGGTCCCATTATTTATTACTATGTTAAATCCTCCGGCCGGTGGAGTGAGCGAAGGTAGTTGATATCCACCGCCACCGCCATAACCGAAAACTACAGAATTTAAGGCAAAATTTGGAGAATTAAACAAAACCAACGTAGCGACAAGACCCGCTATCAGAAAAATACACCACCTCTGTCCGAAACTTATTTTTTTATTCTTTATTATTTCTCTCATATTTATTAAACAAATAAAAAATCTTTCAAAATAAAAAACCCGCCCTTTATTAAGTAAAATTCGGCGGGGTATTTTTTATTTTGTTGATTTCTCATATTTTTCCCTTGTGGTTAGATTAAAAATCCTTCCACTCAGTTGTGATATTTTTTATTTATTAATCTATTTTATTCTCCACAAACAACCCTGTCAAGCCCTTAATGTGGAAAACTTAAGTCTGTTGTTCCTTTTACGGCAAGCTTCCTCAATCAGCTTCAATTTCAGACATAATCAGCTGTTTATCCACGATAATCTTCTTCAGCCTATCGGAGGTTAGAAATTCGTATCGTAAATTATCCACCCCTTTTAAATCTTGAAAATAAACTATATATTTAATATTTTGCTTAACAAAAAAATTAATGGTTTCATCGGGAGCCAAATAAAAACCATCCCTGACAACTTTATCCACATTTATATATTCCGGACTAAGTTCCTGGTCATAAATTTCTTTAATCTCAACGCTTTTACTGACAACAGCTTTCTCTCCAAAAAAATTGCTAGCCGGATTGGCTACCAATAAATTATTATTAAAATTTAAAGACAAGTAGCCGTGCCAGGGCAAAAACAAAACCTTATAATTTGAACCGTCGACTTGAATAACGTTTTTCGCCTGGTTCCAAACCTCCGGGTACCAAACTGGTTTTATTTGCTTTTGAAACCCGCCCCACATTAAAAAGCCAAACAAAATAGGAATCAAAAATATTAATGAATTAAGATTGTTAGTTAAATCTTTCTTTTTTTTATTTAAAAAATCGACAATTGCCATAACTCCAAATCCGGACAAAACTGCATAACTCAAAGCAAGAAAACCTGTAAACTTTTGGCTGTCGCGAAATCCGGACCAAAAAGAAATATTTTTATAAAACCAGAGATTAAAATTTTTAAATATCGTCTCCCCTGCCCCGGTTGAGAAAATAAAAGCAAAAAAACCTAAAATGGAAAAAAATATTATAACCGGCCTTGTTTTTTTATTTTTGAAACCGTTGATTAGACCGGCCAAAATTAATAACCCGATCAAGCCAAAGGCAATCCAAAAAACTATGTAACCCTGTGGCCAAGCAAATTGCTTTGACCATGGCTGACCCTCGCCCCAAAATCCGTTTAAAGATAAAACATTTAGAGTGGTATTGATTTTATCGTGATTACTGGCGGCAAAGGCCTGCCAATGTTTAATATCAAATCTTTGTTCAAAAGGTTGATTGCGATTCATCGTGGGAATCAGCCAATAAGCGCTTACAACCGCAAACAACAATCCACCAAATATTAGGTTCTTTAATGTCAATTTTAATAAAGTAAGATTATTTCTCGCTAAATATTTAATAAAATGAAATAAAAACCAAAAAACCATAATCATTACGGTCATTGCAAAAAAATGAAGCGAAAACAGGCTAATCAAAAGAATAGAGGCAAATAATTTAAGACTGATTTTGAAACTTGGCGATTCAGTAAATTTAAAAAGAAAATGAATAAAAACGGGTAGCAGAGCATAGGCCATTAAATGACCATAGTGCCCGGCCAAAAATCGTGAATACACAAAAGGGTTCAAGGTATAAACCAAGGCTGAAAACAGACGGACTGTTTTATTTTTCGGCAAAGGCAGAAATTTGAATGACAGATATCCCAAGCTAAAAAATAAAATAAAAAGGATAATTTTTTGAATTATCCAGGAAGGAATTAAAATATTTAAAAAATGAATTAGATAGCTTATGGGTAAAGAGTTGTTATAACCGGTTTCGGAAAAAACCACTTTTGTTTCGGGAGTAAAAACCATATCCAGAGTCAAAACATAGCCAGGAAGCAGCATTTGCCAAAGGATAAGCACAGCGATACCTAAAAATATAAGTATGAATTTATCAAATAGAAGTTTCTTGGTCATTTTTTGCTCCTAAAATAATTTCTATATCAGTTGGCAGCCCCGAATCTTCAAACATCTCTAAATTATTATAAGAAGCGGATAAATAATCTTTAACTATATCTGCTTTCTCAAGATTGTTCAGGGAATATTTAATAATTGTTTTCTGATAATCTTTTTTATCGGCATCACCGGCTTTGATTATATTAAATCCTTGTCCGGCCATTTCATCTTTTAATTTGCGGGCAACGCCAATAACATCAGAACCGTTCAATATGGAAATTGTAATCTCGTTATTGGCGATAATAATTTGATCTGTGCCTAATTTAATTCTTATTTCATCCGATAGGCCGGATTCTTCTTTAATCAGCAATCCTTCTGAATCATGCAAAACCGATAATAATTCTAGAGCGATATCAGAACAGCCGGCACAATACTGAACTAAAGTGTCTTGATAAGGCACACCACTGATTTTAGTTGTATAAATATTGAGACAACCCAATTTTTTGAATTTATCGGCTATTTTTACTTCTAACCCTTCCTGATCCGTAGTATTTTCAACCAGCACCTTAACATTCTCCCAATCAATATTTTTAGTTTTGAAATCCTCACCAGTTGGTTCTTGTTGATTTTCTGCTGTTTTTTCGGCTGTCTGCTTCTCATTTTCCGAATGAGTAGTGATTATGCTAGCCATCAATTTTTCGTTTTCACTGAACTTCTCTCCTATCTTTAAATAAAGAAAAGAAAAACATCCCGCAAATAAAATTAAAGCTAGTAAAACCGTTCCTAGGGTAAAACTTAATATTTTTTTATTGCTCCAAAATTCCATTAATTCGGTGTTTTTTCTTTTTTGTCTACAGAATATAAAACACTACTTAGTCGCATTAAAAACCGTTCGAATCTCCGAAGAATTTAAAGCCCGATTGTAAATTTTTACTTCATCAATAAAACCATTCCAGCTATGAACGCCCCAGCTATTACCTATCAAAATCGGCCAGTTCAGTTTGAAAGCAAAACTTCCCATTGTTTGTTCGCTTTTTAAGATTCCATCCACGTAAATCCGGGCATAATTATTGGGATAAGATAATACTGCGACAAAATGATGCCAATTGTCGCGATATTGCCGCGCATCAAACATTGCGTAGTTTCCCGTCGTACCATCGCTCCAATCAAGTCTTAAATTTGAAGTATTAACGAAACCGAAACTTACTGCTCCATTATCGGGCTGGCCTCCTCGTCCTATGAGTGTGGGATGAGTAGGTGTTGCATTGGAAAGAAGATAAGCCCAAGTTTCAAAAGTAATTTCGCCATTTTCAATATTTAAAGGATTTGATGTTTTAACGTAATTATCTTTGCCGTTAAAAGATAAAGCTTTACCAATTCTACCATCTACCCAGGCAGGTTCATTCATTAAAGTTCCGGTATTGTTGCCCGAAGAATCTGCGGCTTCTATTCCTTGCCCCTCGTCAAATTTCCAATAACCTACTAATCCCTGGGCTTTTGCCCAAAGTTGAAGATTGGAGCCGACCTCAAGTCTTACTGAATCAGTGCCACCGTCTTTTGGGGTTATTTTTTTGAGGTTTTCATCTGATTCCAATAAAGAAGTTAGGACAAAATTATTGTTTTCACCGACAACATAAGAGTAATAATAACCACTCTCCGCCGTATTAACCGAATCTGTCGGCAAAGATGATTTAAACTTAAAATCTTCAGGGAGTTTAGTAAAATCTACCGGCAGCCATCCTTGTCCGTTCAAGTCGCGGTAATTTTTTTCAGTCTGGCAGCGGTATTCCCAATTATTAGGAAGCGGGGGCAAATTTAAACCGCTGCAGTTTGTGCTATAAGCAGGGATAGAAATATAAACCCTATTTTGATCGCCTAAAAAAGCATCTTGATTAGAATCTCGAAGTTTGCTTAAAGCAGAATCAATCAGGGTAAGATCTTCAATCCTTATCGGATCCCTGTCTTGTTTTGACAGTTCTGCGGCAAGGGGTTTCACCTTTAAAATATATATTGAAACCAAGACCGCGATAATTCCAATAATAATTAAAACTACTAATAATTTAATCTTTTTTTTGTTATCCATAAATTTTGTATGATAAATAATTACAAATTATATTGTAATTATAATCCTCGTTTTTTCAAAATAAAAAACCCGCCCTTTATTAAGTAAAATTCAGCGGGGTATTTTTTCTTTTGTTGATTTCGCATATTTTTTCCTCATGGTTAGACAAATGTCCTTCCACTCAGCTGTAATATCTTTTATTAATATATTTTAATATTCACAAACAACGCTGTCAAGGCCGAAAATAGCCAAACAAATTTATCAATCTTTAAAATTTTATTGATTATTTCTTTCATTTATTTTTTATATTTGGAGGGATAATGTCTAACACCAATCTCTTTTTTTGAACAAAAAATTCTCCTTCAGAAACCTCAGGGTGTTTTTTAAATTCAACGACCTGTAAAATAACCGCCATCGCTAAAAAACAATAAGCGTAAATTGCCATTTGCTCGGCAATATCTTCTTTCTTGAAAACTAACAATATCGGGCAGCTCGCCAAAAAAGCCAAAACAACTCCGACTAAAATTCGACTATCCCATTTATAAAGCAGAAATGTAAAGAAAATCATCCATAAAATAACTGTTTCAATGCTGAATTTCCACATTAAAAGTAGAGTCAAAATAATAATCAATAAAATTGTATGCAGTTTTTTCCTTGATATATCTTTCCTGGTTTTCTTGGATGTCTTTAAAACAATTCCGCTATCCCACCCATAAAGCAAGAGAATAAAAAAAATCACTGCAAAAATAATAATTTCAGCGGAAAATTTCCATAACATCAGCAAGCCCAAAACAATTAAAAATAAAATAAACTCTAATTTTTTATCAATCAGAATTCTTTTAATTTTCCCAAAGATTAGCGGATTATCCGGCGCATTTATGGCAATTCCAAATTTCTTCATAAATTTTTTAAACTCCGTCGCTTATCTTTCTTTAGTAAAATTTGCTATGATATTTTTCTAATATTTTTCTTTTTAAATATTAAATAAACATACAAAATAAATATTAAAAAACTGGTAATTCCTCCGATAATATAATATCTCTGCATATCCATAATTATTGCAAAATATTCGTATTCACCATTTGTATTTATCTTCCAGCCGTTGATATAATTATCAATTTTCTCGTGAGGAAGGTTATATTTTTGTAATCCTACCATTCCCAACAATTTAACATTGCCAAACAAATTATCGTTTAAGTGCCCACACTCGTAGATATTTGGATAACTCTCCGCGTAATTAGTGGAATTTTGACATTCAAAATCGTCATTTTTAATTTTGTATACGCTCCATTTCTTTGAAAACCCTTCATGCATTTTTAAAACATCTGAGTCGGATGTTTTTATTTTTAATAAATACATGAAATCCGCGACTTTCTCAAAATAAATTTCTGTTTTTACGTCATCAGAAGTAAATTTTGAAATCTCGTTATAATTTTTAATTTTATAAACACTATACCCTCCGTTTTCATAAACAGGTTTATCTATATCAACGGGGCTGTAATAATCTTGACTATTATATGTAAATTGGGGAATTATTTCCCCATACTTTCTCAAACTATCAATATCTTTGGAATAAATAATATATTTTATATTTAATTTCTTTGCCAAAGATAAAAGGGATTGTAAATTGTGTTCAAAATAATATTTTTTCGCTTCAGAATATATTGAGCTATCTAAAATCGAACCTAAAACCTTCAAATTTCCGAGTAAATCGTAATTAGCGAGATTTTTAAAGCCGGTTATAGTAGAACGATAAATCTGTGATTCGTCTTGTCCTGTTATAAAAGCACCGTAGCCATAACCTAAAGGAAAAAGCAATAACTTTGCATCGTCGTGTACATAGTCAGGGAAATCTTTTACCAACTTTTTGTAATCATCATTAAAATCCATGATTCTTTTTGTGTAAATTGGTTTTAAATTTTCTGTAAAAACAGCGCCGCTGATAAAAGAATAATTGACTGTTATCAAAACTAATAAACAGACACAAAAAACTATCTTTGAATATTTTGAAGGCATTTTTTTAAACAAATAATACAAAGAGGTTCCTACTAAGAGAGAGTAATAAAAAACAAAGGGGATATGAAATTTCATTGACGGATAGCGATTCATATTAAAAATAGGAGTATGGACTATTAGGTAAATAAAAAATCTTTTAAAAATTTCAAATACGTCTACAAACAAAAAAAGAGAGGTCGTGACAAATAAAATTAATATGGGAAGAATTATTTTTCTTTTGTCTTTAGGCAGCGTTATTAACCCTACAAATGTTAACAAAACTATAATATACATAAGGGAGCTTGTTTTGTTCATATATCTTGGATAGAGATCATAATTCTTCCAACCTTGTAATTCATTAATTTTTTCTGGATATAAATTAATAAAATAATCGTTTATTTTATTTATATTAAATTCGGATTCAAGAGCTTTGACCATATAATTAATATTGCTTGTTCGATCAGCAATGGCAGAGCTTATACTGCTCCCGACAGAAGCCATGGAAGAATAAAAAATCGGAACAAGGATAATCGCATTAATAGCTAAAATAAAGAATATTAATTTAAAATATGATAGAAGCGCATATTTTATTTTACTAATACCATAGTTAAAGTAACTTTGAATTAATATGAACAAGAATAGAAGAGCAAAAAAATTTAAAAAAACGGGCACAAGCAATGTTCTTGATAAAAACAATGACCAAATTGCGCCGATGAGCAAGGGTTTGTTAGAGTCAATTTTTATAGCTTTTAATAAATAAAAAGTAAGAATAGGAGCTAAAACAATAACAAAAGTTGAAGGCATTAAATAGTAGTATTCAACTATGACAAAATAGGCAGATAAAGAATAAAATAATCCCGCTATATAATAGGCGCAGGATTTTTTGTTGTCGTTTAAGAGCTCTAAAATTTTAACAATAGATAAGAACGAAATGCTTAAAATAAAACTAAATGTTAGCAATTGTAAATTTATTTTCCCAAATGTTATCAGTTTTATAACATATAATAAAAAAGCGAAAATTAAGCTACCCCCCGGCATTTGAAATTGTGTTAAAGCATCTCCGCCAAACCAAGAAGAAAGGGAAGCTGCCAATGTTCCTAATGGATTATAGTATGACAATCCAGTATCGTCTTCTCCCAATAAATATAAATTTTGATGAAACCAAAAAAATGGCAATATAATTAGAGCGACGAAAAGACAATAAAAAATTAAATTATTAGAAAAATACTTCTTAGTCTTTATAAAACCGATATTAAATAAATTCCTCAATTTCATTTTTAATCACTTTAGAAATTTCATGATTCTCGACTATAAATTCCCTCGCCATTTTAATGATGTCTTTTTGAGACCTAAAATTTTGTAGCCTCAATTTGTTATGCAACAAAAAAAATGACAAATCACTTGATAGTGGATTCACCATAAAAATATGTGGGAGTGGTATTTCAAATTTTGGTTTGCAATTTTCCCCTCTCAAATAAGAGGAGCCTGAAACATTTGGTATGAGCAATGGAACGCCACAGGCCAATGATTCTAAAACTAATCTTGCAGGGTAAAAAGTATCAACACAACCAACAACTATATTTGAAGCATTAATATAATGACTAAGAATCTCTTGCGAAACAAATTTTTGAGTAAATCTAATATTTTTAGGAAATAATTTTTCTAGTTTAATAATTTTATCTTCTAGTGGCCCCTCTCCAACAAAGACAAAAAAGAATTCCTTATCATCTGCTATTACTCTATAAGCTACTTCAATAAACAAATCACAAAATTTTATTCGATTTAAAACAGCGGTAAATAAAACTATAAATTTATCATCAGGCAAATTAAGTCTTTCTCTTGCTATTTTTACAGAAGCCAGATAAAAAATTTTTGTATCTACAGATTGCACGCCTACAAATATTTTATCTTCATTGCTAATATTGCTAATCTCCATTACTTCCTTTTTTATATTTTTAGCATTTACGCCTATTTTAATAGCTTTCCGGAAACACAGACGGAGAACACTCCTCATAAAAAAATTGATTAGGGAATTCTTTATATCTACATGCCATCGAATAACCAGTTTTTTTTTGCTAACCAAAGATAAAAAATAGGCGGGGATACTTTCTACTATAGCGCCGTTGGCAAATATAATATCCGCATCCTTTAGTTCTTTCCAATTTAAAAAAGCTCCTTTCAAAAGATAATAAGTGTGTAAAAAAACAAAGAAAGTTTTTTTGAAAAAACCATCAAGAGTGCAAACGCTCTTTGCTTCTATCATAAATTTCAAAATATCTATTGGAACTTTTATTCTAATTACTTTAGAGTTTTGCCAATAATCTTCAAATTGACCCTTATATCGATTTTCATAAGTCAAAACAACGGCCTTCAATTTTTTACACTTCTCTATAAAATCCAAATATTGAACACTGCTGGTTTCCACCCCTCCTTTTTTTGGAGGAAAATGAGATGTGATCAAAAATATCTTAGTTTTTTTAAATTCGGAGGCCATAAAAAAGTTCAATTAATAATTTCTGTAATTTAAACTATTCTTGATATCAATAACTTTATTTTTTACTTTCAACAATTTATTTCTTAATGATGGATATTTATTCATTACAACTATACAATCAACTTTGGCAAAATTATCCAAATATTTTAAATCAAGGTTTTCGATTTCCTGTTTGGAATATAACGGGTCGTAAGCAAAAACATTAAAACCATTTTTTTTCAGAAGGTTTATCAATGGAAAGATTCTTGAATAAGCAATTTCTTTAACTCCCTCCCTAAAACTGATACCAATAACTAAAATATTTTTAATTTTTTTTGTATTTCTATTCTTTTTTGTCAATTCTATTACCTTATTTTTGTAAAAATCTATCATGGAATCATTAAACAACCTGGCAGTTTTAATGAGTGGTACATTGAAATTATTAATGAGAAACCATGGATAAACTGAAATACATGGTCCTCCTACGTTTCCCGGGTCGAGAATATTAGTATTCGTCTTATAGTTAGCTACATGTCGTGTTTTCCAAAAATTAATATTAAGCTCCTGACAAACTTTAAAAAGTTCATTAGCCAAAGCGATATTTATATCTCGGAAAACACCTTCAAAAATCTTACTCATCTCGGCAATCTCTAAGCTCTCAGCTTCAACTACTTCCTTACAAAATCGCTGATAGAAATTAGCAGCTATTTTTGTTGATTTTTTATCAATTCCTCCAACTACCTTTGGATATTCTTGATATCTGGAGATAGCAAATCCCGTCATTGCCCTTTCCGGTGAATGTGCGAGAAAAAAGTCTCTACCTACTTTGAGACCTGAATTCTTCTCTAAAATCTTTCCAACAACATTTCTCGTAGTCCCCACCGGTACCGTCGTTTCTAAAACTACTAAATCTCCTTTTTTTAGACCAAGGGCTATTTGCTTAGCGCTATCTTCAATGTTTTTGAAATCTGGTTTCTTGTTCTTATCAATAGAAAGAGGGGTAATTATTATATGAATCTGAGCTTCTTTGCTGGCTTCTACTCCATTAGTAGTTACAAAAAGTCTTTTACCAAAATTTCTTTTTAAAAGACTCGAAAGACTTTTCTCTTCAGGTATGGGGTTATATCCTTTGTTTATTAGATCAACCCTATTTTTATCAATATCTACTCCAAAAACACAAAAGCCGCTCTCTGCAATTACTGCTGATAAAGGCAAACCTACTTTTCCCATACCGCTGATAGAAACTTTTTTCATATTTTTGTTCTCTAAACTTTACTAATTAAAAATTATGAATCCTGCAATATTTTATTAAAAACAGAGGTTAAAACTTTTTCCTCGTCATAATTTTTAGCAAAATTTAAAGTGTTATTGCTATATATTTTGTAAGAATTTTTATCTAATAATAACTTCTTAATTGCCATATACCATTCCTCTGGCGAATATACTAAAAATCCAAATTTATTTTTCTCAATAACATAAAACGCGCCATATAATCGTGTCGCAACTACTGGCAGACCCGAACCAATATATTCGACTATTTTTGTTGTAAGATCAGTTCCCGTAAACATATTATCTGCTACATAATCATTTTTTCTTGTAATATATGGACAAACCCCTATCATATATTTAGGCAGCATTTCTTTCAACAATATTTCATTGCTCACAATACCCTTGAAATTTACATTATCTTTTATAATAGATTTACATATTAAATCTTCTAAATGTTCTTTTTGATAACCCTCTCCATATATATCAAAAGTAAAATTAATGCCTTCTTTTTTTATTAATTCAAGCGCTTTAATTAGATTTGTAAAATCTACAGTCTGAGATAGATTTCCAGCGTATGCAATAGAGTTGGGAAGTTTTTTAATAATTTTGTCTATGCTATTTATATTAATAGTATGTTTTAATAAGAAAGTTTTATCACGATATTTATTATTTGGATCAATGTTTTTAATAAAATTTTCTGTTAAATAAAAGCTGTAATTACAATTTCTGAAGGCAAATTTGTTAAGCGATAAATATATATAATTGGCAATTCTATTTCTAAATCTTCTTGTCGAAAAATCTACATTATAATAAACTATTTTCCCAACTTTTAAAGATCTTTTTAATAAAAAGGCATGAAAGAACGACAGCGGGTCAAAACAGACTGTTAAATCAAATTTAATCGCTTTTTTGATATTAAATTTATATTTAATAAAAAAAATAATGCCTTCAAAAATATACTGAAATGGCCAAAAAATTTTATACTTGATTTCTCTTTCGTCAATTTTTATAACGCTTTTTAAAGAAGATTTTGGGTTTAGAGGGTTTAACGCAAAAACTAATGAGTAGTTATGTTTCAAAAAATATAACGATAATTTATCCATCACGCCAGGCGTATCTGTGTAATGCGATACTAATAAAATATTTTTCATTTGATTAAGTTTATATTTAAAATTAATTTATTGAGAACAAATGATATAGATTTCTGCGTCTAATTCAGGAAAATCTTTACCCAGCTCATAAAATCCTTTAATCATTTTTTTGTCCCAACTTTCTTCTATTTGCTTATTAGATAATGGTTTGAAAAAGATACCACCAGTTTTTTTGATTTTCAATCCCGCTTTTTTAATATCTCTTTTTAAAGCATCAATTGTGTAGACTCGACGATGACCTATCCTTTTGTCAGCTTCATTCAAGTCAGTGCACTTTTTTAAAAGCCCCATTTTAATCCCTACCTGTCGGTGAAGGGAATTAGCATTTGGAACATCTACCAAAATAATTCCGTTCTTTTTAAGCCAACTTTTCGCTAATTTCAAAACTTTTATCGGATTTTTTACATGTTCTAAAATATGAGCCAAAACAATAGTATCAAATTTTTCTTTTGGTTTATATTCTTCTACTAATGAACATACGACTTCTAAATTTCTGTTTTTTATTGTTCTTTTTAATTTATCAGTTAATTCTTTAGATCCATCCAGGGCCACTATTCTTTTAAAAAATTTCAAAAGATGCCTAGTTCCCTGGCCATCTGCACTACCTATTTCTAAACAATTTTTTCCTTTAAAAAATTCTTTAAAAGTTTCATATCTTAAATCTACTAAAACGCTATTAAAGCCAGTTCTTGAACTAAAAATTTTGCCAATTCTTTCCAGATGTTTTTTTTCTTTTTTGATGAAATTTTTCATAAAATCAAATTATAAAAGTTTTAATCCCTGCTCTTTCTCCACATATCTTATCGTTTTCATTATTACCAATAAATATTATATTATCTTTGTCTATTTTCCATTTATCAATAATTAACTTTAGCCCCTCGGGATCTGGTTTATGCGCTTTTATGTCTTCTTTGGCAACGACAATATTAAATAAATTTTTAATTCTTAATTTATCCAAAAAATAATCAATTGTTTTTTTCATATTACTGGAAAAAATTCCTAATTTTATTTTTTTTATATAACAATCGTTAAAAAATCCCAAAATATTTTTATTAACAATAGCTTTATTAGGATATTTTAATTCATAAATTTCTACTAAATTATAAGCATCCTTTAAGCCCTCAGGTCCTAATTTTTTATTAACTTCGGCTAAAATGTCATTCAATTTTATCTCTCCATTAAAAAAAAATTTACTTTTTAATTCTTGCTTTAAACTAAGCCAATCAACAAAAAGATCGACGATAACTCCATCAAAATCAAAAATCACGCCTCTAATTGTAGAATCTTTTAAAATATTATTTAAAGTTTCTTGCCTGTCCATTTTTCTCTTTTAATAAGTTTGTATCCCATATCTATTGTTCTTATCCAATACCAGCCCTCTGGAATGGCGTTATATTTGGGTAAATTGGGTAGTTTTTCTCCGTAAGCCATTTTAATATAATAATAAGGCATGTTCGAGCCTGCTGTACTAAAAAAATTACTAGTAGTAAAAAATCTCCCGCAATTAATTTCGGTAATAGAAGGAATGCCCTGCTTGTTTTCTTTCATATCTACACAAAAAATCCCGGTCGCCTTTTTATCTATTGTTTTTATAGCTTCGGTAGCAATCTTATTAACATCGTCACGATGAACAGTTTTGGCAACAGAAGGACTCGATGACTGCCCAGAAGGGGTTAAATTACCAAAAACATATTCCATTCGCTCTCTGGCTTGTGAAGTAATAATTTCCCCATCTTTCCAAATGCTCTGGAAGGCGAATTCTTTGCCGGATAAAAATTCACTGACCATAAAATCACTATATTTAAGACCTTTCATAGTAATCCAATATTTTATCCACTGATGACCTTGCTCTAAATCTTTTATCGGCAGACTTGCTCTTGAACCAGCACCTTTAATAGCTCTAAGCCAAATTTTTTCATTGGCTTTAAGCAAATTTTTGAGAGCAAACGCTAAATCATTTTTATTCTCTAAAAGAAATGATTTAGGAACAGGAATATTATTTTTTTTCATTAGTTTATTGAATTCTATTTTATTTTGGCAAATTTCTATTGTTTTGTGAGGCGGAAGAAAAGTTTTCGCTTTTATTTTTTTTCTGTTAAAACTTATAACCTCCACCTCTACATCCGGCTGAGGATGCACAAATTCTATCTTTTCTAAAGTAATAAGTTTGTTAAGTTTTTCAATGTAAGAAGGATCTTTGGTTAAAGGAAGTATATATTTTTTTTCGAGCCCTTCAGCTAATTCTAAATGATACTTGTTAATATCGCTTCCAACTAAATAAAAACTCTCCTTAGCCATTCTTAATGACTGAACAAAATTAGCACCTGCTGATCCGCCAACGCCAGTAATTAAAATTCTTTTTTTATTTTTAGACATAATTCAAAATTTATTAATCTTATATCTTTAAAGCTATTTCTAATGTCTTGTATGCATCTTCTCCGGTAACCAACGGTTCTTTATTATTTAAAACAGAACTAACAAATTCAATAAGTTCGCATTTTAACGGCTCCATTTTATTAATACCGACTATAATCTTATCCGGCGAACTGTATTTAGAAACAAATTCATTAAAATCGTTATATTGATTATTTTTATCAAAATGGCCATTTTCGTATACAGTTATTTTTTGGTTGATATAATCTAGTCTTGCGAAAGCTTTAGTTCCCGTAATATCCAATGTCCTGAATTTTACAGGGGTAATCCAATTAACCTCAATAAAAGATGATGCTTTCGGATATTTCAACAAAATCACCGCACTATCTTCCTGACTATCTATTAAATTTTTTGATTTAAAGCCATAAACTTCTTTAGGATATTCCCCCAAAAGATAGTTTGAAATATCAATGTCATGAACAGCTAAATCTATTACCACATTGGCATCTTTAATCTGCGGGGGTAAACCGCCTACCCGTTTAATATTTATGGAAATGATGTTTCCCAACCTGTTATCCGCAATTAAATCTTTTAAGCGCCGAATCGCTGGATTAAATCTTTCGATGTGACCGATCATTAATTTAAGGTTATTTTCTTTTGCTTTGTTTATAATATCCCTTGCTTCCATTAAATTTACAGCTATCGGCTTTTCCAATAAAACATTGATTTTCATATCCAACACATCGCAAGCGACCCTGTGATGTAAAAATGTCGGCACAGCTATTGATGCTGCATCTATTTTTTGCTCTTTCAACATCTTTTTATAATCATCGTAAAAGAGACAGCCATATTCTTTCGCTAATCTCCTGCCCTCCTCTATATTTAAATCGCAAATAGCTACTAAATTTACTTGAGGCATCTCAAAATAATTTCTAGCATGATGCCTGCCTATATTTCCGACGCCGATGACCGCAACATTTAATTTAGACATAATTAAATTTCTTTAATCGTTTTAATTATAAATTTTATATCTTCTTCGGAAACGAGAGGGTGAACGGGTAAAGACAAAACCTCTTTGCTTATTTTTTCTGATATGGGAAAATCTCCTTTTTTATACCCCAATTTGCGGAAATAAGGATACAAATGGAGAGGTTTGGGATAAAAAATCGAGTTTCCGATACCTTTTTCTTTTAAACATTGCGATAATTCATCTCTAGTTATTTTAAATTCGTTAGTCACTCTAATAGTATATTGATGAAAAACATGTTTATAATTCTTTTTTATTATTGGGGTTATTAAACCTTTAATGTTTTTTAACCTTTCTGTTAACATCTGAGCGTTTCTCATTCTTTTTTTATTAAAATCATCTATCCTTTTGAGTTGCTCTATCCCTATGGCAGCGGCAATATCTGTCATGCGGTAATTGAAACCTAAATCAAAATATTGGTAATGGGTTTTTTCTGATTGACCGTGATGTCTGAATCTTCTCGCTAATTCCGCATACCTTCCACTATTTGTCACTATCATTCCGCCCTCACAAGTTGTCATATTTTTAGTGGCATAAAAGGAAAAGCATCCCATTTCTCCAAATGCCCCTGCTTTTCTATGATTAAATTCAGCCCCATGAGCCTGGCAAGCATCTTCAATAATTTTTAACTTATATTTTTTCGCTATTTTGTTTACAGCCTCTACCTCATAAATCTGTCCGTATAAATCAACCGGTAATATTGCTTTAGTTTTTTGGGTAATTTTTTCTTCTATTTTGGTTGGGTCAATATTAAAAGTATCCGGTAGAATATCAACGAAAACAGGTTTTGCTCTCTGCATTATGATAGAGTTAGCTGTGGCTGCAAAAGTAAAGGGAGTAGTAATTATTTCATCCCGCTCTTTTATTCCGGTGGCATATAAGGCGCAGTGCAGAGCCGCTGTGCCACTATTAACCGCTACAGCATATTTTGTCCCACAAAAATTAGCGAACCACTTTTCAAATTCAACTACCATCGGGCCTTGAGTTATTATTCCCGATTTTAAAACTTTCTCCACGGCTCGTATTTCTTCTTCTTTGATAATCGGTTGAGCAATTTTTATCATAAATTATTTCTTTAATTTTTCTCCATAAAATAACCAGCTCCCCCAAAAACAAACTCGCAGGTTTTCATAAAAAGCATACCTATTCCTATAATTGGATTCTTAAAAAGTTTTTTCGGTTGGGAAAAAAATAATTTATATCTGCTAAAGATTCTTGTTTGCTTTTTGAATCGCTTGCTATCTTTGTTTTTACCGGCATAATTTGTAAATTCTCCCGCATAATAAAATTTTTTTTTAATTATTTTGAAAAGTCCTATTTTGCCTTCGTTGTGATAAATAAAATCATTTATTCTGCCAATTTTTCCCTCTTTTTCTATTCTTTGCGACAAGTCCCAATCTTCTCCACTAACCATATTTTCATCATAACCGCTCACTTCTTCAAAAATATTTTTATCAAAGAATCTGGCTGCCTCCATCCAATCTACACCGACATAAAAACTTCTTTCCAATTTCTTGCACTGCGCCCAAAATCCTATGCCAAATGATTCTTCGGGAATTATTATTCCTGCGATATTTTCCAATGATTTTGTCTTTTTAACACAACTCTCAATCACATTTTCATTTAGCTCCATATCGCTATCAATAATAACCACATATTCTCCGCTTGAATTTTCCACGCCAAAATTTCTTTGAGCCGACCTTTCCTGTCCCCTGTTAAAAACTTTGTCCACATATTTTTGAGCAATTTCTTTTGTTTTATCAGTAGAATTATTATCAACCACAATTAGCTCTATATTTTGGTAGGTCTGATTCTTTATAGACTCCAAGCATTTTTCAAGAAACTTTTCCGAATTTTTTGTAGGTATTATTACTGAAACTAAAGGGTTATGCATACCTTTCTATTATCTCTTTGAAATCACTATAACTTCTTTCAAAGTTGATTTCTTTTGACCATTGCCAGGCATTAATTCTTAAATTTCGGAATTTTTCTTGATCGTTAAACAATTCCGTTATATTTTTGGCTAAATTTTCGGGAGTATTTCGTTGACAAATCAGACCTGTTTCATTGTTTTTCACCGAATCTCTTAATCCGTCAACGTTATAAACAATTGCCGGAGTTCCTTGGCTGTTTGCCTCCGTAACTATCAAACCCCAGCCCTCTTTAACCGAAGTTACACAAAGTAAATGAGCTTTTTGTAATAATTTAACCTTCGCTTCTTTTTCTACTTTTCCAAAATAAGTAATCTCTTTTTTGTATTGAGAGTTATCAATTAGTCGCATTATTTTTAAAAAATATTTTCCATCTCCCCCGCCGGCAACCCATAATTTTAAATTTTTTATATTTTTTTTGGCGAGCCCGAAAGCTTTAACTACCTGGTCGAGCCTCTTCATTGGCTTAATAGCGCCTAAGAATAAGATTGTTGGTTCTTTTTCTTTTATTTCTTCTATTTCGGGTAATTCTTTTAAAGTTTCAATTTCTATTCCTTCTGAAATAATATAAATATTTTCTTTTTTGAAACCGTATTTTAATAAATCCTTTCTCGTGCTTTCTGAAACTGTGATAACTTTTCTATCTCGCAAAAGCCATAAATATATTGGTTCAATTAAATATCCTATTAAATTTAAAGGAAAAGATGTTTGATAAAACCAAATTTCTCGGCAGAGCTGGTGAATAAACAAGATATTTTTTTCTTTTACATAAAATTTAGCAAAAAAAGGAATTGTGTTTATTTCATCAATCACCAAATCAGCCCAGCCGACCAAATGTTTTTTATAGTATTTATAGGCCTGCCAATAGACTGTCCAACGATTTCCGAGTCGGATGACTTTATAGCCGTCAATAATCTCTTCTTTCAAAGAGCCTTTAAATCCGGCTACCAACAATATAACCTCATAACCGGCTTGAACTAATCTTTTTGCCAATTCTTCATTAACGATTTCCGCTCCGCCGGCTAAAGGATTTTTTCTGTCTTTCCATGTAAACCACAAAATTTTCATATTTTTCTGTCAAAACTACTCTTTCTAATCACGTAATTTGGCCTATTGGTCACTTCTGCCTTAATATTGGCAATATACAAAGCGACCAGCCCCAAACAAGCCAAAACCAAACCAACCAAAAAAATAATCAAAATAGCCAACTCTGCCGTCCCAGTAAAACTCATGGCAAAACTATTATGAATAATATATTTACCGATAAGCAGCAGAAACCCGGCTGTACCAAACAAAGAAGTAATTGCAATACCTAAATAACCGGCCAGCTTAAGCGGAAGCAAACTGTGAGATACAATAGTATTTAAAGCTAATTTTATTAACTTTATTTTGTCATAACACGCTGTGCCATTAACCCTTCCGTTGGCATTAAAATAGATATACTCCCGTTTGAAACCCAGCCAATCAATCAATCCCCTAGCCATTCTGCCGTGTTCGGTAAATCGGCGAAACGCCAAAACCACCTTTTTATCAAGCAATCTATAATCGGTTGCCCTGGGAGTAATTTTCGTTTCTCCAATAAAATTAATAATTTTGTAAAATAAGAGGGATCCAAGTTTTTTCACCAAACCCTCTCCATTATTTTTATTTCTCACACCAACCACTACTTCGGCTCCATTTTGCCATTTCTCAATAAAGCCAGGTATCAATTCAACCGGGTGCTGCAAATCTGCGTCTATCATAAGAACTGCGTCACCGCTGGCCACATCCAAACCGGCCGAAAGGGCAATTTCCTTGCCAAAATTGCGGGAAAATTGAAGATATTTAATATTTTTGTTCTGATTTGTTAAGTTTTCTAAGATCTCCGGGCTTTTATCCACACTCCCATCATCAATAAATATAATCTCGTAATTGTATCTTTCTTGTAAACTATTGAAAACTTTCAGCAATTTATCATAAACCAGAGGAATATTTTTCTCTTCATTGAAAAACGGAATGATTATTGAGATTATCTTTTTGGGCATAAATAATAAATCCTAATAAAATAAGAAATTAACAATAACAATATAAGAAGCATAACTGCATTCATTATCCAGATGATTTGCCATAAATTAGAGTGAAAAACAGATATAAAAATTATTTGCAATAGGGCTCCCGCGCCTACCAAATAGGCGCCTCTTGCTTTACCCACGGAAAGGAAATATGTAGAAAATAAAGTTACTAAGGAATATAAAAACATTGAAAGCCCAAACCAGCCCAAATATTTGCCGATAAGCAGGAATTTACTACCGATTAGAATCTTAATTATAAAATCGGGAATAAAGAAATAAAAAAATACGATTGCTAAACCAATAAAGACTGTCAAAAAAATAGCTTTTTTTAAAATTTTGGCGGGGTGATTTAAACTGCTATGCGCATCGGCCGCCATAGGAAACATTACCCCCGCGACCGGTCCCGTCATAAAAAAGATTATGTGGCCGAGCATTGTCAAGGCGCCGTATTCTCCGGCTGTTTGAGTTGAGAAAAAATGCTTAACCAGGATGATATCTGCACTGCAAAGCAATGCTGTAAATAAAAGAGTAAAAAAAACCGGAAAAGAATACTGCAAAATCTCTTTTACTTGCACTTCCTCTTTTTGCCGTCTGAATAGAAATTTAATGGGATAAAAGGAAATGAAATAGCCGATTAAGGCAGACAAAGTAACAGCCCCAACGGCTCCGTTTATGACAAAACCCAGCTTAACCAGCAAAACGGCAAATAATATCTTAAGAAAAGCCGAAATTATAGAAATAATTGATAATTCTTTAAATTTTTGCAGACCCCGAAGAATGCCTGAATTAATGGAACTTGAAAAACCGAATAAAAAGGTGATTCCTAGAATTATCAATGGAAAAACGGAACCCAAATTTAGAAACCCGGCAATATATCCGCTAAAAATAACAAAAATTACAAAAAATATTATTGCTGCGGCTGAGGTTTTTTTAGTTAATAACAAGAATAAGGAATAAATCTTATTCAGCCGATCCTTGGCTTTAAAATCGGCGGTATATTTTACTAAAACCGTCGAAAGGGCAGCGGTTGGGATAGCGGTAACAGCAAAAATTGCCAATAGTGATTGAAGTTCGCCGTAAGCTGCCACCGTTAACATTCTTGCCATTAAAAATTGGTACAGATAGTTCACCACCCCGACCAGAAGAGAACCGCAAAATAAAATCAAGCTATTAGCCAAAAATTTGTCTTTCTTGATTTTATCCAAGGATTTAGCCAATAAATATCCGTTCATAGTATTTATTAATGGGGCTCGGCTTAAATAATTTTTTACAAAGATTGTATTTTTTAATGTCATCCGTTGGAAACCAATAGCCCTTATGGCAATAAGCAAAAATTACTCCTTCTTGAGCTAATTTTTCAAAACAATCTTTTTCAATCAGGGAAAAACCATCCGGTAAAATTTCTAAAACTTTTGGGTTAATGATATAAGCTCCGGCATTATTTAAGTTTGAGGGAGCTTCTTCTTTTTTTGGTTTTTCAATAAATTTAGTTATTTTTTCTCCTTCTATTTTTGCTATTCCAAATTTAGTTACGTCTTCCACGGGATATAAGGCGATAGTAATCTTGGCTTTGTTTCTGTTATGAATTTCTTGCATTTTGTAAAAATCAAAATCAGCAACGTTATCTCCGTTTAAAACAATGAAATCTTCTTGAAAGTTTTTCGAAGCTAATTTTATTGCTCCACCGGTACCCAAGGGTTCTTTCTCTTTGGAATAGAAGATATTAACGCCGAAATTAGCACCATTGCCGAAATAATCGGCAATCTTTTCTGCTCTATAGCCAACCGATAAAACGATTTCGGTTATTCCATGTTTTTTCAGATTTTCAATCGCATAATATAAAATCGGTTTTCTTTTCACAAATAAAAGGGGCTTTGGAATTTCTCTGGTGATTGGATAAAGCCGAGTTCCTTTCCCGCCTGCTAAAATTACGGCTTTTTTAAAAGATAAACTTTCCATTTTAGATTTCATTGATGTTTAGAGATACATTTTTTCGTAATATTTTATAAAAATAAAAAACCCGCTCTTTTTTATCTCCTAAACGAAAAAAAGCGGGAATGCTTTCAATTAACTGGAAACTATTTAAATTTTTCATTATTTTGTCTTTGTGATCAGACCTTAGTCCTCTCACTCAGGAAAAAAACTTTTTATATTGGAATTATTTAATTATAATTTTATCAAAGTTACCTGTCAAGAAACAAAGACAAAACACAACATATAATTTTGCTCCACCTACGGAACGATGTTAGAACCTATCTGATAAATACTTCTGCTTAAATTCTTAGCTATCTGATTATTTCAAAGTTATGATAATGGCGCCGATAACCATAAAAAGAGCACCGATAACCGTTCTCCAACCAAGATGTTCGCCGAGAAAAAAAGCCGCAAGAATTATAACAAAAACCAAGCTAAGACGATCTATAACCACTACTTTTGTCGCTAAACCAGTTTTCAAAGCTAAAAAATAAAAAAGCCAAGAAAGTGCACCGGCGATACCAGCCAAAACAATCAGCAGCCAATCTTTTGAATCAAATGATTTTAAAGAGAAACCCTGAAATTTTTTCAGAAAAAAACTGACCAAAGTTAAAAAGACAGCCATGATGATGGAGCGTATAGTAGTGGCTAAAGTAGAATCAATGCCCTTCAACCCCATCTTTGCAAAAATCGCCACCAAAGCCGCCGTTATTGCCGAAAGAAAAGCAAAAATTAACCAATTCATAAGTATTTTAATTTATTATATCAAAAAACCGCCTCAATAAAAAGGCGGAAATCGTCGACTTCGCATGGTGAACGACGTTAGAACCTGTTGTGTGTGCATCACAAAGCAAAAACTGACTGATTGCAGACAGTTCTCGTATCTTTCCAACCCACAAATATTTATGGGCTCGAAAAAAGAAAAAGGAATTTGTTTCCATATTAATAAAGCCGCTTGAGAGCTTAAATTATTGCGACGTGCTATTCAAGCAGATTTGTATAATTCCACAGCAAAAATATTCGGGCCGCACAAAATTTCTCCCGGCACCAAAATAAAAAGACGGCAGAAAACCGTCTTTTTATTTGGCGAAACACAAGAAGTGCTTTCGTTATAGCTACGCACGTCGCAACGCTTTGACAATGACGATAAGCACAATGGCGCCGAGAAGAGCAACGATGAAACTGTAGAGATTGAATCCGGTCACACCGGTCTGTCCAAAGAAGCTCATAAGCCAGCCGCCGATGACAGCGCCGACAATGCCGACGACAATGTTAAGAACTGCGCCCTGTCGTTGATCAGTTTTCATAATCAAAGAGGCGATCCAACCGACCAACGCGCCGAATATAATCCAAAGAATGATTCCCATATAATTTATAGTGAAAAATTGATAATACCAAACGACCTTGTGTTTTTCGTTAATTATGCTTCTCTTCTTGCTTTTCGAGCTTCTCTGCCGCTTCTGGAGTCGATACAGTCTTACTCATAAGAAGAAGTCGAACAATACCTATTGCTATGAGCCAATAGACAAGCATTGCCAAGAGCGTCGTCCACTCAAAGATACTGCCTTGCACAGTGGTCTTTGAAAATACTGCAAAAAAAGGAGCAGTAAATGGCCATGTAATGGCGTAGATAAAGCTCGTAAATCCAGCTTCAGGATTTGCTCCCATCAGCTTGAGTACAAAACGGAACGCAAGCAATACCTCAAGAAACGAAAGAATATACCACACAATTTGAGTGCCTCTGAATAACGGTTTCGTAGTGGGAGAATTATATGATGAGTCCATGATTGTGAATGCTAATAAAATATTTATTAATTATGTTTAAGTAGTCGACCTTTACTTCATTCTACCAAAAAATCGCCCCCGTTAAAAGACAGATTAGCGGTTTTTTATGTGACTCGGGTACTCACATTGTATTATATTCCTTTTTTTAACGGAATTTCGAGGCAGAATTTGCGGCCATTTGGCCGGCCAGATATCCCGTGCTCCAGCAAAGCTGAAGGTTGTAGCCGCCAGTCGGGCCATGCAAATTTATGATTTCTCCGGCAAAAAATAAGTTTTCGATTAATTTTGATTTCATTGTTTTTGAATCTATCTCTTTCAGGAAAATACCTCCTGAAGTAATTATCGCCATATTAAACCCTAAAAGAGAAGAAACCGTCATTTTTAACCCCTTCAATAATTTAACTAATTTTTGCCTTTCTCGCCGCGTGATTTCATTTACTTTTTTTTCGGGATTTATGCCAGACAAATCAACAATAATTGAAATTAATTTTTGAGGAAGCAAATCCGATAAAGAATTTTTGAAAAGTTTATTGCTGTATTTTGAAAAATCAGATTGAAGCCGCTTATCAAGAGTTTCAAAATCTAAAGCCGGCTTTAAATCCAAAACTAATTTTACCTCACCTTTCTCCAGAAACTCACCAACCTTCCCGCTTAAATCTAAAACTATGGGGCCCGATATGCCAAAATGAGTAAAAAGCATTTCGCCAAAGCGGCTATCTTTTTTACTGCCATTCTGAAAAACGGTTAATTCAACGTTTTTTAAAGATAAGCCCTGGACTTTTTTTGGCCAGTCTTCTTTAATTTTTAGGGGAACTAAAGCCGGCCTTAATTTGGTAATAGTATGGCCCGTTTCTTTTGTCCATTTATAACCATCACCTGTGGAACCGGTACCGGGAAACGACATACCGCCAGTCGCAATAATATAATTTTTAGCTGAAATATTCTTGCCATCTTTTAAAACAATCTTTGAAACCTTGTTTTTGTGTTTTAATATTCTTTCCACTTCTGAATTAGTCATTGTTTTAACCCCATTGTTCTTTAAATAATTAATTAAGACATTTAAAACGTCGCTGGCCTTGTCGCTTTGAGGAAAAATCCTTTTTCCTCTTTCAGTTTTAATTTTTAATCCTTTTTTCTCAAAAAATCCAATTGTTTCTTTTACCCCAAAAACAGATAAAGGATACAAAAGAAAATCGCCTTCCCTACCGTATTTTTTGACAAGTTCTCTTGGATTAAATTCGGCTTTAGCAATATTGCTTCTCCCCTTTCCTGTCAGTAAAAGTTTGTTACCCAAAGTATTATTTTTTTCCAAAAGTACTACTTTTGCTCCTAATTCTCCTGCCTTACCGGCGGCCATCATTCCGGCAGGACCTCCTCCGATTACTGCTACATCAAAAATTGCTTCATTTTCTTTAAACATAATAATTTATCTTATCAAAAAACCGCCGTTTTGGCGATTTTTAAAATTTCTTTATTTTTCTAAATCAAGGATCTCATCAATACGAATCTGTTGAACAAATTCAGGAACATGACTCACTAAAATCATTGCACCATCATATTTATTAAGCGCAGATGCGATAACCGGCAAATGCCGAAAATTAATATGATTGGTAGGTTCGTCTAAAATAAGAAGTCCGGGTTTTTGCAACACAAGTCTGGCAAAAGATACAAGTCCCTTTTGGCCATCAGATAAGTTGCCTATTTTGGCATGTATTAAATCGCTAGTTATCAAAAATCCAGCCGCAATGGAACGAAGATTTTCTTCTGTATGCTGTCCGGCAACAAAACCAAGCGAATCATATACAGTATCCTCAAAATTAAGAGTAGAAAAATCTTGACGATAATATCCAATCTTAACATTCGGGGCAATCTTAGCGCCCTTTGCCTTTTCTAGAGCCAAAGATTCAAGCAGCGTGCTCTTGCCAATGCCGTTTGGTCCCAGAAGAAGCAAGTGCTGATTCTTCCTCAAAGAAATATTGGCCTTACGCGTCACAATCTTGTGATTTTTCATAACAGAAAAAGAAGTAATGCTTAAAATTTCTCCACCTATATCCCGTTGCGAGGGAATAACGAATGTCCGAATGGTTTTATCCTCTCTTCGTACATCAACTTTTGCCTCCTCCAAAACTTCCGCTTTCTCACGCATTTTTTTTGCTACAAAACGCAGATGCCCGCCTTTCTTTGCAAAATAATTTGCTTTATCTTTTTTTCCCTGAATTTTCTTTTCCAACTGCGCATTCTTTCTATTTTCTCTTTCAATTCGAGCAAGAAGCTCGGCTGCCAGATCAAAATAGTTGCCAACATACTGCTCAACCTTACGAGTAAATACGTCTAAATATAAAACACCATGAGTAAAAGCATTGAGAAAATTAGCGTCGTGAGAAATAACAATACATGTCTTTTTATAATCGATAAGAAATTGTGTAAGATGGATTATGCCATCCTTATCAAGATTATTGGTCGGCTCGTCAAGAAGAAGTAAATCGGGATTCTGAATAATGGCAGATGCCAAAAGAAGCCTTGCTTGTTGACCACCAGAAAATGATTTGATAATCCTGTCGTGTGGGGCAACAAGATTCATCACCTCAAGCACCTCATCTATCCGAGGATCAATGTCATATATTTTTCCTTTGCAAGCCTGAGCCTTAGCGAGGTTAGCTTCGTTAAAACACCTCTCGAAAAACTCGCGTACTGTTAAATGAAGCTGATCTCGGGAAATAGTCTGTCTCGCAGCAGCAACAGTAATTCTTTTTGCGCGATAAACATGTCCTGACTCTGGTTCAACAGTTCCCATAATAAGATTGAAAATAGTACTCTTGCCAGCGCCATTTTGTCCCATCAATGTTATTTTCGACCCCTGCCTAACTGAAAAATCCACCTCATTTAAGATTGGTTTATTGTATCTATATGCAAAAGACACTTTATCGAATCTCATTATCACTTCTCCTTGAGTCATAGTAAATAATAGCTAAAAATAAGCACAAGAACATACTACCAAAAAACCGCCCATTGTACGAGGGAGCGGGAATTGGCTCCGAGGGACGGACGACGTTAGAATCTGATTGATAAGAAATTATTAATAGGAATACCTACTTAATATCTACATCCTGAGACATAATTAATTTCTGTTCCATCAATTCATTATTGTCGCCTGGTTGAGTTCCTTTTTCATAAACATTTACCGTGTAATTACCAATAGGAACATTATCAAGGATAGCTTCGATTTCAGAGAAACACATGCATTTACAGCCAATACCGCTCCAAACCTCATAAATATTTATTATAGAATTTTCTTTTTCTTTTTCTATATCAGCCTTTCTACAACATAGATGATTTATTGCTCTTGAATATTTTATTTGATTACCTAACACTTCAATTTTGGACTCTTGCTCAATTCCTTCGCCGAATCCTTTTGTGACCATACCTTGGTCTGATTCTGCACAACCCTTTACCGAAGATAAAAGAGTTATCTCACTTTTTTCTGTTTTTTGTATTTCAACTGGTTGATAAGGTTTTTCTGGTCTTCTTGCATACAATAAAGCTCCTGCACCGACAATAACGGCTAGAATAATTACAATGGAGAGAAACTTCCAATTAGTTTTTCCTTGAGTTATGAATGGTATAGTATTTTTTATTAATTATTTATATTATTTAATTCTACCAAAAAACCGCCTTTTAGGCGACTTTTTGCTTTCTGAAAATTAATGCCGAGTTCGAGACCCATCTCCAGTCCCTGATGGGGATGGGAATTTAGAACCTGTCCCATCGCCGTTTTCATCACAAATCTGGACGGGAACGGGTCGGTTTCACAGAAATCATCTGCTCCCCAAGCGAGTTCAGAACCATCTTTTGAAGGGGAAACTAGAGACTCCTCCGGACGGAAACGGGTCGCTTTGAGGCAAACAAAATTGGACCAGAATAAGGCAAATTAGACAGTACTAAATGAATACAGCCCGTGTCTCATTTTTTCAGGTTTTTAAGCCAAAATGAGACAAATGAGACACTGATTGAGGATATTTTCGTGTCTCATTCTTAAATTCCCTCTCTGCCGCGCCCCGCTTGAGCCGGCGAATTTTTTGGCGACGACTATTTCGCAAACCTACATATTAAATCATACTGCTCAAACTCAAAATTTACTTCGCCACGGTTCCCGATACTGTTGAAATAAGAACCAATCAACTTATTTTCCTTTGGTAAATATTTTAGTTTGACAGTACCTTTGTGCGCTTCCATTGTACCGGCTCTCAACGAATTTGGCTCATTGTCGTAGGTATAAAACAGATAGCTATCACCATTCACCTCTGCGAAGTTTGCCACTGCACTTTCTGATTGAGAGCGTTGATAGTAGGCACGCACAAAGATTTTGGAAAAGGTTTGCGAAATTTCTAAATACGATGGAACCTTAACATTATTCCCATTTTCTTTGTATGAGGATTGTTGAACGCCTTTCCATCTACCGCGAAGATCAGGAAAAATTACAATTCCCAAAAGCTGGAAAGCCTTCAGTCGCCAAAAGTATTTTTCAAATAAGGAATAAAGTAATCCGTAGGCAACGATGGGCGAAAGCGTTTCAATCCAAAATGGCGGACTTGGCAATAGTTTGAAAAATGTCCAAGAAAACAAAATGCTTAAAAACGGCAAAAATCCGGCGAAAAATACAATATGAGTAAATTTGCTAAAATCAATTTTCATAACCAATAAAATCCCAAGCGTATTGCATAAAAGAGCGCGCCTGCTGATGTGTTATATTTTGATTACCCCTAAACAACCATTTTAGATCGCTAACCTCCGCATAGTTGTTAGCTTTCTCCAACTCACCCATCTCATTGCAAACCGTAGCGACAACGGCTCGCGTTGCCTCCGCATAAGTATTTTTTTGAAAGTGAGTATTCGGTAGCACATTCCAAGCCAAGCATTCCAAAAAGAAAGATGGCATTGTTTCTGGGGCGATTGTATTTTGGTCTATTAATTCATTCCGAACATTTTTGAGTATGCGAACGACCGATTTATACATTCGACTGGTGCTATCGTTTTTACTAACGCCGTTGTCGTAGTGTTGCTCCGGAAAACTATAAATATGGATACCGGCGTCTGTAACAAACTCAATGCCCTCAGTTTCAACCAAAGAAGGCGTTTTGAATCTTTTATGCACAAAACAAGGAACAATGTCAGCATTTACTCTTTGCGAGCTACCTTTTACCATTATACATTTATTCTTTCGCTCAATAGCAGTGGTACCGAACTTATTTATCAAGATACTCTGAATGTCATTTTTGAACTGAGGAAAGGTATATGTCGAAGCATTAAAATCTGCCCAATATTGTTGTTTGTCTACTTCTGACATTCCGTTTACATCTGAAAAATAGTAATCATCATGTCGAACTACAATATCAACATCGCTATCAAGCTTGACGTTGGTTCTGTTTTTATAGGATCCTTGTAGAAAAATAGAAACACTGTCGCCAAATTTTGCACGAATAGCATCCGTAATCTGGCTAACGGCATTCTGACATTTTCCTTCCTCTGTTTCGCTCGGGGGCTTTGCCCAACGAGCTAATTGTTCCTCGGTCACATTCATACTGTTTGGAATAACTTAATTTTGACTTTCTATTTATTTTTACCTTCACCATTAACTCTTATGTTATAATCTATCTAAGACTGCCTCCGCGCTTGTATCACGATTATATATTAGTGTTTGGTTTTATCCACTAATACATAACGCTGACCTGCCTCAGGCGTAGGTGGTAAGGGTTCGCCCTCAGTAACAGTGCGTTCCTCTCCGGTCCTTCCGCCTCGTGGACCAATAATTTCATATTGTCCAGAATCTTCGGCTTTTTGGCCAGGACTAAAAGTTTTTGCCATAAGCAATCCTTTCAATCTTATTTACAGCGAGTTCGACTACTTCTCGCCTGCTGCAGAGGCAGCAAGTTCCAATAACTACATACAGCAAGCGGGATGGAGGCAGCCTTAGGCAAAATACAAACCTGTGGATAACTTTGCTATTGTTTAGGTTATCTTTAGGTATTATAATATAGGTATGAAAGGGAAGTCAAGCGTTTGGGTAAACAAGCCCTCAAAACGACAAGCGGAAATTTTGGAATTTATTGCAAAATTCCAAAAAGAAAATAGTTATTCCCCTTCCCTGGCAGAGATAGCTAGTAATTTTGATATTTCAATACCGACCGTGCATCAACATATTTCTTATCTACGAAAAAAGAAATTACTCATCACGCATAAATGGAAAAAACGTTCGATCCAACCGTTTAATAATCGAAAAAGTGATCTGGTAGAAATACCGCTACTCGGCCTTATCTCCGCAGGTGGTCCCATTGAGGCGATTACAAATCCCGAACCAATTGAGGTCCCGCGCAGTATGCTTTCAAAAGGCGCAAATCATTACGCCCTAAAGGTATCGGGAACAAGCATGATTGAAGAGGGAATCTCTGATGGAGATATTGTGATAGTCCGGGAGCAACAGACAGTTGATGACGGCGAAAAAGCAGTTGCATATTTGCCGGACAAAGACGCAGTTACTCTCAAAAAGATTTATCGAGACAAAAACCGTATAAAACTTGTCCCTGCAAATAAATACATGAAGCCTTTTTATGAAACGAATGTGGAAATACAGGGCAAGGTCGTCGGTGTTCTTAGGAAAGAAATTTAATAAATGTTAAAATAATTTTATGTCTTTAGTAACTATCCCCGAAGCATCAAAGTGGGCATCAGATTTTCTTGAAAAAGAAGTTTTGCCGACAAATATTTCTTATCTTGTCCAATATGGAAAAGTAAAAAAACATGGAGAGAACGGCTCGACCATGGTTGATTTGAATGATTTAAAAGAATATTACGATTCGTATAATGGTAAACGCGAAGTAAGTTGGAAAAAAAATCTAGGTGATGATTTAAATTGGACACTTTCTTTTGATAATTTACGAGAAAAAGACACCACGAAGCATGTCCACAGACTCCACCCATATAAAGGCAAATACATTCCACAGCTTGTTGAATATTTTATAGATAATCACACTGATGGCTTTAAGAAAGAAGTATATTTCAAAGCCGGTGATATTATTCTTGATCCGTTCTTGGGCTCCGGGACGACAATTATCCAGTCGCTTGAAATGGGTATTCACTCCATTGGTATAGATGTTTCTGAATTTAACTGCATGATCTCAAGTTGTAAGGCGACCCACTATGACGACGAATATTTACAAAAGGCGATTAAGAAATTGATTGCTTCGCTTGATTCTTTTGAGCACGACAATAAAATTCAGAATTTTGAAAACGAACTTTTGGCCGAACTTGCCAAATTTAACTCGGTACACTTTCCGGGTTATGATTTCAAATACAAAGTTAATCAAGGAAGCTTTGATGAAAATAGATTCGCCACAGAAAAAGAGAAAGAATTTTTACCTACTTATCAAAAATTACTCAAGAAATACTCAATCAAATTAAGGCAGGATACATCGTCCACTTTCTTAGATACTTGGTTTATAGAAAATGTACGCCGTGAGATTGACCATGTATTTCAGACAATAAAGCAAGAAAAGGATATTAAGACGCGAAAAATTCTTGCACTTATTTTAAGCAGAACAATTAGGTCGTGCCGTGCGACTACGCATAGTGACCTAGCAACCCTCAAAGAACCTCAGCTAACGACTTATTACTGCTACAAGCACAAAAAAATCTGCAAGCCCCTTTTCTCTATAACAAACATGCTCAATCGCTACGCTCCAGATACCTTAAACAGAATCAGAGAATTTAACAGATTACGCAAGCCTGTCCATTATTCTGTCTTAACTGGTGATTCAAGAGCGGTGAATATTTTTGAAAAAGTAGAAAAACAAAATCCAGAATTTTCCAAAATACTAAAGAAGCAAAAAATAGCAGGTATATTTTGCTCACCGCCATATGTTGGACAAATTGATTATCACGAACAGCATGCCTATGCTTATGATCTTCTCGGGTTTAAGCGCAAAGATGATTTAGAAATAGGCCCGCTGTACAAAGGGCAAGGACTAGAGTCTCGCCGGTCCTATGTGCAAGGAATTGCGGATGTGCTAAATAACTGCAAACAATATCTCAAAGAGGATTTTGACATTTTTCTTGTGGCGAATGATAAATACAATCTCTATCCAGAAATTGCTGAAAAAGCGGGAATGAAAATTGTGAATCAGTTTAAGCGGCCGGTATTGAACCGCACGGAACGAGATCGAAATCCGTATTCAGAGATAATTTTCCACTTTAAGATAATATAACTAATGGCTTTATCAAAAGAACAAGTAAATAGTGTCGAAGAAGTTTTGAAGGCAAGTTTGCGCAATAAGTTTCAAAACTATAAACCAGAGCCGGCATCAATGCCTTTTCATACCCGATTGCTCGGTAAAGATCGTCTCGCTTTATATTCATTTATTCATTCTCTCAATACAAATTTCGGCACGAGTATTTTTGAACCGGTAGGTCTTGCTTTAGCACAAAAGAATTTTAAAATGGCCGCTTCGCAAGCTACAGCAGGAGATCAAATCAGTAGTGCCGCACAAGCCGAAATCCAGAAGATTATTGATGGTCTTATCACAGTAACAAGTTCTCCGAATAAAAAGGAAGAAATTGAGAGAATAAGAAAAGTCTGCCAAACAGGTCAGATGATAAAAGTAAAACCGACAAAAGTTGATTTAATGTTTGAATCAAAAGGCGGCGCATATTTCTTATTTGATATTAAAACTGCAAAACCAAACGCTGGCGGTTTTAAAGAGTTTAAGCGCACTCTACTTGAATGGGTTGCTGTTGTTTTAGCAAACAAACCCGATGCGAAAATAAATACCTTCATAGCAATTCCGTACAATCCCTATGAGCCAGAACCGTACACTCGCTGGACCATGCGAGGTATGCTTGATTTGGAAAATGAGCTTAAAGTAGCAGATGAATTTTGGGATTTTCTTGGTGGTAAAAATACCTATAAAGATTTGCTTGATTGTTTTGAGAGAGTTGGCATTGAGTTGAGAGATGAAATTGATGATTACTTTAAGCGCTTTAATAAGAAGTAAAACCCGCCCCGCCTTTGCCACCCATTTCAATTCAAATCTCCCCCGCGAAAAAAATAAGAATAGAGATGTGGCAAGGCGAGGGCGAAACGCCGAGTCCGCCAGCTGGCGGAGAGGCGTTGGGCGGAATGAGTATGTCGCATCACCACACAATCCGAGTGTACGAATTAGTCCAAAACCACCACGCTCGCGGAGCGTGCGAGATCATTCTGCATCCGGACCCTGTTCAAAATATGTTCGGATTTCGTCCAATAGCCGGAGCCAATAAAAAACCGCCTCAATTAAAAGGCGATTTTTTTGGCTCCGCGGGTAGGATTCGAACCTACAACCTAGTGCTTAACAGGCACCCGCGCTACCATTGCGCCACCGCGGAATGATTTTTAATAATAACAAAAAATTGAAAATTTTTCAATCACCCGAATCGCAATGAAGGGTGAAGAAAAGATTTATCTCTTCGACTAATAACCTTTCAATTTTTTAAGAAAGCCATGTTCTCTAATTCTCTCTAATGACTTGGCTTCAATTTGGCGGATTCGCTCGCGGGTTACGCCGAATTCCTTACCAACTTCTTCAAGAGTATGGGTAATCCCATCTCCTAACCCAAACCTCATGGCTAAAATCTTTTGTTCTCTGGGAGTTAAATCAATCAAAATTTCTTTTAATCTTTCTTTTAGCAAAGTCCTGGCCGCTTCCAAAGAAGGTGAAATGGATTTTTCATCCTCAATGAATTCAGCTAAAATAGAATCTTTTTCATCTTCGCCAACCGGCATTTCAAGCGAAACAGTACTTTGAGAAATTTTTTGAATATGACGGACCTTATCTACTTCGATTCCCATTTCGGCCGCAATTTCTTCGGGTAAGGGCTCCCTGCCCAGGTCCTGCAATAATCTGCGTTTCACTTGGGAATATTTTGAAATGGTTTCTACCATATGAACAGGAATTCTAATGGTTCTGGCTTGATCAGCTAAAGCGCGGGTAACTGCCTGCCTTATCCACCAGGTGGCGTAAGTTGAAAACTTATAACCCCTTCTCCAGTCAAATTTCTCTACCGCTCGAAACAAACCCAAGTTTCCTTCTTGAATTAAATCAAGTAAGGTTAAATTAGGAGATCTACCAACATACCTTTTAGCAATAGAAACAACCAATCTTAAGTTGGCCTTGGCCAATGTTTTCTTTGCTTCCCGATCACCTTTTTCAATTCTTTTTGACAATTCTTTTTCTTCAGCAGCCGTAACAAAAGAAATCTTGCCAATTTCTTTTAGATACATCTGGATGGGATCAATTCTAGCTTCGGCTTCTTTTCTTTTTCCAACTTTTTCCTCAAGAGAGATTAATCCCTTCGCTTCTTTAACTTCAATTCCTTCTTTTTCCAAATTCTCATAAAGTTTTTCCAGCCCTTTAATATCTTTTTCTATATCACCGAAGTAATAAAGAATTTCAGAATAAGTGACAAAGCCCCGTTCCTTTCCTCTTTTGATCAATTTCTGAAATTTTTCCGGAGTAAAAACTTTCTTAGGCCTGCCTCGTAGGAAGCCTTTGGCTTTCCTTCGGGGTCGACCAAGTTTTACTCCTCGCCTTTTTCTTCGAACAGAAACGATCTTCTTCTTTTTCCCTTTCAATTGTTTTTTCTTTTTACCCCGTAGGAAGATTGCTTTCCTTCGGGGTTTTTTTATTTTTGTCATTTTAGGTGGTTTCCAAATCAAAAAGTGATTTGGAGCAAAGATTAAACTCTTTAATTAACTCTTCAACCTTTTTCCAATTTTGCTCTTTTTCAGCTTTTTTTATTTCCTGAGAAATCTGGTTTAATTTATTTTTAGTTTCTATTATCAAAATTTCTTTTAAGCAGTGTTGGATTTCGGAGGTAATTTCTTTTTCTTCTATTTCTTCTATCTCTGCTTTTATGGCAAGATAATTAAAAAAATCAGAATCAATCTTTGCTCCCTTCTTTAATTTTATCAAAATTTCTTTGACAGGTCCTGAAAACTTCTCCAAGTCTTCTTTTTTAATAATCTTTATGTTTTGCGGCGATTTCAAAATTAAAATAATCAATCTTTCTTCCAATAATTCATTTCTTGATTTTAACGGTAATTTTTTAATTTCTTCCGGTTCCGGCTCTAAAACTTCAGAATATTCTTCCAATTTAACTTTTTTTAATTCTTCCTCAACATCTTCTTCTTTGGTACTCAATCTTCCTGCCAATTCATTTATCCAATGGGCCTGAATTATTCTGTTGGGAATTTTTTTAATTACGGGTAAAAGCACAGTTGCTATTCCTCTTTTACCATCTGGCGTCTCTTTATCAAATTTAGCAAAAGCGCTCTCAAAATAAAAATCCATAATTGATTTTACTTCCTTTATTCTTTTTTCCCATTCTTTTGGATTTTTAAAAATTAAATCTGCCGGATCCAAACCCTTAGGTAGAGTAACAACTTTAACATTAAAATCGTGAAGTTGAGCCAGGCCAATTCCTCTTTTGGTGGCCAGGTCGCCGGCCACATCCATATCAAAGGCGATGAACAAATTATCCGAATAACGCTTCAAGATTTTTAATTGAAAAGAGGTGAGAGCGGTTCCCGAAGAAGCTACCACGTTTTCAAATCCCGATTGAAATACCATTATTAAATCAATATAGCCCTCAACTAAAATACAAAAATCTTTCTTTCTAATTACTACTTTTGCTTTGTCCAGGCCGTATAAAATGTGACCTTTGTCATAAAGCATGGTTTGGGGAGTATTAACGTATTTTGCGATTTCTTCATTATCTTGAGCTTTAAAAACCCTGCCGCCAAAACCAACCACCTGCGAATTTAAATCAAAAACCGGAAAAATAATTCTCCCCCTGAACCTGTCATAAAAAGAACCTTTTTCAGAAGATAGCCCTAGCCCGGCTTTTTTAATTTCCTCTTGCTGATAATCTCTGGAGAATAAAAAATCGGCCAATCCCTGCCAGACATCGGGAGCATAACCTATTCTCCATTTTTTTATGCTTTCTTCTCTAATTCCTCTAGAGACAAGATATTTTTTTGCTTCTTTTCCGATTTTACTTTCTTCAAGTTGTTTTTCAAAAAATCTGGTGGCCAGTTCGCAAATTTCATAAAGCCGCTGTCTTTCTGTCTGCCATTTTTTGTATTCCGGCGTTTGTCGCTTAAGTTCAACCCCTGCTTTTTGGGCTAAAATTCTTAAAGCATCGCCAAACTCAACCCCTTCAATCTGCATGACGAATTTAAAAATATCTCCCCCTGTTCCGCAGCCACCGAAACAATGCCAAATTTGACGGACCGGCGAAACAAAAAAAGAAGGTTTTTTTTCTGAATGAAAAGGGCAAAGGGCCCGATAGTTTATCCCTGATTTTTGAAGCTTAATGTAACTTCCAACAACCTCAACTATGTCCAGACGAGATTTTATTTCATCAACAGGAGAATTGAGCATAAAAAGATGCCTAACAAGAAAAAAATTAAGAAATACTATAGACAATCATAACATATAAAAAAGGCGTAATCAATCATCAAAGTATTGACATAAAATCCCAAAAAAAATAAAATAAGAGAATATCAAAATAAGTTTAAAATTCCGCTAAAAACGGATAAGCAAGATTATAGAAATGAAATTCTGTCTATTCTCAAACCTCACGAAATGTATTTATTCCGAAAATTACAGTCTCTCAATAAGAAACCGAAAATAACGGTTTATTAATTGAAAAACATTCCCCGTTCTAAAGACGGGCTTGCGTTTTTAAGAGAAAATGGAAGAAAAAACAAACAATAGCTCCCAAAACCAGGATAAAAGAATAGCGATGTTTACTCCCCACGCTGACCCTTTAGCGCAGCTGGGAAGCCAAGAAAGTGGCGGCCAGAATATTTATATAAGATCGCTAGCGACAGAGCTTGATAAAAGAGGCTGGAGTATTGATATTTTTACAAGATGGGACGAACCTCACAAAAAAAGCGTATCTTTAATGGGAAAAAGATCTCGGGTAATTCGTTTAAAAGGAGGCCCGGCAAAATATGTTCCTAAAAACCAACTTTTCGACCATTTTGAAGAGCTTTACAGTAATTTTCTGAATGTCATAGACCACCAAAATCCCTACTCCCTATTTCACGGCCACTACTGGGATGGCGGATGGATGGCGATTAAAGCCTGCCGGCAATTTAGTAAGCCATTTGTCGAAAATTTTCATTCTATTGGAATGATTCGCTTCAAAACAAAAGAAAAATATCTTAAAAACCAGAATGAAAGAATATTTATTGAGAAAAGAACTGCCCTAGAAAAAGAAATTATAGATCGATCGTCTATTATCATTAGTCTCTCAGAAACAGAAAAAAACGATCTGCATAGTTTATACGAAGCCCCGTTAGAAAAAATAACGGTAATCCCTGGTGGAGTGAATTTAAAACAATTCACCAAAATCGCTAAAGAAAAAGCTAGGGAAAAACTCAATATCAATAAAGATAATTTTATCATTCTTTATGTGGGTAGATTAGAATGGAGAAAAGGAATCGGTACGCTTATAACTGCTATAAAATTATTAAAAAGCGAAGTGCCTAATTTAGAAATACTAATTGTCGGCGGAAAAATTTACGGCAGGCAAAAAAACTTCAGCGATTTCAAAGAATATCAACGTCTCTTAAAAAAAACAGAGGAAGAAGGTGTAAAAGAAATTGTTCATTTTAAAGGAAGAATAGACCATGTCCAACTTCCTCTCTTTTATTCTGTTGCCGATGTCTTTGTGGTTCCCTCATACTACGAGCCATTTGGGTTGGTAGCTCTAGAAGCGAACGCTTCTCAAGTTTCTGTTATTGCTTCTCGGGTTGGAGGCCTCCAAACTACTATAAAAGACGGGGAAACGGGTTTGCTGTTTGAGCCGCGCAATTGTCTCGACCTAAAAGAAAAAATATTAAAACTTTATACTTCAAAAGACTTAGCCGAAAAAATCACAAAAAATGCTTATGAAAACGTCAAAAAGAACTATTCCTGGACCAACATTGCTGATAAAATAGATCAAATTTATAAATCATTAATAAACAGAAACAAACAATGAAAATATGAAAATAGCTCTTTTAGCTCCATTTGAAGAAAGTGTACCGCCTCAAAAATACGGCGGTACGGAATTAATTGTCTACTATTTAGCCCAACTTCTTTCTAAAAAACATTCTGTTTTTTTGTTTGCCACCGGCGATTCAAAAACTAAAGCTCGCCTTATACCTATTTTCCCGCGCAACATCAGAAAAGAAAAGATATCTCAAGATATGAAAATTAGAGAAAGTTTAAAATATATAGGAATCGCCAAAGTAGTAAAAGAACTTAAAAAAATAAAAGTAGATATTATCCATAACCATATTGGTTGGAGATTTTTACCCTTTGCTCCTCTTTTTAAATCTCCTGTGGTCACAACTCTTCACGGACCCCTTAATGTGCCTTATCAGCAATTTGTCTACGGCCAATTTAAAAAATTTCCCTTTATAAGTATCAGTAATTCTCAGAGGAAACCTTTCCCGGACTTAAACTATGCGGCAACGGTCTACAACGGAATAGATATTAAAGAATTTGACTTCAATGATAATCCAAAAGGAGATTATTTTGCCTTTCTGGCAAGGATGTCGCCGGAAAAAGGACCCGTTCAAGCAATCCAAGCCGCAAAAAAAGCTGGCGTTAAATTAAAAATGGCCGCCAAGGTAGATGCAGTTGATAAAGAATATTTTGAAAAAGAAATAAGGCCTTTAATTGATGGAAAACAAATAAAGTTTTTAGGGGAAATAGGACCAAAAGAAAAAAACAACTTTCTTAAAAATGCCAAGGGTCTGTTAATTCCTTTACAATGGGAAGAACCTTTTGGTCTTTTTATGATAGAAGCAATGGCTTGCGGCACTCCGGTGATTGCTTTTAAAAGAGGTTCTGTTCCGGAGGTTGTCAAAGATAAAAAAACCGGATTTATAGTAAAAACAATAAATGAAATGGCAGAAGCGATAAAAAAAATTGATCAAATTGACCGTAAAGAATGCCGAAAATGGATAAAAGAAAAATTCACCGCTGAAAGAATGGTCTCGGATTATGAAAAAGTTTACGAGAAAATATTAAAAGCAAAGTAATTTTAATATTGTTTTTTCCAATTAACTTTTTATTCTTTAATATCGCAAAAACCGCTTAAAATCTTTTTTGCTTTCTCAAAATTTTTCTCTTCAACCAAAACATAATTGGTTTCATAGGTTGAAATATTAAAGATGCTGATATTGGCTTCGGCTAAGGGTTTTGACAAAGAAACAATAATACCGACGGAAGTCAAATCCAAATCGCCTTCAAGCTTAAAAGCCCGCCAATTCAATTCTGCCATTACTCCGGTCGGAATTTTCTCTTGAGGACAAACAATGGAAAGTTCGTCGCTTGTTCTCGTAATAGAACAAAAACTGAGGTCTTGTGCCCATTCGGGAATGGGAATATTTTTAGATAAATGACAAATGCCCAATTTTTCAGGCAAGATAGAAAGCGTAAGTTTTTTATTTTCCATATATAAATGTTTATTTTTATTAAATGACGAATTTGACGGCGGGACAATCGGGTTAAGTACCCCGAAAGTCATGCTTTATAGAGGCATTATCGCACTTTTTAGATGATTTCGCCAGAGCCAGACTGAGGCACATGGGTCGGAGTCTGTATCTTGCAAATGGGACACAGAAAATGGCTTTTTAGTGTTCCATTTTCTAAATCTAAAAAGCTCTTTTAATTTCGAAAACAAACTCACTTTGAATTTTTTTACTACCGTCTTTCCAAAGCTCCTGCTCTGGCGAAACAAGATAGATTCCCCTAAAGTTGCTTGTAATTTTTTCTAATATATCTCTATCGTGTAGTGTTAAGTAGGCATTTTTTACATGCATATGTAACAAAATAATAATATCGCTTACATCTTTGCCGTTTTTATCATATTTATTTTCTGCTTTTTTTATTGCAGTCTTGAAGGAGCAAAATTTGAAAACTTTTAAATATGATTTGGCCATAAATTTAATATACCTATCGCATCCATCTAACGGCTGTTTTAATTGCAAATACAAAGGGCACTTCTGCCCCGAAATTAAAACTACATCTACATCTGGATAGCCTTTTGGTATAATTACCTTTTGTGGATCGATAGAATCATATGACCAGCCAAAATTAGTTTTTAAATAGCGACAAAATATGTCGCCAAATTTTTTATTTTCTTCGAAACTTTCCATATCAACGGATCGAAAACTAATGGTAAGTTCTATATTTTCTTATTTTTCTTTAAAATATTTATCGGTAATCTTTTTTAGCTCTTGTTCTTGCTCTTTTTCTTTACGATCTTTAACTATCACTGAATATGCAGTTTGTAATAACCATATTACACCCATTATTTCTAACCCAACCCTAGCGCCTTCCCAGGTTCCACCAAAAAAGACAACCAGAACTCCCCCAGCTAAAACGATAGCCCCTATTAGTATTGATATTTTTTTAAACATATATTTTTATTCTTGGGTCGCTCCGATACTTTATTTTCTTGGCGGAGAGGGTGGGATTCGAACCCACGGTACCCGTAAAGGTACACAGTCTTTCCAGGACTGCCAATTAAACCACTCTTGCACCTCTCCTTATTTAAATTTTCATTCCTCGCAGAGCTTTGACTCTTTCTTCAATCGGCGGGTGTGTTATAAATAATCTCACAAACCAGTTTGTTTTCTTTTCTCCTCGAAATGGTGAAGCAATGTACAAATGAGCAGTGGCATTGTTGGCTACTCTCAAAGGGTTAGGGTCAGCTGAAATTTTTTCCAGGGCCCTGGCTAATCCTTCAGGATAACGAGTTAACAAAGCGCCGGAAGCATCAGCTAAAAATTCTCTCTTTCTTGAAATTGCCAATTGAATTAAAGTGGCAGCAAATGGAGCTAAAATGGCGGCCAAAATTCCAAAAATTGCTAAAATTGCTCCTCCAGAATCCTCTCTTGAATTCCTGCTCCTCATCTCTCCCCAATAACTTATTCTTAAAAAAAAATTAGATAAAATTGCTACAATGCCAACCAAAACGACAACAATTGTTTGTAATAACATATCTTTGTTGCCAATGTGGGATAATTCATGGGATATCACTCCTTCAATTTCAACCCTTTCCATTTTTTCCAAAAGCCCCCTGGTAACAGCCACAACGGCATGTTTTTCATCTCTACCAGTGGCAAAGGCGTTTGGCTGGGCCTCATTAATAATATAGATTTTTGGTAAGGGAAGTCCGGCAGTGATACAAAGGTTTTCAACTAAGCGATAAAGTTCTGGGTTATCTTTTTTTTCAATTGGTTTTGCCCGGCTCATTGCCAAAACAATTTTATCAGAATACCAATAACTGAAAAAACTTTGAAAGATAGCCAAAATAACAGCGAGAATCAAAAAAATCTGATTTTTCAACAAATAACTAAAAAACCATCCCAAGGCAATAATAAAGATCAAAAAGCAGGTCGTCAAAATCCAAGTTTTTCGGATATTTGATTCGGCTTGAGTATAAAGATTCATTGGAAACCGAGCTTTCACGCAGTGAAAGCGAAGGTAAAGAAGAAAGCGAAGCCTTCTTCGCCGACCGAGTTTAGAATTTCACTTGAGGAAGTTCTCTGGCTGAGGGTTCCTTAATTTCAAAGAAATCCATTTTAGCAAATCTGAAAACATTAGCCACAATGTTTGCCGGAAAGCTTTCTACCTTGATATTCAAATCCCTGATATTGGTATTATAAAACCTTCTGGCTGCCTGAATTTTGTCTTCGGTATCGCGAAGCTCTCTTTGTAATTCAAGAAAGTTAGTTGAGGCCTTCAAATCCGGATAATTTTCAGCTACGGCAAAAAGTGATTTTAGGGTTGAAGAAAGCATATTTTCTGCCTCCGAATGCTCTTTCATTGTTTGAGCTCCCATTGCCCGAGTTCTGGCTTCCGTCACTTTCTCAAAAACTCCTCTCTCGTGAGCCGCATATCCTTTAACCGTTTCAACTAAATTAGGAATCAAGTTATATCTTCTTTTTAACTGGACATCGATATCCGACCAGGCCTCTTTTGCTCTATTTCTTAAAATAATCAATCGGTTATAAGTAGAAATTAACCAGAGAATTATTAATCCTATAATTATTAAAATAATTCTAGTAGTGCCCATAAGATTAAACACCGAAATTAATCGAAGATTAATTGAAGGTTGAAATGAATTGAAAATTCATTGAACATTAAAATTATTAATAATTCGACCTCTCGAGCGATAGCGAAGGGGGAAGAAGAAGATTTATCTTCTTCGCCCTATTTTCTATTATAACAAAGAACTCCTCCGCCCGCAACTCGGAAGAGCCCGTTTGAATCTATGGTATTAATTTTTTAGGTAAGATTTTACCTTATCAACAATTTCTTGAGGAGTGTAGTTTGTTTTTATCAAATAATCTTTTATTCCTAATTCCGCTGCTTCCTTTTTTGTTTTTGTGTCGTCATAATTGGAAAAAGCTATGACCGGAATAGAAGAAAATTCTTTTTCTTTTTTTAACCATTGCATAAAGCCAATGCCGTTTGTTCTTGGCAGTAAGATATCAAGCAAGATTAGGTCTGGCTTCTCTTTGCGAGTTGCTTCTATTCCTTGTTCAGCTGTTTCAACCAAAACCGCATCAAAACCTGTCTGAATAAATTTATCCCGATACATTTCGCCTAACATTTTTTCATCTTCAATTATCAAAATTTTCTTCATAATAAATTTTGGTTAAAAGGATCTTGAACGAAGTGAAAGATCCTTGCTATTAATATTTTTTTCATATTTTTAAATAAAATGTTTTTGTTTGTTTATAATTGTTCTGGTTTTAGATTTGAGCAATTTTAGGCTTAAATGAATTGGCAATTGGATGTAAAAAGTACTTCCTCTACGCTTACCTGGAGACTCAGCCCAGATTTTACCTCCGTGCATTTCAATAAATTGCCTGGCAACGTAAAGACCAAGCCCAGCTCCTTCAGCATGAAGTTGAGTGCCGGCCGTTGCCCGGGAAAACATCTGGAAAAGACTATTTAATTCTTTTTCATCCATCCCCTCGCCAGTATCGGAAACCTTAATTTCTTCTTGTTCATCGAGTTTTTTCAATTCAAAGGTGACTCCGCCTTCTTTTGTATATTTTATCGCATTATCAACAATATTTAAAATCACCTGCCTTAATTTATCTTGGTCAACCATAATTTTTGGCAAGGGTTCCTGAGGTTTTACCATTTTTATATATAAACCCTTCTTTTCGGCATTAATTCTCAATTCCTCAATGATATCAGAAACCATTTCTTCTAATGAAATCAGTTCTGGGCTAAATTCAATTTTCCCAGCGTCTAATCTCGATAAATTCAAAAGATCATTAACTAATCTTATCAACCTTTCATTACTTTGATACACATTTTCCAGAGGCTTCGCCTGCTTTTCAGCTAATTGTCCATAAGTTCCATCCAAAATCATTGAAATATACCCTTTGACAGCCGTCAAAGGAGTTCTCAACTGATGTGAGGCAATGGAAATAAACTCTGATTTTGTCTGGGATAGCCTTTCCACCTCTTGCCTTAACTCAACTTCCCTAATAACAGATTTCACCAGAAAATATCCAAAAAGACAAAAAAGAAGGAAAATTCCAGTATTTAAAATTTTCATTACCAGAGAAGAAGCAACTATTGCCTGAATGAACAAAATTAAAGCCACTATCACCGTGAACACTTCAGTTAAAATAACTTTAATATCAAAAAGCCGACGAGCAACAATAGCATAGGCAGTAAAGCCAAGCAGAAAAAAGGCTGAATAATCACCAAATCGATAGTATTGATAAGTTTTTGTGATAATAGGAACTATTACATTAAACACAAAATTAAATAGAGCAAAAAGGAATAATCCAATTAAAAAATATTGAACCTTAAGTTTCTCATTTTGAGGAAGTTTAAAGTATTTTTTGAAAATACGCCAAAGAATTAAAAATGTTAAAATGATTATTGTCCCAAAAAAAATACTTTCTCCTTTTCCAAAAATGGGTTCGCTTCCCCATTTTTTAAATTCAATATCTTTAATAAAAAAATCGGTAAAAAGAGAAAGTAAAGAAAATATTATTCCAATAGTTAATATTATTTTATCTAAAATTGGAGATTTCTGTTTCTTTTGTGGAAAATATATTGAAAAAAAATACATTGCAACGAAAAAGAGTATCACTGCTACAAGGTTTAATCTTATCCAAATTAAATCTTGATGGACTTGGTTTGGTAAATCAGAAATATAACTCAAGCTAATCCATAAAATAATAAAAATAGTTAATATGGAAAATATCTGATTGAGTTTAGCTTTCCGATTATTTAAATAAACCAAAAAGATTAGCCCAAGGCCAATGAAATTAATTAAAAGAACAAAAATTTGATTAATTAAAGAAAATTCTATCATAATAAAACCTTACCGAATGCGAGGTAAATTAACCATAAAATATCTTCAGTGTCGACAAGAACATTATATAAAAAAGCGGGATTAATATTTTTATCCTCTAATTTTTTAAAATAGTAAAAAGTATAAGGAACGGTTAAAAGAAGCATTATTGAGAATTGGGGAAATAAGTTAAGATAAACCCCAATTATTATTGGTATTATTGCTAAAATATTAATTAGGCTTAGAATTTTAATCAATTTCTCTTGCCCAAAAACTATAGCTAACGTCCTCAAACCTTCCTTTTTGTCACTATCTATATCTTTAATATCAGAAAAACTTATACCCACAAATTCTCTAAAATAAACAAAGATTAAAATTAACACCAGGGCTAAATTTAAAGAGACAGAATAATACGCCGCTAAAAGAATCACTAAAAGTGAGAAAATTAAAGAAGTAAAAAAATTTTTGAAGCCAACTATCTTTTTAGTAAATTTCTTTAAAAACTTATCGTATGAGAAGATAAGTAAAATCAACAAGAGACTAAAAAACAGAACGAAAATTCTGTTAAAATATAATAGGATTCCAACAAAGGTCGAAATAGAAAGAAAAATAATTAAAGGAATCTTTTTAATGTATTTTTTAAGATGCTGACTTCTCTCAAGATTTGTTAAAATGTCTTTATTAAATTCTCTATAACGACCATATAAACAACCTGCTAAAGTACCTAAATAAACAACAGTTACACAATCCCAGGTTATCTTAATATTGAGTAAAATAGCGGATGTAAGAACAATACTTACAGCCCCAAATGAAAGTAAATGTCCTCCATAAACAAATTCATTCCAGATCGGTTTTAAAATTTTCTCAATTATCATAAATTTTTATTTCTCGAGGATTTGGATTTGAACCTTTCTTTTTCTGGCCCTATCTAATTCGACAAACAAGATTCTTTGCCACTGACCAAATTGAATTTTGCCATCAATTAGATTTAAAGTGATATTTACTGTTCATCTTCTAAAAATGAGGGAGGAATTAGTTTTTTCTTTCAATGGTAAAATTAGCAATTTCGTTTAAAATATTGTTCCATTTGTTTTTAGGTAAATCATTTAAGTTTTCCTTGGCTTTTTCAGCAAAACTTTTTCCAAGCCGATAGGCCTTCTGCAAACTGTTAGTTTTTTTGATTAACTGTATTGCCCCTTGGATATCTTGGCTTTTAATTTCTTTCTTCCTCATTATTTCCAAAACTCTTTTTTTCTCGGATTTTGGAAGCTCTTTTAAGGCAAGCATTATCACAATATTGCCCCCCTTTCTTTCAGTTATATCTTTTCCAATTTTTTTGCCAAAAGACTTCTTTTCGCCAAAAATATCCAAAATATCATCCTGAACCTGAAAGGCGATTCCCAAATTAAATCCATAATTTCTTAAGGCCTTCAAGTTTTTTTCTGAAGCGCCGGCTGCAATGCCGCCTATCTCACAACAAGTTTTGAATAGAGCCGCTGTCTTTTTACTAACCATTTTGAAATAATCTTTGTTTGCTATATTGCGATATCGATTTTTTACAATATACGGCTCTTCTTTTCTGCCAGCCCGTTCAAACAAAATATCTAAAATTTCGCCATCAACAATTGTTTTCATAGTTTTGGCAAAAAGTTCAGACATTCTGACTGGTTTCTTTGACTGATTGGCAGCCTGAAAGACGACAGCCGAATAGTCAATCCCTACACATTGGGCAATAGACCTGCCAAATTTAAACCAGGTAGTTGGTTTATTTCTCCTTAAAGTGCTGTTATCAATTATATCATCAATGATTAAGGAATAATTGTGTAATATTTCCAAACCGGCAGCTGGAAATATTGCGTCTTTTACTTTTCCGCCCAATAACTGACAAGTTATTAGAACCAAAGCAGGCCTTATTCTTTTGCCACCGGTAAAAACTTGATATTTAACAATTTCTTGATTTTCTTTATCAACATAGGAATCCAAAAGCTCGCCCATTACAGGTGTTACCATTTTTGAGTATTTATTTAAAATTGAGTCTAAAAATGACATTAAATTTTAGTTAAGCCGATTTTCAACCAAGGGGTATATTTATTAGGATTTTTAATAATGTCTTTTTTAAATTCTCTAAGTTCGACCCATTTCCAATTAGTTATTTCTTTTAGATTTGGTTTAATTTTTCCATTGTATTTTCCGACAAAAACAGCGCAAACTTCATTCTCAGAACCGATGTTTTTATATCTCGCTTGATATTGGAATTTGTCTACAAATTTAGGTTGGCAGCTAAAGCCAAGCTCTTCTTTTAATCTTCTTTTGATTGTTTTTAAATAGGTTTCGCCTTTTTGGGGATGGCTGGAACAGGAATTGTCCCAAAAAAGTGGCCACAATTTTTTTAACTTGCTTCTTTTTTGAATTAACAATTGACCATTTTGATTAAAGACGAAAACAATGCAAGCTCGATGTAAAATTCCTTCGCCTTGATGGCACTTTTCTTTATCTCCATAACCCACTATCTTATCTTTTTTATCAACCAAGACTATTTTCTTCATCTTTTAACCATTTTTATTTATTCTACCATAGCCTTAAATTTTTTCAATTAGTTATTTTTTTGTATTTTTCTGATTCTTTTTTAAGTTTCTCATCATCTAGACGGACAACAAATGGCAAATCGGAATGACATCCCAATTAATCGAGATAACACTAGTTCTGGCAACCAACACGGCAATCTGACTACCCAGACCACATCCGACAAGCAGCACTTTCGTTCTTCCAATTTTTTCCTGGACTTCTGAAGATACGAACCCCCAATTCCGCGTCACAAGTTCTTCCACCTTGCTCGCCTCCTTATAATTTAGCTTTAAATGAAGCCCAACTTTGATTATTGATCTCTACAAAGTAAAAAAAATTACGGGGGTACAACCCCTGTAATTTTTCTATCAATTCAGAAATTTTTAATTAGTATTCTTCTCCCATTGACGGCATTCCGTTAATTTCTTTTCTCTTCTCCGGTTTTTCAACAACTACTGCCTCGGTGGTTAAAAACATTGAAGCAGCCGAAGCAGCATTCTGCAAAGCACTTCTCACCACCTTGGTCGGATCAACAATGCCTGACTGCATTAAGTCCTGATATTTCATTGTTTGAGCGTTGAAACCAAATCCTTCTTGTCCTTCTTTTACTTTTTGAACAACTACTGCTCCGTCTATTCCGGCGTTTTGAGCTATTTGGCGAATGGGAGATTCAAGAGCCCTTCTTAAAATATTAAGTCCGGTCAATTCATCTCCTTCTAACTTTAATTCGTTTAAGGCCGATATTGCTCTTATTAAAGCCACTCCGCCGCCAGGAACTATCCCCTCTTCTATTGCTGCCCGGGTAGCTGACAAAGCGTCTTCGGTTTTATGTTGTTTAAGTCTTTGTTCAACTTCGGTGGCTGCTCCCACTTTAATTACTGCCACTCCTCCAACCAATTTTGCCAATCTTTCCTGCAATTTTTCTTTGTCAAAGTCTGATTCGGTATTTTCTAATTCTTTTTTAATTTGTTTAATTCTGGCGTCAATTTTTTCCTTTTCTCCTCTTCCTTCAACAACGGTGGTATTTTCTTTGGTTGCCACCACTCGGCGAGCCTGACCCAATTGTTTTAACTCAATATTTTCTAATTTTAATCCAACTTCCTCGGAAATCACTTCAGCTCCGGTCACCACCGCAATGTCCTGCAGTATTTCCTTTCTTCTGTCGCCAAAGCCGGGGATCTTGACTGCCAATGTGTTAAATATTCCCCGAAGTTTATTGACTACCAAAGTTGCCAAAGCCTCTCCTTCAACTTCATCGGCAATAATAACCAGTTCTTTTTTGCCTGTTTGCGCTAACTTTTCCAAAACCGGTAAAATTTCTTGGATTGAAGAAATTTTTTTATCGGTAATTAAAATATAAGGATCTTCAAAAACCGATTCCATTCTTTCAACATCAGTAATCATATAAGGAGAAATATACCCCCTGTCAAACTGAAGACCTTTGACAATCTCTTTTTGAATGCCAAAAGCTTTTGATTCCTCAACCGTAACCACCCCGTCCTTGCCAACTTCCTGCATTACTTCAGCAATTAAATTGCCAATTTCTTTATCTTCAGCAGAAATAGTGGCAACCTGGGCCCTTTCTTCTTCGGTGGTAATTTTCTTTGAGATTTTCTTTAAAAATTCAACAATTTTTTCTACCCCTTTTTCAATTCCTCTTCTTAAATCCAGGGGGTTGGCGCCGGCCGTCACATTTTTAAGGCCTTCGGCAATTATTGACTGGGCTAAAACTACGGCAGTGGTCGTGCCATCTCCGGCCACATCATTGGTTTTTTCAGCCACTTCTTTAACAATTTCTGCTCCCAAATTTTCTGTTTTGTCCTCCAGTTCAATTTCTTTGGCAATGGTCACGCCATCGTTGGTGATGGTAGGAGAACCAAAACCTTTATCCAAAACAACATTTCTTCCTTTGGGACCTAAAGTTATCTTAACGGCATCAGCTAATTTATCAACGCCTGTTTTTAATTTTTTTCTGGCTTCTTCGCTAAATAAAATTTGCTTGCTCATATTATTCTAAAATTGCCAAGATGTCTTCTTCTTTTGCGATTAAATATTCTTTATCATCGACCTTGATTTCGCTTGGACCGTATTTTGTAAATAAAACTTTATCTCCCGGTTTTATTTCTAAAGGAATAAATTTGCCGGTTTTGTCTTTTTTGCCCGGTCCCACGGCAATTACTTTGCCTTGCTCTGGTCTTTCTTTTTCTGCGGTATCCGGAAGTAAAATTCCGGTTTTGGTTTTTTCTTCTTCTTTGATCGGTTCAATTAGAATATGATCTGAAATTGGTTTAATCTTCATGAATTTAGTTTTTTACGTTTTAGCAGTTACGACCTTTGAGTGCTAATTTCTACTTTTAAATATTAATTGATTAAAAAATTTCTGTCAACCCCAAGAATAAAATGGTGCCGGGCTTCCAGAAATATTTTATTTTTTGTGAACTGATTTTATCTTAACACGCTTTTTAAATATCGTCCAGTGTAACTTTTTTTGTTTTTGGCAATTTCAAAAGGCGTTCCTTCGGCCACAATATATCCTCCCTCATCTCCTCCCTCTAGTCCTAAATCTATTACATAATCTGTATTTTTCATTACGTCTAATTCGTGTTCTATACAAATCACAGTATTGCCTCGATTAACTAATTCTCTTAAAACATATAAAAGTTTTTTAATGTCATCGGGATGGAGGCCAGTAGTCGGTTCATCTAAAATATACAAAGTTTTGCCGGTGGCTTTTTTGGAAAGCTCGGTGGCCAATTTCACTCTCTGAGCCTCTCCGCCAGATAAAGAGGGAGCCGGCTGGCCCAATTGAATATAACCTAATCCTACATCATTCAAGGTTTTTAATTTTTCATAAAGACCGGGGATATTTTTGAAAAATTCAAGGGCTTCCTCAACCATCATTTCCAAAACCTGGGCAATATTTTTTCCTCGATACTCAACCGCCAGGGTTTCTTGGTTAAATCTTTTTCCCTTACACTCCGAACACTGAACATAAACATCGGGCAAGAAATACATTTCAATTTTTTTCTGGCCCTGACCTTCGCAAGCTTCGCATCTTCCTCCTTTGACATTGAAAGAAAAGCGACCAGGTAAATATCCTCTGATTCTGGCTTCTTTAGTTTTTGAAAAAAGATCTCTAATATAGGTGAAAACCCCGGTATAAGTGACCGGATTTGACCTCGGAGTTCGGCCAATTGATGACTGATCAACCAAGGCTACTTTATCTAAATTTTCAGTACCTATCAGTTCTTTATACTTTCCGGGTTCTTCTTTGGCTTTGTAAAATTTTCTCATCAAAGCCCGAGCCAAAATATCATTCATCAAAGATGATTTTCCCGAGCCCGAAACTCCGGTAATACAAACAAATTTCCCAAGCGGAATTCTAACATCAATATTTTTAAGATTGTGTTCTTGAGCACCCTTAATGACAAGGAGGTTGGTTTTTGGTTTTTGGTCCTTTACTAACTTCCAACTTCTAACTTCACAACCTACTTCCTTACCTTTAGACCAACTTCCAATTTCCACTTTCTTCCGGCCAGATAAATAATCTCCGGTAAGAGTATGGCTTTTCAGCAATTCTCTCTGTGTGCCCTGAAATATGATGCGGCCGCCATGTTTTCCTGCCCCTGGGCCAATATCAATTATCCAGTCAGCTGCCTTAATTGCGTGTTTACTATGCTCTACTACTATTACCGTATTTCCCAAATCTCTTAGTTTTTTTAAAGTTTCAATTAATCTTCCCTGGTCCCTGGCATGAAGACCAACTGAAGGTTCATCTAAAATATATAAAACTCCGGTTAATTTTGAACCAATTTGAGTAGCCAATCTAATTCTCTGTTCTTCTCCCCCGGCTAAGGTCTCGGCTTTTCTATCTAAAGTTAGATAGTCCAAACCAACATCAATCAAAAATTGTAATCTATTGATGATTCCTTTTATTATTGGTAAGGCAATCTTGAGTTCATTGTCGTTTAAAGTTTTGTGTGGGTTTCGTGTATTGTTTCGTGCCGGTTTGGCGATTAATTCTTCGAAAAACTTTTTTACTCCTGTTATACTCATCTCAACTATTTGGTCAATCGAGTATCCTGCCACTGTAACTGCTAATACCTCGGGCTTCAATCTTTTTCCTTGGCATTGTTCACATTTCTTTTCAATCATATATTGCTCTATTTCTTCTCTCGTATAATCTGAATCGGTTTCATGATAACGCCTCTCAAGGCTCGGAATAACTCCCTCAAACGAGCCCGAGCCAGACAAAATAATATCAAGAATTTTCTTTGGTAAATTTTTAACGGGCTCGTGTAAAGAAAAACGATATTTTTCAGCTAATTCCTGTAATTGCCACCAAAAATAACCCTGTCTGCCAATTTTATGAGAAGCGTGAGCCCAGGGGAAAATTGCGCCCTCTTGAATTGTTAAATTAAGATTGGGAATAACTAATGAGGGCGATACCTCTAACTTCTCTCCCAGTCCCTGACAACCAGAACAAGCGCCAAAAGGAGAATTAAAAGAAAATAATCTTGGCTCTAATTCTGGCAGAGACACACCGCACTCTTCACACCCAAAATGCTCAGAAAAGATTAAGTCATTCAGTGAGTAATCAAGTTTTTTTCTCAATGGCTTAATGACTTGCTGACCAGATGACTTAGTCACTATGACTATTCCTTTTCCCAATTTCAGCGCTGTTTCTAAAGAATCAACCAACCTTGATTTATCTAAATCTTTATCTAAAAACAATCTATCCACCACCACTTCAATATTGTGTTTTTTCTTTCTATCAAGAGCTTTTTCCAGGAGTTCTTCGACCCGATAAATAATCCCATCAATTCTTACTCTGACAAAACCGGCTCTTTGAACTTCTTCCAAAACTCCCTGATGTTCGCCTTTTTTCCCTCGGATTACGGGCCCCAAAATGATAATTTCTTTTTCTTTGCCCACCCGAGCCGCAGCGAAGGGTAAAGAAGAGGATTTATCCTCTTCGCCCAACTTCAAAACTTGTTCTGTAATTTGATCAATGGTTTGGCGAGAAACTTCTTTGCCGCATTTTGGACAATGGGGCTTGCCAATTCTGGCAAATAAAAGACGGAGATAGTCATATATCTCCGTGATTGTACCGACCGTGGAACGAGGATTGTGAGACGCCTTTCTTTGATCAATTGAGATTGCCGGGCTTATTCCCTCAATGGAATCCACGTCTGGTTTATCCATCACTCCTAAAAACTGTCTGGCATAAGCAGATAAACTCTCAACATATCTTCTCTGACCTTCTCCGTATAAAGTATCAAAGGCTAAAGATGATTTCCCCGAACCCGAAATCCCGGTAATAACCACTAATTTATTTTTGGGGATATCAACATTAATATTCTTCAAATTATGCACCCTGGCGCCTCTAATTTTAATATAATCTTTTGCCATAAACCGAGCTTCCGAAGGAAGCGAATGTAAAGAAGAGAGCGAAGCTCTCTTCGACAGAGTGTTAAATTATACTCCAAATTCTTAAAAAATTCAATGTGGTATAATTAGGCTATGAAAAGGGCTCTGGTTATAATTATTTTAGGAATAACCTTATTTCTCGGGAGCTCCTTTTTTATAGAACCTGTCAGCATTGAAACCATTCCCCCACCAAAAGAAACCTCAATCGTTGAAGAAAAACAGCCGATAAAAATAATTCTTGTTGGCGATATAATGCTTGACCGCGGAGTAAAATTTATGATTGAAAAAGAGGGAGACAGAGATTTTAGATTTCCTTTTTTGAAAGTTGTTGATTATTTGAAAGAAGCTGACATTGTCTTTGGAAATTTGGAAGGGGTAATTTCCGACAAAGGAATAAAAGCTGGCAGCATTTATTCTTTTAGAGTGGACCCAAAAGCAATTGAAGGTTTAAGTTTTGCCGGCTTTAATGTCTTATCTCTGGCTAATAACCACGCTCTTGACTACACAAGAGCGGCCCTAGAAGATTGCTTAGCTAAGCTAAGCAACGCCGAAATTGATTATGTCGGAGCCGGTTTTAATGAAAAAGAAGCTTATCTCCCTATTATTAAAGAAGTTAATGGTTCGACAGGTTTACCAGCCGTGAAGGTTGCTTTTTTGGCTTATACTAATTTGGGACCTGAAACCTGGAAGGCCGCAGGAGAAAATTCAGGAATTGCCTGGATTTCAGAAAATAATTTTGAAACCATTAAAGAAGACGTTAAATTAGCAAAAGAAAAAGCTGATATTTTGATTGTTTCTCTGCATACCGGCGAAGAATACCAAAAAGAACCTACTCAATTTCAAATTGAATTTTCTAAAATGGCGATCGAGGCCGGAGCAGATTTAATAGTTGGCCACCACCCTCATATCATTCAAAAAAATGAGAAGTATAAAAATGGCTATATTTTTTACAGTTTGGGGAATTTCATTTTTGACCAAAGCTTTTCAGAAGAAACAATGAGAGGACAAATTCTTGAAGTTTTGATAGAAAACAAAAAAATAAAGGAGGTTGTCACAAAAGATATTAAAATAAATAATTTCTTCCAGCCAGAAATTAATTTGTGAATAAATTTAAATTTTTAAAGAAAGGAGGAATTACTAAACTTCCTAAAAATGCCGGAGTTTATGTTTTTAAAAAAGGTAGAGAAATTTTGTACATTGGCAAAGCAGTCAACATTAAAGAAAGAATAAAGCAACATAAAGAGTTGCTTGGCTTAGCCAAGCAACTGGGATATATTGAGACGGATTCGGAAATTGAGGCCTTAATCTTGGAGGCAAATTTAATAAAAAAGTATCAGCCAAAATACAATATTGTCTGGCGGGACGATAAAAACTACTTTTATGTCGGAATTACCAAAGAAGATTTTCCAAGGGTTTTTATTACACACCAAATTAAACCAACTTCAAATTCCAAATTTCAAATTTCAAATTTTCTCGGTCCTTTCGTTGAAGGAACCGCTCTTAAAAGAACCTTAACTTATCTCAGAAAGGTTTTCCCTTATTACACCGCAAAAAAACATCCGATGGGCAGTTGTCTTTGGTGCAGTTTAAAACTTTGCCCGGGACCAAACCCTGTAAAATCGGAATACCAAAAAAATATTAAAAATCTGATTTCGGTTCTGGAAGGAAGCAGTAAAAATGTTTTGAATAATTTAAAAAGAGAAATAAATCGATTTTCTGCTCTTCAAGAATATGAAAAAGCGGCAAAAATCAGGGACAAAATCACTGCTTTGGAAAAAGTCATTTCTCATGCCAGAGTTTTTGAGTCCGAAATTGAAACCCCAAAAAACTGGGAAAAAACCCACAAGATTCTCCAAAAAATATTTAAAACTGAAAAAGAAATATCTCGAATTGAGGCCTATGATGTTTCCAATATCCAAGGGAAAGAGGCAACGGGTTCTATGGTAACTTTTATCAAGGGTCTCCCCGATAAAAATTTTTATCGCCGATTCAGAATTAAAAACCGAGCTTCCAAAGGAAGCGAAGGTGAAGAAGAAGGTGAAACCCTCTTCGCCTTGCAGGGGAAACCTAACGATGTGGCAATGATTAAAGAAATCTTAAATAGAAGATTCAAACATCCTGAATGGGGATGGCCGGACTTAATACTAATTGATGGCGGCAAAGCCCAACTAAATGCCGCCTTGAGTATTTTGAATCAGCATAAATCAGCTAAATCAGCATTAATCAGCGTTTTAGCTTTAGCGAAGAAAGAAAATAAATTATTTATTGAAGGAAGAAAAAAGCCAGTTTTATTAAAGAGTTTATCAAGAGAACTTTTTAACTTGATATTGCAACTCCGCGATGAAGCCCATAGGTTTGCTATTACCTATCACCGAAAACTAAGAACCAATTCCTTGCTAAAAAAATAAATCTTTGCTATACTAACAAAAGTATATGGCTAATTTGATTTTTCAGGTTATTGGCGGTGTCTTAAGTTTTTGGCTGGCCGTAAAATTTGTGCCCGGGGTTGAGTTTGTGGGAGAAATCAAGTATTTAATAATGGCCGGCGCTTTTTTGGGATTAATTAATTTTTTCATTAAACCAATTTTAAAAATAATTACCCTGCCTTTAAGAATTTTGACTTTCGGACTTTTTGGTTTAGTAATTAACATAGGGTTAATATGGTTTGTTGATATTATTTTCACGGAATTGATTATACAAGGCCTCGTTCCTCTTTTCTGGACTACTTTAATTGTCTGGCTGGTTGGTTATTTTTTGGGACTTTATTCACCGAGAAAAAAAACAATAGTTGAAAAATAGCATGCCTCGTAGAAAAATATGCAACAATACTTACCTTTAGCCCAAATTATAGTGTCTGTTCTTTTGGTTGTTTTAATCCTCCTCCAACAAAGAGGAACCGCTCTGGGTTCTGCTTTTGGCCAAGGGGGCGGTTTTTACGCCACCAGAAGGGGCATTCAGAAAAAAATCCTTTGGCTAACAATAGTCTGCGGAGTTTTATTTATCCTTTTGGCCATATTAAATCTTATCTTTTAAATGTCTTTTTTGTTTCTTAAATGGCCGTCAAAACTGCAGTGGAGGCAATTTTTTAAGGTTTTAAGCAAAAAAGAAAAAATCGTTTTCTTTGTTTTTTTATTTTTGGCTTTTAGCAGTTTTCTCTTTCTTTCTAATAACTTTTACTTAAAAAATACGGAAATTAAACCTGCCAAAGGAGGAACCTATATTGAGGGCGTAGTTGGCTCTCCTCGCTTTATTAATCCCCTTTACTCTCAGACGAATGACGTTGATAGAGATTTAACCGAATTAATTTATTCCGGATTAATGAAACATAATGAAGAAGGAAAAGTGGTTATTGACCTGGCAAAAGAATATAAAATTATTGAAGATGGAAAAATTTTTGAATTTTATCTAAAAGAAAATCTCCTCTGGTCAGACGGAAAATCTCTTACGGCCGACGATGTAATTTTCACCATTAAAACAATCCAGGACCCATCTTCAAAAAGTCCAATTAGAGCAAGTTGGTTAGGAGTAAAAGTAGAAAAAATTTCTGATTTAGGAATTCGTTTTGAATTAAAAAATTCTTCGGCTGTCTTTTTGGAAAACTGCACTTTAAAAATCATGCCAAAACATATTTGGGAAGATATATCTGACCAAAATTTTTCTTTATCAATTTACAACTTAAAACCGATTGGCTCCGGGCCCTATAAGGTGAAAAAGATAACCCAAGACAAAGAAGGCAATATTAAATCTTTAGAGTTGACAATAAACTCTAATTATTACGGAAATTTACCCAATATTCCCAAAATTATTTTTTCCTTTTTTAAAAATGAAGACGAATTGATTTTTGCTTTTAATTCTAATCAAATTAAAGGGTTTTCTCTTATTTCCTCGTCGGAAAAACATCAAAATTTAAAAGGAAATGATTTCTCCAACAATCGCCTTTTAATGCCAAGATACTTTGCCGTCTTTTTTAATCCGGACGAATCAAAAATTTTGGCCGATAAAAAAGTTAGATTAGCCTTAAGTTATGGAACGAACAAAGAGGAAATTATTAATCTGGTTTTACCGAACCAAGGAAGAACGGTAGATTCACCAATCTTGCCCGAAATTTATGGTTTTGAAAATCCATCAAAAATTTATGAATTTGACCTGGAAAAAGCTAAACAGATTTTAGAGGAAGCCGGATTTATTGAAAAAGAAAATGGCATGAGAGAAAAAGTTATTAGAAAAGAGCCGGCTTTTCAATTTAAAAGCGATCTACAGGTTGGCTCTCAGGAAAGCGAAGTTCAAGAATTGCAAAAATGTTTAACCAAAGACCCTGATGTTTATCCTGAAGGAGAAATCACGGGATATTTTGGAGAAAAAACAAAAGAGGCCGTAATTAAATTTCAGGAAAAATATAAAGAAGAAATACTGACACCCTACGGATTAACCGCAGGCACCGGCAGAGTTCTCAAGAGCACCAGAGATAAATTAAATCAACTCTGCGCCGCTCCCTCGGAAGAAACTCTTTCTCTTTCCTTTACTTTAACTACCTCAGTAGCAACTACGACAAACCAAATTTTAGCAGAGGTAGCTAATCTTTTAAAAAATCAGTGGGGAAAAATAGGAATAAATATTGAGGTTAAAGTTATTGATAGTAAACTTTTTCCAGAAGAAATAATCAGGCCGAGAAACTATGAAATGATTCTTTTCGGTCAAGGGCTGGAATTAATTCTTGATCCCTTTCCCTACTGGCATTCTTCTCAAATAAAAGATCCCGGGTTGAACTTGGCTGGATATGAAAACAAAGAATCTGACAAACTATTAGAAGAAGCTCGCCAGAGTTTAAACGAAGAAAAAAGAAAAATAGCCCTGGAAAAATTCCAAAATATTTTAATTGAAGACGCTCCAGCAATATTTCTTTATAGCCCTGACTATCTTTATTTAACTTCAAAAGAAATAAAGGGCGTTTCTGTTAAAATTATTACTGATCCATCAAAAAGGTTTTCTGATATAGAAAACTGGTATATTAAAACAAAAAGGGTATGGAGGTGAAAGTAAATAGGCAGTCAAAAATCGTAAATCAAAAATACCCGGAAATTCGATATTTATCTGACCTTATACCTGTCTTATTTGATCGAGGGTGGGCAAAGACCGCCAAAAATATTCCTCTTTATTATATTTATCGGGGATTAAAAACGAAAAATGGTATAAGATATGATGTAACCGTAATTCCGCCTAAAATGTTGGGTGAGGAATTTGTCAAAACTAAGGGTCACTATCATTTTGGAAGTTACGGAGAATTATACAAAATTTTAACCGGAGAGAGTATCTTTTTAATCCAGAAAAAAGAGGCAAAAGATGTTTATTTTGTTAGAGCAAAAAGAGGAGAATATATTTTAATTCCTCCCCATTACGGGCATACTATAATTAATCCCTCTTTAAAAACCGAGTCCTCTTCGCCTCTCAAAATCGCTAATTGGGTTTCAAAAGATTGTCAGTCAGATTATAAAAGTATTGAAAGAAAAAGAGGATTTTGTTATTATTATACGAAATCTGGCTGGGTAAAAAATAAATTTTACAAACAAATTCCTAAATTGAAAATTAAAAGGCCTCTCAAATCATTTACCGAGCTTCCATTTATGGGAGCGAGGTGGAAGAAGAGTGCGAAGAAAAGTTTTTCTTCTTTCGTCTCGTCTTCAACTCGACGGACGAAGCCCTCTTCGCCCCCCAAAAGTTTAAAATTTTTATATGGAAATTAAAAAAGCAATAATCCCGGCTGCCGGCTGGGGAACAAGATTTTTGCCTCAAACCAAGGCCATGCCAAAAGAAATGCTGCCGATTATAGATAAACCGGTAATTCAATACGTGGTGGAAGAAGTGGTTGCCTCCGGTATTAAAGATATAATTATCGTTACCGGCTGGCACAAGAGGGCAATTGAAGACCACTTTGATAGGTCTATTGAACTCGAAAGATTCTTGGAATCAAGGGGGAAAGAAAAACCATTAGAAGAAATTAGAAGAATTGCTCAATTGGCAAATTTCATTTATATCCGACAAAAGGGTGAATCTTACGGAAATGCCATTCCCATTTTAGCGGCTGAACCAGCTATTGATAAAGAGCCCTTTGCTGTCATCTGGGGAGACGAATTTATTATGGCAAAGCCCCCTCGGCTTTTCCAAATGCTCTCAGCTTTCAAAAAATATAAGGGAGCGATAATTTCAGCAGTTAGAATTGAGAAAAAAGAAGACCTTTCCCGTTATGGCATAGCTGAGGTAGTACCTATGGAAAAAAATATTTTCAGAATTAAAAAAATCGTTGAAAAACCTCTTCCACAAAAAGCTCCCTCTAATTTAGCTACTCACGGAGCCTATATTCTGCCTCCCGAAATCTTCAGCATTATCAGAAAACTAAAACCGGGCAAAGACGGCGAATACTGGCTGCCAGATGCTATTAATGAACTTATCAAAAATGGTTATCCGGTTTTTGCCTGCGAAATACAAAATGCCAGGTACTATGATACTGGCAATAAATTAGAGTATTTAAAAACGGTAGTGGAGTTCGCTCTTTCTCATCCTGATTTCTCGGAGGAATTTAAAAAATATCTCAAGAATTTAAAATTATAAAAGGCGGACGTGGCGGAATTGGAATACGCGTAGCGTTCAGAACGCTATGCCAGAACTGGCTTGTGGGTTCAAGTCCCACCGTCCGCATATTTATTCACCTTCGCTTCCATAAATGGAAGCTCAATATATGACTAAACAATATAATACCGAATCTTTAGACGAGGGGAAGAAGAGGTTTACCTCTTCGACCTTTCGTATTATTCCCCTGGGCGGACAAGAAGAAGTAGGAAGAAATATGACGGTATTTGAATATGAAAACGATATTGTGATTGTTGATATGGGAATCCAGTTTCCGGAAGAAGATATGCCCGGAATCGATTATATTATTCCTAATATTAATTACTTAAAAGATAAATTAAAAAAAATAAAAGCTGTTGTTTTTACTCACGGCCATTTAGATCATATTGGAGCTGCTCCCATTCTTTTGGAAAAACTGGGGTATCCCTTGGTTATCAGCCGAGAATTTACGATAGCCTTAATTAAGCGCAAAATGGAGGAATACAAAAAAGGATCGGCATCCCGACTAAAAACAATTCAGATAAAACCAAACCTTAAAGAAAAAATTAGCTTGGGGCAGTTAAAATTAGATTTTTTTGACGTAGAGCATTCTACAATTGATTCTGTCGGAATAATAATTTCAAGTCCGGTAGCTACCGCCATTCATATGGGAGACTGGACTCTTGGCATGGATTCAAGCGGCAGAAAACTATCCTATAATTTTCTTTCAAAATTAAATAAACCAACGATATTAATGATTGAAAGCCTGGGAGCGGTTAATAGGCAACCTCTGGTTACCGAAAAAGATATGTGGAAAAATATAAAAACAATCATTGATGAGGCTCCGGGAAGAATAATAATTGCTACTTTTTCCACCCAAGTTAAAAGAATTCGGGAAATCTTAAATTATGCACAAGAAATTGGAAAAAAAGTAGCCATTGACGGGTACAGTATGAGAATGATTTTGGAAATAGCAAAAAAATTAGGATATATTAGAGTCGGAAAAGAAACCCTTATTGACATCAGAAAAATAGATGATTATCCGCCAAACAAAATAGTAATAATTTGCACCGGAACCCAAGGGGAACCCAAAGCCGTTCTTTCTCGGATAGTCGCCGACAATCACAATTACGTAAAACTTAGAAAAACGGATACCATTCTTTTCTCTTCATCTATTATTCCCGGAAATGAAAGAACAATTCAGTCTTTAAAAGACGGCCTCTACCGTAAATGCGATAATGTAATTCACAATGAAATTATGAATATTCATGTCAGCGGACATACTAATGTCGAAGGCATCCAAGAAGTGACAAGACAAATAAAGCCGACGTATGTCCTCCCTGTTTATGCCAATCATTACTTCCTTAAAGAAGCAAAAAAAATCATAAAAGAAATCGGTTTTCCTGAAAACAACATATTTGTCTTAGATAATGGCCAGATTATTAATTTTAACAAGACAAACACCCCAATTATTGAGAAAGAAAAAGCAGATACAAATTATATCTTTATTGACGGACTGAGAATCGGAGACGTGGGAGAAATTGTTTTAAGAGACCGACAAATGTTAGCCAAAGATGGAATGTTTGTCATTGTCGTGGTGGTGGATAAACAAACTGGAAAAGTAAAGGGTTCTCCTGATATAATATCAAGAGGATTTGTTTATCTTAGGGAATCAAAAGAATTGCTGAAAGATACTCGTAAAAGAGTGGTTGAGATTGTTCATCGAGCAACCGACTCGGGAGGAGCGGTAAATTGGAGCTATATTAAAGATGAGATCAGGAATAAAATCGGTCAATTCTTTTATATTAGAACCCAAAGACGCCCCATGATTCTTCCGGTTGTAATAGAAGTTTAAAAGTCGAAGAGTACTTCATCCGTCGAGTTGAAGACGAGACAGTCGAAGAGATTTTATCTCTTCTTTATCTTCGTCCCGCTGTCGCTGGACTCGATGAAAAAGAAAAATTTTTCTTCGCACAATGCGTATTTTTTCAGGCATCCAACCAACAGGAAAATTGCATATTGGAAATTATTTTGGAGCAATTAAACAATGGGTTGAACTTCAACAAATGCATGAGTGTATTTTTTGTATTGTGGATTTGCATGCCTTAACTGTCCCCTATGATACTAAAACTCTTCAAGAGTCAATTCTGGAAAAAGCAATTATCTATTTAGCGGCCGGGGTTAATCCTGAAAAATCAATAATTTTTGTTCAATCCCAAGTAAAAGAACACACTGAATTAGCCTGGCTATTAAATACCATAACTCCAATTGGCGATTTGACCAGAATGACCCAATATAAAGAAAAATCAAAAAAATTCAAGAAAAATCTTAATGCCGGGCTTTTGAATTATCCTATTTTAATGGCCTCGGACATCCTTTTATACCAAACAGAAATAGTTCCTGTGGGAGAAGACCAAAAACAGCATGTTGAATTAGCAAGAACAATTGCCCGGAAATTCAATCAAAGATTCGGAGAAGTATTTAAAATTCCTGAAGCAAGATTGCCAAAATTTGGAGCAAAAATAATGTCTCTTCAAAACCCAAAAAAGAAAATGTCAAAAACCGATCTGCAAGATGCCCAAATTGGACTTTTTGACGAACCCGAAGAAATAAAAGCTAAAATTATGAAAGCGGTTACCGACACCGGAAAAATAATAAAATATAACGAGAAATTAAAACCCGGCATCTCCAATCTTTTGACAATTTATTCTTTATTTTCTGAAAAAACTATTAAGGAAATAGAAAAGAAATTTAAAGGAAAAGGATATGCAGATTTTAAAAAATCTTTATCACGTCTTTTAATCGATTCTTTAGAACCCTTCCGACGGAAAAAGAAAGAACTTCTCACCAGAGAAGTTTATGTAAAAGAAATTTTAAACCAAGGGAGAAATCGAGCCCAGATCATCGCCCAATCTATACTTCAAGAAGTCAAGAAAAAAATGGGCCTTTTTTAAGAAAGCGATTCGGTATTTACATTTATTTTTGAATCCCAATCTATCTCCTTATAGCTGTGGAGTAATTTGCTAATATAATTCTTGAGAAAGATATATTGATTCTCTGTCTTTGCCTCAAATTTAATTGTAAGATAAGGTGCGTTTTGGGAATAACGAATGACGAACATACAGGTCTGCAAATCAACTCTTACTCCGTCTCCAGCCCGTTCGTCATCAATTACCCGAGCCACAGCGAAGGGCGAAGAAAGCTCAGCTTTCTTCTTTACCTTCGCTTTCTGCGAAAGCTCGGTGGGTAAAGAAGAGGATTTATCCTCTTCGCCATTTTTCGCGCCCGGATACTCCTTTTTAATGACCTTGCTAATTTTATTTATTAATTCTACTTTCTTATCATCGGCACAATATATTTTTATTTCCGGGCTTGATATATATTTAGGAAGTGAGTCGATGGCAGCAGATAACGACTGATTAGTTTTTGCCAAATAACTTAATAACCGCAAAGTTGAATAGAGCCCATCGTCGTGATTATAAAAATCAGCCGAAAAGAAGAAGTGTCCGGATAATTCCCCGATAAAAGCCGCTTTAACTTCTTGATTTTTTTTCTTTAAGAATGAATGGCCCGTTCTCCACATAAAAGGTCTGCCGCCGTATTTTACAATTGTCTCTTCAACCGCTTTTGAACAAAGGGTATTGTACATTATAGTTGCTCCAGGATGCTCGTTTAAAACATCAATTGTGAAAAGCGCCACCAACACGTCATTCCAAACAATATTGCCTCGCTCGTCAACTATTCCTATTCGGTCGCCATCGGCATCATACGAAAAACCAATGTCTGCTTTTTCCTGCCATACCTCGTTTCCTAGGCGCTGAGCAACAATAATACTGGTTGGATCTGGCACACCCAAAGGAAAAGAAGAATCTAATTGACAATTCTTTTCAATAACTTCACATCCTGCCCTTCGTAGTAAATCCGGGACAATTGCTCCGGCAGTAGAATAACTGGGGTCAATAACTACTTTGAATTTTTTTCTAATCGGCAACCTTTTTAGCAGATCTTCAAAATAGACTTTCTTGATATCTCGCTCCTCGCTCCTACCTTTAGTCTCTGCCTGCTCATAGTCTTCATTTTCTACCATTTGGCATAACTTCTGAATATTATCTGAAACTAAAGTCTCAGAAAAATCATTAGCTAACTTAAAACCATTATATTCAACTGGATTGTGTGAAGCAGTAACAAAAACGCCGCCTTTGCAATTTAAATAATATTGCGACCAATAAAAGGTTCCGACAAGATTCAAGCCAATGTTGATTATATCAATGCCGGCCCAATTCAATCCTTTGCCAATTGCTTGGCTAAATTTGGGACTGGTGGCGCGAGAATCATAACCTACTACTACTTTTTTAATACTTAGCCTATTCAAAAAAGTACCAAAGGCCTTTCCTAAATGTTCTACTATCTCTGAATTTAAATCCTGATCAACTAAACCCCGAATGTCATAACCACGAAATATAAAAGGGTTGATTTTCATATAAATTTATTTTATTATAGAGTTATGAGCTTTTCAATAGGCATTGTGGGTCTCCCCAATGTTGGCAAATCAACTCTATTCAAAGCGCTGACCAAGATCAAAGTTGACATTGCCGCCTACCCTTTTACCACCATTCATCCTAACGTGGGAGTGGTTCGGGTTCCCGACGAAAGATTAGATAAAATAGCCCAGATTTTTAAACCAGAAAAAATAACGCCCACCATTATTGAATTTATAGATTTAGCCGGCTTGGTAAAAGGAGCTCACAAAGGAGAAGGGTTGGGAAATCAGTTTTTAGCTCAAATCAGAAATTGTGATGCAATTTTAGAAATAATTAGATCTTTTGAAAATCCTGATGTTGAAAATGTGACAGGAAAAATTGACCCTAAGAATGATATAGAAACAATAAAAGTTGAGCTTGAACTGAAAGATTTGGAAATCGAAGAAAGGAATCTTTCTTCTCCCACCAAGCTTTTGCAAAGCAAAAGCGAAGGTAAAGAAGAAAAAGAAAATCTTTTAAGTAAAAAACCAATTATCTATCTTTTAAATACCGATGGTAAAACCCAATACCAAGTTCCGAAAATTAAGCATCTGATAATGAATCTAAAAGATGAATTGGAAATACTTGAATTATCAGATTTAGAAAAAAAAGAGCTAGGCGTAAAGTCCAAACTTGACCAACTCATTCTTGCCTGCTACAATATCCTTGATTTGATTACTTTTTTCACCGTTGTAGGCCAAAAAGAAACAAGAGCCTGGACGTTAAAAAATGGGCAAACTGCGCCAGAGGCCGGTGGAGTAGTCCATTCTGATTTTCAAGAAAAATTCATTAGAGCAGAGGTAATTTCCTGGCAAAAATTAGTTGAGACGGGAAATTGGAAGAAAGCCAGAGAATTGGGACAATTAAAAACAGTTGGTAAAGATTATATTGTCCGAGACGGCGACATAATAGAATTCAAAATATAGTTAATTATCAATCACCGAAGCTTCAGCTGAGGTGGAGAAGAAGGAATCTTCTTCGACTAGCATGCATCTCTACGAGTTAACCTATCTAATTTCACCAGACATTTCAGAAAAAGAGATTAAAACTCTTCAAGACAAAATTATCTCCTTAATTCAAGAAAAAGGAGGGATTTTAGGAGTTGAAGAAAAATTGCCTTTTAAGAAAAAGTTGGCCTATCCTGTAAAAAAACAATCTCAGGCATATATGACAGTCATTAACTTCCAATTGCCATCTGAAAAATTAATTGATTTAGAAAAAAAAATAAAATTAGAAAATCAAATTCTTCGCTATCTTATTTTAGCTAAAAAAGAGTCGAGAGCAGCTAAATTTTCTAAAAAACCTCCAAGGTCTCTCAAAAAAATAGTCGAACCTAAAGTGGAATTGAAAGAAATAGAGAAAAAATTAGAAGAAATATTAGGCGGAACTTAAAAGGTCGAAAGGAAATTAAAAAAGTCGAAGAAGACTTCGTCCTCTTCTTCATCTTCGCTTCCATAGTCGAAAGAGAATTTCATTCTCTTTCCTACCTTCGCTTCCTTCAGAAGCTCGGTAATGGAAGCTCGGTAATAGAAGAAATACTTAATGAATTTCAATAAGGTTATTTTAATCGGCCGGCTTACCCGCGACCCAGAAAACAGAGCACTGCCTTCGGGACAATCATTAACTTCTTTTGGAATGGCAACGGATCGTTTTTTCACCGATAAAAACGGTCAAAAGCAACAACAAGTCGAATTTCATAATATCGTTCTTTTTGGAAAATTAGCTGATATTGCCGTCCAATATTTAAATAAAGGTTCTCTGGTTTTGATTGAAGGCAGATTACAGACGAGAACCTGGCAGGACTCTTCTGGCAACAAAAGAACGAGGACAGAAATTGTCGCTGAAAGATTGCAATTGGGACCAAAATCATCCGGAAAAATAACACCTGAAGCTCCCCCTCAAGAAGGAACCGAAGAAACAAAAAAGGAAGAAATCCCAATTATCGAGGAAGATGAAATCGATATAAAGGATATCCCGTTTTGATATTACCACTATGGAGTGTTATTTCTGTCAACGCAACATCAAAGATATTGACTTTAAAGAAACGCAAATTTTGCGGAGATTTATCTCGGCCGCTGGAAAAATCAAACCAAAAAAAAGAACCGGAGTCTGTTCTAACCACCAAAGAAAACTAACAAGGGCAATTAAAAGAGCCAGGTATTTAGCTCTCCTTTCTTTCACTTCCAAGTAGAGAATCTTTTATTTTTTTAGCAATCTCGGGGTTTTTCTTTAAAAACTCTTTACTTGCTTCAACTCCTTGTCCAAGCTGGGTCTCTTCAAATTGAAGCCAAGAGCCGGCTTTTTTTATTATTTCTGATTTTATCCCGGCATTTATAATATCTCCAAAATAAGAAATTCCTTCATTATAAAAAATATCAAATTCTGCAATTTTGAAAGGCGGAGCAACTTTATTTTTTACTATTTTTGCTCTTATTCTAGAACCGACAATTTCTTCTTTTTGTTTGATTTGAGCAATCCTTCTTAAATCAATTCTTGCTGAAGCATAGAATTTTAAAGCTAAACCTCCAGACGTTGTTTCTGGATTACCAAACATTATTCCTATTTTCATTCTTGTTTGATTCAAAAAAATAACTATTGTTTTTGTTTTGGCCACAATTCCAGAAAGTTTTCTCAGGGCCTGGCTCATAAGACGAGCTTGGAGACCTATTTGAAACTCACCCATTTCTCCGGCAATTTCAGCCCGAGGAACTAAAGCAGCTACCGAATCAACTACAATTACATCAACTTCTCCTGATTTCACTAAAGTCTCAACAATTTGTAATGCCTGTTCTCCCGAATCTGGCTGAGAAATTAACAATTCGTCAATATCAACGCCAATTTTCCTGGCGTAATCAGGATCTAAAGCGTGTTCTGCGTCAATGAAAGCTGCTACTCCTCCTTTTTTTTGAGCCTCAGCGCAAACATGCAAAGCCAGGGTACTCTTGCCAGAGCTCTCTGGACCAAAAATCTCAATCACTCTTCCACGCGGCATTCCCCCCACCCCCAAAGCCAAATCCAAAGAAATGGAGCCGGTTGGAATTACATCAACGTCAACCGCCCTGACTTCTTTCAATTTCATAATCGCGCCCTCTCCAAATCTCTGCTTGATTTCCTCCAGTGTTTCCTGTAAATTACCAGATTCAGTTTTTATTGGTTTCTTCTTTGTCATAATTTTATAATAACAAAATGATAAACAATTAACAATTATTTTAAACCTTTTTCCAGTCTTCTTCCTCCTCATTCTCTCCCTCTCCTTCTTCTTCAGTTTGAATCAAAATTTCTCTCGGTTTAGCTCCTTCGCCTGGCCCGACAACTCCATTTTTTTCAAGTATATCCAATAATCTGGCAGCTCTGGCGTAACCAATTCTTAACCTCCTTTGCAAAAGAGAGGCAGAGGCTTTTCTTGCTTCAATTACTATTTTTTTTGCCTCCTCATATAAAGGATCTTCCTCGAGCACATAACCCTCGAAATTATCTTCCTCCTTTACCTCTAAACTTTTCTCAAGATCTTGAGCTAAATGATTTTCAAAAAATTTAACCTCTTGGCCCAAAAGCCATTTTTCTCTTTGGGCTTTAATATAATCTACTACTTTTCTTACTTCTTTTTCGGAAACATAAACACCCTGAATTCTTTTTGGTTTTGATACTTCAGCCGAAATAAAAAGTAAATCTCCCGCACCCAAAAGTTTTTCAGCACCAGCCATATCAAAGATCGTACGGCTATCAACCTGGGAAGCTACCTGAAAAGTTAATCTTGAAGTAATATTTGCCTTAATTAAGCCAGTGATTACCTCAACCGACGGCCGCTGGGTAGCCACTACCAAATGAATTCCTACTGCCCTTGCCATTTGAGCTAACCTGACAATTCCAATTTCCATTTCTCTTCCTTTGGCCGCCATTAAATCTGCCAATTCGTCAATAATTAAAACAATATACGGCAAAGGTTTCTCTCCTTCTTTTATGATTTTTTCATTATAACTATCTATATTCCTTGAACCGTTCCTTGATAAAATATCAAATCTTTTTTCCATTTCAGAAGTCAGCCATTTTAAGGCATTGATTGTTCTTTGGGGATCAAAAATGACCGGCGTTAGAAGATGAGGAAGGTCTTTGTAGGCAGAAAATTCAACTCTTTTTGGGTCTACTAAAATAAATCTTAGAATATCGGGCGAGTTTCGGTAAAGCAAGCTTAAAATCAGAGAATTTAAAAAAATTGTTTTACCGGTGCCGGTTGCCCCGGCTACCAAAAGATGAGGCATCTTGGCCAAGTCCGCATAACAAGAAATTCCCGAAACATCTCTTCCCAAAACCATAGTCAAATTGGAGGCGGCGTTTTGAAATTGAGGATTGGCAATTAAATCCTTTAATCTAATCTGACACCTTATTTTATTGGGCACTTCAATTCCAACCAAAGATTTCCCGGGTATGGGAGCCTCAATTCTGATTGGATGGCTGGCTAAAGCCAGAGAAAGATTGTTTGAAAGAGTAGTAATTTTAGAAAGTTTAATGCCTTCGGCAGGTTTTAAAGTGTATTGGGTTACGGTCGGGCCAATATTAATTTCTGACATTTCAACCTGTACTCCGAAATTTTCCAAAGTTTTCTTGATAATTAAACAATTGTTTGTTGTATCGCCGGCAGCAGGTTTGCCTTTATCCGTTTCCAATAATTCCAAAGGGGGCGCTTTATATTGTTCTCCGGCTAATAATTTGGCTGGCACTTCTTTGGTTTTTAATTCTAAAATTGGCTCTTCTAATTTGAAGGACACTTCTTTTATTCTCGGCTCAATCTCTTTAACTTTAAATTTTGGCAGAAAAATTCTCTTTATTAAAGATGGTTCTTTTTCTATTTCTAAGGTTTCCCTAATTTTAGGGATTTCTTTGACCTTCGGTCCCCTGATTAAATACCAAAAAATCAAACTGCCAATTATAATTATTCCGCCAAAAACGATTTTAGCAACTAAATTCCCGAACAGTTTTAAGAGCGGCCAGCTTAAAATATATCCCAACCGTCCTCCTTGTTTTATTCCGAGATTTAAAGTATCTATAAATCCGGCAATGCCGGCAATTAAAATAAAAATTGCCAAAATTGTCGGGCCAAAAAATTTCTTGTATTTTACATTAAAAAAAACCAGTCCTCCCAAAACTAAAATCAAAGGAATGATAAAAACCACTTTTCCAATTAAAAAAGTGAGGCCTTTCATTAAGGTATTGCCGGCGACTCCGGCCAAGTCAAAAAAGCTCAAAGTGACAATTATGGCCAAGACAAAAACGACTACGCCCAAAATCCACCTCCTGATTTCCTCGGGTAAGGTAAATGCGCTCGGTCTTTTCTCTTTCGGCCAGGATTTTTTATTATTTTTGAATCTTTTCTTCTGAGCCATCTTATACCAAGTTTTTATTTATAAAAACGCAGGTGAAGAAGAGGACGAAGTCCTCTTCTTCGCTTTATTATATCAGCTACCCGAATCGCAATGAAGGGGGAAGATGAGATTTATCTCATCGACCATCGAGCTTCCGAAGGAAGCGAAGATGAAGATGAGATTTATCTCATCGACCCTTTTCTTTTCTAAAACCAGTACCGGCAGGTATAAGTTTGCCGATGAGCACATTCTCTTTTAATCCTCTCAATTTATCTTCTTTTCCTTCCAAAGATGCCCTGATTAAAACCCTGGACGTTTCTTGAAATGAAGCTGCAGAAAGAAAACTATCTGTAGTTAAAGCAACTCTGGAAATTCCTAACAAAATAGAAACTCCTTTTGCCGGTTTCTTTTTTTCCGATTTTTGCCGAATGTTTTCTTCTAAAAACTTTGCCCGCTCTACAATTTCTCCGATAGAAAAAGAAGAATCTCCTGGCTCTTTGATTTTTATCCTTGAGAACATCTGACGACAAATTACCTCAATATGTTTATCTTGAATTATAGCTCCTTGAGAAACATAAATTTTTTGTATCTCTTTGACGATATAGCGTTTAGTTTCTTCTTCTCCTACCAATTTAAATAATTCTTTTAATTCTAAGCTGCCTTCACAAAGCTGCTCACCCTTTTTTACCTCTTGACCCGGCTCCACCCAGATTGCCGTTTTTTCCGGAATTTTGTACTCTACAATTTCTTCCTTTTTATCTTTACCTTTGCTTTTTATCTTCCCTCTAGCGAGCTTACTCTGCTTCGGTGGATTTTCGCTTTTAACTTTTATCCTTATTATTCTATCTTGCGTTATTTCTAAAACTTTTCCATCAACTGACGATATTTCTGCTTTGCCGCCTGGCACTCTTGACTCAAAAATCTCTTGAACTCGCGGCAAACCCATAGTAATATCGCCGCCGCCGGCTACCCCACCCGTATGGAAAGTCCTCATTGTTAATTGAGTACCTGGTTCGCCGATTGACTGAGCAGCCACAATTCCTACCGCCTCTCCTAATTTTATTAATTGATTATTCCCGAGATCCCATCCGTAACATTTTTGACAAAGTCCCCTGACAGATTTACAGCTTAAAGGAGATCTTATCCTGACTTTTTCAATACCAGCTTTAACTATTTTCTCGGCTTTTTTCCAATCAATAATTTCTCCCGCTTCACAAATTCCCTTAATCTTTTCCAAATTTATTCTTCCTAAAATCTTGTAAATAAAATTTTGACCAATTTCGTCGGCATCTCTTTTCCAAATAATAAATCCCTCTTTGTCCCCGCAATCTTCTTCCATAATTATAATTTCGTGGCTGACATCAACTAATCTTCGAGTCAAATATCCGGCGGTAGAGGTTCTAAGAGCCGTATCTGCTGTTCCTTTTCTGGCGCCGTGGGTTGAAATAAAGTATTCCAAAACATCAAAACCCTCTTTAAAAGACTTTTTTACGGGCAATTCTATAATCTGCCCGGCAGGATTAATTACCAATCCTTTCATGCCGGCCATTTGCACGGGTTGACCCCACGAACCCCTTGCTCCAGAATCAATAATTTGGAAAACTGATCCGTCTTGAGGCAAGGTTTTTGGAACCAACTCTTCAATTTTTGTTTTTACCCTGCTCCAAATCTCAATCGTCTTTAAGCTTTTTTCTTCTCTTGAAAGTAACCCTTTTCTGAAATGCTCTCCAATTTTCTCTATCTCTTTTTCTGCTTCAGTCATAATACCTTCTTTTTCTGGAGGAACAATCAAATCATCCATACCCCAAGAAACTCCGGACCAAGTTGAATATTCAAACCCCAACTCTTTTATTTTGTCTAAAATTTCCTCTGTTTTTTGAAAACCGTATTTCTCAATAATATCTCTGGTTATTTTTTCCAAATCATTCACTTTTATTATTGAATTATGAAAAGGAAAATCATCGGGCAAAGCTTCGTTAAAGATAATCCTGCCACAGCTTGTTTCAATAAAACCATTCGGAACTCGTATCGAAATTCGAGCTTGCAAATCAACATCGCCAAACTCATGGGCTAAAATAGCTTCTTCTTTACCTGAAAACGCTTTTCCTTCGCCCTTACCTCCTTCCTTAATTTTGGTCAAATAATAACAACCCAAAGCGATATCCTGATATAAAGTTACGATTGGGGTCCCCGTAGCCGGCTTAAGTAGATTTAAAACAGACAACAGAATTTCTTTGGCTTCTTTTTGGGCATAGTCAGAAAGAGGCAAATGAACTGCCATCTGGTCTCCGTCAAAGTCAGCATTAAAGGCCTTACAAACCATGGGATGGATTCTGATTGATTCTCCTTCAATTAATTTTGGGTAAAAGGCCTGAATTCCTAATCTATGAAGAGTGGGGGCTCGGTTTAACAAAACAAGTTTGTCTTTTACTACTTCTTCCAAACTGGCCCAAACTTCATCTGTTTCTTGTTCAATTAATCTTGACGCCGATCTTACATTATAGACCAATTCTTTGTCTAAAAGTTTTTTAATAACAAATGGCTTGAAAAGTTCCAAAGCCATTTTCTTTGGAATTCCTACTTCGCTAAGTTTTAATTGAGGTCCCACCACAATAACAGATCTTCCGGAATAATCTACTCTTTTTCCTAAAAGATTCTGGCGGAATCTTCCCTGTTTTCCTTTTAATATATCAGCCAATGATTTGAGCAATCTTTTGCCTCCGGTGGTAGCGGTTGTCATTGTCCCTTTTCTCATCCCGTTATCAATTAAAGCGTCTACGGCTTCTTGCAGCATTCTTTTTTCGTTTCTAACAATGACTTCCGGGGCCTCAATTTCCAAGAGATATTTTAGCCGATTATTTCTATTAATTACCCTTCTATAAAGATCATTTAAATCAGAGGAGGCATAGCGGCCGCCGTCCAATTGGACCATTGGTCGCAAGTCTGGCGGTAAAACCGGCAAGCAGGTTATAAACATCCATTCTGGTCTTATACCCGATTTTAACATTCCCTGAAAAATTCTTAATCTGGCTAAAATTTTTCTTTTGGCAGCCGGCTGTGCTAATTCTAATTCTTTTTTTAATTCTGCTATTTTTTTCTTTAAGTCAACTCCTTCAAAAATCTTTCTTAGAATTCCAGCTCCGGTTCCTGCTTCAAAAATCTCTCCATATTTTAAAGAAAGCCGATGATAATCATTTTCGGACAAGGTTTTTAAGGGCTTCAGGCCTAAAACTTCTTCTCTGGCTGCATCTTTGGCCATATTCAAATCCCCCAATTTAATCTTATTTTTTCCTTTAGTTTTGCGCTTGCTGCTTGCGCTTTTGAGTTTTATCTTATACTCTTTCTCAATCTCTCCCAAAACTTTCTTCTTGGCATCTTCATTGCAACTTGTAATAATATAGGAGGCAAAATAAATTACTTTCTCTAACTGCTGCATTGGAACATTTAAAATCATGCCCATTCTGGAAGGCATCCCTCTTAGAAACCAAATATGAGAACAAGGACTCTCCAGTTTAATGTGGCCCATTCTTTCTCTTCTTACTTGAGCTTTTGTTACTTCCACCCCGCACCTGTCGCAAATCATTCCTTTGTAGCGAATTCTTTTATACTTTCCGCAATAACATTCATAATCTTTAGTTGGTCCAAAAATTTTTTCGCAGAATAAACCATCTTTCTCAGACCTTTGGGTCCTGTAATTTATGGTTTCTGGCTTTGTCACCTCGCCATAACTCCAATTCAAAATTTCTTCGGGTGAGGCTAATTTTATTCTAATTACTTCTAAATCTTGTACGCGCATACTGAGCCCGCCCTCGGCGGGCGAAGGTGGAGATGAAGCTTTAGCTTCATCGACCAATTTTTATTCTCTTGGTTTTTCCTTTATTTCCACGCTCAACCCCAACGATTTTAACTCTAACACCAATAAATTGAAAGAGGCTGGTATATTCGGATTTCTAATTTCTTCTCCTTTTAATATTGCCTCATAAGCTGCCGCTCGGCCCTGAACATCGTCAGATTTTATCGTCATCATTTCTTGAAGAATATGGGCTGCCCCGTATCCTTCTAAGGCCCAAACTTCCATTTCTCCAAATCTCTGTCCGCCAAACTGCGCCTTTCCTCCAAGGGGTTGTTGTGTAATCAAAGAATAGGGACCAACGCTTCTCATATGAATTTTGTCCTCCACCATATGAATTAATTTCATCATATATATATATCCAATAGTGATTTTTTTTGGAAAAGGCAAACCGGTCCTGCCGTCATACAAGATAATTTGTCCATCTTCCGGAAGACCTGCTTCTTTTAATTCTCTCTTAATGTCTGCCTCTTTAGCTCCCGCGAGTGCCGGAGAAATTGCCTGATACCCCAGGACTTTTGCTGCCCAACCAAGATGGGTTTCTAAAATTTGACCGAGATTCATTCTTGATGCCACGGTAATTGGATTCAAAACAATATCAACCGGAGTACCGTCTGCCATAAAAGGCATTTCTTCAACGGGCAAAACTTTTGAAATTATTCCTTTGTTTCCGTGACGACCTGCTAATTTATCGCCGGCCTTAATTTCCCTTAATTGAGCTACCTCTACTTCAATTTTTTTTATTACTCCCGGTTGCAATTTATGTCCAAGTTCTCGAGAAAAAACTTTAACTTCTATCACCCTTCCTCTTTTTCCGTGTTCCATTAGTAATGATGTGTCTTTTACTTCCCTGGCTTTTTCTCCAAAAATAGCCCGCAATAATCTTTCCTCAGCCGTCAAATCCGCTTCGCCTTTTGGCGAAATTTTTCCAACCAAAATATCATTTGGTCCCACTTCAGCTCCAATTCTGATGATTCCTTCTTCATCCAAATCATTTAATTTTTCTTCAGAAACATTGGGGATATCCGGAGTGGTAATTTCCGGCCCCAGTTTTGTTTCTCTAACATCGCAGGCAAAACTTTCAATATGAATTGAAGTATAAACATCGTCTTTTACTAATCTTTCAGAAACCAAAATTGCGTCTTCAAAATTCTCTCCCCGCCAAGGCATAAAAGCAACCAGGATATTTTGACCCAGAGAAAGCTGACCCTGAGAAATTGCTCCTCCATCAGTTAAAATATCTCCTTTTTTAATGATTTTACCTTTTTTAACAATTGGTTTCTGATGAAAACAGGTATACTGATTAGTTCTGGTAAAAGTCCTTAAATTATACACTGCTGATTTATGCTGATTTTTGGCTGATTTATTATGCCACTGAGGTTTTATAACGATGTGGTTCGCATCTACCTCGCAAACTACCCCATCTATGTCCGATATTATTACCTGACCGGAGTCCCGGGCTACTTTTTTTTCTACTCCCGTAGCAACTAGAGGAGGCTCTGGACTGATCAAGGACACTGATTGTCTTTGCATATTAGAACCCATTAAGGCCCGGTTGGCATCATCATTTTGCAAAAATGGAATACAAGAAGTAGCAATTGAAATTGATTGCTCCGAAGAAACATCAATAAAATCAATTTTGTTCCGTTCTACAACCCCCGGCTCCCCTTTTATTCTGGCTTCTACTTTTTCCGAAATAATATACCCCTGTTCGTCAATCAGCACGGCTCCCGAAGCAATATTATATTTTTCTTCTTCGTAAGCTGAAAAATAATGAATTTTCGATGTCACCCTTGCCTTTTCAACTTTAAAATAAGGGGTTTCCAAAAAACCGTATTGATTAATTCTGGCGAATGAAGCCATATGGCCAACCAAACCAATATTGGGGCCTTCGGGCGTTTGAATAGGACAGATCCTGCCATAATGGGACGGTTGAACATCTCTGACCTCAAAACCGGCCCGCTCACGAGTCAAACCGCCAGGTCCGGTAGACGATAATCTTCTTTTATGTTCCAATTCGGCCAAAGGATTTTCATTATCCATAAATTGGGACATTTGAGAAGAAGCGAAGAACTCTTTTACCACTGCCATAAATGGTCTTGAGTTGATCATCTGGATTGGGGTAAGAGTATAAATATCCAAAGTAGACATTCTGTCTTTAATAATTCTTTCCATTCTCATTAACCCCACTCTTAACTTGTTTTGCAAAAGCTCATTTAAAGTCCTGACTCTTCTGTTACCCAAATGGTCAATCTGATCCGGTTTTGCCTCCGGAGTATTGTTCAACCTGATTATTTCTTTAATAACCGCTATAACATCCTTTAACCTTAAAACCCGGTCTTGCAGGCCAATTTTTTCCTCGTTTTTTGTCTGGTACGCCTGTAGCTTCCTGTCTCTTTCGCGTAGCGCCGGAAGGCGCTGCCACATTCTCCAGCGCCCCACTTTACTTAAGTCATATCTTTCAAAATTAAAAAACATATTCTCAATCAGCTCTCTGGCGGTATCGGCTGTAGCCAGGTCTCCCGGCCTCAGTCTTTGATAAATTTCCACAAAGGCCTCTGCCTGATTGTGGGTTGTGTCTTTTTTCAAAGTTTCTTCAATATATTTTGTTTCTCCCCTATCTACATCCTGAAAAGTTTCTTTGATAGATTCATCTTTGTCAATGCCAAAAGCCCTCAATAAAGTTGTGGCCATTATTTTTCTTCTTCTGTCAATTTTTACTCCAATTGCTCCGGATTGCTCTGTTTCAAACTCAAGCCAGGTGCCACGGTTGGGAATGATTTTGGCACCAAAATTATTTCTATCCCCAATCCTTTGGCCGGTAAAAAACGCTCCCGGCGAGCGAATTAATTGGGGAACCGCAACTCTTTCTACTCCGTTAACAATAAAAGTTCCTCTCTCCGTCATCAAGGGGAAATCAGCTAAGTACACTTCCTGTTCTTTAATTTCTTTGGTTTTTAGATTAATCAATTTTGTCCTGACTCTCAGAGCCGCCTCAAAAGAATCATTATTTTTCTTTGCCTCCAAATCCGTTTTATATTTTGGCTCATCTAACTTATAATCCAAAAACCAAAGCTCCAATTCCTTTTTTGTATAATCTCTAATCGGAGAAATTTCTTGAAAAAGTTCCTTTAAGTCCCTTTCCAAAAATAATTGCCAGCTGTCTTTTTGAATAGAAATTAAGTAAGGAAGAGGAAGAGAGATTTTTGTTTTTGCGAAGCTTTTAGTTATCATATTCGCCAAACTACAAAAATAACCCCAAACAAAAAAAAATGTCTTAGGGGTAAAAAAATTACTCTGATTTTAAAAAAAAGAGAAAGACAAAATAATATTAAAAAAACTTAAAATAATTTTAATTTCAAACAAGTAAACCCCGTTAGAAATTTTACGCGCATATTTTTTCTGAAATAGTTTGTTTTTTTAAATTTCTAATAGGGTAAATTTAATATTACACCAACCCTAAAAATCTGTCAAGAGAAAAATCTTATTCTTCTGTTTCTTCCAATGTTTCTATTTTGGTTTCTACTTTCTTTAACTCTTCGATTTTTGCCAGTACACCAGCATTTCCCGGATTCAATTCTAAAACCCTCTCAAACATTCTCAAAGCATCTTCCTTTTGACCCTTTTGTTGGTAAGCCATCCCCAGAGAATATAGGGAATTAGAATGATTGGGAAATAAAATAAGTACTTTGTTAAATTGGGAAATTGCCTGATCTATTTGGTTATCATTATAGTAGAGTCGGCCAAGCTGAAACAAAATTTCAATGTTAAATGGGTAATTTGAGGCTAAATTTTCCATTCCTCTTATCGCTTCTGCTAAGTCATCCTCCATCTCAGTAATTAAGACTTCTTGAATCAAAACATCTGCATAGTCAGACTTTAATTCCTTGGCCTTCTCAAATTTTTCTTTAGCTTTTTGAATTTGGTCTGAAGCTAAATATAATTTTCCCAATTCGGTGTAAAGGACCGGGTTAGTTGGTTCGAGCATTATTGCTTTTTCAAAACTATCTATTCCCCATTGGGTAGCTCCGGTAGTTACCATTTGAACATCCCGATAAATTATTCCTAGCGTTTCCCAGGCAAAAACACGGTTTGGGGAAAATTCTGTTGCTTTTTGAGCCCAATTCAGGGATTGCTGGATATATCCCGCTAAAACATCTAAATTCTGCTCGGTCTGAGGTTTTTGTAATTCTTGTTGGACTTCATTTAAATAAAATCGTGCCAAAGTGATTTTATATTGGACTTGATAGGGATTTAAATTGATGGCTTTTCCAAGGTTTTCAATCGGGTTTTGATTTCCCATTGCTTTTCCATAATGCGTATCTGCCAAGTAAAAATTTATGGCAAAAAAATACATCCCGGCAATAACTATCCCTAAAATTATTAAAAATAATGTAAAGATTAAAGACAATTCCGGAAAATCTTTAAACAAAATTGTTTTTTCTTTTACGGGTTTCTGCCAGTTGACAACAGACAACCCTAAAACCAGCCAGAAAGCAAAAGCCAAGACCGTATTTTGGTAAAAAACAAATTGGCCTATCAGTAAAGCCAAAAATACCATCAACAGAGGAATTCCCCCTTTGTTTTGCTGCAAAAAGAGATAACTGATTAACAAAAACATTCCAATTAAAACAAAGTAGGAAAGCAATCCCAAAGACCCCATTGTTCCTGCAATCTCAGCAATATAATTTCCTGCCCTATTATATCTTAATTGCCAGAACGGACCTTGATTAAACTCCTTTAGCTTGAATTTTGAAAAATCATAGAAAAAAGTTCCGATTCCCGAACCTAAAAATCCATTTTTTACATCCTCGGTTAATGCCGTAAATCCTATTTTCCAAGAACTTTCCTGGTCTAAAATTTGCTCTCTTGGTAATCCTTTGAAGCTATCGGGAACAATTTCTGAAAGCTGGCCGTTCTTTAGAGGATTCGAAAATAAAAATATCATCCCAATAACTACTAAAAATATAGGCAATAAAAGTTTATTTACATTTTCTCCAAATATTCTTTTCCATAAAGTAAAACCAACCAGCAAAGCCAAGGTTAGAATTAAAACAATCCAGGCCCCAGCAAAATCAATGATTAAAAGTAATCCAATTGCCGCAATTAATAATAACCAATAAATAAAACTTTTGAATTTAGAACTTTGGGTTTTAAATAGAATACATCCTATTAATAAAACAATAATTATAGAAAGAAATATGGCTAATGCTTCCGGCGAGCCTATCGTATTGAACTCCCTCGGTAAAGCAGGAATTTTGCCCGTTAAATTTTGCAATTTTTCCCACACTCTGAATATCGAAAAATAACTAATCAAAATTAAAAATGAAACAGACCAGATAAATACTTTTAGTAATCCGGCTACTAAAATTGCACTGGTCGGACCCGTGTATTTTGTGTCTTTTTCGTCGGTTTCGCGTTTGTTTCGCGATACACCAACATTGTTAGTAATCAAAAAATATAATGCTCCCAAACTTAACAACCCGATTAATCCATCTGAAAATCTGCCATAAGAGCCGAGTAAACTCGAAGTTTTATCTACCGAAAAAATTGCTGATAAAACCGCCACAAACATAAAAACTAAAACTGGGATATTAATCGGCGTTCGTCTAAATCTTATCTCTTTATCAAAAATTATCATTCTCGTCAGCCAGGCTAAAAATGCTATTGAGACAAGAAAAAACAAAAGATACTGCTTGTTAAACTCAAAAACCTCAAAAGAAAAAGGCAGAAAAAATAGAGGCAACAAAAAAACTAATAAATAAATTGATACTTTGATGATGCGATTTAAAAATTTGTCCATATGTTTTTGGTCTAAAATTTTATTACAGAACTTTTATTTTTACTATGGCTGATCCGGAAATAAATTAAACTTTATTATTATTTTACTCCTTTAATTTATTTTAACCAAATCCCTCCTTTCAGCCAAATCCCTCCTTTCAGCCAGACTGAACTGGGAAAAGTACCTACTGTAACTTTGTCAAAAATAACATCATAAGAATTACCTTCTCGCCAGACAACTCCAATACTTAAATTATCAGAATAAGCCGAACCAAGATAACTCGGAGAATTGATGTTTCCTTTAAGAGTGGCGGTGGAACCGCCCCAGCTGGTGCCCTGCGAAACTTTATATTTCACATTCTTGTCTTCAATCCAGAAGGCATAGAGATTATTGCTGTTATCAATGGAAAGACTGGGATAAGAAACCGTTCCTGTATAAATTTCAACTGGCGATGACCAAGAGGTACCGTTAAAATAAGTATAATTAAGATCATTATCATCCGAATCAACGTAAATCAAATGAACATTGCTTGACGAATCAGCTACCGCCGAAAACCAGTGTTTGGAAGACCAATCGTCAGAAATGGTATTATCCTTACAATCGCTGACCACGGTAGTAGCAGAACCCCAGCCAGCATCATATATTTTATATTTAAGATTGTAATTTGCTCCACCATAGTCATTGTAAAGAGCCATTACTTTTGCTGAACTCATTGGCAAAAGCATTAAATGCCCATAGCCTGAAGTATCAGAGCCAATATTTGTTTCAGTTAGCCAGGAAGAATTGTCATTAGAATTGGTTGAACGCATGGCATAGAAACCAGAGGTGGCCGTTTCTCCTTTTCTCCAGAGATAATTATTAGAATCTTTAATAATTTGGGGATGATAAATAGCAGAGGTGGTAGTGGAATATTGAGTACCTAAAGTTCCATCAGAAATAGTAATCTTTCTGGTATAGCTGAGAGAAGAGGAAGCATAAGCTACCCAAATAGAAGTATTATCTTCCCAAATACCCAGAGATGAATAAGGAGCAGTAGAAGTACCTATCTCAGTGATTGAACCTAACCAGGTTATTCCGTCTGATGATTTTTCATAAACCACCTTGCCAGTTCCTGAAACATCAATATAAAATGCCCAATAGTTGGTGCCATCATAGAAGGTATGCCTATCAGCTCCTAAGCGAATAACACCGCTAATAGTAGATGTGGCTACTTTTTCTGTCTGCTCAAGGTAAATTGTTCCGATGGCACCTGCTACATAACCTGTACCTCCCGAGACCAGTTTGCTACCGGAAAAAGTATTAATCTTATAATAGATAGCCACTCTTCCCCCTCCTCCTCCGCCACCCCAGTAACTAGCACTATAATAATACCCGTTTCCTCCATCGGCTGAAATAGTTCCTGAACCAACTATGGTTCCAACATTAATCCAGATTGAACCTCCAGCTCCGCCACCCGGTTGGCCGATAGAAGTGGCTCCATCAGGACTCTGGCCTCCTGCTTTAATTTGTCCGTTGATGGCAAGAGCTCCAGAAATATTAAGTTTGATTATTCCTCCTCCGTTGCCGCCAGGATAATAAGTACCACTATATTGATTTCCTCCGCCTCCTCCGCCCAGGTCAACAGGTTGAGTCGAAGAACCATAAGCCTGACCACCAGTTCGGGAATCAGAACTCTGACCGCCATTTCCTCCATAAGCTCCTCCGCCTGCTCCGCCATTGCTACCAT
>JAPLXL010000002.1 GCA_026396115.1 Candidatus Nealsoniibacteriota bacterium
AGTAAAAAACCAAGAATTTACTTTACTTGCGAAAGATAAAAAAGAAATCATTATTAATGCTTTCTTTTCAGCCAGAAAAGGCAAAGAAGGTAATTTAACCGGATATTTTATTGGAATGATTGACATCAGTTCTTTAAAAGAACTTCAAAATGAAATGGAAGCAAAAGTTAAAGAAAAAACCAAGGAATTAGAAAGCCGGACTCAAGAAATTGTAGAATCAAGAACTGCTTTAATAAATATGCTAAAGGATGTGGAGGGATCCAGAAAAGCCTTAATGAATATGTTAGGGGACGTGGAGGAAGCCCGAGAAAAAGCCGAAGAAGAAAAGAATAAAACCATCGTAGTTATTAATAGTCTTGCTGATGGACTTTTGATTTTTGATAGCGAAAATAAACTTTTATTGATTAACCCTCAAGCAGAAAATTTCTTTAATATTAAAGCAAAAGAAATTGTCGGCAATTCTATTTTGGAGCTTATCAAATTTCCTAATCTTAGGGTCCTAATAAACTTGCTTGGCGTTGGAATTAAAGGAATTTTTAGGAAAGAATTAACAATCAGCGAAAACTTAACCATAGAGGTGTCTGCAGTGCCAATGATGATTAAAGGAGAGAAGTTGGAGACCTTAGTTATTTTACACGATATTACCCGGGAAAAGATGGTTGAGCGGATAAAAACCGAGTTTGTTTCTTTAGCTGCTCATCAATTAAGAACTCCCCTTTCGGCTATTAAATGGACCTTAAAGATGCTTTTGGATGGAGATTTGGGAGAGATAACCAAAGAACAGAGAGGATTTCTTGACAAAACCTATCAATCCAACGAGAGAATGATTAGTTTGATTAATGATCTCTTAAATATTACCAGAATAGAAGAGGGAAAATATCTTTACAAACCAACCTTAGCTGATTTTGAAAACATTGTGCATTTTGTCATAGATTCTTTTCAAGAAGAAATTGCTAGAAAAAAAATAGTTTTAGATTTTCAAAAATCAAAAATAAAATTACCAAGAATAACCATAGATACTGAAAAAATGAGATTGGTTGTTCAAAATCTTCTTGATAACGCCGTAAGATATACACCGCTTCATGGTAGGATTACAATCTTATTAGAAATTATAAAATTTCATGATAAAGATGAGAGAGAGATAATTTTTTCGATAAAAGATACCGGCGTAGGGATTCCTCAGGATCAGCAGCCTCGCATTTTTACTAAATTTTTTAGAGGGGCTAACGTAATGAGAATGGATACCGAGGGAACGGGTTTAGGGCTTTTTATTAGTAAAAATATCGTTGAGGCTCACGGTGGAAAAATTTGGTTTGAATCAGAGGAAGGAAAAGGTACCACCTTTCATTTCACTTTGCCAGTAAAAGAAGAATTTACTGAATTTCTGAAAGAATTTTAGAGGGCGAAGAGAACTTCGACCGTCGAGTCAAAGACGAGACGAAAGAAGAAAAACTTTTCTTCGCACTCTTCTTCACCTACCGAAGCTTCAGCTGAGGTGGAGAAGAAGGAATCTTCTTCGACTTCGTTTCCATAAATAGAAACTTGGTAAATGAATGAATCCCTATTCATTTTAATAAGTATTTTTGTTACAATAAATATAGTCCAAACCTCGCTAGTTATTGCTTACTTGACAACAAAAGACTAAAATAAATATATCAAAGATCGAACCTAAAATCATTCAAAGATATGTCAATAAAATCTTTTTGGAAGAATTTACCTTATTTAGCAATAGTACCGACCAATCCTAATCCTTCTTTGATTGGAATTAAATATTTCAATTTAGATACCTTTATTGGGCAAACATTGGGTTGGTTGAAATGGCCAACCTTGATTGGCATGGTTTTTGGTGCCGTTGCTTTTATTGTCGCCACCTATTTTCTTGTTCGATATACCAGGGGATTTTTTGCCGGAAGGAAAATTCCTAAATCCTGGAAACTGATTTTGTGGGGAGTTTTTATTACCGCTATTGCCGAAATTGGAGAAATGCTTGGTTATTATGAATGGCCAAATACTGGATTAATTGAAACAAATTTGCTTTTACTTTTACCTCATGCTTTGGGAGGAACATTAATTGGTCTTGGAGCTTATTTTTTGTATAAAGAAATAACTTAAAAATATGCCAATTTTAGAATTTCATGCAATAAATCCTTTATCAATAGGTCCCTTAGGATTAAGTCTCTATTTTCTTTTGATACACATCCCTATCGTTGGAGGATTTGGAATGGCTGCCTATTACATCATTAAATATTTGCGCCGATTTTATGGTCAAAGACCAATTCCTAAGGAATGGAAACTTTTTTGGTTGGCAATGGTATGGGCAACAATTCATGAGCTAATTGAAGTTCCTATTTTGTATCAATGGATTATTGGACAAGTTTTAGTGATTGTATTTTTCTTCATCCAAATAATAGCCGGAATTTATCTAGTTTGGGGAACTTACCTTTTAGCAAAAAAATATACTGTTCAATAAGTTTAATTTTTATGGAGAAGATTATTGAAGAGCTTGAAAAAGATTTCAGAAATATTATTGAAGGGAAAGAGGTTAAATTATTAAGAAAAGAACTGGGTGACATGGTCGATATTCGGTTTTTAAGAATGGTTGTTTTTAGCTTGCAATGGGCATCGGTTGGTTTTCAGTCGGCATTAAGGTTAGCTGGGATGAAACTCGGAAAAAGATTGGGTACTAATTGCTCGAAAACTGAATTATCTCTGATTTTAGAAGAGATTAAAAAATTTCTTGAATATTTAAGACAGGGAAGAGTGGAAATTGAAATAATGCCAAAATTAGAAGGCGCTCAGTTGAAAATTTATGAGTCTTCTTTAACCAGCGGCATCCCCAATATTTTGCAAAACCTTTGCTTTTTTGAAGAAGGATTTATTGAGGGATATTTGGATGGAGTTATTTCTAAAATAGGTTCAATAGCAGTAGCTGGGGAGGAAGTTAGCATCACCGAAGTTAATGTAGAGGAAAAAAGATGTATTGGTTTAGGAGATGATTTCTGCGGGTTTTTAATAAAAATTTAAATAGGTTATAATAAAAATATGGCTAAAAAAATTATATTAATTGAAGATGAGGAGATTATGGTTAATCTTCTCCAAAGGAAATTAACCCAGGAAGGTTACGAGATTTCGGTTGCCAGAGATGGGGAAGAGGGATTAAAATTAATGATGGAAGCAGTGCCCGATCTTGTCTTGTTGGATATCATTATGCCCAAAAAGGGAGGTTTTGAAGTAATGGAGGTAATGCAAAAAGATAAAAACTTAAAGAATATCCCGGTGATTATCATCTCTAATTCCGGTCAACCAGTGGAATTGGATCGGGCAAAAGAATTGGGGGCAAAAGACTGGCTAATTAAAACCGACTTTGACCCCCAGGAAGTATTAGATAAAGTCGTAAAACAAATAGGTAAATAGTAATCTATGCCAAAAAACATACTTATCATCGAAGACGATAGATTTCTTCGGGAATTAATTGCTCGAAAACTGATTAAGGAAGATTTTAATATTTCCGAGGCCATTGACGGGGAAGAGGGAATTAAAAAAATTAAAGAAGAAAAACCGGATTTGGTTTTACTTGATTTAATTCTGCCTGGCATTGATGGTTTTGAGGTTCTGTCTAAAATGAAGGAAGATCCAAGTATAATCAGAATTCCAGTGATTATTCTTTCTAATCTTGGGCAAAGAGAAGACGTAGAAAGGGGACTAAAATTGGGAGCAGTTGATTATTTGATAAAAGCCCATTTCACCCCCGGGGAAATTATTGAAAAAATAAAATTAGTACTTAAGTAAGACATGCCCGAACTTCCCGAAGTGGAAACGATTCGACGTCAATTATTTAAAAAGATTGTTGGCAAAAAAATAAACGGTCAGAGAATCGTTGGTCTGCGGAGAAGGGCAAAAATTTTAATAATTGATTTTGACGATGGTTCAAGTTTAATTTTTCACTTAAAATTAACCGGCCAATTAATTTTTAATGGAAAACCTTCGCAATATACTCGCAAGGTTTTTATTTTTGATGACGGTTCACAATTGATTTTTAACGATACGCGTAAATTTGGTTGGTACAAAATTGTAAAAGAAACAAAAAAAATGGAAGAGGAATTTGGACCGGAAGCCTTAGAAATTGATTTCAAAACTTTCAAAAAGTTCTTGGAGAAACGACCGAATTCAAAAATTAAACCTTTGCTTATGGATCAAAAATTTATTGCCGGTATCGGCAATATTTATTCAGACGAGATTTTATTTGCTGCAAGAGTGCACCCTTTGCGGCAAGTCAAAACATTGAAAGATAAAGAAATTCAACAGATTCATCAAAATATCAAAAAAATTTTAAATAAAGCCATTCAATATCGAGGCACCACCAAACAATATTATCGTGATGCTTGTGGGCACGAAGGCAGTTACGCAAAACATCTTAAAATCTATCAAAAAGAAGGCGAAGAGTGTCCTCGTTGCGGCACCAAAATAAAGAGAATTAAAATTGGCGGTCGCTCCGCCCACTTTTGCCCCAACTGTCAAAAATAAAATTATGATCCTCTTTCTTTATGGTCAAGATACCTATAGGGCGCGGCAGAAATTAAAGGAAATTATTGAACAGTATGAGAACCCTGCTTCTGGCGAGAACCTTGATTTCGCCGGAATTAAAAAAATCCACAAAAGCGGATTAAATTTAATATATCTTGACGGTGAGAATTTAAAATTTGAAGATTTTAGAGACATAATTCAACAAACTTCAATGTTTGACGAGAAAAAACTGCTGATTTTATCAAATATTTTTACCAATCAGGATTTTAAAGAAAAGTTTTTAAAAAATTATAAAGATTTTCTTAAATTAAAACCCAGCACGAGAGTGAATCTCGGTGCTGGATTAGTCCCGTACCGAAACGAAGTTTCTGGTACGGGGGATATCATTTTGTTTTATGAAGAAAATGAAATTTCGACGAAGGATAGATTTTTTGATTTTTTAAAAACTAAAGCGAAAACTCAAAACTTCCAGCCCTTAGGAGGAGAAAAATTAAAAAGTTGGATCAGGCAAGAGTTGTTTAAACTTAAAACGGAAATTGACTCCGAAGCCATAGATAAGCTTATTAATTTTGTTGGAAATGATCTTTGGCAGATGTCTAATGAAATAAAGAAGTTAGTTAATTACAAAAAAGGACCCGTCTCCGCCAAGGCTTCGTCGGGTACCCGAGCCGCAGCGAAGGGTAAAGAAGAGGATTTATACTCTTCGCCCAAGGAAAAAATTAATGTTAAAGATATAGAGTTATTAGTAAAACCGAAAATTGAAACAGCTATTTTTAAAACAATTGATGCCATTGCTCAAAAAAATAAAAAACAAACTTTATTATTAATTCACCAACATTTAGAAAAAGGCGACAACCCTCTCTATCTTCTTTCGATGATTAATTTCCAATTTAGAAATCTTTTAATGATAAAAGACCTTATTGAAAGACATAGGCCGTACTATTCTATTTTAAAAATGACCCACCTTCATCCCTTTGTTGTTAAAAAAAGCTGCCAACAAGCTAATAAATTTACTCTTCAAGAGTTAAAAAAAATCTACCAGAAAATTTTTCAGGCAGACCTTTCAATTAAAACCGGGAAAACAACGCCGGAAACCGCTTTGGATTTATTGCTTACCGAGATTTAATTTATGAAAGCGAAGTCGAAGAAAATTCCTTCTTCTTCACCTCAGCTGAAGCTTCGGTAGTTGAAGAAGAGAATAAAATTCTCTTCGCCTACCGAGATTTAGAAATTAATTTAGTAATTCTGGATTTATTTCTTGAGGCGGTATTCTTTTTGATTAATCCGGTTTTAGCTGCTTTGTCTAAAACTTTGTAAACTTGGGGCAGAAGTTTTTTTGCTTCTTCAATTTTCTTTTCTGAAACCAAAAGCTTCATTTCTTTTAAGAGTTTCTTTAATTCTCTCATTTTCCGGAGATTACGAACTCTTCTTTTAAAACTTTGGCGAAGAGCCTTTTTTGCGGATTTGATAATGGGACACATACAATTAATTTCTACCACTTTTAATTTTTTTAATCAAGTCGCGAATTTCAGCCGCTCTTTCAAAATCCAAATTTTTAGCAGCCATTTTCATTTCTTTCTTTAATAATTTAATATCTCGAATTGCCCAAAATTCATAAGCAATCTCTTTCTTTCTGCCAAAAGGCCACTCCCTTATTTCTTTGATAATAGGTTTTGGAATAATGTTGTGTTTTTTATTGTAATTTTCTTGAATTTTTTTTCTTCTTGAAACCTCTTCAATTGCCGCCTTTATTGATTTTGTGATTTTATCGGCATACAAAATAACCTGACCTTCGGGGTGGCGAGCTGCCCTTCCCATGGTTTGAATTAGGGTTGTTTCTGACCTTAAAAAACCTTCTTTGTCAGCATCTAAAATCGCCACCAAAGCAACTTCCGGCAGATCCAGCCCTTCTCTTAAAAGATTGATTCCGACAAGAACATCGTATTTGCCTTCCCTTAGATCTTTTAAAATCTGAGGCCTTTCTAAAGTCTTAACTTCTGAATGGAGCCATTGGGTTTTTATTCCATTTTCGGTCAGATAATCAGAGACTGCTTCAGCCAACCTTTTGCTTAGGGTTAAAACCAAAATCCTTTGCCCCTTTTTTGTCCTTTTTTTAATTTCTGCGATTAAATCATTAACCTGATTCTTAATTGGTCTTACTTCAATTGAGGGCTCTAGAAGCCCGGTTGGCCGGATTAATTGTTCAACAATATATTTTGGTTTACCCTCCCGAGCGGTAGCGAAGGGGGAAGAAGAAGATTTATCTTCTTCGCTCTGAGTTTGTTGAAGGGCTTTCTTCTTTTCTTCTTCAGCCGGCGTGGCCGAAACATAGACAATTTGATTTGTTTTTTCTTCAAATTCTTTATAGGTTAAAGGCCTATTATCAATGGCTGATGGTAATCTAAAGCCATATTCAATTAAGGTTCTCTTTCTGGCTCGGTCCTGGATGGCCATGGCTCGAAGTTGAGGCAGTGCCATATGGGATTCATCAATAAAAACCAAAAAATCATTAGGGTAGTAATCAATTAAAGTATAAGGAGATTGGCCCGGTCTTCTAAATTCCAAATGTCTGGAATAGTTTTCGATTCCGTGGCAGAAACCAGTTTCTTTTAGCATTTCCAAGTCGTAATTTGTTCTTTGTTCTAATTTTTGAGCTTCTAATAATTTCCCTACCTTTTTTAATTTTTTCAATTGTTCTCGTAGTTCTAATTTTATATTTTCAACAGCTATATTTAACTTTTCCTGAGGAGTTATCCAAAAATGAGCGGGATATAATATGAACGATGGACGATGGACAACGAAAGATGAATTTAAACCAGCTGGAGAAATTAAAATCTTGTCAATTTCATCGCCGGAAAATTCAATTCTTAAGATTTCTTTTCCGGTAACTAAAAAAATATCAACAATATTTCCCCTTACTCTGAAAGTTCCGGGTTTAAAATCAATATCATTTCTTTGGTATTGAAGAGAAGTTAAATGGGAAATAAAATCTTTTCTTTTAATTCGTTGACCGAGTTTAATTTTCAAAGAAACTTTTTGATAATCTTCGGGCGAACCAATATTGTAAATACAAGAAACCGAGGCAATAATTATAATATCTTTTCTTGTTAGCAAATCCTGGACTGCCGCGTGCCTTAATCTGTCAATTTCTTCATTTATCTTGGCGTCTTTTTCAATATAAGTGTCGCTTTGGGGAATATAGGCCTCCGGTTGATAGTAATCGTAATAGCTTACGAAATAGTGAACAGCATTTTCCGGAAAGAATTCTTTGAATTCTTGGTAAGTTTGGGCAGCCAAGGTTTTGTTGTGTGATATCAAAAGAATTGGTTTTTGTACTTTGGCAATAACATTCGACATCACAAAAGTTTTGCCAGCACCTGTGACTCCTAATAAAACCTGGTGTTTAACTCCAGCTTTTAAATTTTTCACCAATTTTTCAATTGCCTGGGGCTGATCGCCAGTAGGTTTGAATGGAGAAACAAGTTTAAACATGATAAAATAAGAACATGAAAGAATTGATTAAAAAGTTTATTCCTCCCTTTTTGTTGAGTTGGTATCATTACATTTTAGCTCTTTTGGGAGTAATTTTCTATTGTTTTCCTTCGTGCAGGTTAAAGATAGTCGGAGTGACCGGGACTAACGGAAAGTCAACAGTGGTTGAGTTGACATCAAAAATTTTAGAGGAAGCAGGATATAAGATTGCCTCCTTGTCTTCAATAAAATTCAAAATAAGAGATAAAGAATGGAAAAATATGTTTAAAATGACAATGCCGGGTCGTTTTACTATTCAAAAAATTTTAAGACAAGCCGTAAATGCAGGATGTCAATATGCGATTTTAGAAGTGACTTCAGAAGGCATTAAACAGCATCGCCACAAATTTATTAATTTTGATGCCGCCGTTTTCACCAATTTATCGCCAGAACATATTGAGTCCCACGGTTCGTTTGAAAAATATAGGGAAGCCAAAGGAAAACTTTTTCAAGCAACAAAAAACATTCATGTTATCAATATTGATGATGAAAACGCAGAATACTTTCTGCAATTTCCCGCCAAGAAGAAATATACTTACGGATTAAATAAAGGGGATATTAATAATAAAGACCTTCAGTTAAATTTGCAATTGATTGGCAATTTTAATATTTATAACGCCTTGGCGGCAATTTGCGCCGGTATGTCGCAGGGAGTTGATTTAGAAACTTGTAAAAGAGCTGTTGAGAAAGTCAAAGGAATTCCGGGCAGAATGGAAGAGGTAATTTCTCAACCTTTCAAGGTTTTTGTTGATTATGCCGTGACCCCCGACGCTTTAGAAAAGCTTTATCAGACAATAAAAGAGATATTTTCTCCTCAGAGGATAATTGCGGTTTTTGGCTCATGCGGAGGAGGAAGGGACAAATGGAGAAGAAAGGTGCTGGGAGAAATTGCGGCAAAATATTGTGATAAAATAATTATTACTGACGAAGATCCTTATGACGAAGACCCACGCCAAATTTTATCAATGATAAAATCTGGAATTTTCAAGTCGCATTTTCCAACCTCCAATTTTTATGAGATTTTAGACAGGCGAGAGGCTATTAGAAAATCTTTAGAATTAGCAGAAATAGGGGATATGGTCGTAATTACAGGAAAAGGATGTGAGCCATGGATTTGCGTTGCCCGAGGCAAAAAGATTCCTTGGGATGATAGAAAAATAGTAAGAGAAGAATTTGAAAAGTTAAGACGATGAAATTTCGCAGAAATTTCATCTAAGAAGTTTCGTAAATTTCTAACGAAATTCACTCACTAAAACAATGAAACGCTACGAAATTTTAGAGCATAAAGCTGATTTAAAAATTAAGGTCAAAGGTTCATCAAAAGAAGAACTTTTCCTTAATGCTCTTTTGGGAATGGAGGAAGGATTGAGGCCGGAAACTAAAGAAACCAAAGAAGAAATCAAAAGAGAAATTAAAATAAAATCCATTGATTTACCGGCTCTTTTGGTTGATTTTTTGAACGAGGCATTATATCTAATTCAGGTTCATAAAGAAATTTATAATAAGATAAAATTTGTTAAATTTTCTGAAAACGAGGGCGAAGAAGATAAATCTTCTTCTTTACTCTTCGCTGCTCGGGTGGGCGAAGAAAATAAATCTTTTTCTTCCCCCTTCAATACCGCTCGGGAGCTGGAAGGAGAATTAATTGGTCAAAAAGTAGAAAGATTTGGCGAAGACATTAAGGCAGTTACCTATCACGATTTAGATATCTACCAGAAAGAAGATGGAACCTGGGAGGCAGTTGTTCTTTTCGATATATAAAGGGAATTGAGTTTTAAATTAAATCCAGTTAAAATTGATATATGGTTTCTAAAAAAGATTTCAAAAAATTGAACGATTGGCTCTGGGAAATTCCAAAGAGTTTTAGGGCTGATATGAGAGTTCCGGCCAGGGCTTATGTTTCAGAAAAGATGTTAGAAGAAAGCTTCAAAGATAAATCTCTTGAGCAATTAGTCAATATCTCCACCCTCCCAGGCATACAAAAGTATGCTCTATCAATGCCAGATATGCATGAGGGTTACGCATCATGCATAGGTGGTGTAGCAGCAATAAGCACTTTTGATGGAGTGATTTCGCCTGGGGTTTGCGGTTATGACATCAATTGCGGGATGAAATTGTTAAAATCGGAATATTCGGAAACGGAAATCAAACCTCATTTGGATAAATTAGCTACTGAAATTCAAAAAGAAGTTCCATCTGGTCTTGGCCAGGGGAGGCAAATTAAACTTTCAATTGGTGAAATAGATAAGATTTTAGAGGGAGGAGTGTCTTATTTAGTTGAAAAAGGCTATGGTGAAAAAGAAGATATCGAAAACTGTGAGGCAAATGGGAGATTAGATTGGACTGATGCAACGGCAGTTTCAAATTATGCTAAAAATCGGGGAAGAGATCAGGTTGGGACTCTGGGGTCTGGAAATCATTTCTTGGAACTTCAAAAAGTGGTAGAAATTTTTAATGAAAAAGTAGCAGACGTTTTTGGTTTGTTTAAAGATCAAATTGTAATCATGATCCATTGCGGGTCAAGGGGTCTCGGCCACCAAGTTTGTACTGATTATTTAAGGACAATGATCCCGGCCATGCAAAGATATAAAATTAAAGTTCCAGATAGAGAATTTGCCTGTGTTCCTTTTAACTCTCCTGAAGGCCAGAGATATTTTTCAGCCATGGCATCGGCAGCAAATTATGCCTGGGCAAATCGTCAAATGATTGCTCACTTTATTAGAAAAGCTTGGAAAGATGTTTTAGGAGAAAAAGCCTCTCCTTTAGTCGCTCTTTACGATGTTGCCCACAATATTATTAAAAAAGAAACATATTTAATTAATGGAAAAGAGACTGAAGTTGCAGTTCACAGAAAAGGAGCAACAAGGGCTTTCCCACCTGGTCATTCTGAGATTCCTGAAAAATATCGAGAAGTTGGTCAACCGGTTTTGATCCCAGGAAGTATGGGAACTGCCTCATATGTTTTAGTTGGAACAAAAGAAGGGGAGGAAGCCTTCTTTAGTACGTGTCACGGCGCTGGACGTACTATGTCGCGTCATGAAGCCATGAGGCGGGTATCTGGACAAGAAGTGGTAAATAGATTAGAATCAAAAGGAATTATTGTTAAGTGTCAAAATTTAAAAGGAATTGCCGAGGAATCTCCTCAGGCGTATAAAAATATTAATGAAGTGGTAGAAGTAGTTCAGAATGCCGGTTTATCGAAAAAAGTGGCCAAATTAATCCCTTTAGCCGTGATAAAAGGAGAATAAAAAAAATTCAAAATTCAAAAGTCAGAATGCGAAATTACAATTTAAAATTCAAAACTTTTGAAGTTTCAAAAGTTTTTTATTTCTGTTTCAATGAAGAAAAAACTTCCCAAGAGTATACGTAAATTTATCCGCAAAGAAAAGGCTCGGATTCGCCGGGAAGTTTTAGATTTGAAAGAACAGGAAAAATTAATTTCAGAATTATATCAAAAAATTGTATGCGAAAAGCGCTCGCTTGGCCTTTCGGCCTCGCAAAATGCGAATGTGCCCATGCGAATTAAAAATGAAAATAAAAGAGATATTCCAATTAGCAATAAATAAAGGAATTGAAGCTGATTTTCGAGGGAAAGAAAGAATAGAAAAACTTCTTAAAAGAAGAAAAGAAAAATTTGAGAAATTATCAGATAAAGAAAAAGAAGAATTTGACAAAGAATCGCTGGAGAATCCTTATTTAGATTCAAGAATTTTACATGTGGCTCAAGATAGAGAAATTAAGAAAGTTTTGGTTGGTATTGATATTGAACCGGCTGAAATTCTTTTAGCAAAAGAAATTGGGAATGTTGACTTGATAATCGCCCATCATCCAATTGGAAAAGGATTAACTCATTTATCTGAAGTAATGGAGCTACAATGCGATGTTTTAAATCAATATGGAGTACCGATAAATGTTGCTGAAGGTTTGATGAAAGAAAGAATTTCAGAAGTAGCCAGAGGAGTGAATGCAGTAAACCATCAAAGAACTGTTGATGCGGCGAAGATTTTAGGATTTAATTTAATTTGCTTACATACCGCCTGCGATAATTTAGCGGCTAAATTTATAAAGGATAAGATTGGAAAAGAAGATAGTTTAATGCGACTTGAAGATTTAACAAAAATATTAGAAGAAATTCCTGAATATAGAGAAGCCATAAAATTTGGCGCCGGTCCAAAAATATTTGTCGGAGATCCTGAGAGGAGATGTGGGAAAATTGCTGTAACTGAAATAACAGGAGGAACAGAGGGTTCGCCAAAACTTTATGAAAAAATGGCTCAATCCGGTATTGGCACTATAATCGGTATGCACATTTCTGAAGAGCATAAAAAAGAAGCCGAGGCAGCTAATATTAATGTAGTTGTTGCCGGACATATGAGTTCAGATTCTTTAGGAGTTAATTTGTTTTTAGATGAGTTGGAAAAACAGGGAATAGAAATAATTCCCTGTTCAGGATTGATTAGAATCAAAAGAATCTAATCTTAAGGTTAGAATGACTCACGATTGCAAGTTACTTCTAAAGCTGGCTGAAAAGCCAGTTTTTTGATAGAATTTAAAAAAGAATGAGAAACTACGCTTCAAAAAGAGCTAAAAAAGGAAAGTTAGCTTACCGAACGCCGAGTGGATTTATTTACCAAAAATATAAGCAGGTTTTAAAATATAAACAAAAGAAAGTCAGTTAAAATCTCTTGATCATATAAGTGTCTTCTAATAGATATCTCAACTTTCGGAAGTATTCCCTTGCACCGATGCCGGAAATAACAGCAATTTTATTTAAACCAAATTCTTTTTTGGCTATTTCTTCTGCCTCTTTGATTAATTTTCTTCCAAGACCTTTATGTTGCGGTGAAATTACACGGGTCCGACCCGTGCAATTTTGATTTAGGGGATGGAGTTGACCATATGTATGAATTTCTCGGACTATCGCCTTATTTTGGGAAGTAATTCGTAAACGAAGCAAACTATAAAGTTTTGTTCTGTTTTTATTTTCAAAGCTTAAAAATATTTCCTTGCCGCCAGAGGCTTTATAATCTTCTCTAAATAGATAAATCCTTTCTTTCGGATCATAGGCTTCCCTTATCTCTCGGCACCTAATGCATTTACATCGCCAACCTTCCTTTTTTATTATTTTTGCTAAAATCTGACGAAGGTTAGAAATTTTGGCAGGACCAGAAACAATGGAGGGAGAAGGGATGTCTCTGCTTATCCTTTGAATTCTGATATAATAAGGAATCCTCTTTTTTATTGATTTAACAAGCTTTATTAGTTGCGATTGACTATAGGGTTTGTATTTGCCTTCTTTCCATAATTTGTACAAAGGAGCTTCTTTTAAAAGAGCACAGGGATAAATTTTCAGAAGGTCCGGCTGGAAACTTGGATTTTTAAACAACTCAGCAAACATTTTCTCGTCTCTTTTTAAATTAGAGCCGGGCAAGTTAGGCATTAATTGATACAAAACTTTGAATCCGGCATCTTTTAAAAGTTTTGTTGCCAAAATTGTTTCTTTAATTCCATGACCTCTTAAATTAATTTTTAAGACATCGTCATAAATTGATTGGACCCCTAATTCCACCATTGTTACCCCTAACCTTCTTAGGTGTTTAATTTCTGATTCTGTAATAAAATCCGGCCTGGTTTCAACCGACAACCCAACAATTCTATGTTTTACTTTTTCGTTTAATCTTTGGACTTTTTCTAAGTTTCTCAGCGTAGTTCTGCATATAGTTCGGCGTGGTTCAGCGTTGCAAGCTGCGAAGCAGCGTGTAACAAACCAAATCTGGTATTGCCTCGGATAGTAAGACCAAGTCCCTCCCACTATTCTCAATTCAATTTTATCTGTTGGGTGTCCTTCCATCTCCAGCATTTCAATCCTTTTTTTAGTTTGCCAATAAGGATCAAAATTTAATTTTTTCGCTCTTTCCACTGCCGGTTCTCCGGAAACATAGCTTTTAGGAATTCCTTTTTCAATTGGGCAGTAGAGACATTTTCCGGGACAGGGGTAGGGCTTGGTTAAAACCGAAACATTAACAATTCCAGAAAGCGAGCGGATTGGCCTCGTTTTAAGTAAAAGCTCCACAAACGCCGTTTTTTTAATCTTTTTCTTTTTGATTAATTCATGGTAAGTTTTTAATAGAGAAATATTGTTAAGGCAGGGGATTTTATATTTTTTGGCAATTTCTCTTTTAATTTTAGCCAAATTCTCCAAAGTTCTAACTTTATTTTTAATCAATTCTTTAATTGTAGTTTCTAAAAAATCCATGGACAAAGAATATGCAAAATATTTATTAGAAAAAACGAGGAACGATTATAACTTGATTGCCGAAGATTTTTCAATGACCCGTGGTTCAATTTGGCCCGAAACCAAGTCTTTGTTTGACAAATATTTTTTCCCTGGAGAAAAAGTTTTAGACTTAGGATGCGGAAATGGCCGTTATTTTGACTATCTAAAAGAGAAAAAGGTAAATTATTTTGGTGTGGACAATTCTGAAAAACTAATTGAAATAGCGAAAGCCAGATACCCGGAAGCCGATTTCCAAATGACTGATGCCTTAAATTTACCATTTTCTGATAATTTTTTCGATAAAGTTATTAGTATTGCTGTTTTTCACCATATACCTTCGGAAGAATTAAGAATTAGTTTTTTAAATGAAGCAAAAAGAATTTTAAAGCCAGAAGGATTTTTAATTCTAACCGTCTGGAATTGGTGGGATTTTCGGGATCTCGAGGGAATCTTTCTAATTTTTAAACTTGCTATTTTAAAATTATTCGGAAAATCGAAATTAGATTTTAAAGATGTTTTTGATCCTTGGGCAAAAAAAACAGATCTCTATTATCATTGTTTTACTAAAAAGAAATTAAAGAATTTGGTCAAGAAAGTTGATTTTAGAATAAGAGAAGTTGGAATTTTAAAAAGGCCGAGGAAAAAAGAAAGCAATATCTTTTTAATAGCTCAAAAATAATAATGTCCCTATAGCTTAATGGATAAAGCGCAACCCTCCGGAGGTTGAGATCTCCGTTCGACTCGGAGTAGGGACACATTTAAAAGCACCGGGGTGAAATTTCTGTTGGGAACATAAAAGTGTGGATAAACTGGGGATAGTCCTCTATAAAAAATGAGTTGACAAAAGTTTTTGGTTTATTAAACTAATAAACGAGGGGGTGCGGGTTTTTTGCCCAAGGACAGATGGTTTTTGATAAAGGAGATGATAGCAGCTGCCTGGTTATGTCCACCTGGACTTAAGTAAAAATCAAGTTTGTCAGAAGCTATTCCCCCCTCATTAAACCCCGTTAGAAAAATTTTCTAGCGGGTTTTAATTTAGACAAAATATTCAAAATTTCTGACGGGGTAAAAATGGGAAGCAATCCTTCCCGTTTTTAATTGAATTAAAGTTATGCTATAATAATTTATATGAATTATAAAATTGCGGTTTCTGGCGCAGCTCATATTAGTCATTGCTGCAAAGACATTGAAAGATTATCAAAAGAGGTTGGTCGAGAAATTGCTAAAAAAAAGTGTGTTCTTGTTACCGGCGCTACTACCGGTGTTCCTTATTTTTCCGCTTTGGGATGTGAGGAAGCCGGGGGTTTTAATGTGGGTTTTTCGCCGGCCACTTCTGAAGCTGCCCATTTGAAAATTTATAGATTGCCTCTTGATCCTTTTAATATAATGATTTACACCGGTGCTGATTATGTGGGCCGTAATGTAATTATGACCAAGTCCGTAGATGGAGTGATTATTATTTGCGGTAGAATGGGAACTTTGCATGAATTTGTCACTGCTTTTGAAATTCAAAAACCAATTGCCGTTTTGGAGGAAACAGGCGGAATGGCAGACAAGATAAAACAAATTGCCACCGGTCCTCACCGTGGAGTGAAAAAGATTATTTATGAGAAAGATCCAAAGAAACTGGTTGAAAAATTAATTGCTCAAATCAAAGAAGAAAAGAAAAAAGTCATAAATATTAAAATTAATTCGTAGCCGAAGTCGCCCGTTCGTAAATTCGTACAACGACTTCGGGAGAAAGGTCGACCTCAGTAGTAGAGCATAGTGTTCACTACGGGGCAAGAAAATATTTTTTTAATTATTAATCTAACAAAATATATTTTAAAATATTTATGCCAGAAGAAATTGAAGGAAAGTTAATAGGAAAGGTTACTCATTATTTTGGCCAGATTGGAGTAGCGGTGATTGATTTTTCTGATAAATTTAAAGTAGGCGAGACAATTAGAATTATTGGGGGAGAGACTGATTTTACCCAACAGGTGGAATCAATGGAGACTGAACATCAAAAGATTAAGGAAGCCAAAAAAGGAGATTCCATTGGATTAAAAGTAGAACAAAAGGTCCGAGAGGGCTACAAAGTCTATAAAGTTTAAAAATGGCTTTTTCTGAAAGTTTTCAAATTGTTATCCAGCTATTTTTAGCTGTCATTTTAGGCAGTTTAATTGGTTTGGAAAGAGAACTTAAAAGAAAAGAAGCAGGTTTGCAAACCTATAGTTTAGTAGTTTTGGGTGCCTGCCTTTTTACCGTAATTTCTTTTCAATTATTTAATTCCTTTCTTGGCAAGGCCGGTATTAATTTCGATCCTTCAAGAGTAATCCAGGCGATTGCCATAGGAATTGGCTTTATTGGAGCAGGAGTGATTTTCCGGCAATCCTCTGGAACAGTAGGACTCACTACAGCCGTTGGTCTCTGGGCAGTAGCAGCAATTGGGATTGCGGTTGGAGCTAAGCTTTATTTCTTAGCTATCATAGGAACATTTTTAACTCTTCTTATTTTTGCCGGTTTGGGTTTATTAGAAGAGAAAATGTTAAAAAAAATTAAGAAAGAGTAAAAATTTTAAACTCTTTATATAAACCAAAAGCACCAGTGATTTGCGATGTCTTGGTGTTTTTTTGCTTTAAAATGTTAAAAATGATAAATTGAACTCATGAAGTTCGTAGCTGATTTTCATATTCATAGCAGATATTCACGGGCAACTTCCCGACATATGGATTTGGAAAATCTTGATAAGTGGGCAAGAATTAAAGGAATTAAGGTTCTGGGAACCGGGGATTTCAGCCATCCCGAATGGTTTAAATCTTTAAAAGAAAAATTAGAACCTGCAGAGATAGGTCTTTTTAAGTTAAAAAAACAAGACAATGGGACGCGTTTTATATTGACTAATGAAATTAGCTGCATTTATTCAAAAAAAGGAAGAGTCAGAAAAATTCATATTTTAATTTTTAGTCCCTCTTTTGAAGCGGCAGAAAAAATTAATGTCCAATTAAGTTGGATTGGCAATTTAAAGGCAGATGGCAGGCCAATTTTAGGGTTAGATGCTAAAGAATTAGCCAAAATTGTTTTAAACGCTTCGGAAGATTGTTTAGTTGTACCAAGCCATGCCTGGACTCCTTGGTTTTCTATTTTTGGTTCAAAATCAGGATTTGATTCAATTGAAGAATGTTTTGAAGAATACTCAAAATATATTTATGCTTTGGAAACCGGGCTTTCTAGCGATCCCTTAATGAATTGGCGGTTATCAGCTTTGGATAAAATTACTTTAATCAGTAATTCCGACGCGCACAGTGGACCAAAATTGGGCAGAGAAGCAAATGTTTTTGATACAGAGCTTAGTTATCAGTCAATTATTGGAGCAATTAAAACCAAAAATCCTCAAAAATTTTTGTACACAATTGAATTTTTTCCAGAAGAAGGAAAATATCATTATGACGGCCATAGAAATTGCGAAATTAGATTGTCTCCAAAAGAAACCAAAAAATATAACGGAATTTGTCCGGTTTGCGGTAAACCGTTGACAATTGGAGTTCTAAACAGGGTTGAAGAGCTGGCTGATAGAAAAGAAGGTTTTATTCCGGAGAGAGCCATTCCTTTTAAAAGTTTAGTTCCTTTAGAAGAGATTATTGCCGATGCTTTAGGTTGTTCTACCGGAACCAAGGGAGTTGAAAAAGAATACAAAAATTTAATTGAAAAATTGGGCTCAGAATTTAATATTCTTCTTGAGGTGCCGCCAGAAAACCTGCAGACCGTAACTCTTCCTGAAATCAGTGAGGCAATAATAAGAGTGAGAAAAGGGAAGGTGGTTAAAGAACCTGGATACGACGGAGTTTACGGGAAAATAAAAATTTTTTCTTCGGGCGAAAGAAAAAAGGATAGCTTTAAACAAAAAACTTTGTTTTAAAGGGCGAAGAGAACTTCATTCTCTTTTTCAGCTATCCGAATGACAATGAAGGGTTAAGAAGAGATTTATTTCTTCGACCAACTTTTTTTAATATATTTCCTTAGCTCTTTTTTAAATATTTTAAAAATCTCTTTTTCTTTAGCTCGGTGAATAATTTCACCATTTTTCATCATCAAGGTTAAATCTTTGGCGCCAACAATTGCTAAGTCCGCTTCTCTTCCTTCTCCTAAGCCATTTACCAAACATCCCATAATAGCTATTCTTAGTGGTTTTTTTATTTCGCTGGTTATTTTTTCTACTTTTTTTGTTAAACTCACGACATCAATTGAACTTCTGGCGCAAGTAGGACAACTGACAATTTTTATTCCTCTTTCTCTCAAATCCAAACTCTTTAATATTTCCCAACCAACCTTTACTTCTTCAACCGGGTCCTCGGTAAGAGAAACTCTAATTGTATCTCCAATTCCATCTAACAAAAGAGTGCCCAAAGCAATAGATGATTTAATTGATCCTGGAAATTTACTACCAGCTTCAGTTAAACCAAGATGAAGGGGATAATTTGTTTTTTGAGATAGTAGTTTGTAGGCTTTTATTGTTCTTAGGGCGTCCGGCGCTTTTAAGGAAATTACCAAATCCTTAAAATCGAGTTTTTCCATTAATTTAATATTTCTCAGAGCGGATTTTACCATCATTTCAGCGGTTGCCATTTTATGTTCTCCCAATATCTCTTTCTCCAGAGATCCGCTATTTATTCCGATTCTAATTGGAATTTTTTTCTTTTTAGCTTCCTTGACTATTTCTTTTAATTTGTTTTTCGGAAAATTACCGGGGTTAATCCTTAGCTTATCTACTCCTTGATTTATTGCCTCTAAAGCCAAATCTACTGAAAAATGAATATCGGCAACCAAAGGAATATCTATTTGTTTTTTGATTTTAGAAAGAGTTTTGGCAGATTTAAAATCAGGCACCCCCACTCTTATTATTTCACATCCTGCTTTTTCTAATTGTTTTATTTGTTTGACAGTCTTTTCGACATTAAAAGTAGGAGTATTAGTCATCGATTGGACCAAAATGGGAAAATCCCCCCCAATTTTTAGATTGCCAATTTTTACTATTTTGGTTCTCCGCCTTTTAATCATTAACCGAGCTTACATTTATGGAAGCGAAGGTGAAGAAGAGGACGAATTCCTCTTCACCTTTTTTAAATATTTTCTAATTTTTTGAATTTCCCGATCTGGCATTGAAGTTCCAGATATAACTCCCAAACTAGAAATGCCTTTAAAATTGATTTTTTTTAACTCTTCTAAAGAATTTATCCACCAGGCTGGTTTTTTAGATTTTTTTGCAATTTCTACTAAACGTCGAGTATTGGCTGATGAATGAGAGCCAATCACTAAAGTTCCATCAGCTTTTTTTAAAATTTCAGACAACTCCTTTTGGCGAAATATTACTTCAGGACAGATGGTATTCACCCATTTAAATTCCTTAACTTTATTTTTTAAAATTGTTAAAATTTGATTAACTTTATTTAAATTTTGAGTGGTTTGAGAAACCACTCCTATTTTCTTCAATTTTGGAAGATTTTTAGCTTGAAAACCATTTTCAATAATAATTGCTCGATTCTTGACGCATTCTTTTATTCCTTTTGTTTCCGGATGATTTTTATCGCCAATAATTATCACCCGATACCCCTGTTTAAAAAGAAAATTAGCTGTCCTTTGAACTCTTTCTACTAATGGACAAGTGGTGTCTCTAATTAATACTTTTTTTCCAATTTTCGTTGAATCAAGAATTTCTCCGTGAGCTCTGAGAATTAATGTTCCAGAGCTAATTTCTTTTAAATTGGAAATAAATTTCCCCCCTTGCTTCTTTAATTTTTCAATTATTTTTTCATTATGAACTAATGGGCCTAAAAATTGAATTGGCTTCGGATCCTCCTCTAATGATTTTTCAGCAATAGTGATCGCCCTTTTCACTCCAGAGCAGAAACCAATATGTTTTGCAAAAATGACTTTCATAATTGATTCTCTACAAATTTTAAATCTTCAGGATAAGTTACCTTTATATTTTTGAAACTAGCTGGGACAATTTTTGGTTTTACTCCTAACTTTTCTACTAAAGAAACATCATCTGTTCCATAAAACTTTTCAGCAAAAGCCTCCTCAAAAGCCCTTTTAGCCAATGTATATTCTATTACTTGAGGAGTTTGAGCTAAAAAAATCTTTTCTCGTCCGATGGTTCTAGTCACAAATCCATTTTTATCTCTTTCTTTTATCGTGTCTCTCGTTGGCTGAGCAACTAAAGCAACCTTATATTTTTTTGCTGCCCGAATTACATCAGTGATTTCATTTTGAGAAACCAAGGGATTTGCACCATTATGAAATAAAATTAAATCTCCAGATTTTGCCCCTAATTTTTCAGCTGCTTTTAATCCAGTAAAGGCTGAATCTTGTCGCTCTTTTCCACCTTTTGCGACTAATTTAATTTTTTTAAACCCATATTTTTTGATTAAACTAAAAAATTTCTTGGAATTTGATGCCTTCGCTAATAAAATTATTCCATCAACCTGGGGATGTTTTTCAAAAGCTTCAATTGTATAAAAAATCAAGGGTTTTCCTTTAATCCGATAAAAAATCTTATTAATTTTCCGCATTCTTTCGCTATCGCCGGCAGCTAAAATAATAGCAATATTCATTAGATTGCAATATTTTCCGTATTTTTAAAGCTTCTTTTTGGGGACGGCAAATGAAAATATCCCCGTTAAATTTCTGATAGTTTTCAGTAATTTTTTTAGCCGTTTCATAGTTATTAGTTTCACAAAAAACCGTTGGTCCGGATCCAGAAAGTTTAGTTTCAAGTTTAAATTTTTTAAGATAATTTTCAATTTTTAAGATATCGGGACAAATTTCTTTGGCCAGGATTGAAAAATTTCTCCCTGTTTTATCATAAAACTTATACATCTTTTTGGTTTCTATTCTTTTGTGAGGTCGAAAAAGAACAAAAACTTTTGGCAATTTTTTTTTGATAGGGGTTATTTTTTCTCCAATTCCCTCTACTTGACAAGTGCCGCCATAAAAGAAAAAAGGAATGTCGGCGCCTACCATTAGGCCGATTTGTATTAATTTCTTTCTCCCTAAATTTAATTTATAAAGTAGATTTAAGGCAAGTAAGGTAGCAGCAGCATCAGCGCTGCCGCCGCCAAGGCCGGCTGAAATTGGAATTGTTTTTTGAAGATGAATTCGGCAAGGAAGTTTTCTGTTTAAAGTTTTTTCTAAGGTTTTTTTAGCTTTTAAAATAATATTCTCTGATTTCGGGCAAATTATCGCTCCGGTAAACTCATTTTTCTTGTGTTTTTCAAAAAACAAAAAATCAGAAAGGTTAATTGATTGAAAGACGCTTTTAATTAGATGATGTCCGTTAGTTCTTTTTCCTAAAATTTTCAAATCAAGATTTAATTTAGCGTTGGCTTGAATTAAGATGGCATCCATGAAATTAAATTATTTTTTGTTTCAAATTTGCCTTCCAAGAATTTTTCAATTACCCAAATATTGGTTCGGCAGTGATTTGTGATTTCGGAAATTGTCACTTGACTTTTACCTTTAGATAAAGCCATATAGGGAAGAATTTGATCGGCTAAATGTCGATCTAAACACGCTTCAGACTTTTGCTCCTTTAATAATTCCAGAGCTGCTTCTTTGCCAACATCTTCAGCTCTTTTCCCCAATTTCCCTAAATTATCAACTCCCATTAACGTGTTTTCAAATTCTCCGATTAAACAAACTTGGCTGCCTGGAGATTTGGTTTGATGATATTCGACTTGTTTTTCAATTGGCAAGTTTAATTTTCCTAGAATTTCTCTTACGCCGGCAATTTGTCTCTCAGCAACTTTTTTTTCTTTTAAAGATTCAGAAGCGCCAGAGATTGCTAAAAGTTTTTTTAATTGGTTTCTTTCGGTTAAATTAAGGTTTTTTAATCTGGCAGGGAAAACCGTAACTTCTACTTTGGCTCCGCCTTCTGGATAATAACCTCGTCTTAGAATATTAATTTCTACTTTGCCGTTCATTTTTTTTAGAATTTTCAAAAACACATATTGAAAATAGTCAATAGTGGGCGAAAAAAAAGTATCGGTTGCTCCGCCATCAAATGTAATTTTGACAGGAAAGAGAGCGAATAAAGCTGGCGGAATTAAAGTTTGCAAAACTAAAGTAATGCTTCCGGCAGTTTCAATTTTTATATGTAAGTCCTTCGCCTCAATGTCATGGGGATAAAATTTTATTTCCTGTGAACCTAAAAAATCTCCTTCCAAATCAGCGTTGCTTAGTTTAGCTAAGGTTTGAATCCCCAAAAGATGCTGCAGCATTAATCCGGGTTTGAGCCGATTTTTGCGTATATTAAACACCCGGCAAGGTTTTTTCGTTACTGCCGAGAGAGCACAGGCCGTTCTCAAAATTTGTCCTCCACCAGAGCCGTATGCCCCATCAATTTTAATAGTTTGATATGACATAGGAAAAAATTTTATTTAGTGTTGTTTATATTAATTATACTATGTTGCTAATGGGGTTGACAAACTCCCTTAGTTTAATAAAATAAACTGTGCCGCGAAAAACCTTTAGAGAATAAAGAAAAATAAGCTTTTTGATAAGTTTAACCCTTGACAGAACTTTTTTGTCGTCTACAATCAAAAGGTAGGAATAAACTTATCGTATTTTCAGGAATGTTAGTCAAAAACACAAAAGAAAATAATTCCCTTAGAGTTTGGCCTATTTCGAAAAAGGTCTATTGCATTATTATTTTAACTTTTGGAGAAATAACTTGCTGAAAGGGGGTTAGTCGAATACATAAAAAAATTTTCTCCTAATCCCCCTAGCCAAGGGGGATTTTGTAAGAATATGGCAGAAGAAAAAAAGTTTCATCTAACTAAAGAAGGATTAGAAAGAATTAAAAAAGAATACAGGACTTTGAAAGAGTTAAAACTTGCCAAAGCCAGAGGAGAATCTCCTAAGATTTTGCATTCCGAAGATTTAAATCCGGAGTACCTTGCTTTTCAAGAAGATATAAGTTTTTTAGAATTAAGAATTATTGAGCTTGAAAATATTATAAAAAATGCCGAATTGATTAGGTCGCCCAAGAAAGAAAAACAAAACATTATTGATTTAGGAGCAACGGTTTTAGTTGAGGTAAATGGTCAAACAGACGAGTTTACAATTTTAGGCTCTTTGGAGGCCAATCCATCTTCGGGAAAAATTTCTAACGAATCGCCGGTAGGTCATACTCTTTTGGGACACAAGGTGGGAGATGTGGTGATTATTTCTTCTCCTATTCAGATGATGTATAAAATCAAGAAGATAAAATATCATCTTTCTTAAGAATTTAAGATAATTTTTGGTTTTTAGAGAGCAAAACTCTCTTTTTCGTTTAAATAAATTGTGTTAGATTGAAGTCGAAGAGAAGTTTTTACTTTTTTAAAAAGATAAATAATTTTGTTGAAAACAACAATGATAGGCATTAATAAAGTTATTAAAACTCTTATTCTTTCTGATTTTTTTCTTCAGTCCGGCTGGGGCTTAATTGGTCCGATTTTTGCCATATTTATAACCCAGCAAATTCAAGGAGGAAGCTTGGCTAGCGTTGGTTTTGTCGCTGCAACCTATTGGTTTATAAAATCAATTGTCCAGCCTTTTATTGCTCATTTTCTTGATGTAAAAAAAGGAGAAAAGGACGATTTTAAATTTTTGATTTTAGGTATGTATTTAGCCAATTTGGTTCCTTTTGGCTATATTTTTGCCACTCAACTCTGGCACGTCTTTTTATTGGAAACTATTAGGGGATTATGTATGGCTTGCGTGGTTCCTGCTTGGGCAGGTATCTTCACCAGACACATTGACAAGGGCTGGGAAGCGTTTTCTTGGAGCATTGAAAGCACGGGCATTGGTTTTGCGGCTGCCCTTGCCGCTGCCTTTGGCGGAATATTGGCAACCTTTTTGGGCTTTAAGGTTGTTTTTGTCTTAGTTAGCTTTTTTGGATTGATATCTTCTTCGCTTTTGCTTTTGATCCGCAATCAACTTTTCCCCAAAGGCCATTTTGAGCCCAAAGTTAAGCCTGGCGAAAAACCAGAAAGACAATTTTGATGAGTCGAAGAGGACGAAGTCCTCTTCTTCACCTTCGCTTTCGCTGCGCGAAAGCTCGGTATATGAAGAACCAAGAACTCGTCAAGATATTCTACGAAATTGCTGATTATCTCGAAATGGAAGAGGTAGCTTTCAAGCCTTACGCTTACCAAAAGGCAGCTATTACTTTAGAAACTTTAGAGGAAGATGTTGAAAAAATCTACAAAAAAGGAGGAGTTAAAGCCCTCGAAGAAATTCCCGGCGTAGGAAAAAGCATTGCGGAAAAAATTGAAGAATATTTAAAAACAGGGAGAATTAAATATTATGAAGAATTTAAAAAGAAGCTGCCTCTTAATTTGGGAGAAATAACTTCTGTTGAGGGAATGGGACCAAAAAAGGCAATGGTTTTGTATCAAAAATTGGGGATTAAAAATCTAAAAGATTTGGAAAAAGCAGCCAGAGTCCATAAAATTGCTTTTTTGTTCGGTTTTGGCGAGAAAACTGAAAAAAATATTTTAGAAGGGATTGCCTTTTTAAAAAAGAGCAAGGGAAGGTTTCTTTTGGGTGAAATTTTACCCCGGGTAAAAGAAATTTTAGAAAGATTGGGAAAATTAAAAGAAATTGAACAGATTGATGCGGCCGGTTCTGTCAGGAGAATGAAAGAAACTATTGGCGATGTTGATATTTTAGTGGCTGTTAAGGAATCAAAAAAGCCCGCCTTCGCCAAAGCTTCAGCGGATAAAATAATGGATTTTTTTGTTCAATTGTCGGGAATAATTAAAGTTTGGATGAATGGTCCCACCAAATCATCTGTTAGAATGGAACAAGGTTTTGATGTGGATTTGAGGGTGGTAAAAAAGAAAAGTTACGGCTCAGCCCTTCAATATTTTACAGGCTCAAAAGAGCACAACATCGTTACCAGAAGAATTGCCATAGAAAAAGGTTTGAAGCTTTCAGAATACGGTCTTTTTAAAGGAAAAAAGATGATCGCCGGTTGGTCCGAAGCTGGAATTTATAAAGCTCTTGGCCTTCCTTGGATTGAACCAGAATTGCGAGAAAATCAAGGAGAAATAGAAGCGGCCCTTCGACAAGCTCAGGGCAAACTCAATGGATTACCAAAATTGGTTGGTTACAAAGACATTAAAGGTGATTTGCATTGTCATTCTGATTGGGATGGCGGAGTAAATTCAATTGAAGAATTGGCAAGAGCAGCAAAAGATTTTGGTTATGAGTATTTGGGAATTGCTGACCACACAAAATTTTTAAGAATAGAACACGGGTTGGATGAAAGGAAATTAGAATTGCGAAATAAAGAAATTGATAAACTTAACCAAAAATACAAAAATTTCAAAATTCTGAAAGGCGCTGAAACCAATATTTTAAACGACGGGTCAATTGATATTAAAAATGAGGCCTTAAAAAAATTGGATTATGCTATTGCTGGAATTCATTCTAATTTCAAAATGGGAAAAACCGAAATGACAGAAAGAATAATTCGGGCAATGAAAAATCCCAATATTGATATTCTTTCTCATCCAACCGGGAGAATATTAAAAAGAAGAGACGAATATCTTTGCGACTTTGACAAAATCTTAAGAGTAGCTAAAGAATACAATGTAGTTTTGGAAATAAACGCTTTCCCTGAAAGATTGGATTTAAACGACCGGCACATTCGCCGAGCAAAAGAATCGGGAGTAAAAATGGTTATTAACACCGACGCCCATTATAAAGACCAATTAAGATTTATAGAATTGGGTATTGCCCAGGCCAGGAGAGGCTGGGCAACTGCAGAAGATATTATTAACACCCAATCATTAGAAAAATTACTAAAGTTTTTAGACAAAATATGCCAGTAGAACACTCAGCCGGGGCAATAGTTTTTTGCAAGGAGGGTAATGAGATTTATTATCTTCTTTTGCGTTATCCGAACAGCTCAGGCAACACAAAAAAAGAATACTGGGGATTCCCAAAAGGCCACATTGAAAGAGAAGAAAAAATAGAAGAAACAGCTAAAAGAGAAGTTGAAGAAGAAACCGGATTAAAGGACATTAAATTTATTAATGGATTTAAAGAACAAGAAAAATATTTTTTTATAGGAGGGGGAAAGAAAATTTTTAAAACGGTCAATTCTTTATTGGCCGAGACGAAAACCAAAGAAATAAAAATCTCTTCGGAGCATCTGGGTTTTAAATGGCTTTCTTACGAAGAAGCATTAAAACAATTAACTTTCAAAAATGCCAAAGAAATACTCAAGAAAGCGCATAAATTTCTTTCAATCAAAAAACCACTTCTTTTTTGAGGTGGTTTTTCTTTTAAATTGGAATTCGTCATTCTTTTATTTTTTGGATAATTTTTTCAAAAATTGGAGGATAGTTTTGAACTAAATTGGATAAAATTTTTCTATCAAGTTCAATTTTATTTTTCTTTAAACTGGCAATAAATTTACTGTAAGAAATTCCTGATTTTCGGCAGGCGGCATTAATTCGAGTTTGCCAAAGTTTTCGGAACTCTCTTTTTTTTGTTCTTCTGTCGCGATAAGCGTATTCCCAAGCATGGTAAAGAGCGTCTTTCGCCAATCTATATTTTGATTTTCTTCCCCATCGAAAACCTTTAGCATATTTTAATATGTGCTTTCTGCGTTTATGCGCTGTTTTACCTCTTTTTACTCGAACCATATGGCTTTATTTAAGTAACCTTTTTATTTTTTTTGCTTCAGATTTGGAAACCTCAACCCATTTTCTGCTTTGTCTGATTTTTCCCCCCGATTTTTTTGCCCGATAATGGTCAAGACCGGTTGGTCTTCTAAAAAGCTTACCGGTCTTGGTAATTTTGAAACGTTTGGTGATTGATTTTCGAGTTTTAGACATTATGCTTTAGATATTATCATAGTAAAACCCCTCGGTTCTCTTTTTAATTCTTGTTCAATTCTTATTGGAACGATTCCTTTTAAAATTTCCAGGAATTTTTCTATTTTTTCTTTAGCAAAATTTTGAAGAGCTTTTTGTCTGCCTCTTAAAGGCAATTCTACTCTTACTCTGTCTCCTCTTTTTAAGAATTTCTCTGTTTGGCGAACTCTGGTCTCCAAATCATGTTGAGAGATATTAAAAGTCAATCTAATTCCCTTTAGTTCTCCACCTTTATGTTTATGGGTCGCTTTTTCTTTTTTTTCCTCTCGGTAGAGATATTTTCCGTAATCTCCCAATCTGCAAACCGCAGGCGTTACTTTTTCTGTTATCTGAATCAAATCTAAATTGCGTTCACGGGCAATCCTGAGCGCTTCTTCCAAAGAAATTATCCCCATTTGTTCTCCCGTTTCATCAATTAATCTTAATTCTCTTGCCCTTATTTGGTTATTGATTAATAGTTTTTTAAGCAAATCTAATTATTAATAGGTAATAATAAATAATCATTAATTTTTGTGGAGGCGGTGGGAATCGGACCCACATCTGAGGCGTTTTCCTAAAATAATTCTACGGGATTAGTCCAGTTTTTTCAAAAAGATACAGAATTTAAAACGGACAAAATTTCTATATCTTGAATCCGAATATTTTTCAATAGTTTTTCCGGATTCTGAAAGAACTATTTTATCTCGCAAGATTATGACACTCGATTTTACCTAGCGAGAATTAGTAAATCGAATGGCATTAAACGTATGCTAATGCAGGTTGTTTGAACAAGTTGGCACTTATTCTTTTTGTTAGTTTTTACAAGTTCTAACAACTTGGCCCGCTTATTTTAGTTCACTCCTCATCGAATCCTTTCACCCCCGCAACTTTAACTCTCTTTCTATGTTTCTTTCTATCTCTCGTTTTTTGATTAACTCTCTTTTATCAACTTTCCTTTTCCCTTTTGCTACTCCAAATTCCAACTTTATTCTAGCGTTTTTAGTATACACCCTTAAGGGTATTAAAGTCAAGCTTTTTTCTTTTGATTTTCCAATTAGGCGTTTGATTTCTTTTTTTCGCAAAAGAAGCTTTCTTGAGCGCTCAGTTTCATAATTAGGAGGAGCGTTTTTGGGCTGATAAGGAGGAATTTTCGCTCCAATCCAGAATAACTCTTCGTCTTTAATCACTGCATAGGAGCCTGCCAGATTCACTCCTCTGGTTTTTATTGATTTTACCTCCTGGCCTTGTAAAACAATTCCTGCCTCAAATTTCTCCAGGATTTGGTAATTGAAATAAGCCTTTTTGTTTTCTGCTAACACCTTCATTACTTCCATTCTAACAAAAATTGAGATAAACTAAAGATATGATCAGAGAAGAAATTAAAAAATTAATAGAAAAATCAATCAAGGAACTGCAAAAAGATAAAAAATTGCCTAAATTTGATATTCCCGAAATTAAGATTGAACATCCAGAAGAGAAAGTTCACGGTGATTATTCAACAAATGTTGCAATGGTGATTGCTAAATTAGTCAGAAAAAACCCAATAGAAATTGCCAAACTGATAAATTGGAAATTGGAAATTGGAAATTGGAAATTCCTCAATAAGATTGAGGCGGTAGAACCAGGCTTTATTAATTTTTTTCTTTCTAATTCGGTCTTAACGAAGGAGTTGAAAATAATCTTAAAAGAGAAAGAGAAATATGGTTCGAGCAAAGTCGGAAAGGGAAAAACTGTTATTATTGATTATTCTAGCCCTAACATTGCCAAGCCTTTTGGTATTGGCCATTTGAGATCAACAATTATCGGTCAGGCCTTGTATAATATTTATAAATTTTTAGGATGGAAATGTATTGGCGATAACCATCTCGGAGATTGGGGAACTCAATTTGGCAAGTTGATAGTCGCAATAAAAAAATGGAGAATGAAAGACTTTTCGGTCCGAGAATTAGAAAATCTTTATGTGAAATTTCATAAGGAGGCAGAGAAAAATCCTAAATTGGAAGAGGAGGCGAGAAGGGAATTTAAAAATTTGGAAAAAGGAGAAAAGACAGCAAGGAAAACTTGGAAAAAATGTGTTGAAATTTCATTAAAAGAGTTTGATAAAGTTTACAAACTTATTGGGATAAAAATTGATTATGCTTTGGGAGAAAGTTTTTACCAGGGAATGTTTGAGGCAGTTGTTCAAGAAACAATAAAAAAAGAAATTGCCTTAAAAAGCCAAGGAGCTTTAGTTATTAAATATCCTAAGGACAAGCTTCCTCCGGCAATGTTGTTAAAATCGGATGGGGCAACCACTTACTTAACCAGGGATTTGGCAACAGTAAAATACAGGTTAAAAAAGTGGAAGCCAGATTTAATTATTTACGAAGTCGGAGCAGATCAGAAATTACATCTAAAGCAACTTTTTGAAGCGGTGGAGCTTTTGGGCTGGGCGAAGAGAACAGAATTTTTCCATGTTGCTCATGGACTTTATCGAACAAAGACAGGAAAATTTTCCACCAGAAAGGGAAAAACAATTCATTTGGAAGAGGTTTTGAAAGAAGCAATAGAAAAAACGAGAGAAATCATTGAAAAATCAGAAACAGGCCAAGAGCTGTCAAAAGAAGAGAAAGAAAAAATCGCTAAAATAGTTGGAATTGGAGCAGTAAAATACAACGATTTATTTCAACATTACAGCAAGGACATAATTTTTGATTGGGATAAAATTTTAAATTTAAAAGGAAATTCCGCTCCTTACTTACAATACACTTTTGCTCGTTGTCAAAGTGTTTTGAAGAAAGCTAAATTAGAAACCGAACCGGAAAAAGTTGAAGTTTTAACCTTTAATAAAGAAGAAAAAGATATTTTGAGGGAAATTTATAAATTTCCAGAAATAGTTAAAGAAGCAGCTGATAGATTTTCTTCAAATTTAATCTGCAACTTCATTTTTGATTTAGCCCAAAAATATAATCTTTTTTACAATTTGCATTCTATTATTAAAGCTCAACCTGCCGAATTAAAAATTTTTCGTTTAACCATAACTGCTTGCGTTGCTCAAGTTTTAAAAAACACTTTGAATTTGATTGGAATTTCAGCGCCTGAAAAAATGTAATTTTATGCGTAATCAATACTATATTATTCGCCACGGTCATTATTTAGGAAACACAAAAAATATTGCCTCTTGTTGGCCGGAAAAATCACTGCTTCCTTTAACTAAAAAAGGAAAACAAGAAATTAAAGAGGTAGCTAAAAAAATTAAGAACAAGAAGATTGATTTAATTTTTTCTTCGGACTTATTGAGGACAAAACAAACCGCTGAAATTATCGGAAAGGAATTAGGTATAAAGCCGAAAACTGACAAGAGATTAAGAGAGGATAATGTCGGAATTTTTAATGAAAAATTAATAGATGAAATTGGTAGATTTTGGGATAAAGAAAGAAAGCTTTCGCCTTTAGAATATTACAAAAAGAGATTTCAAATTGCTCCTCCCCAAGGAGAAACCTATACCGATGTAGAAGAAAGACTATCTAATTTTATAAAAGAAACTGAAAAAAAATATAAGGGTAAGAATATTTTAATTGTTGGTCATAGGCGTCCCCTGACCTTATTAGAGAAAGTAACGTATAATCATAGTTTTAAAAAATTTGTAAAAATTATTATTGAAAAAAAAGAAATAAAAACAGGAGAATTGAGAAAATTAAAATTAAAATGACGTTATGGATAAGCTTTCTGAAATAGAAAAAAAAGTATTAAATTTTTGGGAAAGGAACAAAATATTTGAGAAATCAATCAAAGAAAGAAAAGGAAAGCCTTTTTTCAGCTTTTATGACGGTCCCCCTTTTGCTACTGGTATTCCTCATTACGGCCACATTTTAGCGACGACCATAAAGGACACGGTTTTGCGCTACTGGACGATGAAAGGATATCAGGTCCCCAGAAGGGTTGGTTGGGACTGCCACGGCCTTCCGGTTGAAAATCTGATAGAAAAAGAATTGGGGATAAAAAGCAAAAGAGAGATTGAAGATCTGGGAATTGAAAAGTTCAACAAGCTCTGCAGAGATTCGGTCTTCAGATGCGTCAAGGAATTTGAAGTCACCCTAAAGAGAGTGGGCCGATGGGCCGACTACAAAAACTATTATGCCACTCTGGACAACGACTATATTGAATCGGTCTGGTGGGTTTTCAGCCAGCTGTGGAAAGAAGGGCTGATCTACAAAGATTACAGAGTTAGTCCCTATTGTCCCAGATGCGGTACTCCTCTTTCAAACTTTGAGGTTAATCAAGGATACAAAGACGTTAAGGACAATTCGATTTATGTAAAATTCAGGGTTAAGAGTTCCCGATTCAAAGGTTCCTATCTTTTGGCCTGGACCACGACTCCCTGGACTCTTCCCGGGAACGTCGCCTTAGCGGTTGACCCCAAAGCCAGCTACCTTTTGGTAAAAGAAGATGGGGAATCGCTGATTTTGGCTAAAGCCCGACTGTCCGTGCTTAAGGGAAAATATAAGATAATAAAGAAACTTAGGGGAAAAGAATTGAAAGGCCTAAGATATGACCCCTTGTTTAACTGTTTAAGCGGAGTCCAAAATATTGAAAATGCTTTCCAAATTCTGCCAGCTTCCTTTGTTTCGACCAACGAGGGGACGGGAATTGTCCACACTGCGGTGATGTACGGCGAAGATGACTTTCGCCTGGGCAGAAAGTATAATCTGCCTGCGCATCATACGGTTGACGAATCGGGAAAGTTCAAGAAAGAGGTAGAGAAGTGGGCGGGCTGCTTTGTCAAGGACACAGAAGGAGAGATTACTGAGGATTTGAGTAAAAGAGGGCTTTTATACAAAAAAGAGGTTATCTTGCATTCTTATCCTTTTTGCTGGAGGTGCGATACGCCTCTGCTTTACTATGCTCTTAATACTTGGTATATTGGCGTTTCCAAAATTAAAAAGAACTTAATTGAAAATAACAAGAAGATCCGTTGGGTTCCGTCTCATATTAAAAGCGGAAGGTTTGGCAAATGGTTGAAGACTGCCAGGGATTGGGCGTTTTCCAGGAATCGCTTCTGGGGCGCTCCGATTCCAATTTGGCAATGTAGAAAATGCGGAGAGTATAAGTGTATTGGCAGCACAAAAGAACTCGGCGTTAAATTAAAGGATTTGCATCGTCCGTATATTGATAAGATTGAACTAAAATGTAAGTGCGGTAGTAAAATGAAAAGAGTAGAGGAGGTTTTTGACTGCTGGTTTGAATCAGGGTCCATGCCCTATGCCCAAAGGCATTATCCTTTTGAAAACAAGAAGCTGGTTGAAAGCACATTTCCGGCCGATTTTATTGCCGAAGGACTGGACCAGACCAGGGGCTGGTTTTATACTCTCCACGTTCTCTCCTCAGCCCTTACTTTGAAAGATAGGGGGCTGGGAAAAAACAAGCCCGCCTTCAAAAATTCTATTGTCAACGGGATGATTTTAGATTCCCTGGGAAGAAAGCTAAGTAAAAAATTGAGCAATTATCCCGAAACTGGCGAAGTTTTTGAAAAGTACGGGGCAGACTCCTTAAGGTATTTCCTTCTCTCTTCTACTCCGATAGGCGAGGATTATCTTTTCTCGGCCAAGGGAGTTGAAGACGCTTACCGAAAGGTTATTTCTACTTTATGGCACAGTTATTCCTTCTTCGTAACCTATAAAGACAAGAACTTTAAGCCCAAGCACAGTTTCAAGGTTAATGATGAATTGAACAAATGGATTCTTTCAAGACTCAATGCGACAAACAAAGAGGTCTCCTATTGGATGGATAGATACGAGCTTACCAGGGGATCCAGGCTTTTCACAAAATTCATGGACGACCTTTCCAACTGGTATATCAGAAGGTCAAGAAGAAAATTCCAAAGAGCCAATAGTCATCGAGAGGGCGAAGAGGATAAATCCTCTTCTTCCCCCTTCGCTGCGGATCGGGAAAAAGAAGAAGCGTCGCAGGTCCTTTATCAAAGTCTGATGGTTTTGTGCAAAATGATGGCGCCTTTTACTCCTTTTGTGAGTGAATATATTTATCGAGCTCTAAAAATAAAGAAAGATCCGGAATCGGTCCATCTCTGTAATTATCCCAAACCCTTAAAGAGGCTTATTAATCCTGGACTAGAGAAGATGATGAAAAAAACAAGAGGGATTGTTGTTCTGGCTTTGGCTGAAAGAGCTAAAACAGGGATTAAGGTTCGTCAGCCGTTAAATAAATTGCGAATTGCGAATTATGAATTACAGAGAGAGAAAAAATTACTGGAGTTGATCAAGGACGAAGTAAATGTAAAAGAAATTAGTTTTGGCAAAACATTAAAATTGGACACTAAAATTACGCCAGAGCTTAAAGAAGAAGGCATAATTAGAGAAATTATCCGCCAAATTCAGGAAATGAGAAAGATGGCAGGTTATACACCAAAAGATATGATTTCAATTCAATTTGATGGTTCGGAAAAGATAGCAGATATTTTAATAAAAAATAAAAATAAAATTATGGTGGAAACAAAGTCCCGAGATTTAAAATTGGGTAGGAAGGAGAAATTTAAAATTGAAAAAGAAGTAAAGGTCGACAATGAAAATTTATGGTTAGCAATTTTTAAAATTTAATGGCATTATTTGAAAAAAAACAACAACTAGACCAAGAAGGCTTAAAAGGGAAACCAGAGAAAATACCGCCACCAAAAGAAGAAAAAAGAGATACTTCGGTATACGGAGAAAAGCCATCTCTTAAACGAGGTGAGGTTAGGGAATGGTTAAGAAGAGATGAAATTTATAAAATTGTTCCCCGGCCAAAAGAAAAAAGAGCTCAATTGGAAAAAGAATTATTCGGTCCAGAATCCGGAAAATATGGCTCCCTTATTGAAAGAGCGAAAAAAGAACCAGAGCGGTTATTAAATGAAATAGAAACGGGTAAAGTTAAACCGCCAGCCGGCCTCACAAAACATCAGGCTAAGAGTTTATTGAAAAAATTTTTAGGCAAATAGTTTTTTTAATGTTCACCCATTACAGAACCCAAGGTTTTATTTTGAAAAAAAATGACCGAGGAGAATCCAATCAATTATTGACTATTTATACTAAAGATTTTGGCAAATTGGAAATATTGGGCAGAGCAATCAGAAAAATTTCTTCAAAATTGAGGTCAGGCGCCGAACTTTTTTATTTATCTGAAATTGAGTTTATTCAGGGCAAAACCCACAAAACCTTGACGGATGCGATTTTAATTAACAATTTTAAAAACCTAAGAAAAGATTTAACGAGATTAACTATTACCTACAAAATTTCAGAAGTTTTTGATAGATTAGTAAGTGGTCAGGAGTCCGATAAAAAACTCTGGCAATTATTAAACGAAACATTCACTAAATTAAACGATTGTCAATCGTCAATTACCGAAGCTTCAACTGAGGTGAAGAAGAAGGAATCTTCTTCGACTGTCGATTGTCAATTGTTATATCATTATTTCCTCTGGAACTTCCTTTCTTTATTGGGTTATCAATCGGGGTTTTATCGTTGTTCTTTGTGTCAAAAGAGATTGTTCCCGGAGAAACTTTATTTTAGCGCGAAAGAAGGGGGAATAATTTGCAGCCAGTGTCAAAAAAAAACAAAGTCAGAAACCTTAATTGTTTTTCCCGACATAGTCAAAATAATTAGAATTTTATTAAAAAAAGATTGGACCTTTTTAGGAAAGTTAAAAGTTGAAATTAAAGACCTTAATTCGTTAAGAACAATTTCTAATTATTACCTTTCTGAAGTTTTGGAACAAGTTGAATAATTTGCTAAGATGATTTAAGGCGAAGAGGACTTCGTCCGTCGAGTCAAAGACGAGACGAAAGAAGAAAAACTTTTCTTCGCACTCTTATTCACCTTCGCTTCCATAGTCGAAAGAGAATTTCATTCTCTTTCTCACCTTCGCTTCCTTCGGAAGCTCGGTAATGGAAGCTCGGTATATGAAAAAATTTACTATTTTTGTCATTATTTTAACCGTGATAGTTGGGATTTTTGGTTTTTATTATTATCAAAGGAATATTTACTCAAAAGATATTTTAAGATTGGAAATTTTGGGCCAAGAAGAGACAGAGTTGCTTCAGGAGATTAAATATATTGTAAAGTATAAGAACAACGGAAACGTCAGGTTGGAAGAGCCGGAGCTCATTTTTGATTATCCTTCTTATTCTATACCCGCAGACGGAACGTCCTTAAGGGTTATTAAAAAATCGGAAGAATTGGGAGGAGTTATTTATCCCGGCCAGGAAAAAACTTTTACTTTTACAGCCAGGCTTATGGGCCGAGAGGGAGAAATTAAAGAGGCTCAAGTCACATTATCGTATCGACCAAAGAATTTAAAAGCTCGTTATGAATCAAAAACTTCATTTACGACAATAATAAAAAAAGTTCCTCTCAATTTTGATTTTGATTTGTCTGCAAAAATTGAGTCCGGAAAAGAATTAAAATTTAGGTTAAATTATTTCTCGAATGTAGATTATCCGCTTTCCGGCTTGACAATAATGATTGATTATCCTTCAGGTTTTGAATTTATTGATTGTACCCCAAAATCTTTAGAAAAAACTGAATGGGATCTTGAGCTTTTGAATAAAGCTGAAGGAGGAAGAGTCGAAATCTCGGGTAAACTGATAGGTGAAGTTGGGGAAGAAAAAGTTTTTCGAGCAAGAATAGGCACTTGGCAAGACGGCGAGTTTATTTTGTTAAGGGAAGCAGCCAGAGGAATAACCATTATTAGACCGGCTTTATACATTACTCAGCAGATTAACAACAATCCTAAATTTATAGCCAGTCCCGGCAACTTGCTTCATTATGAAATTTTCTTTAAAAATATTGGTGAAGAATTTTTAAGCGATATGTTTTTGCTGGTCACTTTAACCGGTTCAGCCTTTGATTTTAAGACAGTTCAAGCGCCGGAAGGAGATTTTACTCCGGGAGACAATTCCATAATTTGGGATTGGAGAAAGGTAAGAGATCTCCAGCTTTTGCCCCCTCAATCAGAGGGCAAGATTGAGTTTTGGGTGAAATTGAAAGATGAATGGGAAATTAAAGGTTTAGAAGACAAAAATCCTGAAATTCTGAGCACAATTTTTTTAAGCCAAGTTAAAGAAGAATTTGTCAATAAGGTTAATTCAAAATTAATTGTTTCGCAAAAAGGATACTTTAGCGATGAAGTTTTTGGAAATGTCGGCCCTTTTCCTCCTAAGATTGGAGAAACCACAACTTATACAATTATTTGGCAGGTTAAGAACTATTATAACGAGATGAAAGATGTAAAAGTCAAAGCCACTCTGCCCAAAAATGTAAATTTAACCGGTAAAATTTTCCCCGAAGCAGAAGTTGACAAAATTACTTTTGATTCGCAATCCCGGGAGATAGTTTGGAATGTTGGCGATTTAATGGTTGGACAAGGAGTTTTAAATCAGGGTCCCAATATTTCTTTCCAGATCGCTTTTTTGCCTGAAGAAAATCAAAAAGGAGAAACTCCGGAATTAATTAGTCAAGCAAAAATTATTGGTCAAGACCAATGGACCGGCGAAATCCTCCAGTCTACAGCTTCTTTCATTGACACAACTCTGCAAGACGACCAAGCCATTGCTCCCGGCTCAGGAGTTGTTCAATAACCGAGCTTCCATTTATGGAAGCGAAGGTGAAGAAGAGTGCGAAGAAAAGTTTTTCTTCTTTCGTCTCGTCTTTGACTCGACGGACGAAGTCCTCTTCGCTAAAGGTTAAAATAAAATCAATGGAAAATTTAATGGAGAAAATTGTTTCACTTGCTAAAAGACGCGGTTTTATATTTCCCTCATCGGAAATTTACGGGGGCTTTGGTTCTTGTTATGATTTTGGTCCTCTGGGAGTTGAAATGAAAAACAATATTAAAAAATCCTGGTGGAAAGAAATGACTGGAAATCATGAAAATATTGTTGGATTAGACGCAGCGATTCTAATGTCGCCTCAGGTCTGGCAGGCCTCCGGTCACTTAACTGCCGGTTTTGCTGATGAGTTGGTTGAGTGTAAAAAATGCCATCACCGCTTCAGAAAAGATTTCTTAAAAGAGAACAAGTGTTCTGATTGTGGGGGAGAATTGACTGAGCCAAAAAAGTTTAACTTAATGATGAAAACTTTTGTTGGGTCATTGGAAGATGAGGCAGTCACCACTTATTTGAGGGCGGAAACCTGTCAGGGGATATATCTAAATTTTTTAAATGTTTTGAATTCAATGCGGCTGAAAATACCTTTTGGCATAGCTCAGATCGGCAAAGCTTTCAGAAATGAAATTACGCCGGGGAATTTTATTTATAGAACTAGAGAATTTGAACAGATGGAAATGCAGTGGTTCTGCCATCCAAAAGAGGCCGACAAATTTTTCGATTATTGGAAAAAAGAAAGGATGCAGTGGTATTTGAATTTGGGTATTAAAAAAGAAAATTTGAGAATGGTTGAGGTTTCGGCAAAGGAGCGGGCTCATTATGCAAAAAGACAGGTAGATATTGAATATCGCTTTCCTTTTGGCTGGCATGAAATAGAGGGAGTTCATAATCGGGGAGATTGGGATTTATCCAATCATTCCAAGTACTCTGGCAAGAATCTCAAATACGAAGATTATTATCCTTACATTATTGAAACTTCAGTCGGAGCTGACAGAAGTTTTTTAACTTTTTTAGTTGCGGCTTTCCATGAGGTAAAAGGCGGCAGGACTAAAACAACAGAAGCCAAAAAAGAGGTAGAGGTTTTATTAAAACTTCACAGAGAGTTGGCTCCGGTTAAGGTAGCGGTTCTGCCTTTAATCAAAAACAAGCCGGAATTGGTTAAAAAAGCCAAAGAGGTTTACCAAATGTTAAAACCCTATTTTACCTGTCAATATGATGAGTTGGGTTCAATTGGCAGGAGATACCGCCGTCAAGATGAAATTGGAACATTATGGACAATAACTACTGACTTTGACACTTTAAAATATGATACGGTAACTGTCCGCAACCGCGACACAATGTCGCAGGAAAGAGTAAAAATTTCTGATTTAGTAAAAGTGATAGATAAAAAGTTAAGAGAATAAATGTTTAAAAAAATTACTCTGAAAAATGGATTGAGGATAATTACGGTTCCCCAAAAAAGCACCCCGGCAGTGACGGTTTTGGTTTTAGTCGGGACTGGTTCAAAATACGAAACAAAAGAGACAAAAGGTATTTCCCATTTTTTAGAACACCTTTATTTTAAGGGAACGAAAAAAAGACCTTCTGGTTTATTAATTGCCGAAGTTTTAGACAAACTGGGAGGAGTTTATAATGCCTTTACCTCAGAAGAATATACGGGATACTATGCCAAAGTTGCAACTCCTCACTTTGAAACAGCCTTAGATTGGGTTTCTGATATTTATTTTGATTCTTTGTTACCAAAAAAAGAAATTGAAAAAGAGAGAGGAGTAATAATTGAAGAAATAAATATGTATCTGGACATGCCAATGATATATATTGGAGAACTTTGGAAAACTTTGCTTTATGGAGACCAGCCGGCCGGCTGGGATATTGCCGGAACCAAAAAAACCGTAAGTAAAATTACCAGAGAACAAATTTTAGATTATATGAAATCCCAGTATGTTGCTTCAAACACTATAGTTTGTATAGCCGGGAACATTTCTTTGCCGCAGGCAATAAACAAAATTGAAAATTGTTTCTCTGGAATTAGTAAAACTCAACCAAAATCAAAACCGCCGGTTATTGATGCTTCTGTAAATTCAGCATTAATCGTTGAAAAACAAGAAAAACCAAAAACACTTCTTTTTTCTAAAAAAACCGACCAAACACATTTGGCTTTAGGAGTTAGGGCTTTTAATCTTTTTCATCCTCACAGATTTGCCTTAGAGATTTTGGGAATAATCTTGGGAGGAATGATGAGCTCTCGTTTGTTCGTTGAAATAAGGGGAAAGCTGGGTTTGGCTTACTATATCAAAACCGAAGTTGAATGCGATCCCGACACAGGATATTTAGTAACAAATGCCGGGATAGACAATCAGAGGGTTGATAAGGCAATTTTGGCCATTTTGAAAGAATATAGAAAAATCTCGCAGAAAAAAATATCTTTGGCAGAACTTAAAAAATCAAAAGAAAATTTTAAAGGTAAATTGGCTCTTTATTTAGAATCTTCTGATGCTAAAGCTTCTTTTTGCGCCGGTCAGGAACTTTTGGAAAGAAAAATTTTAACCCCAAAGGAAATTTTTAAAAAAATTGATAAAATTACTATAAATGATATTCTAAAAATAGCCAGAGAGATTTTTAAGTCAGAGAAGCTAAATTTGGCTTTGGTTGGTCCTTTTGAGGATAAAGAAAAATTTCAAAAATTGTTGAAGCTATAGTCAAAGAAGGCAAACCTTTTTTTCCATACTTCGTTTGCTCAATGAAATAAAAATTTCATTTCGACGTTCGATTGATGAAATATAAATTGAGACGTAAGATGAGATTTATCTCATCGAACTTATAAATAAAAACTCGTATGAATAACGAAAAAATATTAGATATTTCTTGGAACAGTATTTTAAAAGTTGTCCTCACTTTTCTTATTGTTTATCTTCTTTTTTTAATAAAAGATATTTTAATTTTGATTATTTTTGCTTTAATTATTTCGGTTTTGTTCAACCCAGCCATTGATTTTTTACAAAAAAGGAGAATTCCCCGTGTTTTAGCAACCGGTTTAATTTATTTTTTTATTTTTGGGGCTTTGAGCTTTTTGATTTATTTAATATCTTTATCTTTTATTCCTGAAATTCAGCAATTTGCCGAGCTTTTTTCCCAATATTTTGAAAGAATAGCTCCTCCTTTGAAAGGATTAGGTATTGAGGCTTTTGAAAGTTTTGACGCCTTTGTTAAAGTTTCTGAAAAATGGTTAATAGGGGCGTCGGCTAATATTTTCACTGCCTTGTTTGCTGTTTTTGGAGGAGCTTTTACTGCTTTTACTATTTTTTTTCTTGCCTTTTTCTTTTCTTTAGAAGAAAAATGGATGGAAAAAGCAATAAGGCTTCTTTTTCCTAAACAACAGGAAGATTTGGCTTTTTTCGTTTGGAACAAATCCCAACAAAAAATTTCCGGTTGGTTTGCATCAAGGGTTTTGTGTTGTCTTTTTGTGGGCTTTGCTTCCTTTATTGCTTTAAAATTATTTAAAATTGATTATGCTTTTAGTCTGAGCTTGTTTGCCGGAATAACAAATATTATTCCTTATCTGGGGCCGCTTTTTGCCGGAGCAGTAATCACAATCTTAGTTTTTCTTGAAGACTGGTTCAAAGCACTTTTTATTTTAATTGTTTTTATTTTGATTCATCAAATAGAAGGAAATATTTTGAGCCCAATTTTAACTAAAAAATTTATTGGATTGCCGCCGGTTTTAGTTTTAATCTCTTTAATAATCGGCGGAAAGCTTTTGGGGATTTTGGGGGCAATTTTAGTAATTCCCTTGGCCGGAATTTTATTTGAATTTATAAGGGATTTTCTGAAAAAAAAGAAGGAAGAATACAATTCGTCCGGCGACAGACAACCCCCAAAGGCAATAGTAATGTAGAATTAAAATGGCAATTCTTTATATCGTTGCAACTCCCATTGGCAATCTTAAAGATATCAGCCTCCGAACTTTAGAAGTTTTAAAGGAGGTTGATTTAATTTTGTGCGAAGATACAAGGACAACTAAAAAACTGCTAGACCGTTATCAAATAAAGACCTTGATACTTAGCTATCACCAGCATTCAAAAATCCAAAAGATTGAATATATCTTACAGCTCTTAAAAGAAGGCAAAAATTTGGCTTTGGTTTCAGATGCCGGCACTCCCGGGATTTCTGACCCGGGAAATAAATTAGTTCAAGAAGTTATTAAGTCATTAAGTGATCAAGTGGAAATTGTGCCGATTCCCGGACCTTCGGCAGTTGCTGCAGCCGCTTCCATTTCCGGCTTTCCAATGGACAAATTTTTATTTTTGGGCTTTCCGCCAACAAAAAAGAAAAGAAAAAAATTTTTTGAAGAAGTTATAAATTCGAAATACCCAGTAATTCTTTACGAATCCCCTTATCGAATTCTAAAAACTCTGCAAGAGATTCGTTTAACGTTCAGCGTTCATAGTTCATCGTTCAAAATTGTGGTCGGCCGCGAATTAACTAAAAAATTTGAAACAATTTATCGCGGAACGATTGAAGAAGTAATCGAAAAAATCAAAAATCCGCCAGCTGGCGCAAAAATCAAAGGCGAATTTATAGTAATTGTTAACTCAAAGTAATGACAGAAAAAAAGAAAAAATTTTATATTACTACTACTCTTCCTTATGTTAATGCTGAACCGCATATTGGTTTCGCTTTAGAGATTATTCATGCAGATGTAATTGCTCGTTATTATCACCAACAGGGTTACGAAGTTTTTTTCAACACCGGTGTAGACGAACATGGACTTAAAATTTTTCGTAAAAGCCAAGAAAAAAATTTAAAACCTCAAGCCTATTGCGATATCTATGCTAAGAGATATAAGAATTTAAAACAGGCTTTAAATTTAAGCTACAACAGTTTTATTCGCACAACCGATCCGCATCATATTAAAGCAGCCCAGGAATTCTGGCGTCGTTGTGATAAAAACGGAGATATTTACAAAAAGGATTATAAAATTAAGTACTGCGTAGGTTGTGAATTGGAAAAGACCGAGTCAGAATTAGTTGAGGGCGGATGTCCTATTCATCCTGACGAGAAGTTGGAAATTATTAAAGAAGAGAATTATTTTTTTCGTTATTCAAGATATCAAGATAAGCTTCTAGAATTATATCAAAAAAATCCTCAATTTGTTGTGCCAGAATCCAGACTAAACGAAATTGAAGAGTTTACTAAACGGGGATTGGAGGATTTTAGTATTTCTCGACTGAAGGAAAAAATGCCCTGGGGCATTCCTGTACCAGGGGATGATAAACATATAATCTATGTTTGGTTTGACGCATTGATAAATTATATTTCTTGTTTGGGCTGGCCTGATAGTTTAGAAAAGTTCGATCATTTTTGGCCGGGTGTTCAGATAGCTGGAAAAGATAATCTCCGTCAGCAATCTTCTATGTGGCAGGCTATGCTTATATCAGCCGGTCTCTCGATATCCGAACAGATTTTTATTCACGGCTTTATAACCTCTGGTGGTCAAAAAATGTCAAAGAGTTTGGGGAATGTTGTCAGTCCGTTTGAATTAGTTGAAAAATACGGCACAGATACTGTTAGGTATTTTCTTTTGCGGGAAATTCCATCAACCGAAGATGGTGATTTTACTTATGAAAAATTTGAACAGAGATACAATTCGGATTTGGCTAAAGGATTAGGAAATCTTATTGCGCGGGTAGTTACCCTTGCTAAAAATTCTAAATTCGAAATCCCAGATCTTCACCCGCCAAAATTTTCAAAGAAAACTTGGGCGGGCAGACAAATCCAAAATCCTAAATTCAAAACAATAATAAACAAAACTCAGGAAAACTACAGAAAAGCTTTAGAGGAATTTAGATTTAACGAAGCATTGATTGAGATTTGGGATTTAATTAGTTTTTGTGACAAATACATTGAAAAAGAAAGGCCTTGGGAAGAAAGTAAAAACCAAAAAGAGGTAATCGGTAATTTGTTATTGGTCCTCAATGAAATAGCAAAATTATTGCAGCCATTTTTGCCAGAAACCTCGGAAAAGATATTTCAGCAATTGAAAACAAGAAAAAGCAAGCCATTATTTCCGAGAATTTAAAAACTAAAAAACATTGACAAAATTTCTGATATTTGTTAATTGATAATTAGAGATTGTAATAAGGCCTATAGAATAAAAAATACCGCAAAATTAATCTCCAGCCAAGGAGGTTTTTAAAATTTATAGTTCTTTTAAAAGAAAATAAATTCGGTAGAAAGACAAAGAAAAGTTTTGTCTTGGTAGCAGCTATTTTTTCAGATTTTTTTATTACCGGGAAAATAGCTGCTACTAAGTTAAAAGCAGCAGAAAGGATGTGTGATATGGTAAGAAAAGATTCTCTTTCCGATGAGCAGTTATTACTTGCATACTCTGTTGAATTGGAGACTTTGAAAGGAAGACCTCCAACCAAAAATCGGCAAAAAAGAAGGAAAATTATAGAAGAGAAATTGCTTCCGAGACTTCAAAATCAGATAATGGCTAATTCTGTCTGAAAAGATCACGCTCAAGTTATAATTTTTAGAGGGCGAAGAGGCAGAGTGAACGCTTCCTCGCTCTTTTTTTTTCTTAAAATTTTGATAAAATAAAGTATTATGTTGATAGACACTCACGCCCATTTGAATTTTAATGCCTATAAAGATGATCTAGATGAAGTTATCAAGCGTTCTTTGGATAATAAGGTCTGGATGATAAATGTCGGCTCTCAATATGAAACCAGTAAAAAGGCGGTAAAAATTGCAGAGCAATATGAGAAAGAAGTTTATGCGGCGGTCGGTCTTCACCCAATTCACTTATCAGACGGAATTTTTAAGACGAAAATAGATCAAGAAGAAATAGAATTTCAAACTAGAGAAGAGGATTTTGATTATCAAAAATATAAAGAGCTTGCCCGGTCTAAAAAAGTAGTGGCCATTGGCGAAATTGGGTTTGATTATTGGTATAAACCAAAAACAAAGAAGAAATTGGAAGAGTTTAAGCAAAAACAAAAAGAAGTTTTTTTGCAGCAATTAGAATTAGCCAGAGAATTGGGCTTGCCGGTTATATTTCATTGTCGTATGGCTCACGATGACTTATTAGAAACATTAAATTTTCAATTTTCAAGTTTCAAGTTTCGTGGTGCGATTCACTGCTTTACCGGGAATTGGCAGCAAGCCGAAAGATATCTGGAAATGGGGCTTTATCTCGGTTTTAACGGCATCATTTTCAAATTAGATTTGGATGAAATTATAAAGAAAACTCCTTTAGAAAAAATTCTAATTGAGACCGATTGTCCTTATTTAACACCGCCCCCGATGATCGATCGTAATGAACCTTTATATGTAAAATATATTGCCGAAAAGGTTGCCAAAATAAAAAATTTAAATTATGAAAAAGTATCCAATATTACGACCGAAAACGCCAGAAAACTATTTAATATTTAATTAATATGGAAAATTATAAGCCCCAAGGAATTGAGAAAAAATGGCAGAAGATTTGGGAAAGAAGAAAAACTTTTCAAGTTAATTTAAAAAAAGCGAAAAAACCCTATTATAACTTGATGATGTTTCCTTATCCTTCGGCTGAGGGTCTGCATGTTGGCAACGTCTATGCTTTTACTGGTTCAGATATTTATGGAAGATTCCGAAAAATGCAGGGCTATGATGTTTTTGAGCCGATTGGTTTTGATGCCTTTGGTATTCATTCTGAAAATTTTGCCATTCAAAAAAAGATTCACCCCAAGGTTTTAATTCAAAAAAATGTTAATAATTTCAGGCGACAACTAAAAAATCTTGGTTGTCTTTTTGATTGGAGGTACGAGGTAGATACGACAAAGCCCAATTACTATACATGGACGCAATGGCTGTTTTTGCAGTTATTTAAGTCAGGTCTGGCTTATCGGAAAAAAGCGCCGGTTGACTGGTGCCCTTCTTGCAAAACCGTTTTGGCCGATGAGCAGGTAATTGACGGGAAATGCGAAAGGTGCGACACGAATGTTATTCAAAAAGAATTAGAGCAATGGTTTTTTAAAATTACCAAATACGCGGAAAGATTGCTCAAAAACCTTGATTGGATTAATTGGTCGGAGAGAACAAAAGTTGCCCAAAAAAATTGGATAGGACGATCTGAGGGCGCTCAGATTGAATTCAAAATTCAAAATTCGAAATTCAAAATTCCAGTTTTTACCACGCGGCCCGACACCCTTTTCGGGTGCACTTATTTAATTATTTCTCCGGAACATCGATTAATTGAAAATTTAAAATTAAAAATTAAAAATTGGGACGAAGTCCAGAAATACATTAAAGAATCAAAGAAAAAAACCGAGTCAGAGAGAACAGAACTTATTAAAGAAAAAACCGGAGTGGAATTAAAAAGAATTAAAGCTGTTAATCCGGCTAATCAAGAAGAAATTCCCGTTTTTGTGGCTGATTATGTTTTAGTTTCTTATGGCACCGGCGCAATCATGGCGGTTCCCGGCCATGATCAGAGAGATTTTGATTTTGCCAAAAAATATAATTTGTTGATTGTTGAGGTAATTAGTCCAGACGGTAAAGAACATATTCTTACAGAATCCTATACGGGTGAAGGGATTTTGATAAATTCCGGAAAGTTTAATGGAATAGAATCAGAAAAAGCAAAATTGGAAATTACAAAGTTTGTCAAAGCCAAAAAAGCCGTTAATTATCATCTAAGAGATTGGTTGATTTCTAGGCAGCGTTATTGGGGACCGCCCATACCCATAATTTATTGTAAAAAATGCGGAATAGTTCCGGCGTCGGAAAAAGATTTGCCAATAGAACTTCCTCATGTAAAAAATTTCCGGCCAGCCGGCGCCGGAAAATCACCCTTGGCTTCAGTTCCGAATTTTGTAAAAACAAAATGCCCGAAGTGCAAAGGGCCGGGTCAAAGGGAAACCGATGTTTCAGATACTTTCTTGGATTCTTCTTGGTACTTCTTCAGATATCCTTCGGCTAATTTGAAGAATTCACCCTTTGACAAAAAATTGACTGAAAAATGGCTGCCGGTTGATATGTACATTGGCGGGCAGGAGCATGCGGTCTTGCATTTGCTTTACACCAGATTTATGACTATGGTTTTAAAGGATTTAAGCCATATTAATTTTGAAGAGCCGTTTAAAAAATTCCGGGCCCATGGATTGTTAACCAAAGAAGGAACCAAAATGTCAAAATCAAAAGGGAATGTGGTTAATCCCGATGACTATTATAAAAAATACGGCGCCGATACTTTGAGAATGTATTTAATGTTTTTGGGGCCGTTTTCAGAAGGCGGTGATTGGCAGGACAGGGGGATTATGGGAACTTACAGGTTTTTGAATAAAGTTTGGAACTTGCGATCAAAAGTGAATTATGGATTAAGCATAAAGAATAAAGAATTAGATAGATTGATTCATAAAACAATTAAGAAAGTGACGGAAGATATTGAAAATTTAAAATACAATACTGCAATTTCGGCTTTAATGATATTAGCCAACGAATTGGAAAAAGAAGAAAAAATATCCTCGGAGTATTATTCATTATTCTTAATTCTTTTAGCTCCTTTTGCGCCGCATATTACAGAAGAACTTTGGCAGAAATTGGGACATAAAGAAAGTATTTCTTTGGAGAAATGGCCCGAGCCCAGGCCAGAATTACTCAAAGAAGAGAAAATAACCTTGATTATCCAGGTTAATGGCAAGGTCCGAGATAAGATTGAGGTTTCGGCTGATATTTCTAAAGAAAAAGCCAGGGACCTGGCAGTTTCTCAAAAAAAGATTAAGAATTGGGTGGAAGGCAAAGAAATCAAGAAAGTAATTTTTGTCCCGAATAAACTTATTAATATAGTCATTTAATTTATGTGTGGTATTGTTGGCTACATTGGTAAAAAACCAGCCTTTCCGTTTTTGTTATCCGGACTCAAAAGGATTCTTTATAGAGGTTATGATAGTTTTGGTTTTGGCGTGATTGGTAAAGAAAATAAACTTAATTGTTTCAAGCGACCTGGCAAATTAGACGAGTGGGAACAAAAATTACTTGAAATGAATTTTGAAGGAAATATAGGAATCGCTCACACTCGTTGGGCCACGACCGGAACTGTTACAGAAGCAAATTCGCATCCCCACTGGGATTGTCACCGAAATATTTTTTTGGTCCATAATGGCATTATTGAGAATTATAAAGAGTTAAAAGAAAAATTGGAAAAAGAGGGACATAAATTTCATTCGGAATGCGATACAGAGGTTTTAGCCCATTTAATTGAAAAATTTTTTAAAGGGAACTTAGAAACAGCTGTGAGAAATGCTTTAAAGTTTGTCAGGGGCACTTATGGTTTGGCGATTATCGCTCGAAACGATCCTGAGAAAATTGTGGTGGCGCGAAATTCCTCACCGATTTTAATTGGTATAGGAGAAAATGAATATATTGTTGCTTCTGATGCAGCAGCCATTGTGGACAGAACGAAGAAAGTAATTTATTTAGATGACGGAGAAGTAGCGGTTTTAACTCCTTCAAGATTCTTTATTACTGATATAAATCAAAATCAGATTGAAAAAAACATTAAAGAAATTGATTGGGATTTAGAAGAAGTTCAAAAAGGAGATTATTCTCATTTTATGATTAAAGAAATAATAGAAGAGCCCGAAACAATTGAAAATGCCGTCAGAGGAAGATTGATGATTGAAGAAGGCAGGGTAAAATTGGGAGGATTAGACGGAATTCAGGAAAAATTAAGGAAAATCAACAGAATAATCTTGGTTGCCTGCGGTACGGCAGGTTATGCTGCCAGAGTGGGAGAATATATGTTGGAAGAATATGTCGGCATTCCCACCGAAGTTGATATTGCTTCTGAATTTCGTTATCGCAAACCGGTTGTAGATAAAAATACAGCAGCTATTTTTGTTTCTCAATCCGGAGAAACGGCTGACACCTTAGCCGCCCTAAAAGAAATGAAAGAAAAAGGAATTTTAACTATCGGTATTACCAATGTTGTTGGCTCAACTCAGTCCAGAGAAACAGATGCTGGAGTTTATACAAGATCGGGTCCGGAAATCGCCGTTGCTTCAACAAAAGCTTTTTTGGGTCAGTTGGCAATCCTATCTATGTTAGCGGTGTATTTAGGAAGACAGAGAGAAATGGCTTTGGTAATGGGTAAAAGAATTGTTTCTGAACTTACAAAACTTCCAGAACTGGCAAAAGAAACTTTGAAATCAGCCCCAGAGATTGAAAAATTAGCAAAGAAATATAAAAACTTTAAAAATTTTTGGTTTATTGGTAGAAAGTACAATTTTCCAATTGCCTTAGAAGGCGCCTTAAAATTAAAAGAGATTTCTTATTTACATGCCGAAGGAGTGGCTGGCGGAGAATTAAAACACGGTCCCATTGCTTTAATAGATGAAAATTTTCCTACCGTAGCTATTTGTCCTTTGGACTCGGTTTATGAAAAAATGATTTCCAATATTCAAGAGATAAAAGCAAGAGAAGGAAAAGTCATTGCTGTGGCTACCCAAGGCGACAAAGATATTAAAAAAATTGCTGACGATGTAATTTATATTCCCAAAACCTTAGAAATGTTGACTCCAATGTTATCTGTTATTCCTTTGCATCTTTTCGCTTATTATATAGCAGTTTTGCTCGGTCACGATGTAGACAAACCAAGGAATCTTGCGAAAAGTTGCACGGTGGAGTAATGAAATAGGGTGGGGTTGTAGAAAAATTATCTTCGGAACGTTGCTCCGATTTTTAAATTAAGTTATAATTAAAATAATATGATTTATTTTCCAATTATTGTTTCGATTCTTGCTATTGTTTTTGTTTTTTTTCTGGTAAGAAAAATCAAAAAATACCCATCTGGTGATGGTAAAATGCTCGAGATTTCCCAAGCCATAAGCGAAGGCGCTGCATCTTACTTAAAAAGGCAGTTCAAAACAGTTTTTTTAGTGGCAGTTGTTCTTTGTTTGATTCTTTTAGTGATCTACACAGTTAATACAAGAGACCTCCGGACAGGTCTTATGACCGCTGTTGGTTTTTTATTAGGAGCAGCCCTGTCCGCTCTTTGCAGTTTTATTGGAATGCTTGTTTCTACCCAGGCAAATGTAAGGGTTGCAGAAGCCGCCAAAAAAGGATTAAAACCGGCGTTTAACCTTTCTTATACTGGTGGCTTGATTACCGGACTTTTGGTTGTGAGTTTTGGGTTGTTGGCGGTTGCCGGTTTTTATCTTTTAACACAAGATTTAAAAGCCTTGATTGCATTGGGATTTGGGGCAAGTTTGATTTCGGTTTTTGCCAGGATAGGCGGAGGAATCTACACTAAAGCCGCTGATGTTGGCGCGGATTTGGTCGGTAAGGTAGAAAAAGGAATCCCAGAAGATGATCCCCGTAATCCAGCAGTGATTGCGGACCTGGTCGGCGACAATGTTGGAGATTGTGCTGGAATGGCCGCCGATATTTTTGAAACATACGCTGTTACAATAGTGGCTACAATGATTTTAGGGGCTTTGTTATTTCCCCAATCTCCCCAATTTATCTTTTTGCCCCTGATTCTGACTGCCATTTCTATTTTATCGTCTATTATTGGCAGTTTTTTTGTTCGTTTAGGGAAAGGCAAAAACATTATGAACGCTCTGTATAAAGGAATTGTTGTTTCAGCAATCCTTTCTGCGGTTGGTTTCTATCCTGTAATTAAAAGCATGGTAGTCGGAAATATTGGTCTTTCTTCTAATAAATTATATCTTGCTTCTTTAATAGGTTTAATAATAGCTGCCGGAATGTTTATCATTACCGAATATTACACTTCTAAAAAATACAAACCAGTAAGGAGTCTTGCTTCAGCTTCTCAAACCGGTCACGCCACTAATATAATAACAGGCTTGGCAATAGGAATGAGGTCTACTGCCTTGCCCATTCTTTTGATTTCCGGAGGAATAATAATAAGTTTTTGGCTCGCTGGGACCTATGGCGTGGCTTTAGCGGTATTAACAATGATTTCTTTGGCTGGGATTGTGGTCGGCGTTGATGCTTATGGTCCGATTACTGACAATGCTGGCGGAATCGCTGAAATGTCTGACTTACCAGAAGATGTAAGAGAGGTGACTGACGCTTTAGACGCGGTTGGAAACACTACCAAAGCAGTTACAAAGGGATACGCCATTGCTTCAGCCGGCTTAGCAGCTTTGGTGCTTTTTTCCGTTTATTCTCAAGAATTAATTGATTTAGGGGCTAAGACAAAATTCTTATTAGATAATCCTAAAATTATTGCAGGTCTTTTTATCGGCGGATTGCTGCCATATTTATTTGCGTCTTTTGCAATGAGTTCAGTAGGTAGGACAGCCGCTAAAGTAGTTGACGAGGTTAGGCGTCAATTTAAAGAAATAAAGGGTTTAATGGCGGGAACTGCCAAGCCCGAATATGGCAAATGCGTGGATATTGTTACCAAAGCAGCTATCAAAGAAATGCTCATTCCTGCTTTAATTCCAGTTGTTGCTCCCATTCTAATAGGTTTTATTTTAGGACCAGAAGCCCTAGGAGGACTTTTAATTGGCAGCATTGTTACTGGTCTTTTTGTTGCTATTTCAATGACTACTGGCGGAGCTGCCTGGGATAATGCTAAAAAGTATATTGAAGAAGGAAATTTTGGTGGCAAGGGCTCTTTTGCCCACCAGGCAGCGATAACTGGCGATACGGTTGGTGACCCCTATAAAGACACTGCTGGTCCTGCTATTAACCCTATGATAAAGGTATTGAATATCGTCGCTCTTTTGATTGTTAGTTTTTTGGTGTAGCGCAGTAGGTAGAGGAAAGAGGAGGGGGTTTCCTCATCTTGATTTTAAGAATTAATAAAAAATGTTTGAAAATATCCTACAAAATAAAACAGAAAAAAAAGTGATTCTTTTGGGAAATGAAGCGATTATCAGGGGCGCTTTGGAAGTAGGCGTTGATTTTGTTTCTACTTATCCCGGTACGCCGGCTTCCGAAATCGGAGACATTTTTTTTAAATTATCTCAAAGTAAAGATTATAAGGGTTATTTTGAGTTTTCCACCAATGAAAAAGTGGCCTTGGAAGCAGGAATTGGAGCTAGTTTTTCCGGTTTGAAAACCTTGGTGGCAATGAAAAATTTTGGCGCAAATGTGGCTTTAGATGCTTTAATCCCTTTTGTTTATACCGGCTCAAAGGGGCCGACAGTCATTCTAGTGGCTGATGATCCTTCCTGTCATAGTTCGGCTCAATCCGAAGAGAATTCTCGGGGATTGGCTTATTTAGCTCACATTCCAATTTTAGAACCATCGGATCCTCAGGAGTGCAAGGACTTTGTAAAATTAGCTTTTCAGATTTCTGAAAAATTCAAAATACCGGTAATAATAAGAACTACCACCAGAGTGGCTCATCAGCGCGCTTTAGTAAAATTAGAAAAAATTAAGATAGGTCGGGCTGCTGGATTTTTTAAGAAAGATCCGAAGAAATTTGTCACTTTACCGCCAAGAGTTTTAGAAATGAAAAAAGAGCTCTTGGAAAAAATAGAAAAAATCAGAGAATTTTCCGAAAAATCTGAAATAAATAGAAGAATAAATAGAGGACGGGTCTCTATTAGCTCAAAAGTGGGCATAATTACTTCAGGGGTTTCTTATTTATATGTCATGGAAGTGTTAAAGGAGTTTAATTTAAAATTACCGCTATTAAAACTCGGATTTTTTTATCCTTTGTCGGAAAAGAAAATTCAAAATTTTATCAAAAATCTTAAAAAAGTTTTAATAGCAGAAGAATTGGAACCCTATTTGGAAAAAGAAGTTGAAAGATTAGCCAAAGAAGTAAATTGTAAATTAGAAATAATAGGAAAAAAATTACTTCCCGAAGTCGGCGAACTTAGACCGGAAATTGTCGCCTCAGCCATTGCGAAATTCACTAATGATAAATTGAAAATTGAAAATTTTGCTCTCCAAAATTTTTGTAAAACAAAAACTTGGGAGAGTGATAAATTGAAAATTCCGAGGCGTTCACCTCGGCTCTGTCCCGGTTGTCCTTATTGGTTGGTTATTTCAGCGATAAAAAAGGTCCTTCGACACGGCTCAGGGCAAGCGGTTAAAGATGTAATTTTCGGGGGAGAAATCGGTTGTTACATGTTATTCGGCACACTGGCTGTTAATATGCAGGATTATTTATCTTGTATGGGTTCCTCGGTTGGAATTGCTCATGGGATTCAAAAGGCAACTGGCCAAAAACTAATTACTTTTGTTGGTGACTCATCTTTCTTTCATAGCGGCATTCCTGCTTTAATAAATACTGTTTTTAACAAATCAAACCCCTTGATTATTATTTTGGAAAATCAAACCACGGCCATGACCGGCCATCAACCCCATCCCGGAGCGCCTGTATTTCCTAATGGAATTAAAATAGAAAATATTGTTCAAGCTTGTGGAGTAAAGCATTTTAAGGTAATTGATCCAATTAATCAGAAAGAATTTGTTGATACCGTAAAAAGTTTCTTAGAGAAACCTGAGGTTTCGGTAATTATTTCAAGAAGACCATGCATTCAAATAAAAAAATAACAGAATTTAATATGTTAATTGTTGGAACCGGCGGTCAGGGACAGATTACTCTTTTGCAAGTTTTGGCTGAAGCCGCCTTAATTGAAAATCTTGATTTCAAAAGTTCTGAACTGCACGGCTTATCTCAAAGAGGAGGTTCGGTTGAGGTTCATATTAGATTTGGAAAACAAATTTACTCGCCAATGGTTTCAGCCGGAAAAGCTGATTTAATTTTAGGTTTAGAAATGCAAGAAAGTTTAATGGCGGCGAATTTTGCCGGCCTTAAAACAAATTTTTTGGTTAATAAATATATTGTTCCTATTCCTTTGCAAAAAAACTTATCCGAAAAAGAACTTTTAAACCAATTAAAAAGGATTGGTAAAGATGTTTTTTTGGTGCCGGCAACCGAAATCTGTCAGAAAGAATTAGGAACTAACGTAGTTGCCGGAATTTATTTAATAAGCTTAGCCTCTTTCAAAAAACTAATTCCGATAAGACCAGATTCAATTCTTAAAGCAATGAAAAAAATAATTCCAGAAAAATATCTGGAACTAAATCTCAAAGCCCTTAACCTTGCACTTAATCAATGAATCTTCGATTCATTTCAATCTTCAATAAATTTTCAATTTATTTAGATAACCAATGAATAACTATATTATTCAGGGAGCAAAAAAATTAAAAGGAACTGTTGTTGTTAACTCGTCAAAGAATTCGGCATTGGCCATTCTGGCTGGTTCCCTTTTAAATGAAAAAAAGACCATAATAGCCAATCTGCCAAAAGTTGAAGAAGTTTATAGAATCATTGAAGTTTTAGAAAGTATTGGCGTTAAAACAGAGTGGAAAGGAGGTCATTGTATTGAAATAATTCCTCCCAAAAAATTAAATCTTGAGAGAATAAATAAAAAATCGGCTGCTCAAACGCGCAGTATTATTTTGTTTTTGGCCGGGCTTTTGCTCAAATTTAAAGATTTTGATTTGCCAATGTCTGGGGGATGTCAACTTGGTCGAAGAACAATAATGCCCCATATTTATGCTTTGGAGAATTTTGGAATAAGAATAAAGGATTTTTGCGATAAATTGAATATAAGTTATCAAAAACTTCATCCGGCTGAAATTGTAATGTATGAATCAGGAGATACGGCGACAGAAAATGTTATTCTTGCTGCTTCCTTAATTCCGGGAAAAAGCGTTATAAAATTTGCCTCTTCTAATTATCAGGTTCAGGACCTCTGCTATTTTCTGAGCGATCTTGGAGTGAAAATTGAAGGAATTGGAACAACCACTTTGAGAATTTGGGGCAGAAGAAAATTATCCAAAAATATTAGGTATTATTTAACAGAAGATCCGATTGAGTCCATGCTTTTTTTGTCTATTGCTGCTGTTACAAAATCATCAATTGTTATAAAAAGATGTCCCATAGAATTTTTAGAGTTAGAACTTTTGAAGATGCAAAAAATGGGTTTTCAGTTTAAGATATTAAAGAGATATAGGGCAGAAAACGGATATGCTAAGTTAGTTGATATTAAAACTTTCCCCTCTAATTTAACTGCTCCGGTTGAAAAACTTTACGGAAGACCCTTTCCCGGGTTAAACATAGACAATCTTCCTTTTTTTGTTCCTATTGCCACCCAGGCAAAAGGAGAGACATTAATTCACGATTGGGTTTATGAAAACCGCACTATTTATTATGCTGAGCTAAATCGACTTGGGGCAAAAATAAAACTTGCTGATCCTCATCGAGTTTTTATAACGGGACCATCAAGGTTAAAAGGATCGGAAATTATTTGCCCTCCGGCACTGCGGCCTTCAGCCATTATTTTAGTAGCAATGTTGGCAGCAAAAGGAGAATCAGTTCTCAGAAATACTTATGCAATTGAAAGAGGATATGAGAATTTAGTTGAAAGATTAGAAGAATTAGGAGCAGACATAAAAAAACAAACATCTGAAAACAACTATGTCAAAAAGACTTAAAAATATTGTTTGTCTTGGGGGAGGCAATGCCATGCCTAAAGCAGTTTTGACCGGGCTGAAAGAACATTCTGTAAAACTATCGGTAATTTGCGCCATGCTTGACTCCGGTGGTTCTGCCGGCAGATTAAGAAAGGATTATAGAATTGTATCTCCGGGCGACATCCGCCGGGCTTTTATTGCCTTAGCTAATACTTCGCCTGTCATTAAGGAACTTTTTGATTACCGTTTTCAATCGGGCGAACTGAAAGGACATAATTTTGCTAACCTTTTAATTACTGCTTTAGAATTAAGCACTAATGATTATGAGAAAACTCGGCAAGAATTAAAAAGAATTTTAAATGTTTCCCATGAAGTTTTACCGGCTACCTTGGATAAGGCCCATCTTTATGCCATTTTAGAAAATGGCAAGATAATTTCTGGCGAGATAAATATTGATATTCCAAAGCATAATAAGAGTTTAAAAATTAGAAAAGTTTTTTTAAAACCAAAAGCCAAAGCTTATCCTCTAACTTTGAAAGCAATAAAAAAAGCCGATTTAATAATCATAGGCCCTGGCGATTTATATTCTTCTCTGGCTCAGATTTTGTTAACTGAAGGTGTTGGAGAAGCTATTTTAAAGAGCAAAGCTAAAAAAGTTTATATTTGTAATTTAATGACAAAAATTGGCGAAACTAACAATTTTACTGTTTTAGATTTTACAGAAGAAATAGAAAAGTATTTAGGCAGTAAAGTAAATTATGTTGTTTATAATAATTATTTTCCCAAAAAAGGAATAATAAAAAAATATAAAAAAGAATACCCCGAATTATTAGATTTAGTAAAAGTTAATAAAAACTTACCGAAAGAAAAATTTATCGGCAGAAATTTATTGAAAAAAGAGGTTATTGAACATCATCCTCAAAAATTAGCAAAAATATTATTAAAACTATGCAGGCGATAATCTTGGCAGCCGGCGAATCGTCAAGATTTTGGCCGTTAAATCAAAGGCACAAATCCCTTATCAAAATAATGGGAAGACCTTTGATTTGGTGGACTCTTGAAAGTTTAAGGAAAAGCGGAATAAAAGATTTAATTATAGTTGAAAATCCTTTAAAGGAGATAGAATCAGAACTTAAAAACTATTTCTCCGGCCTTAAAATAAAATATGTTATTCAAAAAAAACCATTAGGAATGGGAGATGCTATCTTTCAGGCTAAAAATTTAATTAAGGATAATTTTTTTGTAATCCACGCTCACCATTTTGATATAAATGAATTTGTAAAACCAATGATAGAGAAACAAAAAAAGACGAAAGCAAAGTTAATTCTTTTGGGGAAAAAAGTTGATAAACCCTGGAAATATGGAATTGTTGAATTAGATAAAAAAAATCGTGATAGGGTGATAAAAATTGTTGAACAACCAAAAAAAGAAAGAGCCTCTTCTAATATAGGGCTCAAAGGAATATATTTACTTCCAAAAGATTTTTTCCAATACTATAGAAAAATAAAAAAACATATTTATGATTTTGAAGATACCCTCAACCTTTATTTGAAAGACAACGATGTGAGAATAATCATATCTGAAAAAGAAATTCCAACTCTTAAATTCCCCTGGGAGCTATTCGAAGTAACAAAACAATTAATGAATAAATCCCTAAAATCTAAAATTGAGAAATCAGCCCAAATTGCTAAAAATGCAACAATTAAAGGTAAAGTCTACATTGGTAAAAATACCAAAGTTTTTGAAGGAGCTGTTATTAAAGGACCCTGTTACATTGGTGAGAATTGTTTGATTGGAAACAATGCTTTAATTCGAGAATACACTAATCTGGAAAACAACATTTTGATTGGGGCTTTGGCAGAAGTTACCAGGTGTATCTTTCAAGAGGATATCCATATTCACTCAGGCTATTTTGGCGATTCAATTTTTGGCAAGGGCTGTCGAATTGGAGCTGGCACAATTTGCGCCAATGTCAGAATTGACCGCGGTGAAATAAAATCAGTTGTAAAAGGCGAAAAGATTGGCACCGGTTTGGATTCTTTGGGGGCAATCATTGGTGAAAATACAAAAATTGGAATCAATTGTTCCTTAATGCCTGGAGTTTTAATTGGGTCTAATTGTATAATCGGCCCAAATTCAGTTGTTTCTGCAAGTATAGAAGATAACACAACTTTTTACACAAAATTTGAAGGAATAAAAAAATGGAGAAAAAATACGTAATTGGAGTCGATGGGGGAGGGACAAAGACAATATCTGCTTTGGCTAATTTAGAAGGAAAGATTTTGGCTTTTGGAAAATCAGGTTCTTCCAATGTTAGGAAGGTTGGATTAAAAATAGCTGTTGAAAATATCGCCAAAGCAATTGAAAAAGTATTAAGGAAGACTGAAAAAAGTGGTATCTTATCAACATTTATTGGTTTGGCAGCGATTCAAGAGGAGCCAAGATTTAAGGAAAAAGTTAAAAAAGCTCTTTTTAAATATAAGGAGATTTCCCCGATATTAAAAGGAAAATTGGAAATTGATTCAGATCAGATTGTTGCTTTTAGGGCAGGGAGTAGTGAAAGAAATGGGGTTTTATTGATTGCCGGTACAGGATGTGTTGCTCATGGTTGGAGAAAGGGAAAAGAAGAAAAAAGCAGTGGCTGGGATTGGTTAGCAGATGAAGGTTCTGCTTTTTGGGTTGGCCAAAAGGCATTTCAGGTAGTTTTTAAAGATTTAGATGGGAGGGGTCAAAAAACTAAAATCAAAGAAATTGCTTTCGGAAAATTTAAAATAAAAAATGAAGAAGAATTGATGGCTAAAGTTTATTCAAAAAATCCAATTGAAATTATTTCCTATTTTTCAATTTTTTGTGATCTAGCTAGTAAAAGAGGAGATAAAATAGCAAAAAACATTATGAGAGAAGCAGGAAAAGAACTCTCTATTTCAGCAAAAACAGTAATAAAAAAACTGGGCTTTCAAAAAGTTAAATTCCCTCTGGTTTTAGTTGGAGGTATTTTCCAATCAAAAATTGTTTTAAGAACAGTAAAAAGAGAGGTTAAAAAATTTGCCCCAAAAACAGAATTTATTCAAGCCAAAAACGAGGCGGTTGTCGGAGCAGTAAAATTAGCCATTGAGCACTCAAGCGATAGCGCAGAGTAAAGAAGAAAATTTATTGTGAAAAAATAATGAAAATTTAACCGTTGCGTAGAAATTTTCTATGAAAATTTTAAAAACAGATCAAGAAAACTTTAACCAATTGGTTGAAAAAACGGTAAAAGCAATTAGAAATGGCAGAGTTATAGTTTGTCCAACAGATACAGTTTATGGATTAATTGCCGATGCAACTAATAAAAAAGCAGTTGAGAAAATTTTTAAAATCAAAAAAAGACCGAAAAACAAACCCGTTCCGATTTTTATAAAAGATATTAACGTGGCAAAAAAATTGGCTAAAATAAATGAAAAACAAGAAGCATTTTTGAAATCGGTTTGGCCGGGCAAAATTACGGTGGTTTTGAATAGAAAAAAATCAAGATTGTACGGAGTGGATAAAAAAACAATTGCTCTTAGAATTCCCAAATATGGGCTATTGCTTAGCTTAGCTAAGCAACTTAATTGTCCGTTGACCGGGACTTCGGCTAATATCTCCGGCCGACTGGTTTCAACCAGGATAAAAGAAGTTATAAAACAATTTCAAAATCAAAAACAAAAACTTGATTTAGTTATTGACGCCGGAAACTTAAAACCGGCCAAACCATCAAAAGTAATTGATTTAACCGGTTCCAAACCCAAAATTTTGCGCAAATAATTATACTCCTAAAAAATTAAAAACCTCCCGTTTTTAGAGATTTTTAATTGGTGCATTATATTGAAAATAGTTCGAACGTATTTCGTCGCCTGCGGCGGCGAAGAGCCAGCCCAGCAAATCGCGGCTCTGCCGCGCCGATGACAATTTCAAGTTTTTTTTGGCGGCAATTGAATTATGAATTTATTTCATTTAAAAATCAATAAAAGAGAAAGGGGTTGTGAGATTTCTCTCACAACCCCCGTTGGAACGTGTCTATATGTCGTCGTAGGCAGACGAGTGTGTGAAGCGCCGACCGCAGCAGTAGCAGAGTGCAATGTAGTAGTTCGTGACGTGATCTTCTTGCCGTCCGCACTTCTTGCATCGCTGTGTCTGCACTTCCTTCATCTGCGCCATCGGCTTGCCGCAGCACCGAGTGAACCACCAGGTCTTCTTGCCGAAGATTCCTGGATTGGGCTCGAACCGCTTCTCACCGACGTTTTCCCACTCCGGTCCGTGGTCAAGGCACCTGCCGTGAACACACTGGCCGTGTGGATACTTCTGACCTGCAAGATTGCTATGTTCCATAGCACATCCTCCTTTCTGGCCACCCGTTTTCTTAGGTGCCAATTAATATGATACATGAAATCAGTAAAAAGTCAAGAGCAACAAAAAATCACCATCTCTGGTGTTTCTTATCTCTTAAATCCTAGTATTTTATGATTAAAAATTTTTTTCCCCCAAATTCAAAATATGGTTCGTGCCGATATTTTTCTCCAGGTTCTTTTGCGGTTTTTATCGGCGCGGCTCCACCGCGCCGATGACAATTTCAAGTTTTTCTTTGGCGGCAAATTTTTGTTTTGTAATATGCAAGCAAAATTAATTAACAAAAAAATCTTTTCTTCTGGCTAAATAAATTATTACAATAAGCCCTATGATCCAACCAAATACCAATCCAGATATTAAGCTAGCATTGATTAACTCGTGGGTCATCAAAGAAGCCATATCTGGAGGAAGAAATTTCTGATAATAACTGCCATACATGGTTTTATTTGCCAGAAATGAAACTAAATTGATCAATAATAGCGCCATCCAAAAAATATACCAACCAATTGCTAATTTTCTTGCCCATCTAAATCTCTTTAGAATGCCATAGAAAATTATTCCCAATATTCCAGCAATAACTAACATTACTACAGTAGCTCTGGCTCCACTAACTATAATTGGCCCCAATTGATACGAGGGAATTTTAAATGCGTTAAGCAACAAAGATACAGCTCCCCATCCGAAAAGGACTAGAATTAATATCATGCCAATAGGCATCTTCTGTTCAATTTGTTCGTTTTCCATAATGTTATAAAAAATTAATAATTAAATAATTCGATCTTTGTATTTATATTTTATTTGTTAAATATGGACCCGATATTAAACTTATCGAGATTATAATTAAAATTAATACAACGAACATAATTAATCCAGTTAAGAGAAGAACTAAAAACGACTTCAATATTGATTCTCCATAGAATCTATGAATAACGTAAATTCCGGCGATAAAAGAAACGGTCAATGATAAAATTGTAAATATAGAAGATAATTTTTGGATTTGATCTAAAAATAATATAGATAAAATAGAATTAATGCCGATGAGTATGCCAAGAATAATTAAACTACAATAAAATGCGGTTTTGAAATCATTCTTTTGAAATTTGAAAAGACGAGAAAACAAGCGTAACACCAAAGAGGCGACCAAGGGAGCAATTGCTGAACCCAATATACTCAGAAACATTATTAATATAATTAGTGGTGTGCTATTTAACATTCTAAATTTATTATATTATAACAGTTTTATGAAAAAATTTTCTCTTCCTCAAATAAAATCGCCAACTGATTTTTTCGTCCAAAATTTCCTACAATTTGGTCGTCGAGCCCTGCACCAGAACAAGTTCGGTGCGGGATAAACTCCGCGAGGCGAATCGAAACCGCTTGCAAATTCTTTACTGGTGCCGCGGGAGAGAGTTGAACTCTCATGAGGTTGCCCTCGATAGATTTTGAATCTATTGCGTCTGCCATTTCGCCACCGCGGCAAAACTAAATCTATCTTAATAAATTTTTATTTTTTTTCAAGTTTATAGCTACATTCCTTGTTTGAACATTTAACCTGTTCTCTTTTTGTTTGAACTAAAAGCGAACCGCATTTTTGGCATTTTTTTCCGGTGGGTTTGTCCCACAAAGCAAAGTCGCATTTTGGAAACTGGTTGCAGCCGTAGAAGATTTTTCTTTTTTTGGTTCTTTTTTCAACAATTTCTCCCTTTTTGCATTTGGGGCATTTTATTCCCAAAATATTCTTTTCTAAAGATTCCGTATATCTGCATTTTGGAAACTTGGAGCAGGCATAAAATTTGCCGTATTTTCCGAGGCGAATTAACAACGGGGCTCCGCATTTTGGACAAGTTTTTTTTGTCGGTTTTTCGGTAATGTCTTTTTTGGAAACCTCTTCATATTTTTGTTTTAGATTTTTTTCAAACGGATTGTAAAAATCTTTTATCACCTTGATCCATTCTTTTTGATTATTGGCAATTTTATCCAGATTTTCTTCCATTTTGGCAGTAAATCCAACGTCAACGATTTCCGGAAAATGAGCCACTAAAAGATCATTAACCACCAGACCGATCTCGGTTGGCCGGAATCTTCTTTGTTCATCCTTCTCAATATAGTTTTTTTCTTGAATGTTTGATAAAGTCGGAGCATAGGTTGAGGGTCTGCCAATTCCGTTTTCTTCCAAGACCTTAATTAAAGTTGCTTCATTGTATCTTGGTGGAGGTTGAGTAAAATGCTGCGAGGGAAGGAGTTTAATTAGTTCCAAAATCTCTTCCTTCTCCAAAACTGGGAGCTCTTTCTCCTCAAATTTCAAAGGATAAACTTTCAGGAATCCGTCAAACTTGAGAATTTGCCCTGTGGTTCTAAATGTATATATTTTTGATTTTAGGGCTTCGATATCAACGACAGTCGAGTCGAAGCTCGCCTGTGCCATTTGGCAGGCAATAAATCTTCGCCAGATTAAATCATAGAGTTTTATCTGTTGGTTATCTAATTTGAGCTTATCGGGCGTTTTATCAGGATAAGCGGGCCTTATTGCTTCGTGAGCCTCTTGGGCACCCTTGCTTTTTGTTTTGTATTTTCTTAAAAATCCTGGCCAATAATTTTCACCATAATTTTTAACAATAAATTTTTTCGCAGCAAATAAAGATAAATTGGAGAGATTTAGAGAATCGGTCCGGTGATACGTGATTTTTCCAGTTTCGTAAAGTTGTTGGGCAATTCGCATTGTTAGTTTTGCCGGAAATTTAAATTTTTGCCAAGCGGTTTGCTGTAGAGTACTGGTAGTAAATGGCGGTAGAGGATTTCTCTTTATTTCTTTTTTTTCAACATTAATTACTTTATATTCTGCTCCTTCCAAATCTTTTAAAATTCCATCCGCCTCTTCCTTTGTTTTAATTCCCAATTTCGGAATAGCTTCCCCGTCTCTTTTAACCAAAACCGCTTCGAATTCGTTATTTTTGATTTTTGATTTTTGAAAGGCGAAGAGGACTTCGTCCTCTTCTTCACATTCGCTTCCATGAATGGAAGCTCGGTTTTTGAGGAGCGTAGCGACGATACTCCAGTACTCTTGAGCGATAAAATTTTCAATTTCTCTTTCCCGTTCTACGACAAATCGTACTGCTACCGACTGAACTCGTCCGGCCGATAACCCCCTGGCAACTTTTTTCCATAAAAATGGAGAAAGCTTGTAACCGACAATTCTATCTAAAATTCTTCTGGCCTGCTGGGCGTTGACTAAATTAATATCAATTTTTCTCGGATTTTTTAAGGACTCTTTAATGGCTGATTTGGTAATTTCATGGAAAAAAATTCGTTGATATTTTTTATCTTTATTAAGGTTTAGGAGAAAGATTAAGTGGTAGGCGATTGCTTCTCCCTCCCGGTCTTGGTCGGTTGCCAAAATTACCAATTCTGCTTTTTGAGACTCTTTTTTTAAAGATTCCACATTTTTTTTAGCCCGGGGGATGATGATGTACTTTGGTTTGAAATTATTTTTCAAATCAATTCCAAATTCATCTTCCGGCAGGTCCCGCATGTGGCCGTAAGAAGACAAAACTTGGTATTTTGGGCCTAAAAATTTTGATATTGTTTTAGATTTAGCAGGACTTTCAACGATAACTAATAGCATATACGTTATTTCCTAAGTTTCTTACTTTACATTTTATTTCTAAGATAGCAAGAGTGCTGGCTATGGTTGAGGCCGGCAATTTTGTCTTTTCAATAATTTTATCAATATATAATGCTTCTTCTTTTAAAATTTTCAAAATCAAATTTTCTTCTTCTGACCTTTCATTTTCAACGAGAACAGTTCTCGTTGATGGTTGTGGTAAATTCAATTCTTTTAAAATATCGTTGGTATGTTCAACTAATTTTGCCCCTTGCTTAATTAATTTATGAGGTCCTTTGGAATTTGAAGAATGAATTGGGCCGGGAACAGCGAAAACTTTTCTTCTTTGTTTTCTTGCCCATTCGGCAGTGATTAAAGCTCCGGACTTTTGTTTTGCTTCGACAACTAAGACTCCTAAACTCAATCCGGAAATAATTCTATTTCTTTGGGGAAAAGAGAATTGGGAGCCGGGGGTTCCCGGAGGATATTCAGAAATTAAGCAGCCACCGGTTTCTAAGATTTTTTGAGCTAATTTTAAATTTGACTGAGGATAAATGGTTTTTTCATCTAAACCCGTGCCCAAGACCGCAATCGTTCTTTTGTTTCTTTCAACTGCTGCTGTATGAGCAAAAGTATCAATTCCCGGTGCTAATCCCGAAACAATAATTAATCCAGTTTCGGCTAAATCTCCGGCCATTTCCAAAGCCACCTGTTTTCCATAAGGAGAGTATCTTCTTGTTCCAACAATTGCAAAACAATTTTCCTCTTTTTTTAATTCGCCTCTTACATAAAGAACCTTTGGCGGATTTTTGATTTCTTTCAGAAGTTTTGGATAATTTTTATCGTTGAGAGCAATAGTTTTTATTTCTTCCATATTTTTTTATCTTATCATTTACTGAGCTTTTATGTAATAAAGGTCAAAGAGATAAATCTCTTTTTCATCTTCGTTTTCGCTGTGCGAAAACTTGATAAGTGAATAAGAATGAATATTCTTCAACCAGTTCGTAATCTTTCCACGGCTTCAGATAGCATTTGACAGTAGAGATTTAACCCCACCCTATTTATATTCCCTGATTGCTCTTTTCCCAAAACATTGCCGGCTCCACGGATTTCCAAATCTTTCAAAGCAATTTTATAGCCAGAGCCTAATTCTTCGGTCTCCTTGAGTGCGGTTAATCTTTCTTTAACCAAAGGAGCGAGCCGTTGGGGATACAAAAAATAAGCAAAGGCTTGAATATGGCTTCTTCCAATTCGACCCCGGATTTGGTAGGCCTGAGCTAAACCTAATTTAGTTGAATCGGCGACAACTAAAGTATTAACATTGGGCAGGTCTAATCCATTTTCAATAATTGTTGTCGCTACCAAAACATCAATTTTTTCTTTTTGGAAATCTTCCATCACTTTTACCAATTCTTTTTCTTTTAATCTTCCGTGAGCGATACCGAACTTCGCCTGGGGAACCAGTTTTTCTAAGAAATTTTTTACTGTTTCAATTGTTTCTACTCTATTATGCAAATGATATACCTGGCCACCTCGAGAAATTTCATTTTCAATCGCTTCTTTAATAACTTTTTCATTAAATTGTGAAATAAAAGTTTTTACCGATAATCTTCCCTTCGGCGGAGTTTGAATCAAGCTGATATTTTTTAGAGAGGATAAAGCCATATACAAAGTTCTGGGAATGGGAGTGGCAGAAAGTGATAAAACATCCAAAGAAGTTCTTATCTTTTTTAATCTTTCTTTTTGTTTAACTCCAAATCTTTGTTCGTCATCAATAACCAATAGCCCCAAATTTTTAAATTCAACATCGTTTGATAAAATTCGGTGAGTGCCTACCGCTATGTCAACTTTCCCATTTTTTAAATCATTAATTATTTCTCTCTGGTATTTTTTAGATTGCAACCTCGATAACATCGCTATTTTAACTGGTAAATTTTTTAATCGTCCCTTAAAATTTTGAAAATGTTGATTAGCCAAAATAGTGGTTGGGCAAATCATCGCCGCTTGATAGCCGGACTTAACCGCCCTTATTATTGTTCTAAGAGCTATTTCAGTTTTGCCAAAACCAACATCGCCGCAAACAATTCTGTCCATCGGCTCTTCTTTTTCTAAATCTTTTTTGATATCTTCAAGTGTTTCAATTTGGTCAGAGGTTTCTTCGTATTGGAAAGAAGAAGCTAATTGAAAATCAATTTCATCTTCCGGTAAATATGGAGGACGGGAAGAAATAGTTCTTTTAGCATAAATTTCCAATAATTCTTTGGCCGTTTTTTCCGTATCGGTTTTTATTTTTCTTTTTGTTTTCTGCCAAATTAGAGAACCCAATCTTGAGATTTTGGGTTCAATAAATCCAACATATCTTGAAAGTTTTCTTTCCAAGCCAGTTGGTACATATAGTTTGTCGCTGGCAGCGTATTCAAGTTGATAATATTGCTGATTGTCAATTGTTAATCGTTGATTGTAAATTCCGATGCCGTGGTCAAGATGGACTAAATAGTTTCCGGGCTTCAGTCCTCTTAAATCGGAAAAAAATTTTTGAGATTTTAATTTCTTTTTTAAAAATTCTTTTGCGGTCTTTTCATTTTTAACTTCGATTGGCAACTTTTCAATGTTTTCAATTCTATTTCCCAAAAACTCAAAACGAACAGCCTGATTGGAATTTATCGGAAAAACATCAAGAATTCCTCCTCTTTGAGAGAACTCTCCGGGATCTTGAACCCCAAGCATTTTTTCATATCCCATTTCATCTAATTTTCTTAAAATTTGAGACAAATTAACTTTTTGGTTCTTGGTAAAATATAGAGTATTATCTTCAAAGAAAGATTGGGTCTTTCTTGTTTCCAAGATTTTATTAAGATTTTCTTCAAACCAAAAAAAGCCCTTTTCTAAAAAGTAGGGGGTGATAGAGCAAATCAGAACTTTATCAATCTGGCTTGACAAATTCATTTTATTCAATTATAATATATTCTATAATAAGAAGAATAGGAACTTTGTCAAATTAAAATAATTTTGCTTTCCGGTCTATCTGCGAGTTGGCTTAACCGAGCATATAACTTTGTTATATGCTCGGGGATGGATTTCTAAGTGATCACTCCTTTAAACTTAGTGTGCCTTAGCTTTGTAGCGAAGTACTTATGTATTTTTACTACGAAGGCTCGCAGGTAGACCGGAGGGTAAAAGTAAGTTAAAAAATGAATAGGGGAGGAGGTGAGACTAATGGAGAGACCGATGATGGACGAGATCGAGATCCAGAAAAAAATACTTGTTGCTCTGCAAAAAAGCGGCAAGCCCATGACCAGCACCGAGCTGGAAAAGGCACTTGGCCTGGAGTGGACAGAGTTTTCCCGCCCTTTTGGAAAAATGATTCAAACTGTTTTTAATACCGGGGGTCGAGTGTTGACAATTCCGGATCCTACCGGACGGGGACAACTATTTGTTCTATCTTCCTAATTGAAGAGTCGGGGCCATCTGTGGTTTCGACTTTTTATTTAGGCGTTGAATTTCGCCATTGCTTTTTCTATTCCCTCCTTTAAAGAAAATTCAATCGCCTCAACTGTTTCTTGAATAACTTCTTTGACAATTCCTTCTTCTTTATTAAATTTTTGAAGAACAAATCTTTCTGGACTTTTGGGCTTGCCAAATTTTGGCTGAATACCGATTCTAAACCTAATAAAATTTTTTGATTTTAATTCATTCACTATTGATTGAACTCCTTTATGGCCGCCTGCTCCCCGATTTTTATTGATTCGGATTTTGCCCAGAGGAATGTCGATGTCGTCATGAACGACAATCAAATTGTCAGGTTTTAGTTTATGGTTTTTTAGTAAATTTCTTACTGCTTGACCGGAAAGATTCATGAAACTTTTAGGTTTAGCCAAAACAACTCCTTTCAATGTTAAAGGAGCAAGCTTGTCGATAACTCTAAAACCAACATTATGGCGAGTAAATTTATATTTTGGCCCGGGGTTGCCGAGACCGACAATTAAAACCATAGATTTTTTTATTATATCATTTACTGAGCTTTTATGTAATAAAGTTCAAAGAGATAAATCTCTTTTTCATCTTCGTTTTCGCTGTGCGAAAACTTGATAAATGAAGAAGAATGAATATTCTTCGCCTACCCGAGCCGCAGCGAAGGGGGAAGAAGAGGATTTATCCTCTTCGCCTACTTGCAAAACAAGAAAAACTAAGTATAATTAAAATAGTATGAAATCGTTTTTAGTATTTATCTGGGAAATCGCAAAAATAGTAATCATTGCCCTATTGATTGTCGTTCCCATTCGCTATTTTGTTTTTCAGCCATTTTTTGTAAAGGGTCAGTCAATGGAGCCAAATTTTGGCAATGGCGATTATCTGATTGTTGACGAAATTACTTACAGATTCAGACCGCCGCAACGGGGAGAAGTAATTGTTTTTAAATATCCCAATGATCCCTCCCAGCGTTATATTAAAAGGATTATTGGTCTTCCCGGAGAAACAATAGAAATAGAAGAGGGAAAAGTGATAATTTATAATGAAGAGGGAGGGAGAATGTTAGAAGAGTCAGATTATCTTTCATCCTCTGTTTCCACTTCGGGAAGTCTTCGCATAACCTTAGACGGAGATGAATATTTTGTTTTGGGAGACAACAGAGTTGCTTCATCAGATTCAAGGCGATGGGGTTCGTTGCCTCAGGAAAATATTATTGGTCGGGTTTTAATTAGAGTTTGGCCGTTTGTTACCTTTGCCAAAATTGAAATCCCCAATTACTAAAAAGGCGAAGAGGGCTTCACCCTCTTCTTAATCTACCGAAGCTTCAGCTGAGGTGGAGAAGAATGAATGTTCTTCGATTCGCTTTCGCTGCGCGAAAGCTCGATATATGAAAAAACCAAAATTTCAAAGACCGACCGGAATGCACGATATTTTACCGGAAGATCAGGGATATTTTCAAAAAATTTATAATGTTTGTGAAACGGTGGCTAATTTTTACGGATTTAAAAAAATAGACACTCCAATTTTGGAAGATACAGCTCTTTATGAAAAAGGGACCGGGCTGGCAACCGACATTGTTCAAAAGCAAATGTTTACTCTTCGAACAAAAGGAAGAAATTATTTAACCTTAAGACCAGAATTTACTCCGGGGATAATAAGAGCTTATTTGGAACACGGAATGCAAACTCTGCCTCAGCCCATAAAATTATATTCATCGGGACCGGCATTTAGATATGAACATCCTCAGGCAGGAAGATATCGCCAGTTTCATCAATTTAATCTTGAGGTTATTGGAGATGGTAATTCGGTTATTGATGCCCAAGTCATTCAGATTTTTTATAATATTTTAACTGAAATTAAATTAAAAAAATTAATTGTAGAGATAAACAGCATTGGCGACAATCAGTGTCGGCCATATTATAAAAAACTTTTACTAAGCTATCTTAAATCAAGAGATTTGTCTTTATGTGTTGATTGTCGTCGCAGATTAAGAGAGAACCCTTTAAGAGTTTTGGATTGTAAAGAGGAAAAATGTCAAAGAATAGTAAGTCAAGCGCCGCAAATGATCGACCATCTTTGCCAAGAATGTCATGATCATTTTAAGGGAGTTTTAGAATTTCTTGATGAGATTGAATTACCTTATCGTTTAAATCCTTATCTGGTGAGAGGGCTGGATTATTATACTAAAACAGTTTTTGAAATATTTGAAGACACAGAAGAAGGAAGAAAAATGGGGAGCCTATCAGGCGGAGGAAGATACGATGCTTTAGTAAAATTGTTAGGCGGAGAAGATACAAAAGCTATTGGGGGAGCAATGGGTATAGAAAGAGTGATTGCCACAATTAAATCTAAAAAAATAAAAACCCAAAAGCCCTCCAATCCTCCAATTTTCTTGGCCCAACTTGGTATAATGGCAAAAAGAAAAAGTTTAAAACTTCTAGAGGATTTTAGAAAAGTTAAAATTCAGGTGGCAGAATCTTTTGGAAGAGATTCATTAAAAGCTCAGCTAAAAATAGCAGATAGGCTGGGAGTAAAATATACGCTTCTTTTGGGCCAAAAAGAGGTCTTAGAAGAGACAATTATAATCAGAGATATGAAAATAGGCAGGCAAGAAACAGTGAAATTGGAAAAAGTAGTGAGAGAAATGCAGAAACGACTTAAAAAATGAAATAAATTAAAAATTCATTGAACAATGAAAAATTGTATTTTTTGTAAAATCGTAAATAAAGAAATACCAGCTGAGTTCGTTTATGAAGATGAAGAAATTTTAGGTTTTAAAAATATTCATCCCGAAGCCCCTATTCACTTTCTTTTAATTCCTAAAAGGCATATTGTTTGGAAAGACGAATTTGATGAAGAAGATTTAACTCTTTTAGGTCGGCTTCTCTCAACTGCTAAAAAAATATCAAAAGAGAAAAAAGTTTTTGAGGCCTGCAAACTGATTTTTAATGTTGGAAAAACTGGACACATTACTCATATCCATGTTCATCTTTTGGGCGGTTGGGGAGAAGAAAAAATTCCAAAGTATAATGTTTAATGAATTTTTAATTCATTTCAATGTTTAATTTCATATGTCATTAGAAGTAAAAAAACAAGAAAGAGAGAATTCTCAAAGTTTAATTCGCCGCTTTAGAAAAAAAGTTCAAAAAAGCGGTATTTTACTTAGAGCGAGAAAGATTCGTTTTCGTCAACGTTCTAAAAACAAAGAGATGAGAAAGAGAACGGCTTTAAGAAAAGAAAAACTAAAAGCAGAATACGAAAAGCTTGAAAAGTTAGGGTTGTCCAAAAAGTAAAAATTATGGAGCTAAAAGAGAAGATTAGATTAAACCTTAATTCGGCGCTGAAAGAAAAGAGAACATTGGAGGTTTTAGTTTTAAGGCAGCTTTTGGCTGCCATTTTAAATAAAGAAAAAGAAAAAAGATTTAAAGCCAAAGAAGAAAAAGATATTCAGTTAACCGATGAAGAAGTGATAGAAGTTATTTCTTCTGAAGCGAAGAAAAGAAGAGAATCGATTTTTGAGTTTGGAAAAGGCAAAAGGCAGGACTTGGTTGAAAAAGAAAAAAAAGAATTAGAAATTTTGGAGAAATATTTGCCAGAGCAATTACCGGAAGAAGAAATTAGAAAATTGATAAAAGATGCAATCGAAAAAACCGATGCCAAAGAAATAAAAGACATGGGAAAGGTTATGGCAGAATTAATGCCAAAGATTAAGGGCAAGGCCGATGGCACTCTAGTTTCAAAAATCGTTAAAGAGCTATTAGAGACATAAAACATAAAATATATTACCTTTGAGCTCAATAAATTTTCAATTACCAGAATCGCAATGAAGGGTGAAGAAGAGATTTATCTCTTCGACTTATTTCGATGATCGAAATCAATAATTTAACCACCAATCAAATCGACAGGGAGTTTTTAGAAAAAGTTGCTAAAAAAGTTTTAATGGGAGAAAATAAAAAGAAGTTAGAATTATCAATTGTCTTGGTCGGTCAGGCCAGAATAAGAAAATTAAATAAGAAATACCGCCAAAATTATCGGTCAACCGACGTTCTTTCTTTCTCATATGATGGCTCGGGAGATATAGTTATTTGTTTGGGAGAGGTTAAAAAAAATGCCAAAAGATATAATTCAACTTTTAGAAAAGAATTAGCCAAAGTTTTAATTCACGGCATCTTGCATCTTTTGGGCTATGACCATGAGAAGTCAGAGAAAGCTGCCAAGGAGATGGAAGAAAAACAAGAACATTATTTAAGAAAAATTTATGGCTAAAACTAATATACTTGCCGGTTTAGATATAGGATCAAGTACTATTAAAATTTTGATTGCGGTAAAAAGAAATGGTGAGCCGAATTTTGAGGTGCTCTTTCGGGGAGAAGAACCATCTTTAGGAGTAAGAAGGGGAGTTGTAATTGATGTTGATAAGGTTTCTAGGATTATTCAGATTCTTTTTGATAGGCTAAGAGCTGAAACTGGCCAAAAAATCAATTCAGTTTTTGTCAATATCGGAGGCAGCCATATTTCTTGCGTTTTGTCTCGGGGAATGGTTGCCGTTTCCCGGGCAGACAGAAGCGTTTCAAAAGAAGATATAGATAGGGTTTTACAGGAAGCTGCCAGGGCTCTTTCTTTGCCTTCAAATAATGAAATTTTAGAAACTTTTCCCAAAGAATTTATTATTGATGGCGTGGGAGGGATAAAAACCGCCGAGGGTTTACAAGGAGGGAGATTAGAAACAGAAATTTTAATTTTAAGCAGTTTTTTACCTTATAAAAATAATTTAATCCAAGCGGTTTTGGATGCAGGCCTCCAAATTTCGGACATTGTTCCTTCTTCGATAGCCAGTTCATCTGTTGTTCTTTCTCAGAGACAAAAAGAATTAGGCGTGGCAATTTTAGACATAGGAGCGGGCACTTCAGATTTGGCTGTTTTTGAGGAAGGAGATCTGGTTCATTTAGCTGTTTTCCCCATTGGCTCGGCCAATATAACTTCAGACATTGCTGTTGGTTTGAAAACAGATGTTGATATCGCCGAAGCAATAAAGATAAAACTGGGCAGTTGTCTTTTTAAGGGAAAAGACAAAAAAGAAAAAACTGAAGTTGAAGGAGAAGAGCCTTTGATTTTTTCTCAAAAAATATTGACAGGAATTATTGAGGCGCGGGTTTCAGAAATTTTTGGAGAAGTTCAAAAAGAATTAAAAAAGATTTCAAAACAAAATCTACTGCCCTCGGGCCTTGTTTTAGCGGGAGGAGGGGCAAGGTTGCCAAAAATTGTTGAGTTAGCTAAAAAAGAATTAAAGCTTCCTTGTCGGCTCGGAAAAATTGCTTGTTTCCCGGAATTAGAAGAAGAACTAAGTTATGCTACTGTTTGCGGATTAGTTTTTGATGGCAGTAAATCAGAAGGCAGAGAGATTTGGCGGGAAAGCAGTTTTTCTTCCGGTAGTTTTGCTAATAAAATAAAGAAAATATTTAGAAATTTTTTACCATGAAAAATATGACAAAAATTAAAGTGATTGGAGTGGGTGGTTCGGGCTCAAATGCTATATCCAGGATGGCAAAATGCAAAATAAAAGGCGTTGAATTAATTGCCATTAATACCGATGCCCAAGATTTATCCAGAACAAGGGCGGATGTAAAATTAGGGATTGGTAGAAAAACCACTCAAGGGTTGGGCACGGGAATGAATCCGGAAATCGGTAGAAAATCAGCCCTAGAAAATCGTCAGGAGATTTTAGAGATTTTAAAAGGTTCTGATATGGTTTTTATTACTTGCGGACTTGGTGGGGGAACGGGATCGGGAGCAGCTCCAGTGATTGCTCAAGTTACCAAAGAATTGGAAATTTTAACCTTGGCCGTAGTTACAAAACCTTTTTCCTTTGAGGGACAGGTTCGGTTAAAAATCGCTGAAGATGGCATTAGAAAATTAAAAGAAAATGTTGATACTTTAATTTCTATTTCCAACGATAAACTTCTTGCTACTTTAGATCCCAATATCTCTCTTGTAAATGCTTTCTGGGCCTGCGATGATATTTTGCGTCAGGCAGTTCAGGGAATTTCCGATTTAATTTTGTTGCCTGGCATTATTAATGTTAATTTTGCCGACGTTAAGACGATTATGAAAAATGCCGGTTCCGCACTTTTTGGAGTAGGCAAGGCTTGGGGTGAAGGAAGAGCAGAAAAAGCGGCCCTTTCTGCCATAAACTCTCCTTTATTGGATGTATCGGTAAAAGGAGCCAGAGGAGTTTTGTTTAATGTTTCTGGCGGAAAAGATATTAGTCTTTCAGAAATTGATGAAGTTGCCAGGTTTATTACCAAAGAGATTAACCCTGAAGCAAAAATAATTTTCGGCGCCGTTCAAAATGAAAATTTGAAACAAGGGGAGATAAAAGTAACGGTCATTGCTACCGGATTTTAAATTGCTAAATGTCTCAATCTCAAATTTTTTTATTCATCTGTCTCTCTTTTATCGGAGGCATTTTTTTAAATTCATTCTTGCCCGTTGGAGCCTTGGTAAAGACGGGTTTGGTTATCCTTGGAATATTGCTTATCTCAATTTTCTGGAGATATAAAAAAATAACTGTCCTTGGTTTTTGTATTTTATTTTTGGTTTTGGGAATTTGGCGGCATCAGCTGACAGAGTTAAGAATTATGAATAATGAATTAAGAAAATACAATGACCAAGAAAAAATTATTACTTTAGTAGGAGTGATCGCCAAAGAGCCAGATATTAGAGAAAAAAGTGTCAAACTGACAGTTCAACCAGAAAATATAAATGGAAAGGTTTTGGTAATTGCTAGTCGATACCCTGAATATCAATATGGAGATAAATTAAAAATTATTGGAAAATTAGAAACTCCTCTTGAATTTGAAGATTTCAATTACAAAGATTATTTGGCCAAAGACGGAATTTATTCGATCATGTATTATTCTAAAATTGAATTAGTCGGTCAAGGTTTTGGAAAACCGATTTATAAAATCCTTTTTTATTTCAAAAATAAATTTGAAGAAACGGCCAGAAGCTTTATTTCTCCTCCCCAAGAAGGAATTTTGGAAGCTTTGGCTTTTGGCGATGAGGGAAATATCTCTAATGATTGGAAAGAAAAATTCAATATTACCGGCACCCGGCATATTGCTGCTGTTTCCGGGATGAACATTACAATTATTTCAGCCTTGCTTTTGAATATTCTTTTGCTATTAGGATTCTGGCGGAATCAAGCTTTTTATCTATCCGTTATTTTGCTGGTTATTTATATTTTGATGATCGGGGCGCCGGCTTCAGCCGTTAGGGCGGGGATTATGGGAATTATTTTTCTAACAGCCCAGCATTTTGGCAGATTGTCAGCTGCTTCCAGGGCCGTTGTTTTTTCCGCAGCTATTATACTGGCTTTGAACCCCTTGCTTTTGAAATTAGATGTCGGATTTCAATTGTCATTTTTGGCAATGATGGGAATAATTTATCTTCAGCCCGCCTTTCTAAATTTTTTTAAAAAGATGCCCGATTTTAAATTTTTTTCCTTAGGAACTACTCTTTCAACTACCCTTTCCGCCCAGATTTTTACCTTGCCAATTTTAATTTATAATTTTGGCTATATTCCTTTAATTTCTCCAATTACCAATATTTTAATTGTTCCATTTTTAGCCCCAATTACTATTTTGATTTTTGTTTTTGGCTTTTCGGCAATGCTTTTTTGGCCGTTGGGTTTTCTTTTTTCTTTGCCGGTTTGGTTTTTCTTAAGCTATATTACTTACCTGATTGACGGGTTCTCAAAACTTTCTTTTGTTTCTTTAAGCATAAAAAATATTCATTGGATTTGGCTGTTAATTTCTTATTTAATTTTAGGATTATTTATTTGGCGGTTTAAAGAAAAACAAAAACTAAAGTTTCTGAAATATTAAACCTTTACACCAAAGTTTGGTGCGGCGGTAAAATTTTGGTAAAATAAGTAAATCTATGGGAAAAATTTACCTAATCTCGGTTAATATGGGTTATGGTCATCAAAGAGCCGCTTATCCTTTAAAAAATTTAGCTGTTGAAGAGGAAATTATTAATGTCAATGATTATCCGGGAATCTCCAAAAAAGATAGAAAAATTTGGGCAAAACTGCGAAAAGGTTACGAGCTTATATCAAAATTTAAGAAAATTCCTTTAATTGGTGAATTTGGATTTTTTATTTTTGATCAGTTTCAGAAAATTCTCAGTTTTTATCCCAAAAGAGACTTGTCAAAACCGAATTTTCAATTAAAACAAACATTCTCACTGATAAAAAAGGGCTGGGGAAAAGATCTCATTGAAAAACTTGCCCCGTACCGAAACGAAGTTTCTGGTGCGGGGTTAAAAAGAGAACCCCTTCCTTTAGTCAGCACTTTTTTCGCCCCGGCTTTTATGGCTGAATATTTTAATTATCCCGGCCAAATTTTTTGCCTTATTTGCGATGCCGATATTTCCAGAACCTGGGCACCCCTTAATTCCAAAACAAGCAGAATTAAATATTTTGCTCCGACAGAAAGAGTTGCAGAAAGGCTAAAACTTTATGGAGTTAAAGAGGAAAACATTTTTTTAACCGGTTACCCCCTGCCTTTGGAAAATACGGGCAGCGAAAATTTGGAAATTTTAAAAAATGATTTAAAATACCGGCTTTTAAACCTTGATCCACAAAAGAGATTTTTCCAATATTACGAGCCCCTGACAAAAAAATATTTGGGAAACTTGCCCCAAAAACCCAATCATCCTTTAACATTAATGTTTGCCGTTGGCGGAGCCGGGGCGCAGAAAGAAATCGGAATTAAAATTTTAAAACATTTGTTTCACGAACGGGCCACTGGAATTAAAATAATTTTGTCAGCTGGAATTAAAGAAAAAGTTAAAGAATATTTTCTTAAAAATATTAAAAATTTAGGTTTTAAAAATCATTTGGGAAAGGAAATTGAAATTCTTTTTGAAGAAGATATAGAAAGTTATTTTCGAAGTTTTAATCTGGCTTTAAGAAAAACCGATATTTTATGGACAAAATCATCAGAACTTTCTTTTTATTCGGTTTTGGGAATTCCAATTATTATTGCTCCGTCAATCGGTTCTCAAGAAGAATTCAATAAAAGATGGCTTTTAAAATCTGGCTTCGGCCTTTTGCAGGAAAATCCAAATTATGTTCATCAATGGCTTTTTGATTGGCTGGAAAAAGGATATCTGGCTGAGGCTGCCATGCAGGGTTTTATTGAAGGAGAAAAATTAGGAACCTATAAAATTGAAAAAATAATTTCAAAATGTCTTGGTTAATAATTACAATTTCATTTTATTTTATTTTAGCCATTGTTTTTTTAGTTGATAAATATCTTTTAACTAGTTCTATTCCAAATCCTAAAGTTTATACATTTTATGTCGGTGCTTTAGGAATTTTAGTTTTAGTTTTTGCACCTTTTGTAGGATTTTATATTCCAACAATTCCCCAAATTATTTTAGCTTTCTCGGCTGGAGCTATTTATATTTACGCTCTTTTTTGGTTTTACAAGTCCTTGCAACTTTTTGAGGCCTCGAGAGTAGTGCCGGCCATCGGCGGTTTAACTCCCTTGTTTACTTTTGCTTTGATATATCTTTTTTCCCGCGGAAGAGAAATTTTGTCTTTCTTGGAAATTATAGCTTTTATTTTTTTAATTTTAGGAAGCGTTTTGATAAATCTTAAAAAAGAAAAATTGATAAATATAAAAAGTTTAAAATTTTCTGTCCTAACCGCTTTTCTTTTATCTTTATCATTTGTTTTAATAAAATATGTTTATTTGGTTCAACCCTTCTGGAATGGTTTTATTTGGAGAAGTGTAGGCGGTTTTTTAATGGCCATTTGTTTTTTTGTTTTTTTTCCGGAAATTAAGAAAGAAATTTTTATTAAGAGAAGAGAAAAATTCCCGAAAAAAACAGCTATTATTTTTCTTACGAATCAAACAGCCGGCGCCGGAGCGGCTCTTTTGCAGAACTGGGCAATTTTTTTAGTGCCTTTAGCTTATATGCCTTTTATCAATGCCCTTCAGGGAGTTCAATACGTTTTTCTTTTGATTTTTGCCATAATTTTGTCTTTTAAATTGCCTAAAATTTTGAAAGAAGAAATATCCCGGGAAATTATCTTTCAAAAAGTTGCTGCTATTTTATTAATCGGCGCAGGATTGATTTTAATAGCCTTAAAATAATCGGTCCACCGGGATGGCTTCCCTGGGCGAAGAAGATAAATCTTCTTCTTTACCCTTCGCTGCGGCTCGGGTGTGCAATAAAGATGAAAAAAAATTTAAAGAAAATGATTTTTGCAATATTAATCTTTCTTTTTATTATTTTGGGTTTCTTTTTTCTTGGAAGCGCTCCCCAAGCGGAAGAAATTAAATGGGGAGTCAATTTTTCCCAAAAACACAGCCGGGACATGGGATTGGAATGGAAAGAAAATTATTTAGCTTTGCTTGATGATTTAAATGTAAAAGATTTAAAAGTTGCCGTTCATTGGGACTTAATTGAGCCGGAAAAAAATGAATATCGTTTTGAAGACCTGGATTGGCAGATAAATACGGCTGAAAAAAGAGGGGCTAAAATTCTTTTGGTAATTGGCATGAAAACGCCGAGATGGCCGGAATGCCATCTTCCTGGCTGGGCAAAGAATTTAACCAGAAAAGAACAAGAAGAAAAAATTTTAGAAATGCTTAAAAATATTGTTTTGCGTTACAAAGATTCAAAAACTATATATGCCTGGCAGGTAGAAAATGAACCTTTTTTCCCTTTTGGCGATTGTCCCTGGCTTCATGACAGAAAATTTCTTAAAGTAGAGATTGATTTGGTCAAGAGTCTTGATTTTCAAAACAGACCGGTGGTAATATCTGATAGTGGAGAGTGGTCTTTTTGGTTTAGAGCGGCTCGGATTGGCGACATTGTTGGCACAACAATGTATAGAAAAGTCTGGTTTCACCAGTTAGCAGTTTATGTTACTTATCCTATCCCCCCTGTTTTTTATTGGAGAAGGGCCCAACTTGTTGAAAAGTTTTTTGATAAAAAAGTAATTTGCGTTGAATTTCAAGCTGAGCCCTGGGGGCCAAAACTGCTTTATAATTTGCCTTTAGCAGAACAGGAAAAAACAATGAACTTGGAACAATTCAGGAAAAATATTGAATATGCAAAAAAAACCGGCTTAAAAGAATTCTATTTATGGGGAGCTGAATGGTGGTATTGGATGAAAGAGAAACAAAACCAGCCAGAAATTTGGAACGAAGCAAAAAAATTATTTATTGAAATCAAAGGTGAAACGAATTGAAAATTCGTTGAACATTGAAAATTATGCTTAGCATTATTATTCCCGCCCTGAATGAGGAAAAATATCTTCCCTTATTGCTTAATTTAATCAAGCAGCAGAACTTTGCTGGAGGCGAAGAGGATAAATCCTCTTCTTCACCTTCGCTTTCCCGAGCGATAGCGAAGGGGGAAGAAGAAAGTTTACTTTCTTCGCCCTCGCTAGGCGAAAGCTCGGCTTATGAAGTGATTGTGGCTGATGCCGACTCTATTGATAAAACAGTTGAGATTGCCAAAAGTTTTGGCTGTCAAGTTATTAGAGGCGGCCTGCCGGCCAGAGGAAGAAATGAGGGAGCAAAAATTGCCAAAGGAGAGATTTTTTTGTTTATGGACGCTGATAATGTTTTTTTGCCAGAGAACTTTCTAGAAAACCTTTTGGCAGAATTTGAAAAAAAGAAATTGGGAGTAGCTTCTTTTCCGATCTATCCCAGGGGTAAAAAAATAGATAAAATTCTTTACGGAATTTACAATAATTTTGTTAATTTGACTAAAATTCCCTGTGCCACAAATTCGGTTTTGGTTAAAAAAGAAATTTTTGAAAAAGTTGGCGGATTTGACGAAGAAATAAAAATAGGTGAAGATCATTGTTTTGTCAAGCAAGCGGCAAAATTTGGCAAATTCGGATTTATAAAAACCGAATCCGTTTTGACATCTCCCAGAAGGTTTGAGCATGAAGGCAGATTGAGAACTTATTTGAAATATATTTTAGCCGGGATTTATATGCTTTTTTTCGGCCCGATAAAAAAACCTATTTTTAAGTATAATTTTGGTCATTGGTCAGCGAGCGAGGCAGAGCCGAGCGAAGGTGGAAAAGAGCGTAAAGTGCTCTTTGACTATTTGAAAAAGAAAAAAAATTGAGATAAAATTAAGTATTACCACCATGTCTATTTACGAACTGCCAAAATTTAAGATGCCGAAAATAAAACTGCCAAAATTTAACTTTCCTAAGTTTTTAAGGAACAGAATTTTTTGGCTGGCAGTTTTAATTATTTTTTTGTCTTCTTCTTTTGGTTTTTTAGCCGGAATTGTTTCTGGCAGTATTTTCTATTTGCAAATAAAAGATTATCTTTCCGGCTTAAATATTAAACTTCCGGAAATTCAAAAATTGATTGAGAAAGAATATGTTTCTCAAACTACTCAAGAAGAAACAACAATAAATGTGGTAAAGAGCGCTTCTCCGGCAGTAGTCAGTATCGTTATCACCAAAGACGTTCCAATTATTGAAGAATATTACTACAACCCTTTTCCAGAATTTGGTCAGCAATTTCAAATTCCTCAATACCGGCAAAAAGGAACCCAAAAGCAGGAAGTTGGTGGAGGAACGGGCTTTATTGTTTCTGATGACGGAATGATTTTAACCAATAAACATGTGGTTTTAGATACTGAAGCTGATTACACTGTTTTAACCAATGATGGGAAGAGTTATCCTGCCAAAGTTTTAGCTCGCGACCCTGTTCAGGATTTGGCAGTAATTAAGATTGACCAAGAAAAAATTGTGAATAGCCCGGGGAATTTCACTTTAACAAAGTTTCCAGTAGTAAGACTGGGTGATTCGGATGCTCTCCAAATCGGCCAGACCGTAATTGCCATCGGCAATGCCTTGGGAGAATTTCGAAATACGGTTTCAGTGGGTGTAGTTTCAGGTCTAGGGAGAAGCATTACTGCTTCAGGTGGCGGTTTATCTGAAACTATTGAAGATGTTATCCAAACCGATACCGCTATTAATCAAGGGAATTCCGGTGGGCCGCTTCTTAACCTAAAAGGAGAGGTTGTTGGGATAGATACAGCTATGGTTCAGGGAGCCCAAAATATTGGTTTTGCTATTCCTATTAATAAAGCCAAAAAAGACATTGAGCAGATTAAAACCCTGGGGAAAATTGTTTACCCATATTTGGGGGTTAGATACGTTTTAATCACAGAAAAGATTCAGGAAGACAATAACTTGCTGGTTTCTTACGGTGCTTGGATTATTAAAGGATACCAGGGAGAGTCAGCCGTTGCTTCTGGTTCAGCTGCTGAAAAAGCCGGCCTTAAAGAAAAAGACATAATTTTAGAGTTTAATGAAGAAAGGATTACTGTTGAAAATTCTTTAGCTAAAATTATTATGAAATATAACCCGGGAGACAGAGTTGTTTTGAAAATTTTGAGAAACGGCAAGGAAGAAATCATCCAGGCAACCCTGGACGAAATAAGCGAATAAGAACAGTGTAATAAAAAAGGAAAGGAGGAAAAAACACATGGGCTTACATGGGACTGAGTCTAACCTGATAGAAAGGATGGACGCCTATCAAAGAGAAGCAAGAGCAATAAAAAGAAAACTGGAAAACGGCGTTCCGGAAGAGAAAAGAGATAAGATTGAATCTCGCTTGAAAGACCTCAAAGGAAGATTAATTCCCGATCTTGTCCGAAAAATTTTTTAAGGGTTTTTATGCTTCTACTCGGAGCACAAAAGTCAGGGGGATACAAGATGCGTAAACAGCGGATTGTATCCCCTTTTTTTATTTTTGAGGTTTTATTTTTTTTAAATTGTATGCTATAAAGAAAATGAAAGGCGAAGAGGACTTCGTCCTCTTCTTTACCTTCGCTTTTATAAATAAAAGCTTGGTGTATGAACGGTAATTTCACCCACAAATCTCAAGAGGTAATACTCCAGGCGCAGAATGCGGCCCAGGAAAGAGGCCAGCAGCAGATTGATGCTCTGCACCTCTTATACGCCCTGCTTTCTCAGGAAGAAAGCGTGGTTTTGAATTTGCTTGAAAGATTAGGAGCTGATATTGAGGATTTAAAGAAGAAAACAAAGGCTGCCTTGGATAAAATTCCGGTAATTGCCACCACTCAAGTTTTTGGTCAATTGTATTTGACCCAGGATATGGCCAGGGTTTTAGAGAGAGCCAGACAGGAAGCCGCTAAAATGGGTGATGAATATATTTCGGTTGAACATTTATTTTTAGCTTTGTTAGATACTTCAACCAAAGCAAAAGAAATTTTAGACAAAACTAATTTTTTACAGCCGGGCGGCGGCGTCACTTCTTTGGAAATTGGCAAATTGGACTATGAAACAGTTTTGAAAACTTTAGCTCAGATTCGCGGAGGCCAAAGAATCACGGATCCCGAACCCGAATCAAAATATCAAGTTATTGAAAAATATGCCAGAAATTTAACTCAGTTGGCCCGTCAAGGGAAGTTGGATCCGGTAATTGGCAGGGAAAATGAAATCAGAAGATTAATGCAGGTTTTGTCGCGAAGAACAAAAAACAACCCGGTTTTAATTGGCGAAGCCGGGGTTGGCAAAACCGCCGTGGCCGAGGGCTTGGCTCAGAAAATTGTTTCCGGAAAAATTCCGGAATCCTTAAAAGATAAAGAAATTATTGCTTTGGATTTGGGAGCTTTGGTTGCCGGAACAAAATATCGGGGAGAATTTGAAGATAGAGTAAAAGCTCTTTTAAAAGAACTTAGTCGGTCAGGCGGCAGATATCTTCTGTTTATTGATGAACTGCATACCTTGGTTGGGGCCGGCGCGGCCGAAGGAGCGATTGATGCTTCTAATTTGTTAAAGCCGGCTTTGGGCCGGGGAGAATTAAGAGCAATTGGCGCCACCACCCTGAAAGAATATCAAAAATATATTGAAAAAGACCCGGCTTTAGAAAGAAGATTCCAGCCAATTTATGTTCAAGAGCCCACAATTGAAGACACGGTGGATATTTTAAGAGGAATCAAAGAAAAATACGAACTTCATCACGGAGTAAAAATTAAGGATTCTGCCCTGGTGGCAGCTGCCGAGTTGGCTGCCCGTTATATTACCGACAGATTTTTGCCGGACAAAGCCGTAGATCTAATGGATGAAGCAATGAGCTCTTTAAGATTAGAAATTGAATCAGAACCCTTAGAGCTTGAACAATTAAAAAATGAAATCCAAAAACTAGAAGTTGAAAAACGAGCCTTAAAGAAAAATAAAAAAAGACAAAAAGCAATTTCTCGCCAACTGGCTGATTTAAAAGAGAAAGCAAAAGAAATTGAAGCTCAATGGCAGGCAGAGAGAGAAGTTATTACTAAGATTAAAAACCTTAAAAAAGAAATAGAAAGTACTCGTTTTGAAGTAGAAAGAGCCCAGACCCAGGCCGATCTCCAAAAAGTGGCTGAATTAAAATACGGAAAAATTCCCAACCTTTTAAAAGAATTGAAGTCGGTTGAAAGAAAATTAGTTAGATTCCAAAAATCAAGACCAATTTTAAAAGAAGAAGTTTCAGAGGAAGAATTGGCCAGGGTTGTTTCTCTCTGGACCGGCATTCCGGTTACTCGGCTTTTGGAAGAAGAAGTTAAAAAATTAGAAAAAATGGAAAATCTTCTTCAAAAAAGAGTCGTTGGCCAAAAAGAAGCAATTTTGGCAATTTCTAATGCAATTCGAAGGGCAAGAGCTGGAATTTCAGAAGAAAACAGGCCTGTGGGCTCTTTTATGTTTTTAGGACCAACCGGTGTCGGCAAGACCGAAACTGCTAAAGCTTTGGCTGAATTTCTTTTTAACGACGAAAACGCTTTGATCAGGTTGGATATGTCAGAATATATGGAAAAGCACACTGTGTCGCGAATGATTGGTTCTCCTCCGGGCTATGTTGGTTACGAAGAAGGAGGTCAATTGACCGACAAAATCAGAAGAAGGCCTTATAGCGTAATTTTGATGGACGAAATTGAAAAAGCCCATCCCGATGTTTTTAATATCCTTCTTCAGATTTTAGAAGACGGCAGATTGACCGACGCCAAAGGCAGAACAGCTTCTTTTAAAAACGCTATTTTGATTATGACTTCAAACGTTGGTTCAGACATTATCGCCAAAGAAGCGTCACTTGGTTTTATTGGTGGTGACGAAGCAATGGAAGCCAGGGAAAATTTAAAAGAAAAAGTAATGTCAGCTTTAAAGGAAAACTTCCGGCCCGAATTCCTGAATAGAATTGATGAAATTATTATTTTTAACTATCTCGGCAAAATGGAAATTAAAAAGATAGTTGATTTGCAATTGGCCATTGTTAGCGAACGCCTTAAACAAAAGAAAATTGAAATTAAGGTTACAGAACAAGCCAAAGAATTTTTAGCCGAACGTGGTTTTGACCAGAACCTGGGAGCCAGGCCCTTAAAAAGAGTGATTCAGAAAATGGTTTTAGATCCTCTGGCTTTGAAAATAGTTTCCGGCGAGTTGAAAGAGAAAGACAATATAGTTGTTGATTTGCAGAATAACGAAATTGTTTTTAGAACTTTTGAAGATTTAGTAAAAAATGTTTCCAAAGAGAAACTTTTGGTTAAATAATGTTAAAAAACATTCTTAAAATTATTACCATTTTTATTATTGGAATGGTTGGTGGGATTTTCGCCAATCAGATTTTATGGCCTTATTTTGTTGAAAGGCCGCTTTTTTATCAATACGGCTTGGAGGAGAGCCCGACTTATATAACAGAAACAAAGGAAATAATTATTCAGGAAAATATCGCCCTTAAAGACGCGCTTGAGAAAGTAAAAAAAACAGTAGCCGGAGTGAGAACTCAAACCAAAACAGGTAAGGTTTTGGAGGGTTCCGGTTTTATCGTTACTTCCGACGGTTTAATGGTTACCCTGGCTGAACTCGTGCCCCAGGGCTCAGATTTCACCTTTTTTATAGATAACGAGTCGGTCTCTTTCCAAATTTTAAAAAGAGATTTAAAAGAAAATTTAGCTTTAATAAAAATTTCAGATTCTGTCTTTACCACGGTCAGCTTTGCCAGATTGGAGAAATTGAAAATGGGGGAGAGGGTTTTTTTGATCGGAGTTACCTTTGAAAATGAAATTCCTTCAAAACTGGTGAATGAAGGAATTGTTAAAACTTTTGACGAAAACTTTATTCAAACCAACATCCTTGAAAGCAGTCTTTTTGCCGGCAGCCCTCTTTTTAACATTGAAGGAGAAGTTCTGGGAATAAACACGATTGATTCTAAAGGGAGGGTCATTGCCATTCCCATTTCCAAAATCAGAGAATTCGTCGGATTGTAAAAATATAAAAAGCTCACCAGATTAACTCTGTGTGAGCTTTTTGTTTTTTATTATCTATTTATTGGTATATTTTCCAATATTTTTTACCCGTCCCATATCTACTTCTTTTTCTTTTATCTCTCCTTCATTTATTTTCGGGTTTTTCATGATCCAAATCAAGAATTTCGAGCCCAAACAAGCAATAGATATTAGGCCTATTGTCTGTGCTATCAAGACACTATTAATTTGAAGGTAATAAATCTTGGCAATAAGATGTGCCTCAATAATGACCTTACGGCAAAACCATATTGTTGATATTACCGTAACAAGACCTGTCACTACTTGCGCCACAAGTATTCTAAATCTTTCCATCATTTCTATTTTCACCTCTCTTTCTTTCCATATTTATATTTTTAAAAAAAGAAAAATTTCTTTTTAACTAACTATACCTTAACATATTTAAAATAAAAAGTCAAGCCAGAAAGCACTTTTTGAAATAAGTTATCCACAGGGGCGGGTTGTTTTTTTGTTTTTGGATTTGTTATGATAGGAAAATATGGCAAATTTTAAAAAATTTTTGAATAAAAAATTTCTTTTTGTTTTTGTATTTGTTTTAATCCTCGCTGTCGGAGGATTATTTTTTTGGTGGCAGAGATAATTATTAAAATCTCGAATAAGATATAGTTTAAGTGAAAGAAAGCCCATCGCTGGCGGCGGGCTTTATGTTTTCCGCCAGATAAAATTTGATAAACGCCTTATTATGAGATATTTATTTCTTGTGTTAACGAGAGGACTTGCGACCTTTATTGTGCTTTTACTTAGCGTAATTTTTATTTTCTTATTTTTTCATAAAGTCCTTGATGGTTCTTTAGAGCTTATTATTTTTGCCCTGCTTGGATATATTACTGGAGCTATAATTCAGCCGAGCCACGAGTTTTTATTGCGTTTAAGGGCTCATAAAAGCAACTCTGAGATTGATTATGAACTTGAGGCGCTTGAGACAATGGCACCACTATTAATTCGTTTTCGTAAGAGGACAGCCGATATTGTTTTTGATATTACTTTATTGGCGGGTATTATAGCTTTCTTTTTTGTCATTTTCTTTTAATATAGGAGAATAATCTATGGAAACGGAAAGAATAAAACAATTTTCATTTTGGAAGGCCCTTTTAGTAGTTTTTGTAATAATCTTAGCTACATCAGGAATAACTTTTGGGTTTTTAGGTTTATACGACGAGGGTTTTATTGAGGGATTTAGTGGTCTTCTGATAATTGCTTTTATATTGGCACCAATCTTTACCTTTTTTATTAAGTGGCGGAGAGATTATAGGTTAACTGGTAAGCTATTCACTTTAAATTACAAAGAAATTAAGAGCTGGCAATTTCTATTTGCAGTTTTATTTTTTATATTTTCAATTTTTACAGTAGCAAGCACCTTCTTTCCGTCTGATTATAAAAATTTTAATTCTTTGCCACCAATCCAAATAAATCCCGATGATTGGAACCCTTATGGTTATTATGGGTAACAAAAAGTCAAATTAAAGCCCCTCAAGCGGGGCTTTTTTTGATATAAAATGTCTATTAAGAGAAAAATCTTTTAAAAGGGGGCTTTTATTTTTCAGTTGAAACTCTGGCTAAGATTATAGCTTTCATAGTTTCTGAGTATTTACCAATTTATAATAAGGATTTTTAGAGCATTTTGCCTTGATTTTTTCTGCCTTATTTAACCCTAAACCTTCTAACCCAATGTTGAAATATAGCGCAAAAACTAAATCATCAATATAGTTTTTCAGCTCTTGTTGTTTATCATAATCAATAATTGGTAAGGTTTTTAATTCAGATAAACTAATTATTGATTTTTCTAATTTTAATCCCTTACTATTATATTTCTCGTCAATTGTTTTCTTAACTAAATTTTTACCACCTTTTATATGAATTTTAATTTTTTCTTTATCTTTTTCTAAAATTAGATTATTGCTTTCTACTGAAACGTTATCAAATTTTTGGAGCATTACTTTTGAAAAATCAACAAAGTGGGATAGCGTTTCCTCCCCTAACTTTAACATTTTTTCCACGCTATTTATGATTTCATTTTTTATTTTTTGATTACCATCTGTAATTTTAGGTATTCGCACGAATTCTTTGATAGCCCTCAGCGGTATAAAATAATCTTTTTCATTTTCTTGTCTGAGATTTTCTTCAAGAATCAATTTGGTAATAGGAGAATTAAGTAAGGAAAAATAAAATAATAATTCGTTTTTTGAGTTAGAACTAACAGTCAACGATTGGTTATTGATTAGGAGAATATTTCTATCTGTGAATTGGAAACGATTAGCAAATCTCGTTCGCCAGATGATTTTAAATTTTTTATGGAAGGTAGCTATTCCTTGACTTCCAGAAGGAAATTCAAAAGAACCATTGATAGGATAATATTTCTCGCTTTTACTTATCGTATATGCATCCCAATCGTTAGTTTTATAGTCAAAAATTTCAAAACAGTCATCATTAGCTCGGTTTTTAATTGAATCTTCGTTTATTATAACCCCTCCATCAAAAGAAAAGTCATCGTTGGGAGTTAATTTAACTCTAAAAGATGAGATATCAATCGTATTTTTCTTATATTCTTCGTGGAAATTTAAAAATTTCTTCTCTTGTTTAATAAAATTCCAGTTTGCGACATTCTGTAATAATTCTTCTTGCGGGATTTCTTTCTCGGAAATTTTCTCTCCCTTAAGAATATTCTGTAAAGTTTCTTCTATGTTGTCATCAGGATTTTTATAATTTATTACCTTAACCTTATTTGTTGCCAAAGGTATTTTTCTGCTAAGAACGAAAATCAAACTTGAAGTAGGTACTGGTTTATCTTGTTTCAACCCCCTACCTATAAACATTTTCCCACTGAAAATTATGATTTTTTCAAGGGTTGTAAATTTAGCCAAATGATAACGAAGGACATCAAGGTCGCCAGCGTTTAATAATGTTTGAGGAATAATATAGCATAGTTTTCCGTTGTCTTTCAATAATGCAATTCCTAAAGCAATAAAAAAGGCATAGAGGTTGGGCTTTGGAGAGTATGGTTTAATCCTATTAGGCACGGTATTTAAATTTACGCCATAAATATCACTCATCTGAACTTTTTTATCCTGTATAAGCTTTACTATTAAAACGCCCTGTTTAGAAGATTCGTTATATCCAATATACGGTGGATTGCCGATTACATAATCAAATCTTTTTCTTGGCGGACGCATACTTTTTTTCGTATTTTCTAAATCACCTTTTTCTCTCATATAACTATCAAATTCAAATTCTAATTTCTTAATATTAAAAAGTGGTCGTTGCCCTCCGCCAATGCCCATAAGGTCGTTTTCAGTATTGTTTATCTCTGAAAAAATAAACTCTGATATTGAATCTTTTGTCCAGAAAACTTTAATTTTTTTATCAATTGGATTGTTGTATTTTTCGTTAATAATCAACGGCAACATTCTCATCACAATGTTCATCTCAGCCAGATATAGTGGAAATTCCGCTATATCTAAACCAAAAACATTTTCATTAACCAGTTCTTCTACCTCTTTTGAAGAATTTTCTGAGCCGTTCGGCACGGCGTTGATAATTTGATTAACAGCACTATATAAAAAAGTTCCACTACCGCAAGATGGGTCAATAATAGAAATATAATTTTCTTCAGGGTTATTATCTAACCTCTTTTTAATATTTTCTGGGTTATAACCAATCTGTTTAAGCATAAAGTTGACCACATCTGGGTCTGTGAAATATTGTCCCTTTTGTTCTTCTTTGTAGAGTTCCTTTAAGTAGTTTTCGTAGATATAACCAAATATTTCATTTCGGACATTGGCGAAGTTATATTTTTTAATAAATACAAAAATGTCTAACCACGGGGAGACATCGTGCAGTTCGTTTTTAGGTTTACGCAAAAGCTCTATGAGTTTATTTGTAATAAATTCTTGTTCTTTAGCGAATGGACGATAAATATTTTTAGATATTTCATTAGAAATACCATCAATAATACCTAAAATTTTGCCGTATTGCTTTACCTTTAAGCACTCGTAAATACCATTTTGAATATCTGTAAACTCTTTTTTAAAAGAACTAAAATCGTTATCTACTAATGTTTTATAGAGTATAAATTGGATAATATAAGCATAAGTAATCTCAATAGCAATTTTTCCTTTTTGTTTTTTATCGGTAGTCTCTAAATATCCTTCAATCTCTAGCTTATTTTTAAAATCTCTTATTAAGGTTGTTATGTCCCTAAAAAAGTCTTGTCTTTTTTTATCTATCGAAATATCCTCTGGAATAATCTTTAATTGTCCTTTTTCCTCAAAAAATGATAAATAATAAAATTCTGGCTTGATATACTCCTCCCAATATTCCCTAAATAATTCAGGATTTTCAAAAATTTGCTTCAAATTAAATTCTTTTAGTAAATAAGCATTATTATAAAATTGCCAAGTATAACCATCTGTCAAAATCCCATATTTTTTATCTAAATCAAGTTGATATTGAAGTAATTGGCTAAGGCCGTTTTCAATGTTTCCGTATTGCTCCACCTCAAGAGGAATATTTATTTCGGGATTTATATAAATAATAATATCAGCCAAACGTCTAGCTTTTGTTTTAGTTTCTTCTGTGAATTCGTTATTTCTTCTTTCTAATGGAGTAGAGCTCAGCCCTTCTTTTAAATTAAAAATATCCTCAGATTTAAGAAAATCTTTAACAAATTTCTGAACGCCAGAGCCAACTTCTCGGGTTTTATAATCCTCTTTTTCTTTATTCCATTTGGTTTTTAGTTCCCTTATATTCATAAATCTATTTCGTTTTTACTTTATTTAAAAACTTATTAAATTCTTCTTTATCAATTCTAAACTCTTTGCCTATTTTATAGGCTTTCAACTTCCCCCTTTTGATATAGCGGTAAATAGTCATAATATTTACCCTTAATTTGTTTGCTAATTCTTGAGTTGTATAAAAATCATTCTCTTTCATACACTTTCATTATACTTTACAATTCTTTACAAGCCAAGTGGATAACTTTATCATTGTAAAAACAAAAAGCCCATCGCTGGGCTATTTTTTATTTTTTGCTTAGGAGGCGTTCTTTATTTGGACACTTGACAAGTATTCTGAAAGGATTATGATGGACAATGAAAGGTCGAAGTAAGACATAGATTGACATTAATCAATAAAATATATGGAAATTCAAGGATACAACTTTGAAGAATTTACATCTTTTAGAGGAAAGTTTTCTTCTAAAATTAGCTTAGGTAAGATAGGTGGATTTGGTTTTAGCACCGGTTTTTTTCACAGAAATAATTTAAAAGGGTCGGTTGGATTAAAGCTTTTTTACGACAAGGACAAAAAAGCGGTAGGATTCAAGTTTCTTGACTCGCCAGAAGAAGGTATGGTAAAATTAAAACCAAGACAGACAGGAGGATATATCTCTGCTATTTCGTTTCTCGGAAAATATGATATTGACCCCAAAAAATATACCGGCAGATATGACCCTAAGGAAATTATGGATGAGAAACTCGGAAAGATATTTATTATTGAATTAAAAGAGCAGAAAGATGATAAAAATTAAATACAAAACGCTGGAAGCAAGTAAAGTACTCCAGCGTCTTGTAGATTACAAATCGTGGAGACCAGCGTCCCTAATAGGATTAAAAGTCGCGCTGGTTTTCCACAGCCTCTTCAGCTATTTTCATTATAGCTTGAAAAGGTTAACAAGTAAATGTTAATTTCAATGTTACAAACAACGAAAGCAAAGCCAAATCCTTCCGGAAAAGATCGTTCCAGATTTTTTACACCACAACAACAACTAGCAGGAGAGTGGATTGATATTCAGAATACTGGTTCATTACCAATATCTTTAAACAACCTAGAGGTTTATCATTTAGCTTATAAAATGACTGGAACGGAATGGGAGAAAGTTATTGTTTTATCAGGCATGTTACCAGCGGGGAAAATAGTAAGAATTCATTCGGGAAGAGAGATCCCATTACTACAGTTATTAGAAATAGATAGAATCGGTGCGGAGTATCATATCTTTACGGGAAAGAACTATGTTTGGAATAATGACCAAGTAGATAAACCCAGCATTTTTAACTCACAACTAAAAAAATGGGAAGATCAGACCTGGTATGACAAATATCCACCCGAAGGGATTGTGCTGAAAAGGGACAATGGCAAACTAGTACCATTATAGCCCTAGGAGAAGTGCGAGGGTCGTTGTTTTCTAGAGACAACTTCCCTCGTCCTTTCATCAAATTGTAAAGTAATCTTTAAAAAATAATTCTGGCAAGAATAATAAGTTAAATGGCATTTATCTTTTAGGTTCAGCTACCGAAAATTGGACGCTTTATCGAAATAATGATTTTCCTTATGTCATTTTACAACTTGAAATAGTTTCCAGTTCCACTTTGATCATTAATCCAGGTGTGGTAGTAAAATTTGAACCTTATAAACCCTGGTCGGGTAATGACGATAATTTGATCGTAAAAGGAAAGATTGAAGCCATAGGTTCTCCAACCGAAAAAATTGTTTTTACTTCGATTGATGATGATGAGTACGGTGGCGATACTAAAAATGATGGAATCACAACCTCAATTAGCTATTGGAACAGGATTCATTTCACTCCCGAAGCTGCTACTTCTACTTTTCAAAATGTAATCATTAGTTATGGAGGACTAACTGGACTTGGTTGGTATCCTTATCTTGGTGTGGTATATGTAGAAAAAAATAGTGTAATTTTTGAAGATGTTTACTTCAAAAATAACGGACCCAGTGCGTATACTCTTTATTTAGAGAACTCAACTTCTACGGTTAGAAATTCCATTTTTGAAAATAGTTGGATAGCAATTAATATTGTCGGTCAAGATCAGAATGTCTTTGAGAATAATGCTTTCCAAAATTGCAATTGCTATGTCATGAAGGATAATCAGTGTATTTCGCCTATTTCGTCCTTGCCTTAATGCCCAACAAATAGGTTTTTATGTATGATTTTCAAGTCGTTAGGGCTTGATTTTTTTTGACCCAGTTTTTAATTTCTGATATATTAAAAGAACGTTCTATGAACAGAGAGTTTTTAATTCAACTGACAAATAATCTTTATCGCTTAACCTTGCTTTTTCCGAAAAAAGAGCCCTTAAGGTATAAAATGCGAGAAAAGGCTGATGATATTTTGGCCAAACCCAATGAAAAAGATTTGGAGGTTTTGGACAGTTTTTTTGAAGTGGCTTTGGTTCAAAACTGGGTAAGTCCTTCTGACATATTGGCAATTAAGAAAGAATATGATAATCTAGGGGAGATATTAAAAAAATACAAGCCGGAAAAAGAAAAAAAGAAAGATAATCTTGCTGTTGTCGAAGAGGATAAATCCTCTTCTTCAGCCATCGAGCGAGGCGAAGCCGAGCGAAGATCAAGAAGAGATTTATCTCTTCGCCCCGCTGCGGCTCTGGTTGTTGAAGCTTATCCCAAAGAAACGCCAATTCCGCTGGGTCATAATTTGAACAGGCAAGAAAAGATACTGGAGTTTTTAAAAGAAAAGGGCAGGGCCCAGGTTTGGCAGATAAAGCAAGTTCTGCCCGAAGTTACCAAAAGAACCTTAAGACGAGATTTTGAGCATATGTTAGAACAGGGCTTAATTGAGAGAATGGGCGAGAAAAACGACACTTTTTACCAAATTAGAAATATTCAATCCTAAATGAGGTATACATATATAGGGTAGGACACGCTGTCCTACCTTGTCTGGCTTAATTTATCATGGCAAATAAACGAAAAGAATTCAGTAAAATCTACGACCGGTGTATTAATAAAATATATCGTTTTATATTCTTAAAGGTGAATTCTGAGGAAATTGCCCAGGATTTGTGTTCCGAGACCTTTTTAAAGGGCTGGGAATCATACAAGAACAATCCCAATATTGAAAATCCTTCAGCTTTTTTGTATCGGATTGCCCGTAATCTAACAACCGATTACTATCGGGAAAAGGGTAGGACAAATTTTGTTTCGCCAGAAATAGTGCCGATTGTTGATCCAAAGCCGGGTATAGAAGAAAAAGTAGTTTTTAACTCAGATTTGGACCAAGTTAAGCTAGTTTTAGCTGATTTAAAGGAAGATTACCAAAACGTGATTATCTGGCATTATTTGGACGATCTACCTATTCCAAAAGTAGCGAAAATGCTTGATAAATCGGAAGGAGCCACCCGGGTGACTCTCCATCGTGCTCTAAAATCCATTAAAAATGAGATTAACAGACGGGAGGTAAAGGAAGGATAACTGGCGAAGAGAACTTCGTTCTCTTTTTTATCTTCGCTTTCACTACGTGAAAGCTTGGTGTGTAACAAATTCGTGTCTAATTCGTCGTAATTACAATGAAGATGACTGACAGAGACCTCATCAAAAAACTGCAAATCCTCAAAGACATTAAACCCAGAAAGGACTGGGTTGTTTTGATTAAAACACAGATTTTAGGCGAAGAACGAGAACAGTTCTCGTTGATAGAAAGTTTGAGATTGTTTTTTCAGTTTAAGTTGGCTAAACCGGCTTTTGCCAGTTTAATTGCTGTTTTTCTTCTATTCGGGCTTTTTGCTTTTGCTCAAAACTCTTTACCCGGCGACTTTTTATACCCGATAAAGAAGATTGCAGAAAGAGGCCAGGCAGTTTTTGTTTCAAAAATTGATAAGCCGCAAGCCAGCCTTAATTTAGCCAATAAAAGATTGGAAGAATTGACTAAAATCGCAGAAACCAATCAGGTGAAAAAATTAGCTCCGGCCATCAATGAATTCCAGGCAAGCGTCTCCGAAGCAGCTAAGAATTTATCAAGAATGGAGGCAACCAGTTCAGACCCCGCAGCAATTAAAAAAATGGTTGAGGGAACCAAAGAATTAGGAGGAAAAATACAAGAAGTTAAATCATTGGGCGTGGTTATCGGAGAAGAAGAATTTGATGAATTGCAGGGGGTTTCAGATAAATTAGAGGTTGAGCTTTTGATTTCAGATTTGGAAGAAAGAACTTTATGGACCGAAGAGCAAAAAGAGATTTTAAATCAAATGAAAGAATTAGTCGAAGAAGGGAAATATTCAGAGGCGTTGGTTATGTTTAACGCAGAATTTAATAAGCCGGCCAGCCCGGAACCGATGGAAGAGCCGATAGATGAATCGGAAGAGCAAATAGAAGAACCAATAGAAAAAGAGCTGATAGAAGAAGTGACAGAAGAACCGACAGAATAAAGTTTCCACAATTTTGATGGTTGGAGTTGTTATTTATTATGTTAAAAAATGGAGATTCGCGAACCCCGCACCAATCTTGCTTTCGGCGAGATGATACGGGGTAATTCTCGTGACTAATACGTAAGGTCGCGAAGAAAAGGTCGACGCGATGATGTAAATAATTAATAAAAAAATAAAAAACTAAAATGAATAGATTAAAAAAGATTATAGCAGTTTTAGCGATTGCTGGTTTATTCGGAGCCGTAGCTCCTGCTCAAGCATTAACCGCAGAAGAGCTTTTGGCTTCAATTCAAAGCCTTCAGGCCGAATTGAATCAATTGATGACTGAATATCAGACATTGACCGGAGCTCCTGCAGCTCCTGCAGCCAGTGTGCCTGCAGCTTGTGCCGGAGTCACTTTTGACCGCAATTTATCCCAGACTATGACGGGTACAGATGTAAAATGCCTACAGGCAATTTTAAATCTGACCGTCGACACACAAGTAGCAGCCAGCAGTTTCGGTTCTCTGGGAAATGAAACGACTTATTTTGGTTCTTTGACCAAAGCAGCCGTTATCAATTTCCAGGAGAAATACGCCACTACGATTTTGGCTCCACTTGGATTGACTGCCGGAACCGGTTTTGTCGGTGCTGCAACAAGAACTAAATTAAACGCGATGTTGACAGGAGGAATTCCAGTAGTTCCAGTCGTTCCAGTAGTGCCGGTAGTTCCAGTAGAGGAACAAATTGAAGGAGATTTAACAGCAAGATGGCTTCCATCTCCAACAGGTGTTGAAGTTAATTGGGGAGCTACCAATGTAGCAGTAGCCGCTTTAGAACTTAGTGCAGAAGATTCAAGTATCAGAGTCGACAGAATTGACATTACCTTTAGTGCAGATATTTGGAAAAAGATAGATTATCTTGCTCTTTATGACGGAGACAGTGCTGTAAAGGGAACTGACATTGATAGTTCAGTTGGTGACAGATTAAGATTAACAGGATTGGGCATTAATGTTCCCAAAGACGGAACAAAGACCATTACTGTTAAAGTTAATGTGCCTGTTATGCCTCGTGTCCCTGGATCAATGACTCTTACTATTGTAGGCGATGGAATAAGAGGAATAGACACTGCAGGAATTACTCAATATGCGACTGTAAGTGGTAGTAAAATATTTACCGTAGCAGCCGCTGGCGTAGGAGCAAGAGTTGAGACTAAAGTAAATGCAAGCAATCCTGCTGAAGGTATTGCCTTGATTGATGCAGATGTGGCAACAGAGCATGAGGTTTTAAGGTTTGACCTTAAAGTAACAAAAGACACCGCTCAGGTAGGAACTATTGTAGTTACTCTTTCCACCGCAACAAACATTAATTCTGTAAAGCTTTATGATGGGACTGAAGTTATTGGCAGTGAAGATGCATCTACCACAGTAACATTTGATGATCTTGAAGTAGATATTGCTAAAGATACTACCAAGACTCTAAGTGTTAAGGTGGAATATGCTGCAACAACCACTGCAGGCAGTGTTTTAGTATCAATAGCTAATACTACCCCAGAGGGAACTGTAGTCGCAGTAAGTGAAAATGATGAAACTGTTACTTACACCGGCTCGGCAACAGGAAACACAATTTACTTTTATTCCGTGTCACCGGTTGTGACTTTTGTTTCCCAAGCGATAACAGAAACCGAAGACCCAGTAACCTCAACCTTGACTGAATGGTTTGATGGTACGATTACCTTCAAATTGACAGCACAAGGAGAAGATATAGTGATTCCTACTACTACTGCTGGAATTGTAATTTCAGGATGGAGTGTGACTGATGCTACATCTACCGGCGTTACTACTACCTCTCAATTGATAACGATTGATGGTAAAATATTAAGTAGCGCTTCAGTAGCAGAGAGAACTATTGCAGCTGGCACGTACAGAACCATTGTGGCAAAGGCAAGAATTACTGACGTTGATGATACCGGTGAATATTATAACTTCAAGATTACCAAAGTAGGATGGGATACTGCCCATGTATTGGCAGATGCTTTGATTGTGATACTTAAGACAGACGCTCTGATATTTGTTAAGTAGAACTAAGTAAGATTTATTTTTTTTGCCTTTCCTTGTGGGGCAACCAAAAAGTCCACCCTCTCGGGTGGCTTTTTGTTTTACTGATTATCACTGATAATTTACTGATTTATGCTGATATGATAAAATAAAGAAATATCCATATGCAGAAAACAAAAATAATTTTCATTGGAATAATATTATTAGTTGTCCCTTTGTTTGCTAACGCCGATACTCTCGGGCAAGAGGTCAATTTTAACATTGATTCTTCTTATGATTTATACGGTAGAAAAGAGGCTTTGGCTCTTTTGCAAAAAATTACCAATCAAATCTATTTTTATGTTGACAAAGAATGGTGGGAGGGATTGGATTATTCAAAAAAACAGAGTTTGGATGTGGAAATTTATAATTTAAGCGTTGAGTTTGAAAGAAATATTTATTCAAAACTAACTTCAACTTTCGGTTCAGAACCAAAGCCCGGGATTGACGGCGATGAAACAATTACGGTTTTAATTCATCCGATGATTAAAGATGCCGGCGGCTATTTTAATTCGGGTGATGTCTATTCCAAACTTCAATATCCAAAATCAAATGAAAGAGAAATGCTTTATTTAAACAGCCAGTATATTGACAAATCTGAAGCCAAAAGTTTTTTAGTCCATGAATTTTTGCATTTAATTACGGTCAATCAGAAAGATCTATTAAGGAATGTAACTGAAGAAACTTGGCTTAATGAAGCCAGAGCAGAGTACGCTTCAACTTTGCTGGGTTATGATGATATTTACAAAGGAAGCAATCTTGAAAGAAGGGTTAGAGATTTTTTAACAAAACCATCCGATTCTTTAACCGAATGGCTTAATAAAAAAGAAGATTACGGAGTCGTTAATTTATTTACCCAGTATTTAGTTGACCATTACGGAGTAAAGGTTTTGGTTGATTCTCTGCAATTTTCAAAAACCGGAATTGATTCCATAAATTACGCTTTGGAGAAAAATGGTTTAAAAAAAGATTTTTCTCAGATTTTTAGCGATTGGCTAATCACAGTTTTGGTTAATGACTGCCAATTAGGAGAGAGATATTGTTATTTGAATAAATATCTCAAAGATATTAGAATCACCCCTACTTTTTATTATCTTCCAAGAACAGAAACCATTTTGTCTACTTATCACGATACTACTTATTGGAGTGCCAACTGGCACAGATTTATAGGCGGATTGAGCAATCTTATTTTGGAATTTGAGGGAGCCGGTTCTGCCGAATTTGAAATTCCCTATTTGCTTTGCGATTTAAAAGATAATTGCTCTGTTGAGTTTTTTCCTTTAGATCCTGCCGAGCAAACAGGAAAAATCACTTTTCCTGAATTTAACACAAAATACAGTTCTTTAACTATTATTCCTTTTATTAAAAACAAAACCTCCGGGTTTGACGGGAGGGAAGATTCTTTTTCTTTTTCCTGGAAGGTTACCGTTCAGGAAAAATCAGAAGAGAAAAAAGAAGCCGAATTAATCAGCCGGCTTTTGGCCGAGATCGAAGAATTAAAAAGACAGATTGCTGAAGTTCGAGCAAAGATAAACGCCATTTTGATTGAAGGAGGCCAAATTTCCTGCCAGAGATTTGAAAAAGATCTTTTTTTTGGAATAAGGAATGATTTTGAAGTTAGCTGCCTTCAGGAGTTCTTAAAATCTCAGGGCCAGGATGTATATCCTGAAGGATTGGTTACCGGCAACTTTCTTTCTTTAACCCAGCAGGCCGTAATCCGTTTTCAGGAAAGATACGCTGCGGAGATTTTGGCACCCTTAGGCTTGAAAAGGGGAACCGGATATGTCGGGCAGATGACAAGAACAAAATTGAATGAAATTCTGATTAGCGGAGAATAATACCGGCGGTTTTTACCCTAAGTTTGCCTCTTTAGTTCTTCAATCTCTTCTTTTAATTTTTTTATCTCTCGGTTCAATTCCGCCACTCTTAAATCCCTTCCCATATTTATTTGTTGGTATTCTTCAAGTTCTTCTAATCTTTCTAAGAGCTCTTTCGTTCTTTCTTTGACTCTTTCATCTAATGTCTGGTTTAATTCCGCCAGTTCTCTAGTTCGAGCTTTTACTTTTACCTCCAAGACATTTCTTGCTTCTTCTACTTGTTGCCCCGATTCCTTCAATCTTTCTATCATCAGATTAAATTCCTCTGCCAATGACTCAATTTCATCTCCGGTTTTTATTTTAATTTTTTCTCCTAACTCACCTTCGGAGATTTTTTTAACTCCTTTCTGGAATTCTTTGATTGGAGATACAACTACTTTATTTACACCTCTTCCCATTAAATAGATGGTCAGTATTAAAGCACCGATACTAAAAATTATTATTTGAATTCTTATTTTTCTTATATCATTCTCCACTCTCTCGTAAGAGATAAAATATCTCACATTGTATGAATATTTTCCCCAATCATCGGAATAGGGATAGAGAATCTCGGATATCAGCTCTTTTTTCTGGGGATGGGGAACAAAATATTCTTGGGATGACTGTAAGTTTTTCTTTAGGGTCTCTGGTATTTGCTCTTCTTCCGGCTCATATTTCTGCCAGACGTCAGCTTTTTTTAGGGACTCTGTGTCTGCTAAAATATTTCCTTCGGTATCTACAATTTGAATCCTTGAAATGTCCGAATTAAGCTCCAGTGTTTTTAACGTCAACTCTCTGAATTTAAGATAGCCGGAATCAAAGTATAGTTCGTAGCTTTCTATAATGGGCCCGACAGAAAGCTGAGAAAAACTCTTGGCCTGGGATATTAATCTTTCAGTAAGGGATTTTTTGTTGTTGTCGATCAAAATAGAAGCTGTTCCAATAAAAATAACAATTAGAAAAAATCCAATTAAAATATTCAATTTCGTCTCAATGCTGCCTGAAATTTTCTTTTTTAAAATACTTTTCATTTTTTTGACTAAATTTCAAAAACAGCAACTCTTCCCGGAGAAAAAGAATTCTTTTTTCCTCCGAGAAAGTGCCTGAATCGTTCAGGACAATCTAATGTTTTTTCTTTACAATTTCTTTTACAATCCGAAGATTACCGCCCAGGTGCTTTTTTTCTCTTCTATAGCCTGATATTCAATTTCCTTTTTGGCTATCTCGTAAGCTCTGATGTCATCATCCGGTCTTGGGTCAAATAAGATGTTCGGATTTACGGCATAACCCCACTCAGAAGTAAACAAAGGAATAGCCGCTACGTCTTCGTGAACCATTTTTAGCGCCTGCTGCATGTAAACTAATCTTTCTTTTGGGTTCATCGTTACGTTGGCTTTGTCAATAAGTTCGTCTAATTCCGGGTTGCTGTATCGGCCGACATTATACATTCCAAGAGTTCGCATAGTATAGTCATCAGCGTCAGGAGTATGGAAAAAGTCAACTAATACCTGAATAGCGTCTCCAATATCGGTGTTAATCCAAAAGGTATATAAAGATGTATCCCCATTGCTCCATTTATCATAATCTTCATAGTCAGGTTCGTCTTCTGTTCCGCCTCTGAATATCGCATTTACTTTTAACCCTGTTTTTTCCAGTGATTTGGCAATCGATTCAATAATATTCATATCGTAAACAGTGGCGTCAATGTCTACCTCAAATCCGTTTGGGTAACCAGCTTCTTGGAGTAATTTTTTAGACGCTTCAGGGTCATAAGGATATCTTTTTATTTCTGGATTATAGCCAAAAATATCCTTAGTTACTACTTCATCTTGAACTTCGGCCAGTCCTCCATAAACCTCCTCCATAACCTGATTAACGTCTATACCTTGATAAATAGCTTTTCTTACCCTGATATCCTTTAAAGGATTGGTGTTGAGACCGTGAACGTAAGGTGATATCTCGTTGGCAACGTCAAACCCGATGAAGAAGATATAGATCTCTGGGTTTGTAACTATGTCAACTTTTCCATTTTCTTTCCCTTTGTCTATGGATTCTCCACCTGATACAGATATAAAAGCAATATCTGCTTCTCCGTCTTCTACTGCTTTTAATCTTTCTTCATCGGTATCAAAATGCTTCCAAGTAACCTTCTTTACTTTAGCCACATCTCCCCAGTAGTTTTCATTGCTGACCAAAATCGCATATAAATCGTTTTCATCCCACTCTTCCAATTCATATGGTCCCGTACCGATACTGACTATTGTTCCATCTTCTTTAAGGTAATTCTCATTGAATATCCAGACAAAAGATAACTTGTTGGCTAAAAGGGGGTCTGGTCCTTTGGTTTTTATTTCTATGGTGTAATCATCTATAACCTTTACGCTGTCTAAGGTTGATAGAAAACTTTGGCCATAAAAACTCTTTTTAATGGTTTCATCTATGGTGAATTTGACGTCATTAGCAGTAAACTTGCTGCCGTCGTGGAAAGTAACCCCTTCTCTCAGATGAAACCGCCAGGTGAGTTCATCCGGGTTATCCCAACTTTTAGCTAACTTCGGCTCCAATTTGAAGTTTTTATCAAGATTAGTTAATCCTTCAAAGACCTGAGTATTGATAGATCTGGTGGGTATGTTTATATCGTCTGCAGGATATCGTTGGGTATAACGAATGGCGAGGGCAGCAACAGTAATTTCATCAATATCAGCTGCCTTAACAATCGGTTCATAAGTGATAATTGGTTCGTAAGTAATAACCCTTATCGCAGAAAAAACTCCAAAAGCTATTAAGATGAAAATAAGGAACAACCAAATTTTCTTTTTCATTTTATTTATTAGTATTTATTAATTTTTTTCGACCTTTTTTGTTTTTCTTTACAATCCGAAAATTATCGCCCAGGTGCTTTTTTTCTCTTCTATAGCTTGATATTCAATTTCCTTTTTGGCTATTTCGTAAGCCCTGATATCATCATCCGGTCTTGGCTCAAATAAAATGTTCGGATTTACGGCATAACCAAAGTCAGAAGCAAACAAAGGAATGGCTGCTACGTCTTCGTGAACCATTCTTAGCGCCTGCTGAATATAAACTAATCTTTCTCCGGGGTTCATCGTTACGTTAGCTTTATCAATAAGTTTGTCTAATTCCGGGTTACTGTATCGACCGATATTATACATACCAAAAGTTCTCATAGTATAATCATCAGCGTCAGGAGTATGGAAAAAGTCAACTAATACTTGAATGGCGTCTCCAAGAAAACTGCCAGTCCAAGTGGTACATAAAGATGTATCTCCATTGCTCCATTTATCATAGTCTTCATAGTCAGGTTCGTCTTCTGTCCCGCCTCTGAATATCGTATTTACTTTTAGCCCTGTTTTTTCCAGTGATTTGGCAATCGATTCAATAATATTCATCTCGTAAATATTGGCGTCAATGTCTACCTCAAATCCGTCCGGATAACCAGCTTCTTGGAGTAATTTTTTAGACGCTTCAGGGTCATAGGGATATCTTTTTATTTCTGGATTATAGCCAAACATATCCCTAGTTACTACTTCATCTTGAACCTTGGCCAGTCCTCCATAAACCTCCTCTATAACCTGATTAACGTCTATACCTTGATAAATGGCTTTTCTTACCCTGATATCCTTAAAAGGATTAGTGTTGAGACCGTGAACGTAAGGCGATATCTCGTTGGCAACGTCAAATCCTACGAAGAAGATATAGATCTCGGAGTTTGTAAGTATGTTAACTTTTCCATTTTCCCTCCCTTTGTCTATGGATTCTCCACCTGCTGCAGATATAAAAGCAATATCTGCTTCTCCGTCTTCTACTGCCTTTAATCTTTCTTCGTCGGTATCAAAACTCTTCCAGATAACTTTCTTTACTTTAGCCACATCTCCCCAGTAGTTTTCATTGCTGACCAAAATCGCATATAAATCGTTTTCATCCCACTCTTCCAATTCATATGGTCCCGTACCGATACTGACTATTGTTCCATCTTCTTTAAGATAATTCTTGTTGAATATCCAGACAAAAGCTAATTTATTAGCTAAAATAGGGTCTGGCTCTTTGGTTTTTATTTCTATAGTGTAATCATCTATAACCTTTACGCTGTCTAAGGTTGGTAGAAAACTTTGGCCATAGAAGCCCTTTTTAATGGTTTCATCTATGGTGAATTTGACATCGTTAGCAGTAAACTTACTGCCGTCGTGAAAAGTAACCCCTTCCCTCAGATAAAACCGCCAGGTGAGTTCATCCGGATTATCCCAGCTTTTAGCCAAGCTCGGCCCCAATTTGAAGTTTTTATCAAGAACAGTTAATCCTTCAAAGACCTGAGTATTGATAGATTTGGTAGTTATATTTATATCGTCTGCAGGATATCGTTGGGTATAACGAATGGCGAGGGCAGCAACAGTAATTTCATCAATATCAGCCGCCTTAACAACCGGTTCATAGGTGATAATCGGTTCGTAAGTAATAATCCTTACGGCAGAAAAAACTCCAAAAGCTATTAAGATGAAAATAAGTAACAACCAAATTTTCTTTCTCATTTTTTTATTGAAATTTATTTTTTTTCGACCTTTAACTTTGCTTCTTTTATTTTATCATAAGTTTTACATTCCAGCCAGTTTTCCCCATGTTGGATTTTGTGGTATAATTTTAATATGTTTACATTCTTTCTTGCCGGTTTTTTAGGCGGCGCAATAAGAGGCGTAATCGGCATTATAAAATACGCCCTTTCTTACAAGGGTGTTAAAATGCAGTGGCTCTATTTTGGAACAGTTACAACTGTTTCTGGTTTAATCGGATTGACTTCTGCCTGGATAGTTCAGGGATTAGGAGTTGGTTTTGAGGAGATTGGGGCTTTATCTCCGGCCATCGCCCTTATTGTTGGCTACGCCGGAGGCGATTTCCTGGAAAACATTTTCAAGGTTTTAATGAAGAAACCAATCCTTTTTGAGCAGGAGAAGGAGAGTTAATTCACTGACTATTTTAAAAACTATGAAGATTTTAGTTAGCGGCGGAGCCGGATTTATCGGTTCCAACCTTGTAGATAAATTAATCAAAGATGGCCACCAAGTGGTTGTTATTGATAATCTATTTACCGGCAAAAAGGAAAACTTAAACCCTAAAGCCAAATTTTACAAAATTGATATTCAAAGCCCAAAAATCTCTCAAATTTTCAAAAAAGAAAAACCGGAAATTGTTTTTCATTTTGCCGCCCAAGTTGACGTCAGAAAATCAGTTGAAAACCCAATCGAAAGCGCTAAAGTTAATATTTTAGGAAGTTTGAATATTTTAGAAAATTGCAAAAAATTCAAAATCAAAAAAATAATTTTTTCCTCAACCGGCGGAGCAATATATGGCGAAGCCAAAATCATTCCCACTCCGGAAGATTATCCAGCTAACCCTCTTTCACCCTACGGCATTGAAAAATTAACAATTGAAAAATATTTAGATTATTACTGGAAAATTTTTAAAATCCCTTATATTTCTTTGAGATTAGCCAATGTTTACGGGCCCCGCCAAAATTCAAAAGGCGAGGCAGGGGTAATAGCTATATTTTGCGATAAAATGCTTTGCGGGAAACAACCAATCATCTATGGTTTAGGTTGCCAAACCAGAGACTTTGTTTTTGTTGACGATGTAGCGGAAGCTAATATTTTGACAATGAAAAGCAAAAGAGTAGGGATTTTCAATATTGGCACAGGAAAAGAGACAGACATTGACACCATTTTTGAAAAAATCAAGAAACTGATAGGCGTAAAGTGTAAAAAAATTCACGCTTCGGCCCAACTCGGCGAACAAAAAAGAAGTTGTTTAGATTACACCAAAGCCAAGAAAGAACTCGGCTGGCAACCAAAATACAGTTTAGAAAATGGATTAAGAGAAACTATAAATTATTTTAAAAATGGAAATTAGAAACATAATCAGAAGCATTTATTTAAACCCGAGAAATTTTTTTCTTGAAAATTTAGGGGTAAGACAAACCATTTTTAAAAACACTTTTTGGTTGGCAGTAGCAGAGGGCATAGGCAGGTTTTTAAAATTAATTTTAATTATTTATGTTGCCCGAATTTTAGGGGCTACGGAATACGGAAAATTCACTTTTGCTTTGGCTTTTGTTGGTTTGTTCGCTATTTTTTCCGACCTTGGCATTTCCTCAATTTGCACCCGTGAAATTGCTCGGGAAAAGGAAAAAGAAAAAGAATTCCCGGCTGTTCTTTCCTTAAAACTTCTTCTAAGCATAGGAACCTTGATTTTAATTTGTTTGGGTTCTTTTTTTATTACTCTTGACCCAATAATCCGGGGAATGATCTGGATTTTGGGAATTTATATTATAGTAAGTAGTTTTTCGCAGGTTATCTATGCTTTCTTTCAAGCCCGCCAGAAAATGGAATATGAAGCCTGGGCTAAAATTTTACAGGCGGCGGCTGTGACCGGAGCCGGGTTTTTTGTCCTTTTTAATTTTCCTTCGGTCCAAAATTTAAGCTTGAGTTATTTATTTGCCAGCTTAATTGCTTTGCTTTTTATTTTATTCTTTTTTCATTTTAAGGTTTATCGACTGAAAATATACTTCAACAGCATTATTTGGCGAAATATTTTGGCAATGTCTTGGCCTTTGGCTTTATCGGGCATGATGGGTTCAATTTGCGCTGATACTGATTCAATAATGATGGGCTATTGGGGCCAGATTATCCAAACCGGCTGGTATAATGCCGCTCAAAGAATTATGGTAGTTGCTTTAATTCCCACCGGCCTGATTGGGGCAAGTTTTTTTCCGGTCTTGAGCAAGTTTTTCGGCCAATCAAAAGAAAAACTTCAGAAAGGCTGGAATTATTTTATGGAGGTGATGATTTTTATTGCCGTTCCTTTAGTCATCGGCGGTATTGTTTTGGCCTCCAAAATTATTGATTTTGTTTACGACCCGACCTTTTTTCCTTCCATTTTGGTATTTCAAATTTTAATAGTAACCGGCGGAATTGCTATTATAACCGGTCCGTTCATTCATGCCTTAATTGTTTCAAATCAGCAGAAAAAAACCTTTTGGATTGTTCTTTTTGGGGCACTTACCAATGTAATTTTGAATTTTATTCTGATTCCTGAATATTCTCTTTATGGCGCAGCTTTTACCACTTTAGTAGCCAGTTTTTTAATGCTCTTTTTAAGTTTTAAATCTACTTTGAAATTTACAGAGATTAAGCCCATAAATTTAAAATTGGTTTTGACTTTTTTTGCAGTTGCTCTTTCTACCATCCCAATGTGTTTTGTGATTACCCGGCCTCAAATTTATAATCTTTATATTATTTGGATAATTTTAATCGGAGCAGTAATATATACTATTTCCCTTGTTATTTTAAAAGGATTAATAAGTTATTTCTCTTTATTCTCTAAAATTTCGAGAAGATAAAAAGAAGCTTCGGTATGCAAATAGTTATTTTATGCGGAGGAAAAGCAACTCGGCTTTATCCCCTAACCAAAAAAATTCCCAAGTCAATGATAAAGATTGAGAGGAAGCCCTTTTTGGAGCATCAATTAGATTTGTTAAAAAAGAACAGAATAAAGAACATATTATTGTGTGTCGGATATAAAGGAGAACAAATCAAAGATTATTTTGAAGATGGCAAAAAATTCGGCGTAGATATTAAATATAGCCAAGAAAAAAAGAAACTGCTTGGCACAGCCGGAGCCTTAAAGAATGCGGAAAAATTATTGGCAGACAAATTTTTAATGATCTGGGGCGATTCTTATTTACCTTTTGATTTTCAAAAAGCAGTAAAATTTTTTAACAAATTTAACAAGCTTGGATTGATGACGATTTATAAAAATTGCAACAGATACGAACCGAGCAATGTTGAAGTTAAAGGGAATTTAGTAAAGGTTTACAGCAAAAAAAGAAAAACCAAAAAAATGAAATACATTGATTACGGAGTGAGTATTTTCAGAAAAGAAGTTTTAAAATATATTCCCAAAAATCAGGTCTACGATATATCAGGACTAAATCAGTTATTAATTAAAAAAAAACAACTTTTAGCTTTTCCGGTCAGAAAAAGATTTTATCAAATAGGCACTTTTTCCGGCATAGAGGAATTTCGAGAATATCTTAAAAATAATTGACAAAAAGTAGATATTGATTAAGAATAAGATATATTTAGCAAAAAAATATGATTATTGTTCGGGCACCAATGAGAATATCAATTGGGGGAGGAGGTACGGATTTACCTTCTTATTACTCAAAATTCGGCGGTGAATGGACTTCAGCCGCTATTGATAAATATGTTTATATCACAGTCCATAAAAGATTTGATGATACTATTCGGGTATGTTATTCGAAAACAGAAAACGTGAACAAACCGGAAGAAATTCAGCATCCAATAGTCAGAGAGGCCTTAAAATTATTAGGAATAGACGGGGGAATAGAAATTTTTTCTGCCGCTGATATTCCCTCCAATACTGGATTAGGATCTTCGGGAAGTTTTACTGTTGCCTTGCTTACTGCCTTGCATACCTATTTACAAGATGTAAAAAAAGAAGATTCTCGGACCAAGACTGAAATTGCCGAACAAGCCTTTCATATTGCTATAGATTTATTAAAGGAACCTTCGGGTAAACAGGACGAATATATTGCTGCCCATGGCGGACTAACTTCATTTTCAGTTTCTCCGGAGGGAAAAGTAAAAGTTGAACCCCTTTATATAAATAAAATCTCTCCCGAAGTCATGAGCGAACTAGAACATAATCTTTTAATGTTTTATACCGGTATCAGGAGAGAATCCTCTCAGGTTTTAAGGAATCAAGCTAAAGCTACTGAACAAGGAGAAAAAGATATGATTGAAAATCTTAACCGGGTTAAGGAAATCGGGAGAGAAATCAAAGAAGCATTGGAAAAAGGTAATTTAACCAGGTTTGGAGAGTTGTTGGATATTCACTGGCAGGAGAAAATAAAAAGAAAGGGAACTTCTGATCCCAGAATTAACGGGTGGTATGAAACAGCTAAGGAAGCAGGAGCGATTGGTGGAAAACTGATGGGAGCCGGGGGAGGAGGATTTTTCTTGTTTTATTGTGAAAATCAAAAAGAAAAATTAAGAAAAGCAATGGCTTCTCAGGGTCTGAGAGAAACAGCATTTCGATTTGATCTTGAAGGCACAAAGGTCGTAGCAAATTTTATATAATATTTAAATCAATGAAAATATCTGAATATATTCAAAATTATCTTTCTGAAACAGCAGAAATTGCAAAAAATATAGATAAAGAAACGATTGAGAAAACTATAAAGACTTTATTGAAGGTAAAATCACAAAAGGGGAGAATCTTTTTCTTAGGAGTAGGCGGAGGAGCAGGAACCGGCTCTCACGCTGCCAATGATTTTAATAAAATTGCCAAAATTTCCAGTATTTGTTTAAGTGATAATCCAGCTTTATTGACCGCCCTGGTCAATGATGAAGGTTGGGAATCTATTTTTAAAAGACAATTAGAAATGCACCAATTGACTGCTAATGATTGTCTTTTTATTTTTTCCGTAGGCGGAGGAACAGAAACAACCTCCAAGAATTTGGTGGAAGCTATTAATTATGCCAAAGAGATCGGAGCTAAAATTATTGGTGTGGTGGGAAAAGACACCGGAGTTACTGCTCAAGAAGCTGATGCTTGTATAATTACTCCTTGCCCTGAGCCATCAAGGAGAACAGCTCATACTGAAGATTTTCAGATGATTATGGACCATCTTCTGGCGAATCTTTTAGCCGAATTGGAAAATCAAGATGAAGAATAAAGCTATCTTTATAGATCGCGACGGTGTGATAAATAAGATAATTATGCGGAATGAAAAGCCGTCTTCACCTTGGAACTTAAAAGAATTTGAGATTCTCTCTGATGTTAAAGAGTGTTTAGGAGCATTTAAAGAAATGGGATTTCTGAATATAGTTTTTACCAGTCAGCCGGATATAAGCAGAGATAATTTAAAAATAGAAGATTTGGAAAAAATGCATAAGCTTATATCAGAAACATTGCCGGTAGATGAAATTAAATTTTGTCCCCATGATGATAAAGATAATTGTCAGTGCCGAAAGCCAAAACCGGGATTGATACTTGAAGCAGTTAAAAAATGGTCTATTGATTTAGAGAAATCTTATGTAATTGGAGATAGCTGGAAGGATATTGAGGCCGGCAAAGCGGCTGGCTGTAAAACATTTTTACTTAGGAGAGAGTATAATAAGGATTTTCAAAAAGATTATGATTTTGAAGTCGATAATCTTAAAAAATCGGTCGAAATTATAAAAAAATTAGATAAAAAATAAAAATATATGAAAATATTTGTTGATTCAGCTGACACGGAAGAGGTTAAAAAATATCTTTCCTGGGGTCTTTGCGACGGGGTAACCACTAACCCCACTGTTTGTTTAAAATGCGGAGTTACCGGTGGCATGGAAGGGATTAAAAAGCGTTCTTTGGAAATTGCCAAATTAATTACTCCTCGGACGCTTAGTGTTGAAGTTACCAGTGAAAATCCGGAAGAGATTCTTGAACAAGCGAGAGATTATGCTAAATTAGCCGAAAATATTGCTGTTAAGGTAACTATTACTGATAGAGAGGGAAATAGTTTCTTGCCGGTCATCCGTCAATTAGTTAGTGAAGGAATAAGAGTTAATGTCACAGCGATGACTACTTTCAACCAGGCAATCTTCGCTGCTAAAGCAATTAGGGCAGGAATGGAAGCAAATCCTGAAAAAGCCAAAATTTCTCATTTTATCAGTGTTTTTGGCGGAAGAATATCTGAGGAACAAGGAGTGGAGCGGACTTTCCAGGTTCTGAAAGATCTTCGAAATTGGCTTGATTTCCACCGGTTTAAAGGAATTGAAATTATTGTTGGTTCGGTAAGGACCCCGGAGAATGTTGAGTATTGGTCAAGAACAGGTGCTCATATTTTGACCATTCCCCCCGAAGTAATTGCTAAATCTTTGCTCGGAGCAAGAACGAAGGAAACAGTGGCTCAATTTATAGAAGATGCCAAAAAATCAATGGAGGAATTGGGGTAGACAGTATTTTCTGGGGCGTTTTAGTTAATTTAGACATTTATGCCAAAGATCATTCTTTCTAAGAAGGGAAAAATTTTAGAGTTTTCAATTGCCCTGTTTTTAATTTTGATAGGAGTTAGCCTAAGATTTCTTCCTCATCCTCCGAATTTCAGCCCTGTTATTGCTATTTCTTTATTTGGAGGGGTTTATTTTTCAAAGAGGATAGCCTTTATTTTGCCGATTTTGATAATGTTAATCAGTGATATTTTTATTGGTTACTATGAAATTGGCTTGATGGCTTCGGTTTATGGAAGTTTTGTCTTATGTGTATTTTTAGGCTCTTGGTTAAAAGAACATAAAAAATGGCAGACAATTTTGGGAAGCTCTATTTTATCCGCTCTTATATTTTTCATTTTGACAAATTTTGCTGTTTGGGCTTTTACTCCCTGGTATGCTAAAACTTTCTCTGGAATAATTCAGTGTTATCTAATGGCTTTGCCATTTTTCAAAAATACTCTGTTGGGAAATTTCTTTTACGTAGCTGTCCTATTTGGGACTTATGAAATAGCAGAAATTTGGATAAGAAAAAAGTTTAGAATAATTGAATCGTTACCTGCTTTTGTAAATGCAAAGATATGAAAATTACTTTTATCTCGCTGATAGAAGATGTTTCTATACCGGGTTTACGTTTTTTGTCGGCTTTCATCAAACAGAAAGGCCATGAATCGGAGATTATTATGCTTCCAAGGTCTTATTCTGAGGGACTGAATGACTCTGTCTCTTTTTTATATCCTTATCCTGATATTGTTCTTAAACAACTTGTGGAAAAATGCAGTCAGTCCGATTTGATTGGTATTTCCTTGATGTCTTGTCATTTTGATAACGCTGTTTATATCACCCGTTATTTACGTAAACGGCTATCCTGTCCAATAATTTGGGGAGGAATTCATCCCACTATACGACCGTTGGAGTGCTTAGATCATGCCGATATGGTCTGTGTGGGAGAGTCCGAGTTGAGTCTCGACATGTTAATGGAAAGAATGTCTAATGGAGAATCTTGGAAGTCAATTTCTGTCCAAGGGATACTTAGACAAGGAGAAAAAAATGACCAATTTCTCCCAGGACCTATTTTGGAAGATTTAGAGAAATTGCCTCTGCCGGATTATGATTTAGAAGACCAGTTTCTTTTATATGAAAAAAACCGAATAGTTCAACTAGATAAAAATCTTTTAGTCCGCTGTCTTTATGGCTCCTATGTAACAACTCTTTCACGGGGCTGTCCCTATGCTTGTACTTATTGTTGCAATAACGCTTTGAATAAAATATACAAAAGAAAACTGCCTATCAGACACCGACTTGTTAAAGACATAATAGAGGAATTAGAAATGGCAAAAAGGTCCATACTAGGGTTGAGAGAGATAATTATAACAGATGATGCCTTTTTTGCTCAAACTCAAGAGAGAATAGAAGAGTTTTCTGAAGAATATAAGAGAAAAGTAGACCTGCCCCTTAAAGTTCTTACTACCCCTGTTACTTTTACATTATCTAAGGCAAGAGCATTAGTAAAAGCAGGGTTGTGTGCCACGGCAGTAGGCATCCAGTCAGCCAGTTTACGAATCAGAGCCCTGTATAATCGGTCTGACACATTAGAGCAAGTATTAGCGGTTGGAGATGTCGTTAGCCAAGTGGCCGAAGAAACTAAAAAGAAAATAGATATTCGTTATGACTTTATTTTGGATAATCCTTGGGAGAATGAAGAAGACCTCAAAGATAGCATTCGTTTTGTTTTAAAACTAAAAAAACCCTTCAGTTTAATGTTGTTTTCATTAACATTTTATCCGGAAACAGTTCTTTATAAAAAAGCTCGTCAAGAAGGAATTATTTGGGATGACTTGAATCAGGTTTATAGAAAAAGTCAATTAGCTCCTAATCGCAGTTATTTCAATGCCCTATTGGCACTGGCCGGTTTAGGAATGTCAAAATTTCTAGTCGAAAGGTTGTTAAATACACATATCTCTAAAAAGCACTTAGTCGGTTCCTTATATTTTTTAGTTAGTTTATATACATTAAAGAAAGAGTTAAGAAGCGTTATAGTTAAAGGTTTTTTGCGCGGGGACTTTCAATGGGTATATACCGCATTTTTGATATTTCTTGGAAGAATAAAGCAAAAGTTCGTTTCAATGAGACATACCGAACTGGTAAGATTTAAAGGAAAAGCAGGGGAAATTCAATAAAATATAAAATGAGATTATTAGATAAAATTAAAGGGCGATTGGAATTATATACAGGCCTAATTAAACATAGGAAGGAAATAAAAGAACTATATCGTTCTTTTGACGAGATAACGAAGAAAGATTTTCTCTCGATATTAAAACTTAACTTAATCAGATCCTTGAAGCCGTATTTTTTATTTGAAGGAGAGAAAAAAGATTACAATTTTTACAGCTCTGAAGATAAAGCTCTTATCTTTGATAGTTACATTTTTAAACCAGCCGAAATAAAACAAAATTTCCAAAAGAATTCTTTTTTAGAAATAATTCGAGGGTATTCTGTTCTTGTTGAGGAAATTTTAATCACTAAGGCCTATGAAGATGAAGAAGTAAAGATTGAATCAAAAGATATTGTTTTGGATTGCGGTGCTAATATTGGCATATTTTCAATTTATGCGTCTAAAAAAGCAGAAATGGTTTATGCATTTGAGCCGGGCAGGAATGAAATCACCTCATTACATGAGAATAAAACACTTAACAACTGTAATAATATAAAAATTATTCCTAAAGCAATATTAGATAATAGCAAAGGCGCAAGATTAGTTTTATGGGGGGTTGTAAGTAGTTATTTGGTCAGTAAAGAAAAAAAAGAAAATAAGGAAGAAACCGATGAAGAAGATGTCTTAGACATAGAAACTATTTCTATTGATGAGTTTGTTAAAAAAGAAGGTTTAGAGAAAGTAGATTTTATAAAAATGGATATTGAAGGTTCAGAAAGAAAAGCTCTTCTTGGTGCTAAAGAAACTTTAAAAAAGTTTAAACCAAAATTAGCATTATCTATTTACCATAAATTTAGTGATTTTTATAAACTTCCTCTTTTGATAAAAAGATTAAACCCGGATTATAAAATAAGGGTAAAAAATAAAAAGGGGACATTAATGACTTATGCTTATTAAAAATTGGCGGTGTTGGAAAGATTAATAATTATTATGGACCAAAAACTAAATATAATTCCACCTTCAGTGAAAGCCGGAGAAAAAAACTGGTTGAAGAGGTGGATAAAAAATAACAAAAGTTTATATCCTCTCTTTTATAGGTTGTTACGGTGTAATCGTGATGTCTTTATATTGAGAAATTTTTGGATAAATACAGATACTCTCTTTAGCTCAGTTGAGATAGAAACTTGCTCTATTTGTAATAGAAAATGCCCTTTCTGTCCGGTTGCTTATGATAACAGCCAAAAAGTGATAATGTCCGATGAAATTTTTAATAAAATAATAACTGAATTAAAAGAATTAAACTTCAAGGGTGAGATTGCTTTTGCCGGTTACGGTGAGCCATTACTAGATAAAAGATTAGAAGAATTTGTAAAGAGAATAAAAAAAGAATTAGGTTCTTCTGTTGAAATTGTTACAAACGGTGATTTTTTGACTTACGAAAGATTTAAACAGCTTATTTCTGCAGGTGCGGATACTTTTCGCTTAAGCCAGCACGATAAGGAACCTTCAGAACAAATTAAAGAATTTTTTAGTAATGTTCAAAAAAATGAACTAAAATATATAATATTTCAAACAGCAACCGAAGGTTCAATAACATTCACTAATCGTGGTGGATCAGTGAAGATGAAAACTTTACATCCCTTTTATTGTGCTCCTATGCATTTAATTATTAGAGCTGACGGGAGTGTTCCACTTTGTTGTAATGATTATTACGAAGAAGTGAAATTGGGAAACGTAACCAAGCAAAGAATAATTGATATCTGGAACAAACCCTTTTATAGAGAAATTAGGAATGAAATAAAAAGAGGCATTTTCAACCTTGAAATTTGTAAAAAATGCTTAGACCTTAAACCGTTTGAAGATAGAAATATTTAGTAGTTTAGAGATAAAATTAGTAATTTTTATAATTTATAAATTTATTAAAATAAAAAATGGATATTTACAAAAAACTACTTAAAAATCGTTTTGGTGATATAAAATATTTTTTTTGGTTATTTAAAAATTGGTATAATCTAAAAAGAGATAACTATTCTTTAACGTCATTTTTAAAGTATTGGATTCTATATTTTTTCCCTCGTTTTTTTTATGGTAGAAGCAAATCCATTGATATCTCTAAAAATATTATTTCGCGTTTTAAAAATAATAATCTTATAATTCCCTTACCAATTAAAAATAAACCATATTATTATATAGGACTTAGAGATGCAGGTGACTTTTATATGTTTCGTGAAGTTTGCGTAGATGATGATTATAATGTATCTCAAATAAAAGTAGGGATGGTTATTGTAGATGCCGGAGCTCATATTGGGACATTCACTCTCTTGGCGAGTAAAATGGTTGGTGAACAAGGAAAAGTTATTGCCATTGAACCTGAACAAGATAGTTTTCTGCAATTAACTAAAAATTTAGAAATAAATAAAATAAAAAATGTAATCCCTATAAACATTGGTTTAAGTGATTTCAATGGTAATAAAGATTTTTTTGTCGATAAAGAATCAGCTTGTAGTTCTTTTATTTTAAATTCTGATCGGCAGATTATAAGTAAACCCAGTATTAAGGTAAAAACCCTAGATAGTGTTCTTCAAGAAATAAATATTGATAAAGTCGATTTTCTTAAAATTGATACAGAGGGCGCGGAACTGGAAATTTTAAAAGGAGCAAAGCAAACTATAATTGAGAATCCTGAAATAAAAATGGTAATTGCATCTTATCATTATCCGAAAGAGAAAGAAGAAGTATTTCAATATTTAAAAAGTTTGAAATTCTCTCCAAAAATTTTAGGAGACTTAATAATAATACAATAATAATGATCAGTAAGACATGAGAGAGCATATGAATAAATTATTGCCGGAAATTAGTATAATTATTCCTACCTATAAACGTTCTCATTTAATAGGACGAGCTATTCAAAGTGTTTTAAATCAAACTTACCAAAATTTTGAAATTGTAATAATTGATGACAGTCCAAATGATGATACCGAAAAAACTATAAAAAAGTTTAATGATAAAAGGATAAAATATGTCAGAAATAAAATTAGAAGAGGATTTATTGGTGCAAAAAATCAAGGGGTTAAAGAGTCTAATCCGAGTTCAAAATACATTGCTTTTCTTGACGATGATGATGAGTGGCTGCCACAATTTTTAGAAAAAACAATAAGAGTACTGGAAGAAAAAAAAGATATTGCAACTGTTAGTAGCTATGCTGAATTGAGGAGTCAAGACGGGAAATTTATCAGAAAAATGACTGGTGAGAGTAATGAGTTTTGGAAAGTAAGGGTCGGAAATGGCTCTGTTATAAGAAAAGAGATATTTGAAAAGGAAAATATCTGGTTTGATGAAAAAATACTATTTGAAGATTTGGATTTCGGAATTAGAATGGCCAAAAACCATAAATGGGAATGTATACCGGAGGCATTACGGATATATTATGGTTATCCGGCAGTGATAGGAGAATCACATTCAACATCTTTCACACAAGAAACACCGTCGGAAGAATTAGAATATTTTTATAAGAAAAACTACGAGATTTATAAAAAAGCTGGGAAAAAGGCATTAGCATGGATTCATTTTATTATTGGAAAAACTTTTTGTAGAGCAGGAAAAATAAAAGAAGGAAGGACTCATCTCTTAAAAGCTCTTAAGATTTATCCACGACCAGAATATCTTTTTTATTATCTTCTAGCTCTGTTTTTTCCAAAAGCTTTTAAAAACCTTTCTTTGATAATTTTAAAACAAAAAATTTTTCGGGGGAAACTTTAATTTTAAAAAGTTTTTTATAATGATTCAAAAAAGTGATAACAAACAGTATTTTTTAGAAACTCAACGATTTTACAACCGCTTATTTGAAGATGACGACCATTATGGAATTAAGGAGTACTGGCACGGCTGGGCCGGTAATTTGCATAGATATAAAGTTAAATTATTAAGAGATATTTTTATTAATACCCTGAAATGTCAAAAGAATACTCAGATATTAGACATTGGTTCCGGTATTTCACCATTCAGAGAAATCTTTAGGCCAGAAGAATGTCCTCAAATAACAGCCTTTGATATCTCAACTGTCCTTATCCAGAAAGCAAAGAAAATTTGCCCTTATATAAAATCAATAGTAGATGATGCTCAGAATCCAAAAATTGAGGGGAAATGGGATATATTATTTGCTGGTGAAATAATTGAACATTTACCGCGCCCCAAGGAAGCTCTTCTAAAATGGAATGATTTGGTAAAAAAAGGAGGTTGGTTGGTAATCTCCACACCAAATCGCCACTTTAGCCGAAAAACCAAAGAGCATATTTCTCTTCTAACCATAAGCGAAATGAAAAAGATGCTTGGTCAGTTAAATTTTAAGATAGTAGAGATAATTGGTGTTGATGTATTTATTCCTTTCTTGGACCGTTTTTTACATAAACTTGCCAAATATCTGCCGAAGATTTCACCAGTATCTGATAGAATATTCCAAATAAAAATAGGGTTAACTTTTCGATTACCTTGGTTAGCCCGTGACATAGTCTATATTGCAAAAAAACGTTGAGACCTGAAAAATACCAATAAATAAATTATAAAGTAAACAACGCTTATGTATAACCAAAAAAATAATTTTATTAGACCCCATAAGAAGGCAAAGAGCATGCGAAAAATATTGTTTTCAATGTATAAAAAAATTTTTAATCTCCTTCGTGGGCATAAACTCAAATTATTTTATCCCGTTAGAATTGTTAATAATTTTATATTCTCTCTCTTGAAACCAGATTTTACCAATGTTCAAGGACATAAAATGTTTTTAGATTCAAAAGATTCTCTTGAGCTTTCTGTTAAAGAAGTTTATGAGTCACTTCAAACAGAATTAGCCAAAAAAGAAATTAAAAAGGGAGATGTCGTTTTAGATATTGGAGCAAATATTGGATATTTTACCTTAATTTTCGCAAAACTTGTTGGCGAAAATGGTAAAGTTTTTGCTTTTGAGCCAGATCCAGGCAATTTTTCATTACTTGAAAAGAATGTAAAAATAAATAACTATCAAAACGTGACTTTAATTCAAAAAGCAGTTTCAAATAAAACTGGAAAAGCTAAATTGTATATATGGAAAAACACTCTAGGCCCTAAAATATACGATTCACCCGATAGCCATCAATATATCGAAATTGAATCTATAAGGTTAGATGATTATTTCAAGAATTATAATGGAAAGATCGATTTTATCAAAATGGATATAGAGGGAGCTGAAGGGGGAGCGACACAAGGAATGACCTCACTTTTACAGCAAAATAAAAACATAAAAATTATTTCAGAATTTTGGCCTGCTGGACTCGAAGAATTTGGTGTGGGACCTGAAGAATATCTAAAATTACTCATTGGGCAAGGTTTCAAATTGTATAACCTCAATCAGCAAAAAAAGAAAATAGAACAGGTTAATATTACTGAATTATTAGAGATATGTCCTAAAAAAGAAAAAGCTACAAATCTATTCTTGACAAAAAATAATAAATAATAAAAAGACATGGTAGAAAATTTAAATCAATCAGAAATCAAATTAGGAGCCCATTATTACCTCTGGTATGGAAGACCCACCTTTCCTCTTTTAGGCGGGGGAGTATGGAAATCAGGTTATAAGCATCAGCCACTTTTGGGTGAATATAACAGTCGAGACCCCCAAGTAATCAACCAGCATATTAATTGGGCAGAGGAGGCAGGAATTGATTTTTTCGTTATCAGCTGGAACGATTCTGGTAGCTGGGACGATATTACTTTAAAAGATTATTATCTAAAGCAGTCGCAGGCCTCGGAAATAAAATTCTGTCTTCACTATGACAGTTCTTTAGCCCTGAACGTCTTTAGAAATCCGGTTTCTTACGATTTTAATGATAAATACTCTCCCTTTAAAACTAAGGGAGAAAAATTTCTGGAGGATTTTGAATATCTTGCCGAGACCTATTTTAATCACTCCCAGTACTTAAAAATAAACAATCGCCCCTTGGTGATAATTTACAATACTTCTCTCTTTAAAAATGTTTCCCATTACTTTGATAAATTGCAGGCTAATATGGAAAAAAGAGGAATTTCACTCTTTTTGGTTGCCGATGTAGTTCATTGGGCTGGTGTTAAATTAACTAAAAAAAACCTGTCGTATCTTTGGGAAATGCCGCCAAAGGAGGTAATAAAAATTTTTTTTCGAGTAATGCACCGTTTTTCTTTAAATAATTTAGAAGAGGATGTTTTTTTGAGTAAATACTTTGATGGTATTACTGGATATAATATGTATTCAATCAATCGGACAGTAAATTTTCTTGAAGATGTAGATGAGGTATATCAAAAATTTTTTAGTTATACGCGTTCTCATAAGCTCTGCTTTATTCCTACCGTTATACCGGGTTATGATGATAGAAATCTCAGCGGGTTAAATCGTCCGATTTTGGAAAGAGAAGAAGGTAAATTTTATGAGGATTTTTGGGCGATAGCAAAAAAATACCTTGATCCTTCCCTTAAAATGGTCTTAATCACCACTTTTAACGAGTGGCATGAGGGGACAGAAATTGAACCTTCTAAGGAATATAGTAATAGGTATCTTGAAATTACTAGGTTGTTAAAAAATTAAAGGTTAAATAAGCCAGTTGAAATACTGGTTAAATCATAATATCATTTGAAATATGGCTAATATTTTTTCTAAAGTTAAAAGGGCAACAATGATGCACGTCAACCCAGAACTTTGTCGGCCCAAAGCGGCTCGTTTAATCATTACTACTAATTGTCAGTTTCGCTGTCAAATTTGTACTTTTTGGCGTGAAAAACCTCTAGATGCAAGTTTGGAAACCATAAAATACTGGATTAAAGAACTAGCCGATTTCGGAATCAAAGAAATTGATTTGGGCGGCGGAGAACCGCTTTTAAGGAAAGATTTGCCAGAGATTATTGAAGAAGTTAAATCCTACGGAATAAAATGCGGTCTGACGACTAATGGTTGGTTAGTGAGCCAGATTCCTTTTCCATCCCTTGATTATATTGATATTTCAATTGATGGGGCTAAACCAGAAACCCACGATAAGATTCGGGGGGTAAAAGGTGCTTGGGAAAGAGCAATCAAAGCGGCAGAAATTGCCAAAAAACACTGTCCCACCCGTTTGAATTTTGTTTTACAGACAGATAATTATCTTGAATTGGTTGATTTTTGCCACTTGGCAAGGAAATTGGGAGTAAGCGTTGGTGTGATACCGGTTAGTTTGAAGCTGGCTGCCCAACCTTGGATTTCAAATCATTTGAGTCAATACGATATTCCTCTTTTGAAGCGTCAGATCACTCAAGCCTTGGAAACAGGAGTTATTGTAAATAATAAAGAATTTTTAAAAATATTCCTGACTAAAGTAGAAAAAGGGCCTTTTCCTCAAAAATGTCTGGCTCCTTTTTACTGCGTATTGATTTTTACCAACGGCGATGTTTATCCCTGTGGGAATTTCGATGTACCGGTTGGCAATCTTTCAATAGGAAAGAGTTTTGAAGATATTTATCAAAATTACGAAAATATGCGAAAAGAAATTCAATCGGGTTCTCACCAGTTTTGTAACCAGTGTGTTTACTCTGACATTGCTACCCGGGGAACGATTCGTTCAAACATTATTCCTTTCCTCAAAAAAAGTCTGAAGAAAAAGTAGTTATATATTTTAATAATTTTCCCCCGGAGATATAAAAGTCAATTTGGTATTTTAAGTAATGAAATTTATGGCTAAAAATCAGATAAAAATTGGATTAATCGGTGGAACCGGTTTTTATGAATTTTTTAAAGGGAAAACCAAAGAGGTTGAGGTAAGAACAAAGTTTGGTTCACCTAGCGACAAAATAACTATTGGGAATTTATTTGGAAAAAGGGTGGCTTTTTTGCCGAGGCATGGCAAGAAACATCAATTTCCTCCCCATCTTGTTCCCTATAAAGCCAATATTGCCGCTCTAAAAAAACTTGGCGTTGAAAGAATTATTGCCACAACCGCTGTTGGTTCTTTAAGGAAAAACATAAAACCAGGGGATTTTGTAATCTGTGATCAATTTGTTGACAGAACCCTCAGAGGAAAAGAAAGTACCTTTTTTAATGGGCCGCAAGTAGCCCATATAGAAATGGCTTATCCTTATTGTTCAGAATTGAGAAAAATTGCCATTGCTCAGGCTCAGAAATTAAAGATTAGAACTCATCCCAAGGGAATTGTAGTGGTAATTGAAGGACCAAGATTCTCAACATTAGCCGAAAGTCTTTGGTTTTCTAAAAGTGGCTGGGATTTAGTAAATATGACTCAATATCCAGAGATAGTTCTGGCTTCAGAGCTTGGTATATGTTATTTAAATATTTCTTTAGTTACAGATTATGACGTTGGAATATATTCAAAGAAGAATATAAAACCGGTTTCAATTGAAGAAGTTTTGAAAAATTTTAAAAATAATACAGAAAAATTAAAGAAAATAGTTTTAGCTATTATAAAAAATATATCAGAAAAAAGGGAATGCGAATGTGAATCGAAAGCTAAACGAGCTATTTTAAGTTGATTTTTCCTAAAAAATAAAATGATTAAAACTATAAAAAAATATTTGGAGTTTCTAAAAAATTTGACCATAATTCCTTGGAAATATAAAAAATCTATTTGGCACCTATTGAGAAAAAAAGGCTTAAAGAGTGTTGGAAATTTTCTTTTTGTAAAATATTTTGTTGCCGACGAAGGCGGGGAAGCGGCAGTTTTAAACAATTTAATTACGGCAACAAAATTATCCTCTTTGGCCCCTTATCCATTTAAGATTGAGGTAGAACATACCACCATTTGTAATAAAAAATGTATTATTTGCGAAAGAAGCTACTGGGGAGAAAAATCAGAAAGATTAACTTTTGAGCAATTTAAAAAAATAATTGACCAATTTCCTAAATTGAAATGGATTAATGTTACCGGTGAAGGAACCGGTTTTCTTAACCCTGATTTTCTGAAAATAATTGAATACTTGAGGTCAAAAGATATTTCGGTTAATTTTGTTGATGAGTTTGATTTTATTGATGAAGCTAAAGCCAGAAAACTGATAGAATTGGGAGTAAACTGTATTTGGATTTCAATGGATGGAGCGACAAAAGAAATCTACGAAAAAATAAAGGTTGGCTGTAATTTTGAGAAAGCAGTAAATAACATAAAAATGCTACTGAATTTAAAAAAACAGCTCCATTCGCCGTTTCCTATGCTCTGTTTCCGATTTGTTGTTAATAAATTAAATTACAAAGAAATGCCAAAAATGGTAGAGCTTATTCATTCATTGGGGGATTTAGGCGAGGGAAGCAAATTAGAATTTGTAGGACTTCTTACTTTTAAAGAAATAGAAAAATATTATTTGCCGGAAATCCCAAAAGAAATTTTAGAAGAAACAGTTGAAACAGGTAGAAAATTAGGAATAAGAGTCAAATTTTCTCATATCAGCGAAAGTAAACTTTCTGCAATTGAGAAATGTGCCGCCTGGACCGAGCCCTATATAATGATAGGAGGCTATGTTTTACCATGCTGTGCGGTATTGATGTCCAACAAACGAGATTTTTTGAGAAAATATGCTTTCGGCAACTTCTACCAGCAACTATTTAAAGAGATATGGTATTCGGAAAGATATAAGAAGTTTCGGAAAATGGTCTTAAAAAATAATGAAAAAGTTCCTATTCTTTGCGTCGGTTGCCGAGCTTATAATACAACCGAGAGAGAAAAAAGATACGGCTGTTCAAGTTCAATTTAAAGAGCAGAGAGAAACATGTTGCCAATTATTAAAAAATTTATTATTAAAATTGAAAGACAAATAGTGAAAATTCTTTTGTCTTTTCGGAAAGATGTGGTTTCTTTTGACCCGCCGCCAAGCGGAATGAATAAAGAAACTGTCTTAAAAAAAGTTGCCGAGGTTCCATTTTGGTGGCACTCCATAGATTTTGGTTACGGGATAGTGACCCCAGGCCATCAGGGGGGGATCAAGCATCCAACCGGGACAAAGAATCTTTTGGGCAATCTTCAGCTTCCAGATGATCTAAGGGGTAAGAGTGTTTTGGATATTGGAGCCTGGGATGGTTTTTTCAGTTTTGAAGCAGAAAAAAGAGGAGCTTCAAGAGTTTTAGCCATTGATAATTTTTATCGGGATAAATTAGAACATACCGGGAGCCAAGGATTTGAAATAGCCAAGGAAATTTTAAAATCTAACGTTGAATTTAAAAAAGCCAGCGTTTATGATTTATCTCCAGAGAAATTTGGCATGTTTGATATTGTTTTATTTTTAGGTGTTTTTTATCATCTCCGGCACCCCCTGCTGGCTTTAGAGAAAGTTTTTTCGGTAACCAAGGAAATGCTGATTATGGAGACCCATTACGACCCCTATCACGATAGTAAAACTCCTTTGGCTGTATTTTATGAAAACGCCGAAATAAACAACGATCCTACTACTTTTTGGGGTTTTAATAAATCGTGTCTTCTGGCAGTTCTGCGTTCAGTTGGATTTAAAAATCCAGAGGTTATTTACCGCTATGCTGACCGCATTATTCTTAAGGCATATAAGTAAAGATGATTGAAAAAAGAGAAATTATTCAACAGTGGCAGTATCTTGGTAGAGTCCATCCGGAATTACTGGAAGATAAAGTTTTTGAACACTGCCAAAAATCTGGCATTACTAGTTTACAATCTTATCTTTATTGGGCCGAAATTGAAAAAGAGCCGGAGAAAATTGACTTTTCAAGCTATGATATTTTAGTTGAGAAGTTAAAAGAACATAATTTAAAATGGGTTCCTTTTTTTATCTTAGGACCCGATTACGCCACGCCTGATTGGTTTAAAAAAACAAATGAATCGGTTTACGCTCAATGTCTTGAACATAAAAAAGAATCAAAGATTCAATCAATCTGGAATCCTTTTTTGCCGGAATGGGTGGATAGATTTTTAAGGATTGTATCCGAACATTATCAAGATAAAAGTGTTTTAGAGAGTATTTGTTTGGGTATCAGCGGAAATTGGGGAGAATCTATTTATCCTGTTGAAGGGGGTTTTCATAAAAATTTTCACAGCCATCAAGGTTGGTGGTGCGAAGATAAATATGCGGTTCAAGATTTTAAGAAATATATTATTAGAAAGTATGATTCTCTTAGTGAACTTAATAATGCCTGGAAAACGAATTTTTCAAGTTTTGAATTAATAAATTTCCCAAATTTAAGATACTCTTATCCTTTGAGCCGTGAAATTTATAAATTCATACCGTTTTTTCTAAGGCCCGGCGTGAAATTTATTTATAATCTTGTAAAAAATAATTTTAAAAAAGAGATTAAAGATATCACAGGTCAGCAGCAATGGCTGGATTTCACTGAATGGTATATGGCTTCTATGACTAATTGGGCGGAATTCTGGTTTGAGACAGCGCGGAAATATTTTCCAGATAGTGAAATATATTTAGTGACCGGCGGAAATGGTAATCCTATGCTGGGTGCCGATTTTTCCGCTCAAACAAAAATAGCGGCAAAATATAAGGGAGGGATTAGAATTACTAACCAAACAGATGATTATTCTTACAGTTTTGCCTTTGCTCGGCTAATTTCTTCAGCAAGTAAATTTTACGGGTCTTATTTTACCACCGAGGAAGTTTGGATTAACAAGCCAGAGAGAGTGATGATGCGGATATTTGATGTCATAACCTCAGGAGCTAAAGGGTTTTATTGTAAGAATATTATTGGCACAGGCAGAGATTATTGCACTAAGAAAGATTTTTCTGCAGGGGAACCAACTAAAGGAGCAGAAATTTTATCCAAAAACCTCCATTATTTTCAATTATCTAAGCCGATTGTCAAGGCGGCTATTTTTTTCCCAAATACCTCTATTGCCTTTGAGCCTTTAATTTTAGACCTTTTGTATAAACAATGCGCAAAACTCCGTGATGTGTTAGATTTTGATTTATTAGATGAAAATATGATAAGAGACGGTGCTTTGGAGAAATATCAATATCTTTTAGTTTTAAAAGGAAAAATACCGGAAGGTGAGATCTCAGAAAGAATTAAAAATTGGATCAAGAAAGGTGGCATTCTTAGTTCTGATCCCAAGATAATTGCCAGCGATATTGATAATGAATATGACCGAGTTTATGCCACTCGATTTGCTGATAAAATTATGTATTACAATGCCAATGATTTTGAAGTGAGAAAAAAAGTTGGCTCAAAATTTATAAAAATTGAAGGGAATTCAATAAAAATAGAGCAAAATAAATTATGAGAGTTTTAATTGTTTACCCTAAATTTTATATATACGGTGGAGCAGAATTAGTAGTAGTAAGATTAGCCAATTATTTATCGAGGAAAGGCATCCAAAATGCTATTTTGACGACTGCTATGCTGCCGGAAATAGAAAAAGATCTAGATAAAACAAAGGTGATTATTCAGAAAGAATCTAAAATTCCTTTTAATTTCTTGGGACTTAGAGAGATTTTAGCTTTGCATAAAGGAATCCGCGATAATTTGGACAACTTTGATGTAATAAATATACACAATTATCCAGCAGAGATTTCATTTTTCCCTTTTCAAAAGCCCGCTGTTTGGATGTGCAATGAGCCGCCAGAAATTGTTCTGCGCCTTGATTCGGAACAATCTCTGTTCTCAAGATTGGTAAAGAAGACAATTTTGAAGTTTGATAAATTCGTAGTCAGGCGTTATATAAAAAATGCAGTTGTGGCTGACGAATTTAATGCCGAAAGATTTGAAAAAATATACGGATTAAAGCCAGAAATAATAAATTATGGTATTGATTATAATTTTTTCTCCTCCGGTTATCCGGAAGAAACAAAGAAAAAATACAATTTAACCAATAATTTTGTTATTCTTCAAGTAGGGATGTTAACCCCTTTAAAAAATCAATTAGAAAGCGTTAAAACCATTAAAAAATTGAAAGATAAGATTCCTCATTTGAAGCTGATACTTGCAGGATTGGCAGAAGATGAGTATAAATTAAGTTTGGAAAAGTATATAAAAGAAGAACATCTTGAGGATTACATAATTTTTACCGGTCAATTAAACAGAAAAGAGTTGAGAGATTTATACCATGCTTGCGATGTTTTATTGCATCCGATAAAGCCTCAAGGAGGATGGCTGTCTCCCTTTGAAGCGCTCTGCGCGAAAAAATTAATTGTTGTCTCTCCGGAGATGAGTGCTTCTAGCATAATTAAAAAAGAAAAAATAGGCATTGTAACTGATAATTATGCAGAAACAATCATAGAAGTATACAGAAATGCGGATAAATATGTTAGAATGAAAGAAAAAGGGAGCGAATGGGTGAAAAATAATTTGAATTGGGATATTTTTTGCCAAAGGAATTTAGATGTATTTCAAAGAGCATTAAAATCAAAATAAAATCTATGAAAGTATTAGTAACAGGCGGTTGTGGATTCATCGGTTCTCATACCTGCGAGTATTATATCAAAAAAGGTGACGAGGTTATCTCTTTTGATAATATGACTAAACATGAATTGATGAGGACCGGTTATGGCACTGATACTGCCAGAGATTACAACTGGAATTTTCTTAAAAAATTAGGAGTCAATTTAATAAAAGGAGATATCCGAGATTATGAGAAGTTGAAAGAAGCAGCTAAAGGGTGTGATTTTATTATCCATACTGCTGCCCAGCCGGCAATGACCATCAGCGTAGAGGATCCAGACCTTGATTTTTCAACCAATGTTTTAGGAACATTTAATGTTCTAAAAGTAGCCCGTGATTATAAAATTCCAATGGTCTCCTGTGCCACTATTCATGTTTACGGAAATAAAATAAACGAAGAATTAAAAGAAGGGGAGACCCGGTATCTTCGGGAACCTCCGGAAATAGATGAGAAATATCCTACCATGGGAGGAACTCTGACTCCACTCCATGTTTCAAAAAGAGCAGCCGAACTTTATGTTCAGACTTTTATAGATACCTATGGTTTAGAAGCTGCCAGTTTTCGTTTGACAGGATTATATGGACCCAACCAATTTGGAGGAGAAGATCACGGTTGGGTTGCCAATTTCGCGATTAAAACTGTTCTGGGTGAGCCAATTAATATATACGGGACGGGAAAACAGGTGAGAGATATTTTATATGCCCGAGATGCCGTTTTGGCTTTTGATGCTTTTTGGAAAAATAGAAAGCCCGGTATTTATAATATTGGAGGAGGAATGAAAACTTCGATATCATTAGTTGAATGTATTGAACTTTTAAAAGAAATTACTGGCAAAGAAATAAAAGTAAATTTCTACCCCGATAGATTAGGAGATTTACGCTATTTTGTTTGTAATACTTCTAAAGCTAAACAAAATCTTAATTGGCAAGCAGAAATTCTGCCAAAAGAAGGGATAATCAGGTTAGTAAATTGGATTAAAGAGAACATTAATTTATTTAAAAAATAAATTTATGAAAGCACTAATTTTAGCCGGAGGCAGAGGGAAGCGTCTAGCTGAAATTTCTAAGGATAAAAATAAATGCATGGTTGAAGTGAAAGGAAAGCCTCTTATTGAATATAGTTTAGATTGCGCAAGCCAAACCAATATTTCTGAAATAGTGATTGTAGTTGGATATAAAGCCGAAGAGATAACAAACACTTATGGAAATAGATATAAGGGAAAGCCAATAAAATACGCACTTCAACCAGAACAGAGAGGACTAGTCCATGCAATTGAGTATGCCAAAAAGGCGATAGGAGGAGAGGATTTTATGTTAATGTTAGGAGACGAACTTATGATAAAATCAAAACACACAGAGATGATTAAAAAGTATCGCGATGAAAATCTTTTTGCTCTCTGTGGAGTCGTCAATGTAAAAGATAGAAATTTAATTAAAAAAACTTACGCTGTTATTCAAGGTGAAGATAATAGAATTTTTAGATTAATAGAAAAACCTTCCAGCCCAATGAATAATGTTATGGGTACAGGAAATTGCATATTCAAAAATGAAATCTTTTCTTATATTCCTCAGACTCCTATTAATCAAAAAAGAGGAGAAAAAGAACTTCCTGATCTTATTCAGTGTGCTATTGACGATGGGAAGGTAGTAAAGTCATTTGCTGTTTGCGATGAATATTTTAATTTAAATTTTAAAGAAGATATTAAAGACGCAGAATCTTATTTTAGCCATTTTTAAAAATATAGAACTTTCAGATGAATATGGAGAATATAAAAAAATATCCAGAGATTAAAACAGCAATTATTCTTGCCGGAGGCAGTGGACGAAGAATGGTTAGTTTTTCAGTATTGCCGGACGAGTTAAAAAAACAAGACTTTAATCCGGAGACAATGCACAAATCCATGATTCCCGTCGGAGGAAAGCCTCTCTTGGAACATACTATTTTGTGGTTTAAAAGGTGGGGAATTAAAAAAGTAGTTATCGGAGTAGGATATCAAAAAGGAAGTATTATCAGTTATTTTAAAGATGGGAAGCAGTGGGATATAGAAATTATTTATGCCGAACATAATCCGGAGAGAGGAACTGCTGATGCCTTGAAAGAAGATATAGAAAAGTCGGGAATAAATGATAATTATTTTTTTGTCGTAAATTCAGACCAGTTGACTTCGTTCCCTTTAGAAAAATTAATTGAAGTTTGTTTTTCAGATGAAAATTTACCAATTGCCACTATTGGACTTGTTTATCCTACTTTTCCTTTTGGGAAGGTAGAATGTAATCTTGAGACGCATAAAGTGGTTAATTTTCAAGAGAAGCCAATTGTGAAAATACCAACAAGTGCTGGCATTTATCTTTTTTCCAAAGAAATTAAATCTTACCTTAAAGATGATTTAGAAAAATATACCTTCCCAATTTTAGTTGAGAAAGGCAAAATCAAAGGATGTCTTTATGAAGGATTTTGGGACACTATTAATACAATAAAAGATTGGGAACGTATAAATAATCAATTTAAAACATATGATAAATAACAAAAAAACTCTTCTTATCACAGGTTCAACTGGTTTTATCGGTTCGCATTTAGTTGAGAAACTGGTTGATAAATATCAAGTAGTAGCTCTTGTTCCGTCCAGCGACATAGGGATGAGGCTTCTTCCTAAAGATGTTCGCGTTGAATACGCGGGGCTTGAGGATTTTGATTTGGTTAAAAAAATTATATTCAATAATGAGCCAAAAATAGTTGTCCATCTTGGAGCAATCACGCCTGTTCGCTACTCTTTTGAAAATCCCGATATTTATCAAAAAGTTAATTATTTAGCCACGATTAATCTTGCAGAGTTAGCTATTAAAGTTAAAGATTTTGAGAAATTTATTTTTGCTTCCACTATGGAAACCTACGGTTGGCAGCCGGTTAAAAAACCATTTACGGAAGATTTATCTTTTAATCCCGACAGTCCTTATGCTGTATCAAAAGTAGCTGCTGAAAAATATATCCAGATGCTAAGTAGAGCGCTTAACTTCCCGTCGATTATTCTAAAAGCATGTAATACTTTTGGCCGAAAAAATGAGAAAGGTTACATTGTAGAATATATTATTACCGAAATGTTAAAGGGAAAGAGTCCTCAGCTTGGAACCCCGGAAGCGGTAAGAGACTTAATGTATGTTAATGACCACGTAAATGGTTATTTAAAAGCAATTGAATTTGAATTACCTGAGCCAAAAGAAAGAAAGAAAATTTTAGAGAAAAATCCGATAGCTTTTACTTTTAATATTGGAAATGGTTATGAATTTACAATGAAAGAAATTGCCCGGAAGATAGGAGAAATAATTGGATTTGAAGGAGAGATTAAAACTGGTTTTCCAAAAGATTATCCCTGGCGTCCTTCAGTTGCTCCTTATCTTAGTTTGAATGCTAGTTATGCTCAGAAAATACTTAAATGGAAACCGGAATTTTCTTTAGAGAAAGGGCTACAAAAAACTATTGAGTTTTGGAAAGGAAATTTATGAGAAAACTTAAAATAGCTGTTTATCATAATCTTCCGGATGGAGGGGCGAAAAAAGTAATTGAAAATATTATATCTGGTCTAAAAAACCGAGGTCATGAGATAGACATATATACCGGGGAAGGTTTTCATTCTTCAAAATTAAGTAAAAAATATAGTTTTAACAAGATTCTATTACCTTTTAACCTTTGGCGCTATAGAAGATTTTGCCGGAAATTAGCTTCAGAAATCAATAGAGAGGACTATGACGTTGGGATAATTACAAACTCAAAGATACTTCAACACCCTTATGTATTAAAATACATAAAATTCCCTAAACTTTTAATATCCCAAGAACCTTTGAGAAGTATCTATGAAAGAAATTTCCAGAAAAATTATGTTTATAAAAGATATTACAAGGGATTGGCTGGAAGACTTGTTTCTTTATATTCTCTTTTAGATAATTTTGTGAGGGAAAGACCTGATAGAGAAAATCTGAAAAATGCGGATGAATTAATTGTAAATTCTTATTTCAGCAAAGAAAACTTTTTATCTGACTACGGAATTCTTGGAAAAGTAGTCTATCCCGGAGTGGATACAAAAATATTTAAGCCACCTTTGGAGAATAAAAGGGAAAACTATATTTTAAGCATCGGTATCTATCATTTAGTTAAAGCTCACGATTTAGTTATCAAAGCTCTTAGTTTTATTCCCGAAAATAAACGGCCTTTACTCAAAATACTTGGTTTTGGGAATCTTGATACATCTAAAAAAGAACTCCAGTATCTTAAAAATCTTAGGGACAGTTTAGGTTTAGAGGAAAATGTAAAATTTGAGAAAGATTTTTTAGGAAATAATATAATAAATTATTACCAAAATGCTTATTTAACAATAGCAACCCATTTTTTAGAACCTTTTGGTTTTGCTCCTATTGAATCTATGGCTTGTGGAACACCCGTGGTTGCTGTAAAAGAAGGAGGTTTTCGGGAAACAGTAAAGCATGGAGAAACGGGTCTGTTGGTAGAAAGAGATCCAAAAGAGCTTGCAAATGCTATTTTATGTCTGATAGAAAACAAAGAAATTTGGAAAAGATTTTCTGAAAACGGACTTAATTGGGTAAAATCTAATTTCTCTTGGGAATCAGCGGTAATTAAAATAGAGAAAGAACTTCTTACTCTTACAAAAAATGAGAATAGGTATTGATGCAAGATTATTAGAGAGAGAAATGACGGGTATCGGTCGAGTCGTTGCGGGTATTTTAAACTGCATTCGTTCATTAGATAAAGATAACGAATATTTTTTATTTTCTTTTGGTAACCTAGAAAATTATAGAAAGAAAGGCTTCACGATTATACCAACGGGCCGAAATAAAGTAATCCCTTCTGAAGTTTATTCTCCAATTTGGCTGAATTTTATCTTGCCTCGTTATATTAAAAAAAATAATATAGATTTGTTCTTTTTTCCAAGCTCCCTAATTCCGACGGTTAATCTTAGATGCAAGAAAGTAATTCTTCTTTGCGATGTTTTTCATAAAGTAAATAAAAATTATCACCCCTTTTTCTATAGGAAATATCTGGATTTGTTTCTGAATTTTTCAATTAAAAAAAGTAATTTAGTTTTAACAATTTCTGAAAATTCAAAGGAAGATATTATAAATTTTTACAAAGTTCCCGGAGGGAAAATAAAAATGGTATATTTAGCCGCAGGAGAAGAATTTAGGCCTCGTTTATTAACACCGGAAGAGAAAGAATATCTGATAAAAAAATATAATCTACCTCCTAATTTTATTCTTTATATCGGTATTATAGATTTCAGAAAAAATATTAATGCTATAATAGAAACAGCCGATATCTTGGTAAATAGAGAGAAGAAAGATGTCTATTTTGTTTTAATTGGCAGACCGGCTTTGGATTATAAAAATATAATTAAAAAAAGCCAAAAAATTAGAGAAGGACATATTATCTTTTTGGATGCAGAGAGTAAAGATATTCCTTTTATCTATAATCTCGCAAATGTGTTTTTCTTTCCCTCTTTTTATGAAGGATTTGGCTTGAGTCCGTTAGAAGCAATGCAGTCGGGTACGCCGGTTGTTGCTTCTAATGCTTCTTCTTTACCCGAGGTTATCGGAGAAGAAGGAGGAGGAGGAGGATTGATGAGAGAGCCAAATGATTATCAGGGATTTGCCAATGATATTCTGAAGTTGTCAGAAGATAAAAATTTTTATCAGGAAATAAGAGAAAAGGGGGTTGAGCAAGCAAAAAATTTTAGCTGGAGAAAAACTACCGAGGAAATTATAGAAGTTTTTAATCAAATTTATGAAACCGAAAAATAAAATATGCGTAATTGGTTTATGGCATCTTGGATGCGTTGTTTCGTCTTGTCTGGCTAATGCAGGATACAAAGTCTGCGGGGTAGATTTTACTCCCGAAATTATCAATAATCTGAAAAAAGGGAAACCGCCGTTATATGAACTGGGTTTGGAAGAGTTATTGGTTAAAAATTTAAAAAGCAAGAGAATTAGTTTCACCGATTCTTTCAAGGATGCGCTTGATAAAGCAAGTTTTATTTTTTTAGCTTTTGACACGCCTGTTGATGAAAAAGACAGGTCAGATTTATCGATTATCTATAACGCTTGTAAAAAAATAGCTGAGTTTGCGCCAGAGAAATTTACATTGGTGATTATGAGCCAGATACCGGTCGGTACATCAAAAATTCTCAAAGAGTTTATCTTAAAGAAAAATAAAGCTCTCTTATTTGAAGTAGTTTATAACCCAGAAAATTTGAGACTTGGGCAAGCGTTAGAGGGATTTATGAAACCAGATAGGTTAATTATCGGTTTAGAGAATGGAATTATAAAGAAAAAAATAGAAAAACTATATTCTTTTATTAAAGCCCCTAAGATATATATGGATTTAAGCAGCGCTGAAATGACAAAGCATGCAATCAATTCTTATTTGGCAGGCTCTATTAGTTTTATAAATGAGATAGCGGGTTTATGTGAAGTAACAGGTGCTGATGCCAGGAAAGTTGCAGAGGGGATGAAAAGCGACAAGCGGATTGGCCAATATGCATTTTTGAATCCGGGTTTGGGATTTTCTGGCGGTACGCTTGCCAGAGACCTTCAAGTTTTAAGGAAAATTGGGAAACGTAAAAAAATAAAAACACGAATGCTAAATGCTATTATAGAAGTGAATCAGGAGCAAAACAAAAAAATTATAAAAAAAATAAAAAGTATATTTGGTTCAATTTCCAAATTGAACGTTACAATATTAGGCCTCACTTATAAGCCGGGAACTAGTACTTTACGGCGTTCGGCAGCTTTAAAAATAGCTCAAAAATTAATTTTTTATAAGGCTAACGTTAAGGCATTTGATCCTATGGTTAATACCCAAAAGATAATAACAGGATTGAAAGTTTTTAAGAGTCCATATGATGCTGTAAGAAACTCCGACCTTATTCTTTTAATTACCGAGTGGCCGGAATTTAAAAATTTAAATTTTTCTAAAATTAAAAGATTAATGAGAAAGCCGATAATAATAGATTGTAAAAATTTTCTAGATTCAGAAGTTGTCAAAAATATAGGTTTTGATTATTATGGTGTTGGTATTAAAAATTAAAATACAAAAATATGTTATTGAAAAATAAAATAGCAATAATTACCGGAGCTGCCGGAGGTATAGGGAGTGTTATCGCCCAAACATTTATCAAAGAAGGATGTAATGTGGTTTTGGCTGACCGCATAAAACCGGATTTAGATAAAATTTCTAAAATAGTAAAGAAATATAATCCTAAACTTTTATCTGCGGTAGTAGATGTTACTAATGCAAAAGAGGTAAAGCGCGTAGTAGACCTTGCGCAAAAAAAATTTTCTAAAATAGATATTTTAGTAAATGCTGCCGGCATTCAAGGGCCGATAGGAAGTTTTATAGAAAATGATATAAAAAAATGGATGAAGACAATAGATGTGAATCTTTTTGGCACCATATTGTTTATAAAATCTGTTCTGCCGATTATGATAAAGCAGGGTTACGGAAAGATTATAAATTTTTCAGGCGGAGGAGCTTTTAATCCACGGCCAAATTTCTCGGCTTATGCTACCTCAAAAGCAGCGGTTGTCCGTCTTACCGAAACTTTAGCCGAAGAAACAAAAAGATATAATATTCAAATTAATGCAATCTCTCCGGGAGCGGTGAACACTAAGATGTTGGAGCAAGTGCTTAAGTCAGGAGCGGAGGCCGCCGGAGCTGAGTTCTATGAAAAATCGAAAAAGCAAAAAAAAGAAGGTGGAGACTCGCCCCAGTTAGCAGCCGATCTGATATTATTTTTGTCTTCAGAAAAATCTTATAATTTAAGCGGCAAAATAATAAGCGCTAAATGGGATAATTGGAGGGACTGGAATAAGGAAGAAATTTCAAAGATTATGTCATCCGATATCTATACTTTAAGAAGAATAATATGAGGGTAGGAATTATTGGGCTTGGCCGTCAGGGTTGGCGCCGAGCTGAGGCAATAAAAAAAACGAGCGATAAAATAATTATAGGAGCTACCGATAAAATAAATGAGAATTCGAAACTCTTCTCTGAAAGTTTTGGTTGTGAAATCACTGATAATTGGAAAGATTTAGTTAAAAGGAAAGATGTTGATATTGTGGTGATTTGTACTCCACCAAACCTGCATAGTAATATGGCGGTTACTGCCCTAAGAGCTAAAAAACATGTTTTGTGCGAAAAACCCTTAGCTTTGAATGTTAAAGAGGCAAAGATAATATTAAAAGAAGTAAAAAAAAGTGGTTGTAAGCTGAAATGTGGGTTTAATCTTCGTTATCATCCGGCGATATCTTTAGCAAAGAAATGGGTAGATAGGGGATTAATTGGAGAACTAATTTTTATTCGCTGTCGTTATGGAATTGTCGGAAGAGAAGGATATGAAAAAGATTGGCGAGCCAAAAAAGAAATCAGTGGCGGAGGACAATTGATGGATCAGGGAATGCATGTTTTAGATTTGTCTCGTTGGTTTTTGGGTGAATTCAAAGAGGTTTTTGGAAGTCTCTCAACTAATTTTTGGAAAATTTCTCCTTTAGAGGATAATGTTTTTGCCATTCTTGAGACCAAAGAAAAACAGACAGCTTTTTGCCATATCAGCTGGACTCAATGGAAAAATTTATTTTCTTTTGAAGTTTATGGAAAAGACGGCTATCTTACATCTGAAGGTTTAGGCGGAAGTTATGGATTGGAGAAACTTATTTTTGGAAAGAGAGATTTTAAAAAACCTTTTGATCAGAAAATAATTAAATTTGGGAAGAAAGATTCTTCTTGGCTTGAAGAATGGAAAGAGTTTACCTTAGCGATAAAAAAAGACCGGCAGCCCCTAGGTTCTGATTATGACGGTTTTATGGCGCTTAAACTGGCTGAAGCTCTTTATAAATCGGCCAGAACAAAGAAAATAGTAAAATTAAATTAAGGTTTAAGATAATCTTTTATCCCTTGCTCAAGATTATATTTTGGCTCCCAATTTAAATATTTTTTTGTCGTAGTAATATCGGCTTCGGTATAATATTGATAAGAATCTTTAAATGGATTTTCTTGATATTCCGGCTTTAGATTTGTTCCTAAGAACTTATTTAGTGTATCTACGGTTTCGTTAACGCTAATAGCTTTTCCGGTACCGATATTGAATAATTCGTTAACTTTCGAATTTAAAGAAAGTAAATTAGCTCTGACAACATCTTTAACATAAATGAAATCTCTTTTTTGTTTTCCGTCACCGAAAACGATAGGGCTTTTTCCTTTTTTCATTTGGGAATACAATTTCCAGATTAAGCTTCCTTTTTTTTCCGTGACTTTATAATATTCTTTTGGTCCGTAGACAACAAAATATCTTAGACCAACCAACTTCAGATTTTTTTTCTCAAATAAATCAAAATATTCTCTGGCAATATTATCTTGAATTAACTTTGAAAAAGCGTAAGCGTTAACTGGATATTCTCCTTCTCCTACTTTCATTGGAGGAGCGGAGTTTCCGTAGACACCGCTTGACGAAGCATAAACGAGGTGAGTGTTATGGGACAAGGCATAATTTAAGAGGTTTCTGAAACTCTCAATATTTTCATAAATTACTTTTTGCTCTTCATCTCTGGAGATAATAGTATCGGTGATTGCCGCCTGATGAAAAATAATGTCTAATTTTGGAAAAAATTTATCCAGATCTACGTTTAAAACGTTATTTGCTATAACATCTCCTTTAAATCCTGACAGGTTTTGGAAATGACCTGATGAAAAATTATCTATTACAAAAATTTCGGCTTCCGGATATTTTTCCTGAATTTCCAATACCAAATTTGCACCGATAAACCCGGCTCCTCCGGTTATTAAAATTTTCTTTTTATTTAAATCCATACTAAGATGATTAAATAATCGATTTTATTTTAAGATATTCTAAGAATTTATGCAAATTATTTTTTGGCTTTCTATAATTTTTATCCTTTATTGCTATTTCGGTTATCCCATGATTTTGGTGATTTTGGGCTTATTCTTTAAAAAGAAAACAAAAAGAGCAGAAATTAGCCCCTTGGTTTCTCTGTTGATCGTCGTCTATAATGAAGAGAAAATAATTGAGAGAAAAATCGAAAATAGTTTAGCTTTAGATTATCCGAAAAACAAATTGGAGATTGTAGTTGCTTCAGAATCTGATGATAAAACAGATGAAATTGTGAAGAGATACAGGGAGAAAGGAGTAAAACTTTTTACTTATCCCGGGAGAGGAGGGAAGCCATATAGTATTTATCGAACTTTGCCAAAGTGTCAGGGGGAGATTATTGTCTTTAGCGATGCTAACGCAATGTTTAGAAAAAACGTCCTTAGAAAATTAGTTAGAAATTTTAATGATTTTCGCATTGGTTGTGTTTCCGGAGAATTGAAATATATTAATCCCCAAAAGGCGGCCGTCGGAAAAAGCGAAGGAATCTACTGGAAATATGAAATTTTATTAAAAAGATTGGAGAGTAAAATCCACTCGGTTTTAGGAGCAAACGGCTCCATCTATGCTATAAGGAAAAAACTTTACAGCCCTTTGTCAAAATATCGAGGTGATGATTTTGATTTACCAATCAGAATTCTCCAACAAAAATATGGAGTAGTCTGGGAACCCGAAGCTGTTTCCGAAGAAGAGGTTTATCCTGAAACAATTAAGGAATTTAAGAGGAAAGTAGTAATTGTCGGTTGGCATTTTAGGGGGGCATTTATTTTACTTAAAGACAGTATCAAAAAATTTCAGTTCTTACTAATTTTCCAGCTTATTTCTCATAAGATTTTAAGATGGTTTGTTTCCTTCTTTTTAATTTTAATATTTTTAAGTAATATTTTTCTATTAAATAATAATTTTTACTTAACCCTATTTGTCGGCCAGATCCTTTTTTATCTGTTAGCTTTAGTGGGATATCTGCAGGAAAAAAGAAAGAAAAAAATCAACCAGATAGTTAATCTGGCTTATTATTTTTGTATGGTTAACTTTGCTGCCTTGATTGGAGTAATAAAAGGATTATTCGGTTTACAGAAAACTATTTGGGAGAAAGTTCGCTGATTATTCTCTTTTGAAAAATAGTTGGGAGGTTTTAAGCAAGATTCGGAGGTCTAAAAAGAGAGAGCGATTTTTAAGGTAATAAAGATCGTATTGGAATTTTTCAAAACTGTCTATTACACTTCTTCCGTATCTAAATTTTATTTGAGCCCAGCCGGTAAAGCCGGGTTTTATTATGTGGCGCAAGTGATAATGAGGAATTTCTTTTCCAAGTTGAGAAACAAATTCCGGTCTTTCCGGTCTTGGACCGACCAAAGAAATGTCTCCGATTATCACATTGAACATTTGGGGAAGTTCATCAAGATGGATTTTCCTTAAAACTTTGCCAATTTTAGTTACTCTTTCGTCTTCTTTCTCTGCCCAGATCGGTCCCGTTTCTTCTTCTGCTTCTTTTCTCATTGACCTGAACTTTATTAAAAGAAAAGGAATTTCTGCTTTGCCAATTCTTTCTTGAGAATAGAATATCGGACCCCGATCTTCTAATTTGATGGCTGCGGCAATAAAAATCCAAAGAGGAAAGGTGAGTAAAAGCAGAAGGGAAGCTAAAACAACATCTGTTATTCTTTTTAATTTGTCATAAAACCCTTTCTCTTTTTCCCTTAGATTTTCCAAAAACCAAATTTGATTGACAAAAGATATTGGAATTTTTTCGCAGATTATTTCATAAGCCCTGGCCAAATCCATAAAATTTATTTTTAAAGAAAGGCACTGATATAAATTTTTAGCCAGAAGAGAATCGGGCAAAACGTTTTCAGCCAAAATTAGGATGTCGATTTTTTTTTCTTTTATTTTTTGGAAAACATTTTCGTTTGATTTAAAGAAGGCGCTTAATTTATAACCGAGGTGGGGATTGTTTTGAATGGTTAAAGATAATTCTTCTGCCTGAGGATTTTCTCCAATTATAGCTACTTTATTTTGAAAATGAGAAGAAAATAGAAAGTAAAAAAATTTTCTCCAGATGAAAAGAAAAATTCCAAAAAATACGACGTTTAAAAGCAGGTTTGTTTTGGGCGTAATTTCAAAAAAAGGAATAAGATAGAAAAAGGTTATTCCCAGAATTAAACAAAAGCCGAGGCCGGCTAAAAACTGAGCATAAAAGGCCAAGGGATTTTTAAAAAGAGAGAGGTCATAAAAGCCAAAGATATAAAAAATAATTAACCAAAAAAAGTAGATAATAGAAAAAGGAAAAAGATGCTCTAAAAAAATTGTCCAATTAAAACCTCCCCGGAAACTAAAAAAGAGAGCCCAAAATAAGGCAAAATACAACAAAAAGACATCTCCCAGAACAAGTAATATTTGTCGGCTTTTCATTCTTTCATTTTATGATAAAATAGAATAAATTCAATATAGAAATAAATTCAATGGGTAAAAGAGCCAGAGAAAAAAGAGAAAGACGGTTAAGTGGGGAGAAAAAACCACGTCTTGAAAAAGAGGAGGGGAGTAGTTCTATTTTTTTAAGAATCATCAGGTGGGGGACTTATTTAATTTTATTTACCCCTCTTATTCTAAGCGGAAAATATTTTTTCCCTTTTGTCGGGCCAAAGAGCCTTTATTTTATGGGTATGGTGGAAATTATTTTTTTTGCCTGGCTTTTATTGATAATTTCTAATCCCAAATACCGTCCCAAATTAAACGCTTTATCAATAGCTTTAGTTTTATTTCTGTTTGTCTTGATTTTAAGCTCCTTTTTGGGCGAAGATTTTTCTCGCAGTTTTTGGTCAAAGTATGAGAGAATGACCGGACTTTTAATGTGGTTTCATTTATTTGCTTTTTTCTTGGTAATTTCGACTGTTTTCAGAAATCTGGCAGATTGGTTTAAAATTTTCTCCGTTTCAATTTTCGCTGCCATTTTAATAAGCGTAATAAGTCTTTTTGCTAAAGCGGGAGTAGACCTTACGGGCCTGGGGCAGGCTGCCCGGGGAGGAGCGACCATTGGCAATACTTCTTTTATGGGGACTTATTTGTTGTTTAATATTTTTCTGGCTTTGTATTTGATTTTGAAATCAGCCGGGGGCTTGAGAATATATCTTGGAATTTCTTTGCCAATAATGTTATCTGCCTTATTTTTAAGCGGCGCCAGAGCAGCTACTTATTCGGTTGTGGGCGGATTAGTTTTGTTGTTTTTGCTTTATTTGAGTTTTGTTCCACAAAAGCGCTATTTAAATATTCTGGGCAAAATTAGCTTGGTTGGAATTTTAATGGTTTCTTTGATAAGCGCTTTTTATCTTTTCCAGCCGGATAACATCGTTCACAACTGGTTTATAGAAAAGGCAACCTATGCCAGATTAGTAGTTTGGGAAGGAGGCTGGCAAGGGTTTTTGGAAAGGCCCTGGCTGGGGTGGGGCCCGGAAAATTTTGAATTGGTTTTTACCAGGCACTTTAATCCTTGTATGTTTTTGGGGGAGTGCGGAGGAGAAATTTGGTTTGACCGTAGCCATAATATTATTCTGGATACTTTGGTGGCCAACGGCATTTTGGGGCTGTTGGCTTATTTTGGAATTTTTCTTTCCGTTTTCTATATTTTATGGCGGAGATATTTTTTAAAAAATTCTATTGATTTTTGGACAACCGGAATTTTTTTCGTAATTTTAATTGCTTATTTTATTCAAAACCTTACCGTTTTTGATATGATTAATTCTTATTTAATGTTCTTTTTGGTTTTGGGATTTGTCGGAAGTTTGACCGTTTCCGGGCCGGAACAAGATGTTAAACCCCGGGTTAATTCTGTTAAGGAATGGATTTTGGCAGTTATTTTAATTTTCTTTATTTTTTCCTTTTTTAAATTTGTTGTTCAGCCGACCAAAGCCAATAGAGGTGTTATTAACACTATTCGCGTTCAAAGTCCTAATGAAAGAGCCTTGCTTGGCGAAAAAACCTTAGAGACCTCTCCCCTTGGGAAATATCAAATCAGGGAAATGTTTGCCGACACGGCAATTAGTTTTTCCCAAAGCGAACAAGCAAAGAATTTTTCGGCAGAAGAGTTTAAAACAGAACTTGACTTTTTAAGCAAAGAGTTAGAAAAAAGCATAAAAGAATCGCCTTTAGATTTTAGGCCTTATCTTAAATTGGGGAAAATTTATAATCTTTATTTCCAAATTGATCCGACAAAACTTCCTTTGGCAGAAGAAGTTTTGAAAAAAGCCATAGAGATCAGCCCGACCAATCAGCAGGGATATTGGGAATTGGCTCAGACGCGGGCTTTCCAGGGAAATTTTCAAGAAGCTTTGATTTTGGCAGAAAAAACAGTAGAGCTTGAACCGCGAGTTATCAATTCTCATTGGATAGTAATTCAAGTAGCTAAAATAATAGGAGATAATGATTTGATAGAAGAGAAAATTAAAGAGGCAATAGAGATTAATCCCGAATGGGAAGAAAATTTAAGAAGTATTTAGAAGCAGTCAACCCAATTTTTCACTTGACAGAAAAACTTTAATCTGCTATTATTGAGGCAGTGAGTGTTCCGCAAGGAATTCTATCTAAGTCGACAGTAACCCTCCCTCGAGCGAGGGTTGCTGTTTTTTTTATTGAAGTTTTTTTTGACTTTGATACAATATAATTGAGCCGGGAGGTAGCACTCACTAAAGACTTAGTTTGGAGTTAACTCTCCCGGCTCATCCGGGATTTTATATGGAGTTTCAAAAAAATGTTTCGCTGAAAAATTATACCACTTTTAAGATTGGCGGAATGGCGAAATATTTTTTTAAGGTCAGAACAAAAGAAGATTTGATTAAAGCGGTAAATACGGCAAAGAAATTAAAATTGCCGTTTTTTGTTTTGGGCGGAGGAAGCAATCTATTGGTTTCGGATAAAGGATATGATGGCATAGCCATTAAAATTAAAAATGAAAAATTAAAAATTAAAAACAAAAATAAAAAATTCAAAAATATCTATTGCGAAGCAGGTGTATTATTGGGGGAGATTGTGGATTTAGCGATACAAAATAATTTGACTGGTTTGGAATGGGCGATTGGAATTCCGGGAACTGTCGGAGGAGCGGTTTTTGGGAATGCCGGGGCATTTCAAAAATCAATGAAAGACATTGTTAAAGAAGTTGAAGTGTTGGATGCAAAAGATTTAAGATTTAAGATTTACGATTTTAAAAAATGTAAATTTGGTTATAGGAACAGCGTTTTTAAACGCAAAAAAAACTTGATTATTCTTTCTGTTGTTTTTAAACTTAAAAAAGAGAAAAAATCAGAAATTAAAAAAAAGATTAAAAAATGTTTAAATTATAAAAAAGAAAGACAACCTTTGGATTATCCTTCGGCAGGAAGTATTTTTAAAAATCCTTCTGGATTTTCTGCCGGAGAACTGGGCGAAGAAAGTAAACTTTCTTCTTCCCCTTTCGCTGCGGCTCGGCAGGGCGAAGAGGATGAATCCTCTTCTTCAACCATCGCTGCTGCTTGGCTGATTGAAAAGTGCGGCTTGAAAGGAAAAATAATTGGTCAGGCAAAAATTTCTGAAAAGCATGCCAATTTCATTGTTAATTTAGGAAATGCCCGGGCAAAAGACGTCAAAAAATTAATAAATTTGATAAAAAAAGAAGTAAAAAAGAAATTTGGGGTATTGCTTGATGAAGAAATTCAATTTTTGTAAAAATTTCACTTATCCACACTTGACAAAGTTCTTCAAAATGAAAAAATAAAATAAAGGATGCAAATAGTTAGTCGACTATTTGTTGCAACTCTTTTAAAAATTGTTAATACTTTCATGGCAAAGAAAAAAGCAAAGAAAAAGAAATAAATTCTTTTCGTCACCCGAGCACATAAGTTTTATGTGCTCGGTTGCTTTTTTTACTGGATTTGTTATTTTAATAGTCGAAAGAGAATTTCATTCTCTTTCTTACCTTCGCTTTCTTTGAAAGTTCGGTATATGAAAATAGTTATTAAAACAAAAAATTTAAAATTGGATCAAACTCTAAAAGATTTTATTGAAGAAAAAATAAATTCTCTTGAAAAATTTGCCGAAATTTTACAAAATCAAGAAAAATATTTTGATAATTTTTTTGGAAAGGGAAAACCGAGTATTGAGGCTTGGGTAGAGATTGGAAAGGAAACCTTGCATCATCAAAAAGGACCTGTTTTTTGGGCTGAATGCCAAATGAGATTTCCCAAAAGAAGTTTAAGATCAACTGCTCAATCAGAAAATTTAAAAACAGCAATCAATGAAGTAAAAGACGAACTGCAAAGACAATTAAAACAATATAAAAATAAATTAACTGCCAAAAGAAAAAGAGGGGCGAGAGTTTTAAAAAAAGAAATTCGTTTGTCTTCCCAAGCAAGATTTTATAGAAAAGGAAGAATTAGAGAAGAAGGAATTTAAAAGACCTTTACATAACTTTAATATCATGACTGAGAAAACAAAGAGACTCATTCAAAGGGTCATAGAAAAAAGAAAACAAAAATATGCGGGCATTCATTTAATTGTTGAATTTTGGAATGGAAAAATTATTGAAGACCCAGATAAAATTAAACAAATTTTGATAGAAGCAGCAAAAAGAGCAAAGAATATTCCATTAGAAGTAACCATCCATAAATTTTCACCCCAGGGAATAACCGGGGTTGTTTTGTTGCAAGAATCCCACATTGCCATTCATACATGGCCTGAAATTAATTATGTGGCGATTGATATTTTCACTTGCGGAGAAAAATCAATGCCCCATAAGGCTCTTGCTTATTTGAAAAAGGTATTTGAGCCAAAAAGAGTGAAAATTCAAAAAATAAAAAGAGGAAAAATAAAAAGATAAAAAATTTAATAAGAAAGTTAAAAGGAGGAGCGTAAGTCGCTCTTTATTTTTTATCAAAAAGTTATAAAATAAGAAAGTGTTATGTCGATAATTGATAAAATTTTTGGTGATGCTAACGAGAAATATTTAAAAAAACTTCAGCCAACTATTGATAAAATAAATTCACTGGAGCCGGAACTCCAGAAATTTTCTAATGAAAAATTAAAAGAAAAAACTCAGGAATTTAAAGAAAGATTGAAAAAAGACCAAACTCTTGATGATTTATTGCCAGAGGCCTTTGCTTTGGTTAGAGAGGCCTCAAAAAGAACTCTTTGTCAGAGGCATTTTGACGTTCAGTTAATTGGCGGAATTGCATTACACGAGGGGAAAATAGCCGAAATGAAAACCGGCGAGGGAAAAACTCTGGCTGCTACTCTGCCTTTATATCTAAACGCTTTGGAAGGAAAGGGCTGTAATTTGGTAACGGTTAATGATTATTTGGCTCGCAGAGATACTGTTTGGATGGGGCAGATATATCATCTTGTAGGATTAAGCGTAGGTTGTTTGAATCACGAGCAATCTTTTTTATACGACCCCGATTTTAAGAAACCTCCGGAGGGCGAAGAAAATAGATTTTCTTCTTCCCCCTTCGCTGCGGCTCGGGAAGAGAAAGAAAAAACAAGAGATGAATTAGGAGGTTTTTTTGTTGTTGAGGATTTTTTAAGACCCTGCCAAAGGAAAGAGGCATATTTGGCCGATATTACTTATGGCACCAATAATGAGTTTGGATTTGATTATTTGCGAGACAATATGGCTTATGATTTGTCTCAGCAGGTTCAGCGTGAATTTAACTATGCCATAGTTGATGAGGTTGATTCTATTTTGATTGATGAAGCCAGAACTCCTTTGATTATTTCGGCTCCGGACATGGAAAGCTCCAAATTTTATCAGGAATTTGCCAGGATTATTCCTCGATTGAGTCCGAAAGAAAACTATGAAATGGATGAAAAAATGAAGGCGGTTACTTTAACAGAAAGCGGAATAAATAAAGTAGAGAAAATTTTGGGAATAAAAAACATTTATGAAGAAAAAGGAACAAAATATTTGCGTTATCTGGAGCAATCTTTAAGAGCCCAGGCAATTAATCCTGCTGACGGGAAGCCATTTTTTGCCAAAGACAGGGAATATGTAGTTAAAGACGGTGAAATTATAATTGTTGATGAATTTACGGGAAGATTGATGCCGGGAAGAAGATGGTCCGGCGGTCTTCATCAGGCCATTGAGGCCAAAGAAGGAGTTAAAGTAAATCCTGAATCTTTGACTTTAGCTTCAATCACTTTTCAGAATTATTTCAGAATGTATAAAAAATTAGCCGGAATGACAGGGACAGCGGCCACTTCGGCCGAAGAGTTTGACAAGGTTTATAAGTTGGAGGTGATTATTGTTCCGACAAACAAACCGATGATTCGGAAAGATTTGCCGGACAGAATTTATAAAACCGAGAAAGGAAAATTTGATGCAGTGGTTAAACAAATAAAAGAAAAACATAAAGACGGGCAGCCGGTTTTGGTCGGAACTACTTCAATTGATAAAAATGAGTATCTGGGAAAATTATTAGAAAGAGAGGGGATTCCTCACCAAATTTTAAACGCCAAGCATGATGAAAAAGAAGGCCAAATTATTGCTCAGGCAGGTAAATTAGGGCAATTGACCATAGCTACCAATATGGCCGGAAGGGGAGTTGATATAATCTTGGGCGGCAATCCGCCGGACCAAAAAGAAGCACAAAAAGTCAAAGAATTGGGAGGATTGCACGTGATTGGCACGGAACGACATGAGGCAAGGAGAATTGACAATCAGCTGCGGGGAAGAACTGGAAGACAGGGTGATTCCGGCTCTTCTCAATTTTTTGTTTCTTTGGAAGATGATTTGATGAGAATTTTTGCTTCGGACAAAATAAAATCCTTGATGACAGTTTTGAAAATTCCGGAAGACCAGCCGATTGAAGCAAAAATGCTTTCTGGCGCCATTGAATCAGCCCAAGGAAAAATTGAGGGAATGAATTTTGATTTGAGAAAACATATTTTAGAATATGACGATGTCATGAATAAGCATAGAGAGATTTTTTATAAAAAGAGAAGGGAAATACTTGAGAAGAACGACGAAAACAGTTTAAGAAATTACATTTTAAATATAGTAAAAAAACACGGATACAAAGAAGAGGATTATAAGAAGAAAGAAAAAGAAATTGGTGAAGAAAGAATGAGGCAGGTTGAAAAAGTTGTTGCCTTAAGAATTTTAGACATGCTTTGGCTGGAGCATCTGGAAAATATGGATTACTTGAGAGATTCGGTCAGGTTGAGAGCTTACGGCCAGAGAGATCCTTTGGTTGAATATAAATCAGAAGGCCATAAAATGTTTCAGGAATTGTTAAGCAGAATAGAGATTGGCATTGCCAATACTATTTTTAAGGTTAGTTTGGCAGAGCAGCCCCATCAGCCCCAGCCGGTTGAAGTTTCAGGAGCTGGTTTGCTCACTGAAGCTCGAAAAGCGAAGGTGGGCAGAAATGACCCCTGTCCCTGCGGAGCGAAAAAACCTGACGGATGTCCAGTAAAATATAAACATTGCCACGGCAAGTAAAAAGCGAGTGGAAATTACGCCCCGTAGTGTATGCCAAAATATCAACGAGAACTGTTCTCGTTGATAGTCGTTGATAAAGTTAAAGATTATGATTTTTTTGCCTATTGGGTGTTTAATATTTGTTCTTTTTATTTTATTCTTGCCCATTTTATTTATTTTGGGTTATTTTCATATTCTAACTCTTGGTTTTGAAAAACTTGGAATTTCTCCGGAAGCAACCCTGTTCCTGCTCTTGGCAATTTTAATCGGTTCTGCCATTAATATTCCTTTGGGCAAGAAAAAGTTGATATATGTTCAAGAGCCAAGGTTTTTTGGATTGTGGCACGTTCCAAAAATTAAAGCTCAAGGCATGGCCATAAATTTAGGGGGAGCTTTAATTCCGATTTTGCTTTCTTTTTACTTTTTATATCTAACCTGGCTGCAGGGCCTTGAAATAAAACCAATTTTGATAGCTACTGCTTTAATGATTATAGTTTCTAAATTTTTAGCCAGAGTTATTCCCGGAGTTGGAATTTCAATGCCTGCTTTAATTCCTCCGATATTTTCTGCGATTTTCGCTTTAATTTTTGCACCCAATTTTGCCGCTCCTTGCGCTTTTGTGGCAGGAACCATGGGTGTTTTAATTGGAGCCGATATTTTAAATTTGAAAAAAGCTCAGAAATACGGCGGATTTTTATCAATCGGGGGAGCCGGAGTGTTTGATGGAATATTTTTAGTAGGCATTGTCTCTGCGCTTTTAACGGGCTTTTAAATGTGCTAAGATAAAAAAATTCTCATGACCTCAAAAAAGAAAATTTATATAACAATCTTTTTTATTCTTATTCTGACGTTTTTTACCGGAAATTTTAGTTATCCTTATTATTTTAATCGGGCGATAGATTTTATTAATAATTTTAAATTTTCAGTTTTGGGTTTTCAAGTTCAACTGCCTTATTTTCCGGATGTTCCTTTTAGGTTAGGATTGGACTTGCAGGGCGGCACCCATTTAGTTTATGAAGCAGATTTGTCCAATATTAAAGGAGAAGATCATAAATCTTCAATGCAGGGCTTAAGAGATGTGATTGAAAGAAGAGTTAATCTTTTTGGCGTTCAAGAGCCAATGGTTCAGGTTCAGGAAGGAGTAGGGCATTATCGGTTAATTGTGGAGCTGGCCGGAGTGCATGATCCGGCTGAAGCCATTAGAATGATTGGCGAGACTCCTTATCTTGAATTTAAAGAGCTAAGGGACGAAGAGCAAACCCAAATGATTCTTGATAAAAAAGAAGAAATTAAAGGAAAGGATCAGGAAGAAATTTCTAAAATTCCTGACTGGCATCTGGCATTTGAAGACCCTTATTTTAAATCAACTTCCCTGACCGGCAAATATTTAAAAAAAGCCGAACTGGGATTTGACCAAACAACTTACAAATCTTTGGTTTTACTTGAATTTGATGATGAGGGGGCAAAAATTTTTGAGGAGTTAACCGAAAAAAACGTTGGAAAAGTTTTAGCCGTATATATTGACAATATACCAATTTCTATGCCGACAGTTCAGGAGAAGATTTCCGGAGGAAAAGCTCAAATTACCGGAAATTTTACCATAGAAGAAGCCAGAGCTTTATCTAGAAATTTAAGCGCCGGAGCTTTGCCCGTACCCATTGTTTTAATATCTCAACAGACGGTCGAACCAACTTTAGGAGCAATTTCTTTGGAAAAGTCTTTAAGGGCAGGGATGTTGGGGTTTTTGGCAATAATTATATTTATGATTATTTTTTACAGAATACCCGGTATTCTGGCTTCGCTAGCCCTAATTATTTATGTCTTTTTAATTCTAACCGTTTTTAAGCTCGTTCCCGTGACTTTAACCCTGGCCGGTATTGCTGGTTTTATTTTATCTACAGGAATGGCGGTTGATGCCAATGTTTTGATTTTTTCAAGAATGAGGGAAGAACTGGGGGAGGGGAAAAATCTCGGTCTGGCAATTGAAGATGGTTTTAGCAGGGCCTGGCCATCAATCAGGGACGGTAACATTACCACTTTAATTGTGACCGTAATCTTGTTTGCTTTTGGCACAAGTTTTATTAAAGGATTTGCTTTAACTTTGAGTTTCGGCATTTTAATCAGCATGTTTTCCGCCATTATTATCAGTAAGAATTTTCTCAGGTGTTTTGTTGAGACAAAGCTTGGGAAAATCAGATGGTTATGGTAAAAAACAAAACTTTGATTACTACAGAGGCGGTAGTCCCCGGCCATCCTGACAAAGTTGCCGATATAATTGCTGATGCGGTTTTAGACGCTGCCTTAAAAGACGATAAATACAGCCGGGTGGCTTGCGAGGTAATGGTTGGTAATGGTTATGTGATAGTTGGTGGAGAAATGACCACCAAAACTTGGGTGGATATTAATAACTTAGTTAGAGAGGTGATTGGAGAGATTGGGTATAACAAACCTGAATATGGTTTTGATTGTCGCACTATTGCGGTGTTCAATACTATTCACGAGCAATCTCCGGATATTGCTCGGGGAGTCAGAAAAACAGGGGCTAAAAAACAGGGGGCGGGCGATCAGGGAATTAGCGTTGGTTTTGCCTGCAAAGAAACGCCAGAATTAATGCCCTTGCCTTTTTCTTTAGCCCAAAAATTGGCAATGAGATTAACCGAAGTCAGGAAGAAAAAAATTCTGCCTTATTTGAGACCGGATGGCAAGACGCAGGTAACTGTTGAGTATTGGCAAGGAAAGCCAAAAAGATTAAGCAATATAGTAATTGCCGCCCAGCACGAGCCTTATGTTTCTATAAAAAAACTTAAATCAGACATTATTAAAAAAGTAATTAAACCGATTTGCCAAAAATATTTAGATAAAAAAACAAAATACTACATTAATAATACCGGCCGCTTTGTTATCGGCGGTCCGGTTTCAGACACCGGTATGACCGGCAGGAAAAATGTGGTTGATGCTTACGGTCCCCGGATTCCGATTGGCGGAGGGAGTTTCAGCGGCAAAGACCCGACAAAAGTAGATAGATCGGGAGCTTATATGGCTCGTTACATTGCTAAAAACATTGTTGCTTCGGGTCTTGCCGAGAAATGCCAAATTGAATTGTCTTACGTCATCGGCGGGACAGAGCCACTTTCGGTGAATATAAACACTTTTGGCGCGGATAAAATTTCCGAAGAAAAAATAGAAAAAATTATTAAAAAAGTATTTGATTTATCTCCGGGAGGAATAATTAAACAATTAAATCTTCTTAAGCCAATTTATCAAAAAACAGCTTGTTTTGGTCATTTTGGCAGAAATGACCCGGACTTTACCTGGGAAAAGACCGACAAAACAAAAGAAATTCTCAAATATGCCAATTAAATATTTAAAATATTCCAAAATTTATTTTATTTTTTCAGGAATTTTAATTTTAGGAAGCATATTTTTTCTTTTTGTTTTTGGCTTGAGGCCAGGAATTGATTTTACCGGCGGCAGTATTCTGGAGATAGAATACAAAGACGAGCGGCCTTCAAACCAAATAATCAGAGAAGCATTAGGGATTGATTTTGATTTGGGAGAATTTTCTATTCAACCGACCGGTGAGAGGGGATTAATTTTAAGAATGAAAGAGATTTCCGAGGAAACCCATCAAAAAATTGTTGAAAAACTAAGAGAAAACAAAGAATTAGAAGAGCTTCGTTTTGAATCAATCGGACCAGTTATTGGCAAAGAATTAAAAGAGAGGACCGGCATAGTTATTGTTTTATCTTTATTGGCAATTTTATTTTATATTGCCATTGCTTTTGGAAAATTGAACTTTCCGGCCAAGTCCTGGCAGTATGGCTTAGCTTCTGTAATTGCTTTGCTCCATGATGCCTTAATTCCCCTTGGAATTTTTTCGGTTTTGGGCAAAATCTACGAAATTCAAATTACCATACCGGTTATTATCGCTCTTTTGACGCTTTTGGGATATTCAATCAACAACACGGTGGTGGTCTTTGACAGGATCAGGGAAAATTTATTGAAGAGGATCGGAAGCAATTATGAAAATACGGTTGACATTTCTTTAAACCAGACCTTAAGCCGTTCGCTTAATACATCATTAACCACCCTTTTTCCTCTGCTGGCTATTTTTTTCTTTGGCGGAGAAACATTAAAATATTTTTCTTTAATGCTTATTTTGGGACTTATTGCCGGTACTTACTCTTCTTTTTTTCTGGCCGGTCCCATGTTGGTAGCTTGGTTAAAGTGGAGGAAGAAGATTTAAACACTCAAAGAGCGCTGTGCGCTCTTTTCGACCTTCGCTTCTACATATATAGTATAATTTATGAATAGAAGCTTGGTATTTGACAAAGATTTTATAAAATGTTAAAAAAAATGAATAATCAATGAATCTTCAATTATCGAGCTTCCGAAGGAAGCGAAGATGAAGAAGAGATTTATCTCTTCGACCCATTTCAATTTTCAATAATCAATGAATTTTCAATTCATTTCAATTTTCAATGATAAAGGTTAATTATATACAAATTTGTTCTAAAATTTTAAAAACTTTATCTCCAAGACAAAAAGAAGTGATTTTGCGCCGTTTTGCTTTATTTACCACGGCCTTTCCCGGCAAAGGCGGAGCTAAAAGAGAAACATTGGAGTCTATCGGAAAAGACCTTGGCATTACCAGAGAAAGAGTCCGTCAGATTGAAGAAGACGGTTTTTTAAGGTTAAAACCGGAAATCAAAAAATATCAAAAAATTTTTAATTATTTTAAAAATTGCCTTAAAAAAACAGGAGATTTAAGAAAAGAAGAGTCGCTTTTGTTGGAGTTGGCTGGCAGAAGATTGCAGAGCGAAGAGGATAAATCCTCTTCGACTTCGCCTTTGCTGCGCGAAAGCTCGATGAATGAAGTTTACTTTTTATTAACATTAGGAGAGGACTTTGAAAGGTTCGGAGAAACAAAGGACTTTTATTGTTTGTGGACAATTGATCAAAAATCTTGGAATCTTGCTCAAAAAATCATTAACGCCGCTTACGAAAAATTTAAGAAAGTTGGCAAACCTTTAAAATTAGAAGAGCTAGTCGAAGAAGATTACTTCTTCTCCACCTCTCGAGCAACAGCGAAAGGGGAAGAAGAGGATTTATCCTCTTTAACCCCGAAAATTTTAACTTCTTATTTGGAAATTTCAAAAAAAATTCAAAGAAACGCAGAAAATTTTTGGGGCTTAAAAGATTGGCCGGAAATTAACCCAAAAAGAATCAAGGATAAGGCCTATTTGGTTTTCAAAAAAGAGCAAAAACCTCTTCATTTTACTCAGGTAGCTAACTTAATTGGTTTGGCTCTTCCCCAAACCGTTCATAACGAACTGATTAAAGATTCAAAATTTGTTTTGGTTGGAAGGGGCATCTACGCCTTAAAAGAATGGGGATATGAAGAAGGTGTGGTTAAAGATGTTATTTTGAATATCTTAAAGACGGCCGGCCGGCCACTTAAGAAAGAAGAGATTTTAGAAAAGACTTTAAAACAAAGACTAGTTAAAGAAAACACAGTTTTATTGAATTTAAGCAATAAAAAATATTTTTTAAGAAATTCTGAGGGTCTCTATACAATCAGAGAAGCCTAAATATTATGTTTCTTGAATTGTCGTCTATTTATCCTTTTTTAAGTACTCTCTTACAGATATTTAAAAACTGGTGGTGGATTCTTTTGTTTTTTATTCTGTGGAAACCTTTTTTATTTTTGTACTGGTGGTGGAGAGTAGATGGCTTTCTTAAAAAACAGCAGATGGTTTTGCTTGAAATTAAACTGCCAAAAGAAATATTAAAACCAATAAGAGCGATGGAAGTGGTTTTTTCAAGTATTCATGGCGCCGTTTACCAGCCGCCCGATTTGTGGGAAAAATGGATAGACGGCCAGGTTCAGCTTTCCATAGGGTTGGAGATGGTTTCAATTGATGGTCAGCCCCATTTTTTTATCAGAACCCCAAAACAATACAGGGACAGCGTGGAATCCAACCTTTATGCCCAATATCCGGAAATTGAAATTATAGAAGCAGACGATTATATAAAGTATGTTCCGCAAAGCATTCCCAACAAGGATTGGGATCTTTTCGGTTCCGATTATAAATTAATGAGAGATGACCACTACCCGATTAAAACTTATAGCGAGTTTGAAACGGAGCGGGAAAAAGAAGAAGAGGAAGTGGTTGATCCAATTGCCACTCTCTTGGAAGGAATGGCTAAAATCAAAAAAGGAGAACAGCTTTGGATTCAGTTTTTAATTGATCCAATTGGAGACGTGGATTTGACAAAGTCTCTTAGTAAGTGGCGCAAGTCAGGAGAAGAATTAAGAGATAAGTTGGCCAGAAGGCCGACCCTGGGACGTCCGAAATCCATGATTCAAGAAGCAGCTGAGATTTTAATAACCGGCAAAGTTGAGGAAGGAAAAAAGGAAGAAAAAGAAATTTTTCCGCCGGAAATGAAGTTAACTCCGGGAGAAAGAGAAGTGCTGGCAGCAATTGAAAAGAAAATGTCAAAACCAATTTTTAAAACAACGGTCAGGTTTATTTATCTCGGCAGAAGAGATGTCTGGTTTAAGCCCAATTTTAGATTGGCTTTTTCTTTTTTAAATCAATATACAACTGGTAACCTTAATGCGCTATTTCCTGAAGGCAGAACTTTTACTAAAATACGCAAAGCTTTGATTTTTCAATTTCTTAATATTGATTTTATTCGCGGCCGAAGACACTATGTAAGATGCAGAAAATTATTTAGAAAATATATTAAAAGATTAAGCCCCTTTTTTCCAAATCCGAAAGGAACTTTTATGCTGAATACGGAAGAGGTTGCTTCTCTTTTTCATTTTCCAAGTGAAAGAGTGGCTCCCGCTCCCGGCTTATCTAGAATAGAAGCAAAAAAGAGGAGAGTGCCGCCATCTTTGCCAGTTGAGTAAATAAAATAGTCAAAGAGAACTTCGTTCGGCAAGTCGAAGATGAGACGGCTGAAGAGATAAATCTCTTCTTCATCTTCGTCCCGCTATAGCGGGACTTGATGAAAGAAGAAAAACTTTTCTTCGCACTCTTTTCCATCTTCGCTTTCGCTGCGCGAAAGCTCGATTTATGGATAAAAATTCGGTCAATAACGAAATTAATTTTTTTGGTCTAACTACCTTCAGAAACCAAAGGAAAAAATTTGGGATTAAAACCGATGATAGACGTCGGCATGTGTATGTTATTGGTAAGACCGGTATGGGCAAGACCGAAATGTTAAAGAACATGGTAATTCAGGATATTCAGAAAGGGAACGGAATTGGTTTTGTTGATCCCCACGGCGAGGCGGCCGAGGAATTATTAGATTTTATTCCTTCAAACAGAGTTAATGATGTAGTTTATTTTAATCCGGCTGACTTAGATTATCCCATCGCTTTCAATATTATGGAAAAGGTTGATCTGGAGCATCGGCATTTGGTTGCCTCGGGCTTAATGGGGGTTTTTAAGAAAATTTGGCCCGATGTCTGGTCAGCCAGAATGGAATACATATTAAATAATTCAATTTTAGCGCTTTTGGAATATCCTGGCTCTACTCTTTTGGGAATAAATAGAATGTTGGCTAACCCGGAATACAGAAAAAAAATAGTAGACAAGGTAACCGACCCCGTAGTAAAGTCTTTCTGGATTCAAGAATTTGCCAGATATACCCAGAGATATGAAGTGGAAGCAACCGCCGCCATTCAAAATAAAGTGGGACAGTTCATTTCCAACCCTTTGATTAGAAACATTATCGGCCAGGTAAAATCCAATATTGATATGAGAAAGATTATAGATGAAAAGAAAATTTTAATAATGAACATATCTAAAGGAAGAATTGGTGAAGACAATTCTCGTCTTTTGGGCGCGCTTTTAATTACCAAGTTGCAGTTGGCAGCAATGTCCAGGGTAGATGTTCCGGAAGAAAAAAGAGAGGATTTTTTCCTTTATGTTGATGAATTTCAAAACTTTGCCACTAAAGCTTTTGTTAATATTTTATCTGAAGCCAGAAAATATAGGTTATGTTTGACTTTGGGTAATCAGTATATTGCCCAATTAGAAGAAATGACTCCAACCGGAAGAAGTGCTGATGTTAGAGATGCTATTTTTGGTAACGTTGGAACAATTGTTGTTTTTAGGGTGGGCGCTGAAGATGCCGAGTTTTTGGAAAAAGAATTTGCTCCGGAGTTTACTGCCGGAGATCTGGTCAACCTGCCAAAGTATAACATTGATTTAAAGTTAATGATTGACGGAGTTGCCGGCTCCGCCTTTTCGGCTGAAACCTTGCCGCCGTTTCCAAAGTCCGAGGAGTCAAATCGAGAAAAAATAATTAAGGCTTCCAGAGAAAGGTATAGCGTTTTAAAGAAAATTGTTGAAGAAAAAATCACTAAATGGTTAGGAGCGTTAAAATCGCCGGAAGTTCCATTACAAGAATTCCGACAGGTTTTATATGATGCTAAATGTTCTTTATGCGGCAAATGGACAAAAGTGACCTTTGAGCCTGATGCCTCCAGGCCGGTTTATTGTAAAACTTGTTTAAAAAAAGTCCGCCCCGCTGCGGCTCGGGTAAGCGAGGCCGAAGTTGAAAACGAAAAAAGGGATTTTTCTGAAAAGAAAAAAACATCTTCCACCTTTTCCCTTCAAGAAGCTGTTGGCAGAGAACCGATTTCTTTTTTTGGCAAAAGGGAAGTTAAAAAGACAAAAGAAGAAAAAAAGACAAAAAGAAAAGAAGTTAATTTAGAAGAGTTAAAGAAAACTTTAGAAGAATCTTTAAAAGGAATAGAAACAAAAAAAGATGAGAACAATCAAGGAGTTTAATCTAAAAGGAAAAAGAGTGTTGGTAAGGTGCGATTTTAATGTCCCTTTATCAGATAAAGGGGAAATTTTGGATGATTTCAGAATTAAAGAAAGCACAAGGACCATAGAATATTTAATTAAAAAAGAAGCTAAAGTGATTTTAATGAGCCATTTGGATCGGCCAAAAAATAAAGACCCAAGATACAGTTTAAGGCTTCTGACGAAAAGATTAGAGAAATTGTTGAATGAAAAAGTTAAATTTCTAGATGATTGCCTTGGAGAAAAAGTTGAGAGAGAAATCGAAAAGATGAAACCGGGAGAAATTTTGCTCTTGGAAAACCTGAGATTTCATAAAGAAGAAGAGAAAGGAGATTTAAATTTTGCCAAAAAATTAGCCAAGTTGGGAGATGTTTATATTAATGATGCTTTTGGCGCCTCGCATAGATCTCATGCTTCAATTGTGGGCGTTCCAAAATATCTACCATCTGGAGCAGGTCTTTTATTAGAAAAAGAAATTAATGTTTTATCCCAAGTTCTGGAAAGACCCTGGCGGCCTTTGGTGGCGATAATCGGAGGAATAAAAATAGATACCAAAATTAAATTAATTGAGAAATTTCTAAAGAAAGCAGATCATCTACTTTTGGGGAGCAAGCCAGCCGAGAGCCTTTTAATTGTAAAAGGAATCTTGATTGGCCGGCCTTTTTTTGGAGGAAAAGAGGTTTTAGAAAAAATTGAAAAAATTAACTTGGCTAATCCTAAACTTCATTTACCCGTAGATGGTCAAATGGCACTCTCAACATTACAAGAGCAATATTTTAGGATAGGGGCTATAGGAACTTTGAGAAAAGAAGAAGAAGTTTTTGATATAGGTCCGGAAACAAGAAAGGTTTTTGTTGGGATAATTAAGTCAGCTAAAATGATCATTTGGAACGGCCCCTTGGGTATGTTTGAAAAAAAACCTTTTGATAAAGGAACTAAAGAAATAGCCGAAGCAATTGTCAGAAATCACACTGCTTTTAAAATTGCCGGAGGAGGGGATACCGTTTCACTGATATCAAAATTAGATTTGTTAGATAAATTTGATCACGTTTCTACCGGCGGCGGGGCGATGCTGGAATTTTTGGCCGGTGAGAAACTGCCGGGACTTGAAGCGTTAAATTATGGAGATTAAAAATATTAAAAAAGCGGCCCAGCGAATAATTAAAGCAATAAAAAATAAAGAAAAAATTATTCTTTATGGAGATGCTGATTTAGACGGAGCGACTTCAGTAATTATTTTACAAGATTCTATCAGAAGCTTGGGAGGGGAAATCTCAGCTGTTTATTTTCCTGATAGAGAGATTGAAGGCTACGGAATCACAGAAAAAGGTTTAAACTTTTTAAAAAAAGAAACTCCGGCCTTGTTAATTGCTTTAGATTGCGGAATAGGAAATTTTAAAGAAGTCAAATTGGCAAAAAGTTTGGGCTTTGAGGTGATGATAATTGACCACCATGAAATTTTAGATAAGTTACCGGCGGCAAAAATCATAATTGATCCCAAGCAGAAAGATGACCGATACCCCTTTAAGTATTTTGCTTGCGCCGGCGTTGTATTTAAACTATCTGAGACCATTCTCGGAAATAAATTAACAGAAAGCTTAAGAAGAAATTTTTTGGAGTTGGTGGCTCTGGCCACTATTGGCGATATGATGCCTCAAGAGTCAGAAAATAAAATTTTTATTGAAGAAGGACTTTCTTTTTTAAAAAGCTCCTGGCGACCGGGTATTAAGACCTTCCTAGAAATAGAGCCGTTTAAAAGTTACCCTGGCATAAATCAAAAAGTTTCCAAAATTATTTCAATTTTAAATATTAGAGACGTTAAGAGCAATCTGCCGGCCAGTTTTAGACTGTTAAGCTCTTATTCTTCAAAAGAGGCAGAGGGAATTGTTAAAGATTTGCTGAAAAAAGCAGAAAGAAGAAAAGAAAAAATTGAAGAAATTAAAGCCGAGGTTGAAAAAAGATTAGAAGTCAAGGAGGATCCGATAATTTTTGAAGGAGGCGCTGATTTTGATTTAACCTTGATTAGTTCCGTTGCTTCATCAACTTGCCAAAAACATCTCAAACCCGCTTTTTTATATAAAAAAATGATGAAAGAGAGTCACGGTACGGTCAGAGTGCCAAAAGGAATAAATAGTGTTTCTTTGATGAAAAAATGTTCGGAGTATTTATTGACTTACGGCGGCCATGCTCAAGCTTCGGGATTTAGGATAAAAAACGAAAACTTAGAAAAATTTAAGAAATGTTTAATTAAGAACCTTCGTTAAGCGAAGAGGACTTCGTCCTCTTCTTCACCTACCGAAGCTTCAGCTGAGGTGGAGAAGAAGGAATCTTCTTCGACTTCGCTTCGCTCGGTTTATGAAAAAGATTATCATTTACACAGATGGCGGCTCCCAGGGAAACCCGGGGCCGGCAGCCATAGGAATTGTTTTTCGTAATGAGAAATATCAGTCCTTTAAAAGCTATTCAGAATATTTGGGGGAAAATTTAACCAACAACGAAGCCGAATATCAGGCAGTAGTTTTTGCTTTACAAAAATTTAAGGCCCTCTTTGGAAAAAAATTAGCAAAAAATACCGATATTGAAATAAAATCGGATTCAGAATTGCTAATCAAACAATTAAAGGGAGAATATAAAATTTTAGACTCCAAAATTCAACCCCTCTTTTTAAAAATTTGGAACTTAAAGATTGACTTTAAGAAAATCAAATTTACTTTTATTTCCCGAGAAAAAAATAAAGAAGCTGATGGATTGGCAAATGAGGCCTTGGAAAACCAAAAAAAGAGCCAAAAATTAATCATTTGACAGATGTTTTTAGTCTGCTATAATCAGTTTGCCTAAGTAGGTAAGGTAATCGCTCTCCACCAATATATCGGTGGGGGGAGGAAAGTCCGAACACCCTCGAGCATATAACTCAGTTATGTGCCCGATAAAAAAATAGCGGCTAACAGCCGTCGTCCGCGAGGATAGAGGTGCGAACAGAGACGCCAAAATCCGAAAGGATTGAGGTACCCCGTTTTCGCGGGGTAATTCTTTGCAGTAATGCGAAGGGTGAAACGGTTAAATCCTTATTGGGTGCAAGAGTAAAGCCTGGTGAGATATTTCGCTATCTCATAGGGTTAAAAGTAACTCGCTTGAGCTAGAGAGTAATCTCGGGCCCAGATAGATGATTGCCTAAAACAGAATTCGGCTTATTGCCTACTTAGGCTTTTTGTTTTGTAAAGTGAAGGCAAAAATATTAAGATAAAAATATGCTGAATAAAATTTTTAATTTTCAAACCAAAACCGTTACTTTTGCTGCTCTATTGCTCTCAATTTCCGCTTTAATTTCAGGAATTTTAGGTTTAGTTAGAGATCGGCTTTTAGCCGGCCGCTTTGGGGCAAGTCTTGAATTAGATGTTTATTTTGCTGCCTTCAGAGTTCCTGATTTTGTTTACAATATTTTAATTTTAGGTGGTTTAATCGTTACTTTTTTGCCTTTATTTTCTGAATATTTTTCCAGGAATAAAGAGGAAGCCTGGCAAATGGCAAACTATGTTTTAAATGCCTTTTTAATTTTTCTTATTTCAATTTCTTTCATTCTTTTTATTCTTACCCCCTGGTTAATTAAATGGCTTTTTCCTGGTTTTGGTCCCGAACATTACAAATTAGCCGTTCCTTTAATTAGATTACTGTTTTTAAGTCCAATATTTTTTGGTATTTCTAATCTTCTTTCTGGAATTTTACAATACTTTAACCGCTTCTTTATTTATGGCTTAACTCCAATTTTATATAATTTAGGAATAATTTTTGGTATTCTTTTTCTTGTTCCTTATTTTGGTATCTTTGGAGTTGGAATGGGAGTAGTTCTTGGTGCCTTTTTACATATGGCGATTCAAATTCCTACTGCAAAAAATTGCGGTTTTTCCTATAAATTCCTTTTAGATTTTAAATACCCAGCTATAAAAAGAATTTTTAATTTAATGATTCCTCGAGTTTTTGGAGTGGCAGCCCAGCAAATAAACTTAATTGTTATTACGGCCATTGCTTCGACTATAACCGCGGGCTCTATCGCCGTTTTCAGCATCTCTAATAATTTTCAGAGTTTACCGATAGGTATCATCGGTGTTTCTTTTGCCGTCGCTGTTTTCCCAACTCTTTCTCGAACCTGGGCCCAAAATCAAAAAAAAGAATTTTTAGGAAACTTTTCATCGATTTTCCGCAAAATTCTGTTTTTTATTATTCCGATTTCAATTTTAATTTTTCTATTGAGAACTCAAATTATCGAAATTATTTATCGAACTGGAAAATTTAGTTTGGAAGATGTTCAACTAACTTCAGCTTGTTTGGGAATATTTGCCTTTTCAATTTTCGCCCAATCTTTAATTCCTCTCCTATCCCGGGCTTTTTTTTCCTTTCAAGATACTAAAACTCCCACCTTAATTACTATATCCACTGTTTTGCTAAATATTATTTTAAGTCTGAGTTTTATTTGGCTTCTTAAATTTCCCAACACTTTTAGTAATTTTTTCATTGAAATTTTCTCCCTCTTGAGAAAGGAAAATACTGTTGTTTTAGGGTTGCCTTTAGCTTTTTCTATTTCAGCAATTTTTCAATTTATTCTTCTTTACTTCGCCCTTAAAAGAAAAACGGCTTTGTTTATGACCAGGTGATGAACAAACAAATAAAATGAAAAACTTTCGCAACTTCGTAATAATAAGTCACATTGATCATGGGAAATCGACTTTGGCCGATAGGTTTTTGGAATTGACGGGAACCGTGCCAAAAACCAAAATGCGGGAGCAATTTTTGGATTCAATGGACCTGGAAAGAGGAAGAGGAATTACGATAAAAATGCACCCCGTAAGAATGGAATACACCTTTGACCATAAACCTTACATCTTAAATCTGATTGATACTCCGGGGCACATTGATTTTAATTATGAGGTTTCAAGGAGTTTGGCGGCAGTCGAGGGAGCGATTTTGCTGGTCGATGCGACCAAGGGAATTCAGGCACAGACAATACATAATTTAGATTTGGCCAAGATGCAAAATTTATTAATTATTCCGGTAGTTAACAAAATTGATTTGCCTCAAGCGAAGATTGAAGAAACAAAAATATCTTTAGCCCAATTATTGAAGATTCCCGAGGGTGAAGAAAGCAAGCTTTCTTCTTCCCCCTTCGCTGTTGCTCGGGAAAATGAGATTTTTCTTATTTCAGCCAAAAAAGGAACAAATGTTAAAGAACTTTTAGAGGCCGTAATTAAAAAAATTCCTTGCCCGAGAGGAAACATTGAAAAACCCTTTCGGGCTTTGGTTTTTGATTCAAAATACGACCCCTATAAAGGAATAGTAGCTTTCATAAGAGTGATTGACGGCAAAATAGAGTTAGGTTCAAAAATTTATTTAATTCAAAGCAAAAGCGAAGGAGAAGTTAAAGAATTGGGTTATTTCAAGCCGGAATTTCAGCCGGTTAAAGAATTAAAAAGCGGAGAAATAGGTTATCTGGCTACCGGAATCAAAGAGCCGGGAAAAATCCGGGTAGGAGACACAATAACTAGTTACTCAGTGACTCAGCCACTTAGTCACTTAGTTGAGCCCTTGCCCGGATACAAAGTACCAAAACCGGTAGTTTTCGCTTCAATTTATCCAGAAAATCCGGACGATTTTGAAAATTTAAAAGAGGCCTTATCCAGATTAAAACTTAATGATTCTTCTTTTACTTTTGAACCGGAAACAAAAGAAGCTTTGGGTCGGGGATTCCGCTGCGGGTTCTTGGGCTCTTTGCATACAGAGATTGTTTCAGAACGGCTCAAGAGTGAATTTGGTCTTAATTTGATTATTTCTACGCCCTCTGTAGTTTTTAAAATTATTGACCAGAAAAACAAAGAATTTCTTGTTTTTTCTCCTTCAGATTGGCCAAATCCAGCCGAAATTAAAGAAGCTCAAGAACCCTGGGCAAAATTAGAAATTATTACCCCTTCCCAATATCTTGGTAGGGTTTTAGGAATTTTAAATAATTTAAAAGGAAAAGCAATTGAAACAAAATATTTTGGCACGGATAAAATTCTTCTAATTTACGAGGTTCCATTTAAGGAGATTATTTCCGGCTTTTACGACAATCTTAAAGGGGTTAGTCAGGGATTTGCTTCAATGAATTACGAAATTTTAGGATACAAAAAAGGTGATTTGGTAAGATTGGAAATTCTAATTGCCGGCAGAAAGGAAGAGGCATTTTCTAAAATTGTTTATAAAGATGAGGCCCATAAAAATGGAAAGAAAATAGCAGAAAAACTAAAGGAAGTTTTGCCCAGTCAGCTTTTTTCGGTTCCCATTCAGGCCGTTGTTTCGGGCAAGGTTGTTGCCAGAGAAACAATTTCAGCCAAAAGAAAAGATGTCATAGCTCCGTTATACGGAGGAGATTACACCAGAAAAAAGAAATTATTAGAAAAACAAAAAAAGGGCAAAAAAGAACTTAAAGAAAAAGGAAGGATTAGAATTCCTTCCAGAGTATTTTTAGAAATATTCAAAAATGGCTAGTTTTGTATTATAGTAATGGAGCTAACGTGAAAATAAGCATACTTAAAACAACTAAAGATATTAAAACAATCCAAGTTATTCTAAAAATTGTCTTCGGCTTTAATTTCATACACCGAGCTTTCGCGTAGCGAAAGCGAAGTTAAAGAAGAGGACGAAATCCTCTTCGCCTACTACTATGTTAGCAAAAAAGAAAAGAATTAAAAAGGGTGGTAATTTTCAGAATATATTTTTTTCAATATTAATTGGAGTTTTTCTTTTTGGAATTGTTGGCTTTTTACTTGTTTCTAATTTAAAAATAAACCAAAAAAGAGCAGAATTAATAGACAAAATTGAAGAAATAAAAAAAGAAATTCATCTTTTAGAAGAGAGAAACGAACAATTAAAAGCCGGAATCCTTCAGACAGAAAGCGATGCTTATTGGGAGGCCAGGCTTTATGAACAGGGATACAAAAAACCGGGAGAAGAAGCAGTAGTGGTGCTTCCACCGGAAGGAAAAGACGAGACAGCTGTACCAAAAGAGAAAAATTTTTGGGAAAACTTGTTGCAAAAAATTGGACTTTGAGCGAGAGTAGTATAATGGTATTATGTAACCTTCCCAAGGTTAAGACGGGGGTTCGATTCCCCTCTCTCGCTTGCCGGAGTAACTCAGTGGCAGAGTAGCTGTTTCGTAAACAGCAAGTCGTGGGTTCGAGTCCCACCTCCGGCTCCCGAGCGACAGCGAAGCCGAAAGAAAATTTCATTTTCTTTCTTACCTTCACTTCCTTGTGAAGTTCGATGGGGGAAGAAGAGATTTATTTCTTCGCACTCTTTTCATACCGAGCTTTTGGGAAGCAAAAGCGAGGGGTAAGAAGAGATTTATCTCTTCGCACTTTAGAAAGAAAATGGTAGAATAATAAAAAGAGGCGAAGAGAACGAAGTTCTCTTATTAACCTTCGTCCCGTAAACGGGACTCGGTATATGGCGACAATTACTGAAAAAATTGAACAATTGCAAAAAAGACTCCCCAAGTTGGGAGATTGTCTTTGAGATAGGTAAAAAACGAGAAACAATTGAAAAATTAGAAAAAGAGACTCAAAAACCTGATTTTTGGCAGGACCCCAAAGGGACCAGACAAGTCGGGGCCCATGGAATAGACAAAGAAAGAGCGATAGAAATTACCCAGAAGTTAAATGAACTGAGAGAGGAAATAAAAGTATTTAATAATTTAAAAAAAGAATTGGAAGATATTATAAAACTGAAAGAGTTGGGAGAAAAAGAAGAAGAGTTAGAAAAAGAGATTGAAAAGTTTGAAAAAAAAATAAAAGAAGAGGAATTCCGAATTTTTCTTTCCGGAGAGTACGACAAGGGGTCTGCCATTTTTTCTATTTATGCCGGAACCGGAGGTCAAGATGCCCAGGATTGGGCAACGATGTTATTAAGGATGTATGAAAGATATTGCGTTTTAAAAAGGTTTCAATCTAAAATTTTGCATCAGTCTTTTGGTCAAGCAGGGGGTCCCGAAGGAAGAATTGGAACGAAATCGGTTGACGTGGAAATAAAAGGGCCTTATGCTTACGGTCTTTTAAAAAAAGAAAGCGGGGTTCATAGATTGGTTAGGATTTCTCCTTTTTCAGCCAAGCAGCTTCGCCACACCTCTTTTGCTTCAGTGGAGGTATTGCCCGAAATTGAAAAAGAGGACGAGATTGAAATTAAGCCGGATGATTTAAAAATCGATTTTTACCGAGCTTCGGGCCCCGGCGGTCAATATGTCAACAAAAGAGAGACCTCGGTAAGAATTACCCATTTGCCAACCGGCATTGTTGTTGCCTGCCAATCAGAAAGATTACAAGGAATCAATAGAAAGAAAGCAATGCAGGTGCTTCTTTCCAAGATTTACCAACTTGACCAAGAAACAAAGAAAAAAGAATTGTCGGAAATTAAAGGTAAAAAAATTTCGGCCGGCTGGGGAAACCAAATCAGGTCTTATGTTTTGCACCCCTATAAGTTGGTTAAAGATCTGCGCAGCGGCGTTAAAACTTCCAATGTTGAGGAAATTTTGGATGGCAATTTAGATCAATTCATTGAGGGGGAGATAAAACTATGATAAGACTTCAAAACATTACTAAAATTTATCCTCCCAAGACAATAGCTTTAGATGATGTATCTTTTGAGATTAAACCAAAAGAATTTGTTTGCCTTGTTGGAAGATCCGGAGCCGGAAAGACCACTTTGCTTAAGCTTCTTTTGGCAGAAGAAAGACCAACCAGCGGTCGAATTTTTTTTGATAATCAAGATATCCAAAAAGTCAAGTTAGGATACCTGCCAGAGTTAAGGAGAAAAATTGGAGCCGTATTTCAAGACTACAAACTTCTTCCTTCAAAAACTGCTTATGAAAATATAGCTTATGCTATGGAGGTAATAGGTGCTTCGGATTTAGAGATTGCCAGGGATATGACTGAAGTGTTGGATATTGTCGGATTAACAAAAAAAGCTCATAATTTTCCGGCCCAGCTTTCTGGCGGCGAAAAACAGAGAGTGGCCATTGCCAGAGCCTTAATTCATAGGCCTGAAGTTATTTTAGCCGATGAACCGACCGGCAATCTTGACCCCTATCATACCTTGGACATTATCCGCCTTTTGTTAAAAATCAACGAATTCGGGACAACTATAATTTTAGCTACCCATAATAAAGAAATAATTAATTCTTTGGGCAAAAGAGCAATTACTCTTCATGAGGGAAAAATAATTAGAGACGAGAAAATAGGCCGATTTATTTTGTAAAAAACTATGTTTACTCTAATCAAAAGAATATTTCGTTCGGGATGGCAAAGCTTAACAAGAGATGGGGGAATGATTGTCGCCAATATTTTTATTATGACAATGGCCATCTCCGTTATAACTTCGCTTTTCCTTTTTAAAGATATTAGTCAGTTTTTAATTCAAAGCCTCCAAGAAAAAGTTGATGTTTCTGTTTATTTCAAATACGAATCCTCAGAAGAAGATGTTCTAAAAGTCAAAGAAGAGATTGGTAAAATTCCCGAAGTAAAAGAAGTAAAATATGTTTCAAAAGAGGAGGCACTTAAAAAATTCACTGAAAAACACGGAGATAATCCGGTTTTAATGGAATCTTTGGCAGAGTTGGGAACAAATCCTTTTTTGGCCTCTTTGGGCATTAAAGCTTTTCAAGCCCATCAATATGAGGCTGTGGTTAGTTTTTTGGAGGGCCCCAATTTTAATAATCTAATTGAGAAAATTGACTATTATGAAAGAAAACCGGTTATTGAGAGAATTTACGGTCTGATTTCAAATTTTAATAGAGCCGGCATTGTTTTTTCAATAATTTTAGCGCTTGTCGCCATTTTAGTTGCTTTTAATACTGTTAGATTGTCAATTTATAATTCGCGTGAGGAAATAAAAATTCAAAGATTGGTTGGCGCTTCAAACTGGTTTGTTCGGGGCCCATTTTTAGTTCAGGGAGCAATTTGCGGATTTTTTGCTGCCTTAATTTGTCTTTTGCTTTTTGCTTTATTGACCTGGGGGCTTAATTCAAAAGCAGAGGTTTTATTTCCTGGGCTCGGCCTTTTTGCTTTTTTTGTCAGCAATTTATGGTTAATTTTACTAATTCAAATAATAACCGGTATTGGCTTAGGAATGATTTCCAGTTTGATCGCCGTTAAAAAATATTTAAAAGTTTAAATTTTTAACCCTCAAATAATTTTGCGGGGTCTGCTAATGGTAGGCAAGTGGCCTCTGGAGCCATTAATCTTGGTTCGAGTCCAAGCCCCGCAGCAGTCTAGTACTCGGTATAGAGTGACCAAGAGACCTTTAACACATCTTCATTGCCAAATGAATAAGAAAATCAATAAAATTATTAATTTAAACAAAGAGCTTGCAAACAAAACTCAAGCATCTATTTCTGTAGTCTCTCGGTCTTTGGCAAAAACAAAGTTCAGATACACAAGCAAGGCACTTTTATCTTTTATTCCTAAAAGTGGTTATTTAAATAGTTCTATTTTAGATTCATATATCAATAAAAATATATATTCTGCTGGGATTTTGTTTCGTTCCATGATAGAGCACAGTTTTAGACATTTATACATTTTTACAAGAGCATTAAATGAAAACAGCGATTCTATAGGTAATAAATACTACAATTCGCTCAAGGCTAATGAGGATCTTGAGTCTTTCCGTGAAATTAATAACTACAATAAAGTTGTTTATCCAGAAAAAACTAAATGGAGCACAAAAGGTAATCACAATAATTTAATTCGTAAGGCAGCAAAAGAGTTTCGTATTGAGCAAATTTTTTATTATTTAATAGGAAATAATAACGGTAACAACATTGAAATCGTAGATAGATTTAAAAAAGAATACTTGTTGGAAAGATTAATACAGTACACCGAATTATCATCCGGGGTTCATGGTGGTCCATTCGGTGAGTTGATGTTAGAAAAACTTCATAAAAGTAAGGTAAGTTTAGAAAAAAAATTGTATAAATTTGCTATGGATAGCTTTATACTCCATAAAAGCACAATCGAATCGACATATCTTTTTGCCTATCTAATGGATAGTAATATTCAAAAACATTATGAGGAGATCAAAAATCTTAATAAGTAAGATTTATACAAAACTTATAATCACACTGCGACCGAGACGGGTCGGCGGGGTAGCCCCAAAATAGCTGGATTTTTCCTCTAAGGACTTGGTTCTAGACCGGGGCACACAGCAAAATTGACAGAATTCGACGATGGGTTACAAATCTAAAAGATTCTGAATTTTATCTATGAATTTATCTTTTGATATAAAATTAGCTAATGAATATACAAGTTCTCCGCAGAAGATAAGAGTTTTGACGGAAGATTGGGTTGATAAACAAGCGTACTGCCCGAATTGCGGGCATTTGGATATTGATAAATATGAAAATAATAAGCCTGTTGCTGATTTCTTTTGCTCGAATTGTCGAGAAGATTACGAATTAAAAAGCAAAAAAGATTCTGTTGGGACAAAAATAGTTAATGGTGCTTATCGAACAATGGTTGAAAGGTTACGAAGTACGAATAATCCAAATTTCTTTTTGCTAAATTATGATTTGAGTGATTTTTCTGTTTTGAATTTTCTCGTTATTCCAAAACACTTTTTTATCCCCGAAATTATTGAGAAGAGAAAGCCACTTGCGCTAACCGCGAGGCGCGCCGGCTGGATTGGCTGTAATATTTTGTTGCAAAGCATTCCACAAACCGGAAAAATATTTTTTATTAAGGATAAACAAGTTGAGCCAAAAGAAAAGGTGCTTGCCGAATGGCAAAAGACACTTTTCTTACGAGAAGAAAAAGAAATAAAAGCGAAGGGTTGGTTGCTTGATATTATACGTTGTGTAGAGAAGCTCGGAAAGCAAGAATTTACGCTTGACGATGTTTATACCTCTGATAAGGAGTTGGGCAGGCTTCATCCCGAGAATAAACATATTAAGGCCAAAATTCGTCAGCAATTACAGGTCTTACGCGATAAAGGTTATCTTGATTTCGTATCGAGTGGGTATTATCGCCTCGCATAAATTTATGAATTACAAAACTCTTCAATTTCAATACGACAAAATTTATTCTTACTTCAAAACCACTTGTGAGTCGTTTGATTTTTTGGAATGGGACGGGAAGACTTTAGAAGTTTGGAATGGAAATAGGGTTAAAGAAATCTATAAATATAATGATTTGAAAAACCTAATTTTTAAATAAAATTATTTATGGAAATCAATCTCTCGCCATTTTTCGCAAAGTTTATTTTGAGACTTATTCCTTACCGTTTATCTCATCGCGTTTTAGTTATGTGTAAAGGATATAGCGAAGATTACGAAAGTTTTACGGAATTGGTTTGGGAAGATGATAAAGACTTGGATTTTTACAATACAGAAACCTATCCGCAATTTCAGTTATGGTATGTCTAACTCATTCGTTCTCCGAAAACCACATGGATTACCCTTAAAACCTTGGTTCCAGACCGAGGCTCACAGCCAACAAATTAAAGGTCGTAATCAATAAAAAAATAAAACATTAAAAAATATGCCAAAGTGTAAATGTCCGAAATGCGATAAAGAAGTGGAATGTAAATGCGTGTGTGAAGAATGCGGATGCGAATGCGAGTGTGAATGCAACCAAGAATAAGGTTCAAAAAATCGCCAATTCGGAGGTTTTTTGTTAAGATAAAATCATAAAAGAAAAAATTAAAATTTATATATATTTTAAAACAATCTTATTTTATTATGAAATTTAACAAATTAATTCCTGAGTTAAGCGTATCTAATTTTGAAAAAAGTTTAAAATTTTATACTGAGATTATTGGATTTAAAATTGAATACAAAAGAAATGAATCTAAATTTGCTATGATTTCTTTCCAAGGAAGCCAGATAATGATTGAAGAAGTCAATAATAATTGGAGTACAGGCAAATTAAAATACCCTTTTGGAAGGGGAATTAATTTTCAAATAGAAGTTGATAAAATCCAACCAATTTTAGATAACTTTAAGAAACATAATTATCCAATTTTTATTGAATCTAAAGAAAATTGGTATAGGCAAGATAATCAATTTCTTGGAAATAAAGAATTTCTTGTTAAAGATCCTGATGGTTATTTGTTAAGATTTGCTGAAGATTTAGGGGCTAAACCTTTGTAATTTTGCAGACTTTCTATATATTATTTGAGTGAACTTAGTTTTTAATACAGGACTTTTCTTGGAACTAAAAAAGATTTAAATCAGTTATTAAACAGGTTCTAACATCGTCCCATAGGGACAGCACTTCTTCGTTTCCTTTGTGACGGAAGCTCATCAGTGCCTCCGGATCTATATAAAAAAGAAGAAGTCCCTGAGAAGTCCCGAGAGACAACGAGGGACGACGAAGGGCATTATCTATGTTTTATACTTATCTTTTAGAATGTGCTGATGATTCTTTCTATGTTGGTTGTACTAATAACTTAGAAAAACGGTTAAAACAACACAACGAATCAAAATGGGGAGCCCATTATACCAAGCTTCGCAGACCGGTTATCTTGAGGCGTTCAGAAGAATTTAAAATATTAAAAGAGGCGAGGCAGAGAGAGCACGAAATTAAAGGCTGGCGCCGTGAAAAGAAACTAGCCCTGATCAAAGGAAAAATTTAGAGGAAAACAAAATCGCCATTCGGGCGATTTTTTGGTAAGGTATAAATATGAAAATATTAAAAGCGGAATTTGCCAAAGGGGTTATTGGCGATGATTACAGCTTGGGAAATAATTTGCCGCAGATTGCTTTTTTCGGCCGTTCCAATGTGGGAAAATCAAGCGTAATTAACTCCCTGGTTGATAGAAAAAATCTTGTTAAGGTAAGCAAAATTCCGGGAAAAACACTCAAAGCAAATTTTTTTCGCATTAATTATTCTTTTTATTTAGTAGATTTTCCGGGATACGGCTACGCCAAGCATTCAATGAAGGACCGCAACAAAATGATTAAGAGGATTTTTTGGTATGTGAAACATTCCAATGTCAGACCTAAGGCAGTTTTTTTAATTATTGACGCTAAAGTCGGTTTAACCGTTCTTGACCGCGAAATGATAAAAATCCTTGAAGAAAACAAGCATCAGATTGTTATTATCGCAAATAAAATCGATAAATTAGGGAAGACGATCGCGGAAAAACAGCTTTTAACTATTCAAAAAGAAGCGCCGTGCATATTTGTTTTGCCGTATTCTGCAAAAACAAAAGAAGGGAAAGACGAATTAACCCAAAAAATTGCGAGTTTTGTATAAAATATCGACCGAGACGCATCGGCGGGGAAATCAAAGAATCGCCACTTGGGCGGTTTTTTGGTAGAATAGGGTAATAATAATTAACTACACAAATATGTCTAAAACATTTTTTATTATCATAGTGCTGGTTATTATCGTCGCAGGATGCTTGATTTATCTATGGGTAAACAAAGAACAGACCTGTTTGATTTCAGGAGGAACTGTTGCAACTTCTTCTTGCTGCGAAGCCACGGGAGGCTTCCCGAATACCTGCCTTATTGGTGCCTGCGGCTGCCCGCCCCAATACAGCCACGAGGTGAAAATCTGTGACTGTGGAATGGATAAATGTTTTGGCGGAATTTTCTGTAAAAAAATTGAGTAAATTGAGATGATTAAAGCCGCCCCGAAGGGCGGCTTTTTTAGTCTTTAGTTTAAAACCAGTTCTAGGGACAACACCACCGTGTCCAACTGCTTTGATGGCAACCCGCGTTATAAGCTTCACTACTTGAACGATAACAGTAACTCTTACAGTAGTATTGTGTAGAGTTGGGGCAGCAGTGCCCTTCTGTCCAACAATAACCTGGCGAACAGTGTTGGCATCCTATACTGACCTGGTTTCCCCCGTTGCCTCCGCCTCCATCTTCGCCATTTCCATTTCCTTCCCCGCCCTTAAAAGTTTCATAAAAATATTTACACATTTGGTCTCCGGTATTCGGATAGTTACCAACAGCGCAATTATAACTGTACCAAACGAAATATAGAATCAAACCCAGAAGAAATATTTGAATACACGCTTTAATAATGTCTCTTACGATATATTTCGTAGGAGTTTTTACGGGGACCGGTGTTTTTTCGGGAGTTAATTGCTCTTTCGGAGCTTCAACTGGTCCGGCTAAATTAGCCCCGCAACTTTTACAAAATTTATCATCTAGATTAACTTCTACTCCGCACTTTGGACAAAAATTCGCCATAATATTAATTCCTTTTATTTTAATAGATTTTCAATCCTATATTAATTTTAGTTTAAATTGGCACTTTGTCAAACAACGAATTAAACGATATGAAAAATCGCTAAGAGGGCGATTTTTTGGTAGAATAGGATAATAATTAAAATTAACCAATAAACAAAAATATGAAAAAAAATCTTATATTTATTTTTCTAATAGTAATTATTCTTGCGGGTGCGGGAATATGGTATGCCAATAACAAGGGAAATAAAAGTCCTTCTCCCTCACCATCTCCATCTCCATCTCCCATAGCTCAAGTTACTTATATTTGTAATGGCGATAAAACAATAGATGCCGCTTTCTATAAAGGAGAATCCAAGCCGGTAGAGCCGGGCGAACCGCCGATTCCTTCGGGAAGCGTAAAAATTGTTTTAAGTGATGGACGAGATTTCGATCTGCCTCAGACCATTTCCGCTGACGGAGCACGTTATGCCAATAGCGATGAATCGTTCGTTTTTTGGAGTAAGGGGAATGGAGCGCTTGTATTGGAAAACAACGTTGAAAAAAACTATATAGGATGCATTGTACTTGCTAAAGATCCCGGAGGATTGCCGAAAGTTTATTTAGACGGTACGGTTGGCTTTTCAATTCGTTATCCGGCCGATTACTCAATAGATTCTTCCTATAAATATCAGGCGCTTGGCTCGGGTAAAGATATCAGCGGTATAAAATTTACTATTCCGTCTATCCTTGCCACTGGTACCAATTTATCAAGTTTCGATACCGGCGTTTCAGTAGAAATCATTCCTGCGATTCAAGACTGCAATGCGGGTCTTTTCCTGGACGATAATACCAATGTTCAGACCATAATCGATAATGGCAGCGAATATTCTTTTGCTTCAACAACCCAGGGTGCCGCTGGTAACCGTTATGAAGAAGAAGTTTGGGCGATTCCGGGAACTAATCCTTGTATTGCCGTGCGCTATTTCATACATTCTACGAATATCGGAAATTATCCCGAGGGCACTGTTTTGGAGTTTGATCGGGTCGCTCTCATAAATCAATTCGAAAAGATTCGCCATTCTTT
>JAPLXL010000004.1 GCA_026396115.1 Candidatus Nealsoniibacteriota bacterium
ACCTCTGCTACCGGTACAAACATTGTCGCTAAATATAAAGTGGCATCAGATTTTAGCAGTGCTGTAGTTGGTTCGGTAACATCCACCTCCCAGTCATTTGCCACCAGTTCTGCTGCTTTTGCTTCGGGTACCAATGTTATTAATATGAAGGTTAAAGCCTCATGTATAGCTACCAAACTACCAGGAGCCTATGGAGATACGATTTATTTGACTGCTACTGCGACACCGTAAAGTGGAGTAGAATTAATTGCGGGTTTATTATGAGAAAGAAATTGGTCTGTTTCTTATTTTTGGTTATTGGAGGATTAATTTTAGCAAAAGGTGTTTTGGCTCAGCTTTCGATTGGAATTTCTCCTTTAACTTTTGAATTGACGGCAAATCCTGGCGATGTGGTTGAAAATTATCTCAAAGTTTACAATCCCAGTTCCGACACCACGATTAAAATTGGGATGGTGCTCGAGGATATCGCTCCAACAGGGGAGACAGGGCATGTGGTAGTTGAGCCAGCCGAGACCGAAACTTATTCTCTTGCCAAATGGATAAAAGTGGAACCAGCAGAATTTGATTTAAATCCGAAAGAAGAAAAATTTATTAAATTCACGATTGAGGTGCCGGAAAATGCTGAACCGGGCGGTCGTTATGGCACAGTTATAGCCGGGGCAAAGGGAGTGATGGGACCGGCAGCGGTTGGCGCAGCCATAGCTCCAAGAGTAGGAGCACTTGTTTTGTTAACAGTTCCTGGAGTAATGAAAGAGGAATTGGTGGTAAAATCTTTTGCTACTCTGCGTAAATATTTTGAACATGGACCAATATCTTTTGAAATAAGATTTGAAAATCTGGGAACGGTTCATGTCAGGCCAACGGGTTATGTGACCGTTACCAATTGGTTGGGTCAAAAAGTAGGTGATGCTGAAATTAGTCCCCGTAATGTTTTGCCGGGAGCTGTAAGAAAATTTGAAGCCTCTCTTCCCGAAAAATGGCTTTTCGCCGGAAAATATACCGCCACTTTAACCGGCAGCTACGGACTTTCAAATATTCCTTTGACGCCGACCGTAATTACTTTCTGGGCTTTTCCCTGGAAGATTGGTTTGGGATTATTGATAGTCATAATTCTCTTTATTTTAAGCAGAAAGAGGTGGCTGGCGGCCTTTAGAATTTTGATTAAAGGGGAGAAACACTAAATACCGCGAATTTAAAAATCGTTCCTTGTTTATGTTTTAAAAGGAACGATTTTTTGTTAAAATGAAGAAATGAGGAAAGGAAAAAAAGAAAAATTTTTAATTTCAGTTTTAGTAATAATTTTTATTTCTTTTCCTGTTTTTGGTTATTCTCAGGAGCCATTAGAATCGCAGGTTCAAATTTCGATTTCAGCCCAAGTGGGAGAAGAAGTGTCTCCGCCTTCGCCGCCCGCACCTCCTTGGGCGCCTTCTCCTCCTCCGCCAGCTATAGTTGTTTTTGAAGGCAGGGCTTATCCCAATGCTTTTTTAACCATTTTAAAAGATAATCAGGCAGCAGCTACTTTTTTTGCTTTGCCATCCGGTTTGTTTAAAAAAGAGTTGACCGGAATTCGGGCCGGCATTTATACTTTTGGGGTTTGGGCAGAAGACACGGCGGGAAGAAAATCGGTTACTTTAAATTTTACGGTCAGTATTTTGGAGGGAATGACAACAACGATTTCCGGAATTTTTATTTCACCGACAATTGAAGTCGGTCCAATCCAAGTAGAGAGAGGCGATGATGTTAATATTTTTGGTCAGGCATTTCCAGAAAGCGAAATTAAAATATTCGTTGCTTCTTCAGAAACAATAAAGGAAACCAAAACCGATCGTCAGGGAAAATGGGATTATAAATTAAACACCGCTCTTTTGTCAGAAATGGAACATACGGCAAAAGCAAGAGCTTTTTTTGTTGACGGTGAGTATAGCCCGTTTTCTCACACCGTTAATTTTTTAGTCTTAAAGTCTGGAGCGCTGGTCTGCCGGGGAGCAGACTTAAATTTCGATGACAGGGTAAATATAATTGATTTTTCAATTTTGCTTTATTTTTGGGGTCAAAGAAAGCCGGCTAATATTTGCGTTGACATCAATCAAGATGGAATAGTCAATATCGTTGATTTTTCAATAATGATGTATTGGTGGATGGGATAGCGGAGCTATCCTTCGCGGAATAAAAAAATCAAAAACCGAACTTCCATTTATGGAAGTGAAGGTAAAGAAGAGGACGAAGTCCTCTTCGCCTATCAAAATGCAAAACTTAAAATGGCAATTTAAAATTCAAAATTTGTTAATTATCTTAATTATTAGTTTTATTTTTGTTCCAACTGTTGTTTTTGGGGCAATACTTTATTTAGAACCGGAGGATGGTCAGTATTATCTTGAAGATGTTTTTGTGGTGGAAATTAAGATAAATACTGAAGGAGAAGAGATTAATGCAATAAAAGTTGATTTAGCTTTTTCCCAAGATGTGTTGGAGATAAAAGATTTTAGCCAAGGAAATTCTATTTTGGCTTTATGGCCGGAGGGGCCGAGTTTTTCAAATCAAACCGGGAAAATTCATTTTATCGGAGGAATACCGGGCGGCTATTCAGTAGAAGACGGACTTTTGGGAAAGATAATCTTTAGAGCGCGCGAAACTACGCAAAACGGGAGGCGAAACTACGCGAAAGTTGAATTTTTAGAAAGTTCGCAAGTATTGCTCAATGATGGGTTGGCAACGCCGGCTAAATTAACCATGAAAGAAGCAATCTTTAATATTTTGCCAGAGAAATTGGAGGTTCCCGGAGACCAATGGAGAGAAGAATTAGAAAAAGATGATGTTCGACCAGAACCCTTTGAAATAATAATTTACCAAGACCCGACCATTTTTGAAGGGAAATATTTCATTATCTTTTCCACCGTAGATAAACAAACGGGGATAGATTATTACGAGATTTTAGAAGCGGATAAACGCGGATATCGACGCGGAACAACACAGAAAGCTGAATGGGAAAAAGGGGAGAGTCCTTATTTATTAGAAGATCAGAGTTTAAAAAGTATAATAAAAGTAAAGGTGGTAGATAAGGCCGGCAATGAAAGAATTGTTGAATATTTGCCGTTGGAGAAAATAACTTGGAAATATTGGCTACTCTGGGCAATTATAATTTTGTTATTATTAGGAGTAATGTTTTGGTTATGGAAAGAATACACGAAAAAACACTAAACAGAACACGAAACTATGCGAAAGCTTTTTTGTGTGTTTTTGTATTTCTTTTCACGTTGTTTAGCGTAGAGCCTGCAATGGCTCAAAACGCTTCTTTGTATCTTTCGCCGTCTTCCGGCACTTTTTTTGTCGGCAGCACCTTTTCCGTATCTATTGTTGTTGATACCAAAGGTAATGAAATTAATGCCGTAGAGGTTGATTTAAGATTTCCTCCGGATATTTTGCAGGTAACCAGTCCAACGGCCGGAGAATCTTTTATTGCTGAATGGATTACTCCCCCCAGTTATTCTAATATCGGAGGAACTATTTCTTTTAAGGGAGGAATACCGGGAGGCATTACTACTTCGGCTGGCTTGATTTCCACCATTACTTTTCGGGCTCGTTCTTCTGGCGTTGCCAGAGTAGAATTTTTAGATTCTTCAAAAATTCTTTTGCACGACGGAAAAGGCACTCCAATTTTTACCAAGAACTTTGGGGGAGTTTATGAAATTTTAGTTTCTCCTCCCGAAGGACCGGAAGTTTTTTCTCACAGCCATCCCGATCCTGACATTTGGTATTCAAATTCCAGCCCGAGTTTTTCTTGGGAAAAGGAAAAAGGAGTAACCGATTTTAGTTTTAGTTTTTCTCAAAATCCTTTAGAGAATCCGGATACCATTTCTGAAGGAGACATTATTTTTAAATCTTATGATAACGTTCTGGATGGAATTTGGTATTTTCATTTGAGGTCAAAAAAAGACGACATTTGGGGTACAACCAGCCGTTTTCAGGTAAAAATTGACACTACTCCCCCTCAAAAATTTGAACCACGAGTAGATGTTTATTCCGGTTTTGTTTATTTTGAAACCAAAGATTATCATTCGGGGATAGACCGCTATGAGATTAGCCTGTTAGACCTTAATCAGGTTCCATCTCCCACCCCGTTTTTTATTGACGCCTTCTCACCATTTAAAATTCCATTTAAAGAACCAGGGAAATATAAAGTTATTGTTGGGGCTTACGATCGAGCCGGAAACTACCAAGAATCAGAAACTACTTTCCGTTTAATCTCTCCTCTTATTTCTTATATTGAGGGAAAAGGTATTCAAATAAAAGGAATTCTTTTTTCTTGGCAGTTAATTTATATTATTTTGTTTTTATTTTTGGGAGGGACGGCTTATTTTATTTTTTATTTATTAAAAAGGAAAGGATATAAAAAAGGAATTAAAGAAATCAAAGAGGCACTAAGAGAAATTAAAAAAATTGAAGAGAAAGAAAAAGAGGTTCAGAGATTAAGAGAAAAATTCCAAGAAGAAAAAGTAAAATTAGAAGAAAAATTAAAATGATAGATAGAAAAATAAAATTTTTAGCGGGATTTCTGTTCCTATTTGTGTTTTTCCTTACCGGACAGCCCGTAAGGGCGGCTGGAGCTTCGCTTTATTTTTCTCCAGGCTCTGGAACTTTTTTTGTCGGCAGCACTTTTGACGTTTCGGTTTTTGTCAACACCGGAGGAGAAGATATTAATGCGGTAGAGATTAATGTAAAATTTGACCCCAGAAAACTTCAGATTGCCAGTCCGACTGCCGGCAGGTCTTTTATTGAAGTTTGGGTGGCTCAACCAACTTATGACAATGTCAAGGGTGAGATGAGCTTTTTAGGAGGACTTCCTTCTCCCGGAATTAACACTTCAGCTGGTTTGGTTTCTACAGTTACTTTTCGGATAATTTCTCCCGGAGAAACCACGGTTTTGTTTTTGGACACTTCTAAAGTTTTGCGCAATGACCCTGAAGGAACGGATATTTTAACTTCAATAGGAAGAGGAGTTTATAATTTAGTAATTCCTCCGCCGGAAGGACCGAAAATTTTTTCCTTAACTCATCCCGATACCAACAAATGGTATAAAGACAATAATCCGACTTTTTGTTGGGAAAAGGAAGAGGGAGTAACCGATTTTAGTTATAGCTTTAGTCAAGACTCCACAGAAATTCCCGATAATGTTTCTGATGGAGATCATGTTTGTGTTTCTTACGGTGATGTTGAAGACGGCATATGGTATTTTCATGTCAAGGCAAAAAAAGCCGAAGTTTGGGGAGGAACATCTCATTATTCCGTGCAAATTGATACTACTCCGCCGGCTATTTTCACTCCTGTTGTTGAACCGGCTCCAAGAACAATTGAAAGGCAACCCTTAGTTTCTTTCATTACTACCGACGCTCTTTCCGGGATTTCCCATTATGAGCTGAAATATATTGATATAACTCCCGAAAGAAAAGAAGAAACGGTCGGATTTTTTAGAGAAGTTTCCAGTCCTTATAAACTTACTCCATTGGAAATTGGAAAGTATCTGATCGTTATCAGGGCTTATGATTTAGCCGGAAACTGGCGAGAGGGGACAGTGAAAATTGAGATTTTGCCCGAGGGAATCTTTTTTACTGGAAAAGGAATTCAATATAGACAGTTTATAGTTCCTTGGTGGTTTTTAATTTTTATTTTAATAATTGTCCTGGCTATAATTTTCCGTTCTTTATGGAAGAAATATAAAAATCTGTCCGAAAAAAGAAAAACAAAATTGGAAGAAAGGAACATTAAATTTGAAACATGAAACATGAAACATAAAAACATTTTCAATTTATTATTTCTGTTTTCTATTTTCTGCTTTACATCCTCTATTTTACCGGGCGAAGCCAAAGCTCAAAGCGCTTCTTTTTATCTTTCGCCATCAAAAGGAAATTATAGGATTGGAGCAAATTTTGTTGTAGATGTCATGGTTAATGCTGAAAAAATTTCTCTCAATGCCGCTCAAGCAAAGATTTTCTTTCCCCCTGATAGATTAAAAGTTATTGACATCTCAAAACAAAATTCCATTTTTTCTCTTTGGGCTCAAGAACCGATTTTCTCAAATTCTGAAGGTGAAATCTATTTTGTCGGAGGATTACCAACTCCTGGTTTTAGAGGCGAAACCGGAAAAGTAATAACCATTATTTTTCAAGCCAAATCCCTTGGTGAAGCGAAAATACATTTCAGCGAGGAGATAATTATGGCTAATGCTCCCGAGGGTATAGATATTTTTTCTTTCAGTCAGGGAGGAAGTTTTGCCTTTAGTCAAGGAGGAATTTATGCCGTTCTCGGGTCTGATGAGATTCTCGAAGAATTGCCAAAAGATAAGCAGCCTCCTTTTCCTTTTGAAATAATTATTGATGACGAAGGAGATCCAACAAATCCTCAACCTCTTTTATATTTTGAGACAACGGACGAGCTTTCCGGAATGGGTTATTATGAAATAAAAATCGGAGAAGAAGATTTCTTTAGGGTTGCTGTGGGAGAAACCAAGCCCTTTCGGCTTTCCCATTTAACTCCCGGAATTCATCAAATTACAGTCAGAGCGTTTGATAAAGCCGGAAATTATATTGATAGTGCGACCGAAGTTAAAGTGGAATCAATTGTTGCTCCGGAAATTACTATTTGCCCCGGAACTTATAATGCCGAAGAAGAAATACTATACGTAGGAGGGATAGCTCTTCCCAATCATACCGTAATTATTTTTTTAAAAACCAATGACAAAATAATTAAGAGTTGGGAGGTTTATAGCGATGAAAAAGGAGAGTGGTTTTTAGAAGAAGACGGTTTGTTTAAGCCGGGGACTTACAAGATTTCAGCCAGAGCAAAAGATGTTAGGGGAGCTGTTAGCAATTTTTCTAAAGAATGTATTATTGAAATCTTTCTTGGCGGATTTGCCATTGGGCCCTGGATAATTGGTTATAAAACCTTAACGTTGTTTACTCTTATTATTTTAATCATCATTTTATTTGGAATTTTTTATTTATTTTGGAAAATCCGAAAAAACCAAAGAATTATTAAAAGAGAAACCCAAGATTTAAAACAAAAATTTTATAAAGAATATAAAGAACTTCAAGATGATATTTTAAAAGAGTTGACAATACTCAAAAAAACAAGAGCAGAGGGGGAAATTACCGTAGAAGAAAAGAAAAGAGAAGAAGAACTTCTGAAAAATCTAGAAGACGTGAAAACGGTTTTAGAAAAAGAATTAAAAGATATCGAAGAAATAAAGTAGTAAAAATTGAGACTGTTGAACAATTTGTGTTTTTTTCCTATTATGTTAATTTACGACATTATTCCACCAAATAAAATTAAGGAATTTGCCAAAGAGAAGATATTAGGCATTACGACCTACAAAACAAAGAGTAGGAAATATTTCGCTTTTAGTTGGCGGGGGATTTTGTTGTTTTTTATTATTTTCTATTTTTTCAGCGGGATTACCCCCCTTGCACTTTTTAAAAAATCAATTCAGGCGATTTCTAAAAAAGAAATAACAACGATTTTTTTTTCCGACTTTTGCAGTGGTGATTGGGAGTTTCCTCAAAATGCCCAGGGCTACCCGGAAATCGGGTCTGCAGGCGATATTGATTTATTTTCAGAGGAAAATTCGGCAATTTATAAAACAGGTAATTTAACTATTATCTGTCAGAATTTTTCTGCTACCGTTATATCCACGACTACAACAATTAGTTTAACCCCTACTAATGGCACCACTACTGAATTAAATATTAGTGAGACAACCACCACCGAGATAACCACCACCGAGACAACCACCACTCAAGCAACTAGTGCTGAAGTGATTTTTATTGAATCAACCTCAACATCCGAAATTAAAGAAGAAGGAGTTATTTCAACCGAAGCAACATCAACCACTACTTCAACGCTTCCTGAGACAACTACTGAACCTACGTCATTTTTAAAGAGAATAAAACAATTTCTCGGTCAGAAAGTTTTTGCTCAGGAAAACGTCTTTTCGGCAAAAATTAAATTTTCTTTTGCGATTGGCGAGAAAGAAGAAAGTATTCTGCCGCCAGAACAATCAACAACGACTACCTCTACTCAACCACAAGCCACTAGCAGCGAATTAGAAATTAATAGTAATTCTACCGGAACTATTAGTACTGCAACTTCGACATTTCAGGAAATGACTACCACAACTACTGAAACTACAACTACTGCTACCACCAGTGAAACTTTAACTGAAGTAGAACCTAAAATTATTATCTGGTTTTCTTTAGATGGCGAGCTTTGGGAACAATTGGATATAATTTCTTCTTATCCTTTATCTAATGCTTTAAACGGGGGGTATTTTAGTTATGTCGCTCCGTTTTTAAAAAATTGGGAAGATGTTGAAAATTTAAAAATTAAATTTGAAGGAGTGTTTGATGGCCAAACTAATGTTACAACTTTTCTCGATAGTGTCTGGATTGAGGTAGAATATCAGGAAGAGGAGGAGTTTGAATTGAGGGCTATAAAGGAAAATTGGCGAGCAGATGAAATACCAGTTTTTGAGATTTTACCAAAAGGTGAGAACGCAGAAGAAAATATTATCGAGAGTTTAATAGATCGGGTTTCTTCGGTTTTTGAAGAGGAACCCAAAATTGAAGCAAAACTTGATAATCCCCAAAATCAAGAATTAGAGCTTCAAGTAGGCAAAGATTTTAAAGCCGAAACCCATTCACCAACTAAAATTACAATTTTCAAACCCGAAGATTTTCGACCCGGGCGATATCATTTAAAAATTGATTTTGAAAAAAATGGAAAAATTCATAACCTTGAGCAAGATTTCACCTGGGGAGTTTTAGCTATAAATACTAATAAATCTATTTATTTGCCGGGCGAAGAAGCTTATTTGCAAATGGCGGTTTTAGATAACTGGGGTTTAATGGTTTGTGACGCTGATTTAACTTTAGAAATTATTTCTCCTCAGGGAATAAAAACAATTTTAAAAACTTCCGATGGCACAATTTTGGTTAATCGGGAATGTAAAATACACGGTATAACCGAAAAACCAGATTACGAAGCTCATTACGAGACTGATGGGGTAGGGGTATATTTAATTAATCTTTTTGCTATAACCCAGAGTGGTACACATTCTATTACCGACTCTTTTGAGGTAAGAGATAGTGTGCCTTTTGATATAGAACGTCAAGGGCCGACCCGGATTTTACCTACCGAGCCTTATACGATGAAATTTATTATTAAAGTTAATCAGGACTTCGATGGAACTATTCAAGAGCCAATACCTAAAAGTTTCGAAATTCTTAAAACAGAATTATTTCTAGTTAATAATGTTCCGCCTGCCACGACTTCGGTACAATTTGATGAAAAACAGAAAATAGAAGTTTCGATTGAGCCGTTTCAAATAATTACTCAAGAAGATAAGAAAATAATAAATTGGACCGTTCAATGGCAAAACAATCAAATTTACGAACTTTCTTATCAATTCGATGCGCCAGATTATTCGCCAGCATTTTATCTTTTGGGGACCCTAAAAATCGGAAATTGGCAGGAAGCAAGATTTTGGCAAATTGCCGGTGATGCCTGGCTTGACAGCAATTGGCTATATAGAAAATTAATTCCTATTCAGAATACCACCTCTACTCTTACTGACTATCAAGTAAAAATAACAATAGCTACCACTACGGGCGGAAATGTCACTTGCAATGGTCATTGCAAAAATAATTTTGATGATATCAAATTCACCGCCGATGATGGAGACACCTCCCTCAGTTTTTGGAGAGAATCTTATGCCACTTCTGCCACTTCCACTTTTTGGGTGAAGATTCCGAGTTTAACCGGTTCAGCTACCACTAGTATTTATATGTATTATGGAAACTCAAATGCTACGACAAGTAGCAATGGAAGTAGTACATTTGATTTTTTTGATGATTTTTCAGGGAATTTAAGCAAGTGGACAATTGATGCGTCAAATACAGATGCGGTGTATATAGCCACGAGTTCCGGTAATCCTTACCCAAGTTTAAGGCACAACCCAGATTCCACCCAATCAAAAAATGCTTATTTTGATACGAGACTCATTACAACAAATTATCAGATACTAAACGGTATAATTGAATACGATGTTTATCTTGCGGGCAGCCCAAGAATAATTCATCAATTTGGTTGGAGGGTACCAAGTCTTAGTTTTGCGAACGGTTATTGCTGGCGTTTACAAAATTCAGCAGCTGACGGAGGTCATTTATATTTTACTGGAATAACATCTTGGACTGCTTTTGGTACTGCTTATCCTGCTACTACAGGTGGTGTCTGGCATCACGTTAAAGAAGTCGTATCAGGTTCGACTTATACTGCATATGTTGATGGCGGCAGTGGTTATTCTGGCACCAATAGCACAAAGCTAACCGCAGATTATTTAGTATCACACGTTCATGGAGTAAGCCTGGATTCGAGCAGTTATGTTTTAGTTGATAATATCAGAGTTCGTAAATATGCTTCTCCAGAACCTTCTATTGGAACAGCAGGTAACGAAGAACAGTCTAACCAGACTCCTACAGTAAGCAGTGTTTCTTTAAATAATGGAGAAAATATTACTTTAATTGAAGGTACGACGGTTAATGTTACCTCTACTGCCACCACTAGTGACCTAGATGGTCTTGGCGATATTGCAACCACTACCGGAAAAATCTATCGCTCCGGGCTTTCAGCAACCTCCGCTTGCGCCTTAGATGATAATAATTGTTACGAGGATGCTTTGTGCGCCACCAGCACCGAGGGCAGTTGGTATAGGATTACTTGTTCTTTTGATGTTTATTTTCATGCTGACCCGACTGATATCTATGCTCCTTCGCCCTGGAATTTAGAACATTGGATAGCCTGGATTAAAGTTATTGATTCCGGCAATGCTTCCAGTTCAGCCACCAATACTGCTGAAACTGTTGATGTTTATACTCTCCGAGCTCTTGAGGTTACTGAAGGAAATATTCCTTATGGATTGGTAGATGCCGGAACTAGTACCGGAGGTTTTAACCCAACCACTACCATTGTTAATGTTGGTAATTCAAGTATTGACCTTGAGCTTTCTGGAAATAATTTATGTACTAACTACCCAGGTTGTTCAGGAAATACGATTGGAGTTTCCAATCAAGAATACAGCACCTCAAGTTTTAACTGGGGAACTAGAAATGATCTTTCAACCGCCACTTCCTCTCTTAACGTTGACTTACCAAAACCTACTTCTTCTCCTTCTGCTTCTACCGATATTATTTATTGGGGATTAGGTGTACCTTTAAATACTGCAGTTGGAACCTACACTGGAGAAAATACTTTTACCGCCATAGGTGAGCAATAAAATTAAGTTATCCACATTTACAGTATTTGTTGTTGAGTTTTTTTAGAGTATAATAAGAGAAGGTAAAAAATTTAAAAGGTCGATCTTTTCTTTAAATAAATTGAAACGAAAAGAAAAAATTTTAAATTAAATTAAAATGGCAGAAAAAATCAAAAAAACAATTCCCTGGTTTTTGGCTTTAGTATTGTTTGGAATAGTAAGCGTTGTTATTTTTAACATCGGTAAACCCACTCCATCTGAAGTAAAAGCAGATATTTCCACAACCACAGTTACCGTAGCGAATTCTGCTCCCACTTGGGTAGCTGTTTATGAAAATCCAGAATCAAGTACTTCTACCCCAACCAATGCTACTTCAACTGTGACCTTTAAAGGACAAGCGGATGATCCCAATAATGAGAGCTGGTATTTGTTAATTTGCAAGGGGACTGGTTATTCTACAACTACTGGTGGCGGTTGTTCTACCTGTACTGCCGGAGCGTGGGGTACTTCAACACTCACTACTGATAATGCTACAGCTACAGTCACTTATACTACCGTAGCGGGTGATGCAGAAAACAATGCTTGGTATGCCTATGCTTGCGATAACAATTCCACCAGTCAAATGTGTACTTCTGTCTCTCAGGGTACTGGCGCAACAGCTCCCCAATATTCACCATTTGTTGTTAACCACCGTCCTAGTTTTACTGCTCAAGGAAATTCCGGCCCAGTAAACCCAGCCGCAGTTATAGCTTTCTCAGCTTCATCTACTGATACCGATAGTTATGGAGGAAACGACACGTTAACATTTACAGTTTGCAAAACTTCGGGATTAAGTGGAATTTGGTGTGATGGCGGAAGTAGTGACACTTGGTGTACAACCACTGCTGCCTCAAATCCAAGTTGTACTTCTACTGCTCCCGATCCTTCTGAAGGTGCCCAGAATTATTACCCTTATATTTTTGATAACCACAATTTTGCTGCCACCGGCACTCAAGGCGCACTCCAGACTTTCACCGTCAATAATGTTACTCCCCAGGTTTCTAATGTCACCCTAAATAGTGGCAACATTATTAATTTATCAGTTGGTGGTGAAGGACCAAATGGAAGCACCACTATTTATGCTACTGCCGATGTAGTGGATCATAATGGTTGTTCTGATTTCACAACCGGTATTACTGTAAAAGCTTATCCAACCGGAATAGGAGCTGGCGGTTGTACTTCCCAGAATAATAACACTTGTTATTACAATATAAGCTGTACTGCCGGTCCTTGTCAGGGAAATGGTTATACCGCAACCACCAGCTGCACGATTAATTTCAAATATCATGCTGATCCCACTGATACTGGTACTCCCAGAGTATCTGAAACTTGGAAAGACACAGTAACAGCCCAAGATGAAGCCCTAAGTGGTTCCAACGAGCTTACTACCGGCATAGAGCTCCAGAGTTACTTGGCTTTGGATGTAACTTCCCAAATCCAGTATGGTACTTTAGCTCAAGGTGAAATTTCCGATACCACTAATTTACCCCAAACTGCTACCACTACAGCTACCGGGAATACCGGACTTGATATCGAACTTTCGGGAACAAAAATGTGTACTGATTTCGAAAATTACCCCAATTGTGCCGGAAACACTATTACTACCTCTTCCCAAAAATATGCCACATCATCTGTCCAGTACCAAAACGCTACCTCTTTAGCTACTAGTACTGCTGTTGAATTAGAGCTTAATTGCCAAAAGACTATTGTTACAGCATCGCCAGCCAATAAAGCTAATTGGTGGGGTTTACAAGTACCCCTGGGGACACAAACTGGAAGCTATACTGGACAAAATACTTATACTGCAGTAAGAGCTGAAACTGGAGATTGGTAAAATAGAAACCAGTATTTAAAAGCATGGGCTTTAAAAAGGCGTTTAAGCTTCTAATTATTTGTTTGGTAATTTTATTTAGTGCCAATATTGTTTTGGCTGGTTTTGGTATTTCTCCACCTTATGTAATAAACGATAGACTTGTTCCTGGCGCTCACTATGAACAAAAAATTAGCTTATCGAGAAGCGATCCCGAAGAAGATTTAAAGGTTCAGGTAACTATTGACGCTCCGGAGATTGAGAACTGGTTTTTAATTGACAGAGGAAAAGAATTTATTTTCCCAAAAGGAGAAAAATTAACCTATATGGTAGTTAATGTTGATGTTCCGGAAAATGCCGAATTAAAAAATTATAAAGGTTATATCAGGGTAAGAGTAGCACCCCTTGGAGCGATAGAGGCAGGGCAAGTTGCGGTAGCTTTGGGAGCAAGAATAGACGTTGATTTAACTGTAAGCAAAGGAGAAGTTTTTGATTTTTTAGTCAGGTTTATTGATATTTTGGATGTTAAAATAAAAACTTGGCCATTAAGCTATTTTAATAAGATAAAAGTATTATTGAGAGTTGAAAATACCGGCAATATGGAATCTAGTCCAACTACGGTTCATTTAGATGTTTATGATGTTTATGAAAAAAATATTTTAGAGTCGAGCGATGATATAAAACTTGAAAAAATCAAGCCATTTGAAACTAAAGAAATTTTTGCTGAGTTTTCAACTAAATTGGAGGCGGGTACCTATTACGGAAAAATTAAAGTTTTTAAAGGAGAGGAGATTTCTCGAGAAGAAAAAATAATTTTTGCAGTTGAAGATGTTCCTTTCTCATCTAAAGATTGGACTATTTTGGTCGGTGGTATTTTTGGGCTTTTAATCGTTTTAACTGGATTAGGATACGGAGGATACAAATATTGGAGGAAAAGGACTCCTAAAAAAGTTATCGAAAAATCAATTTAGAATTAGAAATTAAATTTTTTTATAGCTTGATGTGTGGAGAAGATAAAATTAACTAAAAAGCTTAAAGTACTCTCAGTTTTAATTTTGGGACTAATTTTAATTAGCCCCAATTTTAAAAATTTTGTTGAAGCAGACATTACTCAGACTTCGGTTATTGTTCATGTCTGCGGGAATAGCGTGAAAGAAGGGGAAGAATTCTGTGACGACGGTTCCAATAATGGGAGATATGCCTATAATGCTGGGGATAGATTTTGTAATTCAGACTGTAGCGGCTGGGCACCCTATTGCGGAGATGGAATTTTACAGGGAGGTTATGGTGAAGAATGTGACGATGGAAATAATAATGCTGGAGACGGTTGCAGCGCAATTTGTAAAACAGAAGAAGGACCACCGCCACCGGGCGGAGGTGGTGGTGGAGTCCTACCACCTGTAGAAACTAAGGTCATTCTTAAGGGAAAGGCTTATCCTGATTCTGATATCCATTTTCTGAAAGATGGTAAAGAGATACCTTCAGCGAAAGCAGATTCTAAGGCTGACTTTACAAGGGAAATTACCGAAATAACCCCCGGTATTTATACCTTTTCTATTTGGGCAGAGGATAAAGATGGAATAAAATCCATTACTTATACCTTAACGTTTCGAGTAATTGCCAATGCAATTACTACTGTCTCTGGGATTTTTTTACCCCCAACCATCGGGGTTGATAAAACTGCTCTAAAAAGTGGAGAAATTTTAAATATTTTTGGTCAAACTGCACCGCAACTCGAAGTGGATGTCCATATTTTGTCTTCAGAAATTATTAAAAAAGTTACTTCAGATAATATTGGGGCTTGGCTCTTGCCATTTGACACAAAATCCCTTGAAGAAGGGGTTCACATTACTAAAGCTAGATTTCAACTTAATGGACAAGAAATGAGTGGTTTTGGTAAAGTGTTAAGTTTTTATATCGGGGAAGCACCCCCCCTTCTTGCAGAAGTTTGTCCTCGAGCCGATTTCAATAAAGATGGAAGGGTGAATTTGGTTGACTTTAGTATTTTCTTATGTTGGTGGGGGAAAATCAATCCCGAGGTTGATTTAAATAACAATGGAATAGTAGATTTACCCGATTTTAGTATTTTCTTATGTTGTTGGACCGGATAATAAATTTAAAACATAAAATGCAAAATTATTTTAAGAAATTTGAGTTTTTTGTTGTATTTTTTACTATTTTGTTCTTTACTTTTAGTTTGGCGACACCCGCTTTTGCGGTTAAGTTATATTTAGAACCATCCCAAGGAGAATATCGTCCGGGCGAAACTTTTATAGAAGAGATTAAAATTGATACCGAAGGAGAGTGTATTAATGTTGTAGAAGCTAACTTAAGTTTTTCTCAAAATATTTTGAAAGTGGTTGACTTTAGTACAGGAGAATCAATTTTAACTCTCTGGGTAAAAACACCAACTATTGACCAAAATTCAGGAACTATTTCTTTTATCGGCGGGATTCCAGGAGAATATTGTGGCAGAATACCCGGTGACCCGGGACCGAGTAATTTATTGGGGAAAATAATATTTAAAATCCCGGGAGTAATAGTAGGCGAATCAAAAGATAATATGGTAGAAGTAAAATTTTTAGATACCTCCCAGGTACTTTTGAGTGATAAAATGGGCACAAAAGCAAAACTTACTATTCAAGGAGCAATTTTTAAAATTTTGAGTGAGCCAGGAATTTCCAAAGATGAATGGCAAGAAATAATAAAAAGAGACAATATTCCGCCAGAACCATTTGAAATAGAAGTACATCAAGACCATTCAGTTTTTGAGAATAAATATTTCATTGTTTTCTCTACTACCGATAAGCAAACAGGTATCGATTATTTTGAGGTCAAGGAAGGAAAAAAAGATTGGAAAAAAGCTATTAGTCCTTATTTATTGGAGGATCAAAGGTTAGAAAGTATAATTAAAGTAAGAGCGGTTGATAAAGCGGGAAACGAAAGAATGGTTGAATATATGCCGTTAGTAAAGATTAAACCTCTTCCTTGTCGGATAATCATTGCCATTGTTGTTGGTTTAACTATATTGTTATTAATTATTTGGATAATCCTTAAATTAAAGCGAAACCGAGCTAAAAATAAACCTCATGAACAAAAGATTTAGAAAATTTGATAAAAAAATAATTTGTTTAATTTTAGGTTTGGCGTTTTTGTTTAATTTTTATCTGCCGGCACCAGTTAAGGCTGCTGGTGCTTCTTTAAATCTCTCTCCCTCAACTGGAACCTATGTGGTCGGTAGTAATTTTTCAGTGAAAGCAAAGGTAGATAGCGGAGGAAACGTAATTAATGCAGCCGAAGCTGTTTTAAATTTCAATACCAGTGAACTTGAAGTAGTTAGCGTTTCAAAAACCGGATCAATTTTTACTTTATGGACAACCGAGCCAGCTTTTTCTAATTCAACAGGAATTATTAGCTTTGGCGGAGGAACACCACAAAATTTTTCCGGGACCGCAGGAACTATTATTACCATTACTTTTAAAGCCAAGGTTGTCGGTACTGCTAAGGTCAATTTTTCTTCCGGTTCTGTCTTAGCTGCTGATTTTAAAGGTACAAATGTTTTAACAAGTTTAATCTCGGGAAGCTATACAATTACACCTACTATAATTACTCCTCCAGCTGAAGAGTATATTCCTCCGGCAAATGCACCTGCCGCCCCGATTGTTACTTCTCCGACTCATCCCGATTCAGAAAAATGGTATTCAAATAATGACCCGAAATTCACTTGGCAGATTACGGAAGAGATTACCGGAGTAAGATTATTAGTCAATGATAAGCCAATTAGTATTCCAACAACATTTTATTCAGAGCCAATCTCAGAAAAACAATTAGAAGATTTAGCTGATGGTATTTGGTATTTTCACGCTCAATTGCGCAATCAATTTGGATGGGGATGGATTTCTCATTTTAAATTCCGAACCGATACTCAACCGCCGGATCCATTCGAGGTTTTAGTAAAAGAGGGGCAAGAAACTACGAGTCCTCAACCAACTTTAATTTTTGAGGCGACGGATGTAATATCGGGAATCGATTATTATGAATTAAAAATCGACCAAACTCCTTCGATTAAAACAAGCGAAACCGAATACAAGTTGCCAACTCAAGAGTTAGGGAAACACACCATAATAGTTAAAGCGATAGATAGGGCAGGAAATTATATCTTGGCAATGACAGAAATTAATATTCTATCAATCGAGGCTCCAGTCATTACTGACTATCCTCGAACCCTTACTCCAGGCAGCATTCTTTCAATAAAAGGAACTGCCATACCAGAAGTAATGATAAAAATTTATCTCCAAAAAGATAAAAAAGAAATAAAAATGGGGGAGACAAAAAGCGATAAAGATGGTAAATGGCTTTATATCGAGGTTGAGCCCTTAGAAAAAGGAGTTTATGAAGTATGGGCTGAAGCTATTGATTCTCTAGGAGGAAAAAGCAAAGCATCAAACAGAGTTACTATTTTAGTTACTCCACCAATTTTTATTAGAATAGGAAAATTAGCAATAGATTATCTTACAACTTTCGTTACCCTTTTAGTTTTAATTCTAATTATTGTTTTTATGATATTTTTGGGTTGGCAAAAATTAAAAAAGAAAAAACGGAAGATGGAAAAAGAAATTACCGAAGCTGAAAAAGCATTATATCGGGCTTTTAAAGCCTTAAAAGAAGAAACAGAAGAACAGATAGCAAAATTGGACGGCAAACCCGGTTTAAGCGAGAATGAAAAAAAGATTTGTGATGATTTAAAAAAATCTCTAAGAATATCTGAGAAATTTATTGGTAAAGAAATCAAAGATATCGAAAAAGAATTAGAGTAAGTTTGATTAATTAAACCTAAAAAACAAGGTTTGCCTTGTTTTTTGATCTCGTTTTGTTATATTTAAGAACAGATGGGCGCGTGGCTCAGTGGTAGAGCACATTCCTGATAAGAATGGGGTCGAAGGTTCGATTCCTTCCGCGCCCACTTGTATTTATCCTTCCAATTTTGATTAATTTATGATATATTAAGTCAGTCAATTTTTTTATGAAAAGGTATTCAGATGAACAACTGATAATTAGATTCTTAAAAGGCGATGAAGAATCGCTGGAGATTTTAATTAAACGGTATTTAAAGCCGATATACAGCTTCGCTTTTAGATTTGTTGGGAATAGTCAAGAAGCACAAGATCTTGCTCAAGATGTATTTGTTAAAGTTTGGCGCAATCTTAAAAGGTTTGACCGGAATAAAAAATTTAAAACTTGGATTTTTGCCATTACCAAAAATGCCTGTCTTGATTGGCGAAAGAAAAAGCGAGCTATTCCATTTTCAGAATTAGAACACGTTGATGACGGCAAATCTTTTATTGAAAACATTCCCGACACTCATCTTTTGCCAAACGAGTTATTAGAAAGAATAGATGTAGCCAATTTTTTAAACAAGGCATTAGAAAAACTCTCTACTAAATATCGTATGGTATTGTTGCTTCGCTACAATGACCACTTTACTTTTCGAGAAATTGCCGAAGTTTTGGGTGAGCCACTTAACACCATAAAAAGCCGGCATAGGCGAGGAATCGCAGTATTAAGAGAGCTTCTAAGAGAGAAATGAACCAAAAAAGCTTCCTCACTCGTATTAGTATATAGGGAGCTATGAGACAGGATTTCGAAAAACTTTTCTCGCATCTTAAACCCGCAGAGCCTCCCGCGGGTCTTTTTGATCGGATAATTCTGGCGATTAAACGAGAACAGGAATTACAACAGACAAAGAGATCATTATTTGGTTTTTTATTTCTTTTAGTTGTTTCATTCATAGCAACACCTTTTTCTTGGACGATACTTATAAATCAAATAGAAAGTTCCGGAATTTTTTACTTTATTTCCACTGCTCTCAGTGATTTTGGTACTTTCATCGCTTTATGGCAAGATTTCAGTTTAGCTATTATTGAATCGCTACCCCTTACAGGAATGATGATTTTTGTAATCTGCCTTGGGATGTTTATTTTTACGCTTCGGTTATTTCTTTACAGAAAAAGATTATTATTAGGATATCTAATACATAGTTTTGCCTAAATAAACTAAAAATATATGAACGAAGAAAAACAACAAAACAAAAAAATAAACCATGATGTCCTTAAATGGATTATCATTGGACTTGCTGGCTTTGTAATAATTGTTTTGATATTTAGTGCCGGTATGTTTGTCGGTGGAATGAAAGCACGATTTTCCTACCGTTGGGCAGAAAGTTATCATAAAAATTTTGCCGGACCTAGGGGTGGTTTTTTCGGTGACTGGCAAGCACTTCCTTCCCCTGGCGATTTCATTGAGAGTCACGGTACTTTCGGAGAAATTATTAAAATTAATGATTCTGACTTTGTAATTAAAGGGCAAAGTGATGTAGAAAAAGTCATTCTTATTACCGAAGGTACTATTATCCAAAAAGGAAGAGATGCAATCAAAAAAGAAGAATTAAAGGTCGGCGATCAGATTGTCATTATCGGCTCTCCAAATGAAGAAGGTCAGATTGAGGCAAAACTTATAAGGGTTTTTGATGAAAAAGAAATAACAATGGTGCCAATGCCTCGTCGCCCCTTCTTTTTTAGATAAAGGCGAAGAGGACGAAGTCCTCTTCTTAACCTTCGCTTTCGCTACGCGAAAGCTCGATAGTCGAAGAGAACTTTGTTTTCTTCTCCACCCTCGCTTCCTTCGGAAGCTCGGTATATGATTTCTAAAATATTAAAATCAATACTTCGGCATAAATTGTTAACGGGAATAATCCTTTTACTGGTTATCGGGAGCATCTATTTTGGTTATCAAAAATTAGCCGGAGAGAAAAATGGGGTGCAATATGTTACGGCAGCTGTTGAAAAGGGTACGCTTATTGTTTCTGTGTCGGGAAGCGGCCAGGTGTCGGTTTCTGACCAAATAGATATCAAGCCAAAGGTTTCAGGAGATGTAGTTTATGTCGGCGTAGAGACCAATCAAGAAGTAAGGCAGGGTACGCTTATTACCCAACTTGATACAAGAGACGCTGAAAAAGTGGTTCAGGATGCAGAAATTAATTTAGCAAGCGCCAGGACCGCGCTTGAAAACCTTAAAAATACCAAAAGAAAAGCAGAAGAATCGCTTACTGCAGCTTATAATGATGGATTAAATATCTTAACAAACACTTTTGAAGATTTGTCTCCGAGAATATCTGATCTGGAAAAAATGTTTACAGAGAGCAGTTATGATGGCGATGAAAATGACATTGATTATTATATACGTTTAGTGCGTGCGTATAGCAAGGACTCCGAACAATTATTATCTTATTGGGATAACGGCACCGAAAAAAAATATCTTGCTGCAAAAAGCCAATTTGATAGGCTTAGATCAGATTACTTTATGCTTACTCTTAATTCTCCTCCCAAGCAAATTGAAACTATATTAAATCAAACCTATGATTTTACTCAAGTACTTTTGGATTTAGTTCGGCAGGGTTATAACCTTGCGCAGAAATATCAGACAATTATTGAAACAGAAAATATAATTCCGCCCATTTCCGCAGAAACAACTAATAATCATGCCTCTCAATTGAGTGAATTTACTTCTTTGCTTATTAGCCGCGTAAATTCTCTTTCGTCAGCCGAACAATCTCTTAAGGACAAAAAAGAGGCGGTGGAAAAAGCAGATTCTGATATTGAAGACCAAATTTATGTTATAGAACAGCGTGAAGATGCGCTATTTGATGCTGAAGAGAAATTAGCCCAACATTATATTTACGCCCCTTTTGGCGGCCTGATTGCCAAAGTAAATGTCAAAAAGGGAGATGCCGTTTCGTCCGGCACAACGCTGGCAACTTTTATTACTAAACAAAAAATAGCTGAGATTTCTCTTAATGAGGTTGATGTGGCTAAAGTAAAAGTTGGCCAAAAAACAACCCTTACCTTCGACGCTTTTCCGGATGTAACTATTTCTGGTCGGGTTTTTGAGGTTGACACCTTGGGAACAGTAACTCAGGGGGTGGTAAGTTATGGAGTTAAAATTGCTTTTGATACTGAAGAGGAAAAAGTTAAGCCCGGTATGAGCGTGACAGCAGATATTATTACTGATGCCAAACAGGATGTTTTAGTTTTGCCAAATAGCGCAATTAAGTCTCAAGGGGATTCTTATTATGTTGAATTAGTTGAAGTTCCAGAAGAAATGAAACAACAATTATTAGTTAATAAGACGGGGACAACTTTACCAAACCCGCCAAAATTGCAAGCCGTGGAAACAGGGCTTTCGAACGACCTTTCTACTGAAATTGTCTCAGGTCTCAAAGAAGGTGATATCGTCGTTACTTCAACAATTAGTCCGAATAAGGTTCAAACTACTCAAACCCAGACTAATCAAAGTCGGGGAACTCAAGAATTTCAAATACCAGGATTATGATAGAAGCTAAGAACATTACCAAAGTTTATAGGTCGGGCGATGTTGAAACCAAAGTGTTAAAAGGCATTTCTTTTTCTATTAAAGAAGGTGAATTTGTGGCAATTATAGGACCTTCCGGTTCAGGCAAATCAACTTTAATGCATATTTTAGGTTGCTTAGATGTTCCAACCAGCGGTCAATATTTTTTTGAAGGAAAAGACGTTTCTCAGCTTTCTGACGATGAATTGGCCGATATCCGTAAAGAGAAAATTGGCTTTGTTTTTCAGTCTTTTAACCTTTTACCCAGGACTACGGTTTTACGAAACGTGGTGTTGCCTTTAGCTTATGCTAATATCCCAAAAAGCGAACGAGAAGAAATTGCTAAGAGAGCTTTATTAAGTGCCGGTTTGGATGAAAAAACATTTTATCATCTTTCTAATCAGCTTTCGGGAGGGGAGATGCAGAGAGTGGCTATTGCCAGAGCTTTGGTGAACAATCCAACTATTATCTTGGCTGATGAACCAACCGGAAATCTTGATAGTAAAACCGGTGAAATTGTGCTTGAGACCTTCAAAAACTTAAACAAGCAGGGTCGAACAGTTATTTTGATTACTCACGAAAAATATATTGCTGAAAAAGCTGAACGAACAATTTTCCTCAAAGATGGAGAGATTATCGAGGACGTCGTCAATCATCGTTCTAAAACGGTTCAACAAATTAAAGAATAAAATGCTTATTACTGACTTATTTGAAGAAACATATTTTGCTATTTCTGCCAATAAAACCAGGTCGGGCCTGACTATTTTGGGCATTGTCATTGGCATTGGTTCGGTTATCGCAATGATTTCAATTGGCCAGGGGTCAACCGCCTCAATTGAAACAAGTATTCAATCAATGGGCTCAAATTTAATTACAGTGAGACCAGGATCTCAGAGAAGTTTTTCTCCGGTTTCAAGCGGAAGAGGCAGTGCTCAAACTCTGACCATTGAAGATGCGGAAGCCATAGCCAAAGAGGTTTCATTTGTTCAGGCGGTAGCTCCGGAACTTTCCCAACGTTATCAGATTGTTGCTAAGGGGAAAAATACCAACACCCAGATTGTCGGCACAACCGCTTCATACCTTAGCGTTAAAAATATCGAAATGGACCAGAGTTCGTTTATTTCTGAACAAAACGTTATTTCGCAGTCAAAAGTGGCAATATTGGGCGCGACCACGCGCGATGATTTATTCGGTGAAGGAACAAATCCCATAGGACAGACGATAAGAATTAACGGAATAAACTTTAAAGTCATTGGTGTAACTAAATCTAAAGGCGGCACTGGTTTTGGCAGCCAAGACGATATGATATTCATTCCCATAAGTACCTGCCAGAAAATTTTAGCCGGAGCTGATTATGTTTCAACAATTAACGTCCAGGCCAACAGCCCACAAGTTATGACTCAGGTTCAGACCGATATCACCACTCTTTTAATGAGATTGCACAATATTTCAGACCCTCAACTGGCTGATTTCAGCGTCTTAAGCCAGGAAGATATTCTTGCGTCTGTTTCTTCAATAACCGAAACAATGACTATTTTATTGGCATCAATTGCCGGAATCTCTCTGGTTGTGGGCGGTATTGGCATTATGAATATGATGATGACTACTGTCACCGAAAGAACCCGAGAAATCGGTCTTCGCAAAGCTATTGGCGCCAAAAGATTGGACATAAATTTGCAGTTTTTAGCTGAAGCAGTAATGCTGACTTTTCTTGGCGGAATTGTCGGAATAATTCTGGGGATCGGACTGGCTTATGGAATAACACTTTTTACCAGTACGGCGACTAAAATTTCTTTATTTTCAATTATTTTAGCTTTTAGCGTATCTGCTGTCATCGGGATTGGTTTTGGTTACTGGCCTGCTCAAAAAGCAGCCAAACTTAACCCCATTGAAGCGTTGCGGTATGAATAGTAGGCGAAGAGGAATTCGTCCTCTTCTTCACCTTCGTTTTTATAAATAAAAACTCGGTATATGAAAAAAATAATTCCAATTATTGTCATACTCATTTTAGTGGTCGGAGGTGGCGCATTCTATGGTGGAATGAAATATGGGCAGAGTAAAGGTCCTTCCCGTCAAGCCCCCCAAAATTTATCTCCAGAACAACGCCAACAATTTTTGCAAGGAGGAACTCAAAGAGCTGGAGCAGGTTTTCTTTCTGGTGAAGTTATTGCCAAAGATGAGCAGAGTTTAACCCTTAAAATGCCAGATGGTGGCTCAAAGATTGTCTTTTTTTCAGATTCTACCCAAATATCCAAAACAACCGAGGGATCAATAGGTGATATTGAAGTTGGTAAGCAAATTATGGTTTCGGGTAGTCAAAACTCTGACGGGAGCTATACTGCAAAAACAATTCAGCTTTCTCCTCGTGTTATCCAACCCGAGAAATAGTAGCGGGGGCATATCCGAAATATCATTAGAGCATAGCTGGTTGTAATAATTTTTTTATTTGTACTAAAATTAACTCGAGACATTTTATTGAATCTATTCCTTCTATAGTTCGAAAATCGTTTCATTTAAAGATTAGTCTATGGTAGATATTACAAGAAAGATTAATTCACTAAAAAAACAAAAACATAAAAATATTTATATGAAAAAATACCTTTTTTACTTTGTAGTTTTTATTTTAGGAATTGGGCTGGGTTTTTTGATAAACAAAACACAAAAATTGCAAAAGTCTGACTTATTGCTAGATAAAAACAAATTAATCGCAGACATGAGTGAAATTAGGGAAGGTGGATACAAGTTTATTAATCCTCTCCTTGAATGCGAATTTGAAGAAGGGATAATTGGAAAAGAATTCATCCCCTTTAAACCCATGGTTCAAGAATACATTGACAAAAAAATCGCCCAAGGGAAAATTTCTTACGCATCGGTTTACTTTCGTGATTTGAATAATGGACCCTGGTTTGGTATTAATGAAAAAGAAAAATTCATCCCTGCAAGTCTACTTAAGGTACCGGTAATGATGGCCCATTATAAATTTGCCGAGTTAGATCCTCAACATTTATCAAAGAAAGTTTTTTTTAATAAAAAATATGAGTTCCCGGAAAAAGTACAAACAATTGTTCCTAGTAAAGAAATAGAAGTTGGTAAGGAATACACTATCGAAGAGTTAATCGAACGAAGCATTATCTATTCCGATAATCAAGCCACTGTTCTTCTTCAGGAACAAATTGACAATAGTTTCATTCTTGATGTATATACACGCCTTGGCGTTAGTACCGACGTATTTCAGTCGGGTGGCACATTAACAGTAAAAGAATACGCTACATTTTTTCGGATTCTTTTTAATGCTTCTTATTTAAATCAAACATTTTCAGAAAAAGCGCTTGAATTACTCAGCCAAAGCGAGTTTACAGATGGTCTAGCAGCAGGCGTACCAGTTGGTACTATTGTTTCTCATAAATTTGGAGAAAGCGGTTCTATTAAAATGTATAGACAAATTCATGACTGTGGCATTATATACTACGCTAACCACCCATATCTTCTCTGTATTATGACTAGAGGCGAAGACTTAGGCGAACTTATAAAATCCATTCAAGAGACTTCTCGTCTTGTCTGGGAAGAAATCAACAAACAAATTTTATCTATGAGATAAATGTTTGGATTTCTTTCAATAAAAAGCCCATCACTGGGCAAATTTTGTTTATCACAAAAAGGCGATTTTTTGCCTGTTTGATAGTATCTAAAACTCGATACTCGAATGTCGAGTAAATGTCGAGTTTGAATTCCTTCTTAATAGAGAATTTTCAACCTTTTTTACCCATTTTTGAATATAAAATAGAGCGAGGTCGCAAACCAAAGCGAGCGACCGAGCCCCCAAAAGAGAGAATAGAAACAACAATGAAATTGTATATAGTCGGGGGTCAGGTTTTAGTGATTTAAATTCATTTTCTTTGACTTATGAATTAAATTTGGTAAAATGATAGAGAAAGTTTGAGAGTAGTTAACTTTAAGCACCACATGGGCCCGTAGTTCAGTGGCAGAACACCCGGTTTGCATCCGGGAGATCGCCGGTTCAAGTCCGGCCGGGTCCACCTCTAAAAAGTTTTCCACAGGGAAGCTTTTTTGTTTTTCTTGTAATGGTATAATATTTTAATATCTAAAAAGGTCGAACAAACCTTAAAATTTAAAAAATTAAAAATATGATTTTAGATTGGGCAGATGTTACCATACTAGCTTTTCAAAATCTTTGGCAGGGATTTTTAAATTTTATTCCGGTTTTGATCGGGGCAATTATTGTCTTTGTCATTGGTTGGTTTATTTCCGTCGGAGTAGGCAAGTTAATTACCGAAATTTTAAAGAAAGCAAAATTTAATCAAATTTTTGAAAAAGGAGGATGGAAGACGGCTCTGGCAAAAGCAGAAATTAAAGTTGATGCTTCGGGCTTTATTGGAGCTATTGTTAAATGGATTTTGGTTATTGTTTTTCTTTTGGCAGCAGTAGAAATTTTGGGCTTACCCCAGTTTGCTGATTTTTTAAAGGGTGTTTTGGGTTATCTTCCTAATGTTGTTGTAGCTTCCTTAATTTTTGTGGTGACGGTAATTGTGGTTGATATTGTTGAAAAACTGGTCAGAGCCTCAGTTGAAGGAATTAAGGTGGGATACGGTCAAGTGGTTAGCGCCATAGTAAGATGGTCAATCTGGATTTTTGCTATTTTGGCTATTTTACATCAGTTAGGAATTGCCAGGCCATTTATGGAAATTTTGTTTACGGGTTTGGTAGCAATGCTGGTGATTTCTTTAGGAATTGCTTTTGGTTTGGGCGGAAAAGATGTGGCGGCTGAAATTTTACAGGATTTAAAAAGAAATCTGAAAGAATAAATTTAATAATACTGTTTTTAAGTTCAAGATCCATACGGTGGGGGGCTTGACATAGTTTTTTATTTTGTTAAAATTGATTTTAGATATGAGAAAAGTTAGAACAATTTTCGATAAAGGAAGCGGTTAATAATTCTGGGCATTTTTATGTCTTAGAAGTCGCTTCCTTGGAAGCGATTTTTGATTGAAAAGATTGTTTCGGAAAGTTCGTTAAAAATTGAATAATTAAAACCGTAGAAGTAGAAAATATATATACCCATATTTTGTGGTTATTAATTACTAGCTCAGTGCAAGCCGGATTAATTTTTGGCTTGACTGGGCAATCAAAAAATTTTACAGGCGGATGGTGGATGCCTTGGAAGATTGAGGCGATGAAGGACGTGGCGTGTCTGCGATAAGCCTCGGGGAGGTGGTTAGCAACCTTTGATCCGGGGATTTCCGAATGGGGAAACCCAACGCGAATCAACAACGCGTTACCGCGCTGCGAAACAGCGTGGAGCAAACCTGGGGAAGTGAAACATCTCAGTACCCAGAGGAAAAGAAAACGAAGTTTAATTCCCTTAGTAGCGGCGAGCGAAAAGGGAAGAGCCCAAACCTGCCAGTGCTTTGCACTCGTAGGGGTTGTAAGTTGGATATGTCCCAGAGCAATCTGGGCAGAGCTTTATAAAAATGTGATTTGGCTAGACGAAGGTTCCTGGAAAGGACAGCCAAAGAGAGTAATAGCCTCGTAGTCGAAAGTCATCACATGCTCTGAGTATCTATACTTGAGTATCCCGAGAAATGATAACCTTGGGAGAAACAAGCCGGACTAACCGGCTAAGGCTAAATACTCAATCTTACCGATAGTGAACTAGTACCGTGAGGGAAAGGTGAAAAGTAGGGAGGTGATCCCGGTGAAATAGAACCTGAAACCATCTCGCTTACAAAGAGTCAGAGCCGAGCACATAATTTATTATGTGCTTCGGTGATGGCGTGCTTTTTGTAGAACGAGCCAACGAGTCCTCGCTCTTTCTTTGTCTAAGCGGTTTTGCCGCGAAGGCAAAGGGAAACCAAGTCTTAATAGGGCGTCTCTCGGTTTTTCCGAGAAGAGAAAGAGCAAGGGACCCGAAGCCAAGCGAGCTTGCCATGGCCAGGGTGAATTCCGCAGAAATGCGGGAGGAGGCCCGAACCCGTGAGCCGTTCAACACTCTGGGATGAGCTGTGGTAAGAAGTGAAAAGCTAATCGAGCTTGGTAATAGCTGGTTCTCCCCGAAATAGCTTTAGGGCTAGCCCGAGCAATTACCTACAGGGGTAGAGCACTGAATGGAATATCGTGGGTTTTACCTAGGTAATCCAATCAAACTCCGAATACTGTAGGTCAGAGCATATATTTTATGTGCTTTGATATATGCTCGGAGTTAGACTGTGGGGGCTAAGCTCCATGGTCAAAAGGGAAACAGCCCAGATCTTCATCTAAGGTCCCTAAACTAAGCTAAGTGTTTTGAAGGAAGTGAGACACCTGAGATAGTTAGGAGGTTAGCTTAGAAGCAGCTATCCTTTAAAAAGTGCGTAATAGCTTACTAACTAAGGAGTTTCGCGCCGAAGATTTATCGGGGCTAAGCTTAGTACCGAAGATAAGGGAACGTACAATTTGCTTTGCAAATGTTACGTTCGGTAGGGGAGCGTTCTCTTCGCAGCGAAGTTAAACCGTGAGGTTTGATGGAGCGGAGAGAAGTGAGAATGTTGGCATGAGTAACCGCAATGCCGCTGAGATAGCGGCACACCGAAAACCCAAGGTTTCCTTGGCAATGACAATCAGCCAAGGGTTAGGCGGTCCTTAGTCCAAAACCGAAAGGTCAGGATGATGGACAGCCGGTTAATATTCCGGCCCCCGAGCACATAATCCAAAGAGGGGACGAAGTCTAGTAGTTTGGGCGAGTTATCGGATTCTCGTTGTTAACCTAAGAATTTTCAAGGGTTAGCAAAATGCTTTGATTCTTCAAGGCAAATTCAAATAAGCAGGCTTCCCAGAAAAGCCTCAAAGGAATTTAATTATGTGCTTGGTCCGTACCGCAAAACCGACACAGGTGGGTTGGTGTAAATGCACCAAGGTGAACGGGTGAAACCTCGTTAAGGAACTCGGCAAAAAAGTGGTCGTAAGTTCGCAATAAGACTTCTGAGCATATAAGTTTTATGTGCTCGGCGCAGCGAAAGTACCCCTGGCGACTGTTTACCAAAAACACAGGTCCCTGCTTAATTCGTAAGAAGATGTATAGGGGCTGAGGCCTGACCAGTGCTGGAACGTTAACGTCGCCGGTCTCATCGCAAGGTGAGGCTGAGTGACCGAAGCGCCAGTGAACGTCGGCGGTAACTATAACCGTCTTAAAGTACCGTAATCCCTTGCCAGGTAAGTTCTGGCCCGCAGGAAAGGTTTAACGACTGGGGGACTGTCTCAACGAGGAGCCCGGTGAAAACGCAATACCGGTAAAGATGCCGGTTACCTACGGCTAGACGGAAAGACCCCGGGAGCTTTACTGTAGTTAAATATTGAATTTTGGTTTTGAATGCGTAGCGTAGCGGGTAGGCTTTGAAGTGTCGTTTTCGGACGGCATGGAGCCGCCAATGAAACACCCGTCTTTTAAAATCTTTATTCTAACTCTGCTAAAAGCGGAAAACAGTGTTTAATGGGCAGTTTAAGTGGGGCGCTTGCCTCCTAAAAGGTAACGGAGGCGTTTATTAAGGTCGGCTAGGCACGGATGGAAATCGTGCTCGTCGTGTAAAGGCACAAGCCGGCTTGACTGCAAGAGGGATAACTCACGCAGGCACGAAAGTGGAACTTAGTGAACCGACGGATTTTTGTAGAAAATCCGAAGATCATCAACTAAAAGCTACCCCGGGGATAACAGGCTAGTAGGGCCCGCGAGTTCATATCAACGGCCCTGTTCGGCACCTTAACATATCGGGGTGCTATAGTAGTAATGCTATATCTCGCTTAAGGCGGGACGAAAAAACTGACTTATAACGGTGAAATCCATATGTTATAATATATATATGGACAATACCGTGGGAAGTTTAACTCAATTTCAAAAATCGATAATCATAGGATCAATTTTAGGAGATGGGTATTTAAGAATTATTTCTGGCAGAAATAATGCCTTTTTAGAAATAAATATTAATCCGGTGATTTTATCGATTTGGTTTATGGATGACGGAAGCAAATAATGAAATATAAATTGGGTTATAACCCCGTAGAGACTTGCTCAAAATGAGCAGATGAAAATAAAATTTTCATAATACGTCAGCCCCACCAAGGTTAGCTCGAAGAAGCTACGCTTCTTCTCGACCTTCGCTTTTGCTTCGCAAAAGCTCGGTGGGTGAAGATATAGTCCGATCCTCCTTGTAAAAGGAGAAAAATACCGACAGCGATGTCGGCTCATCTCATCCTGGGGGTGAAGCAGCTCCCAAGGGTTTGGCTGTTCGCCAATTAAAGAGGTACGTGAGCTGGGTTCAAACCGTGGTTCCAATTTGGAACAGGCGGCCTCATTGGGCAATCAATGAGTGCAAAAACCCCGCACCAAAACTTTTAGTTTGATACGGGGTAAACCGACTAATATCGGTGAAGTCCATAGAAATTCTTTCAACCTGTATTTCTATGGATAATACCGAGGCAAGTCCAATTTAAAAAGTTGGATGAGCCGTAGAGACTTTTCGCCGCAGAGGCGAAAGATGGAAGTTAACCTTCCATAATACGTCGGTCCCCTAAACCCGGTTGCTAAAAGCAACTTAGGGTCGGGTGGTGATATAGTCCATACATTTAGTAATAAGTGAAGTATATGCGTAAGACAGGTTGGTCCCTATCTACCGTAGGCGTTGAGTCTTGAGGGGGGTTCTCACTAGTACGAGAGGATCGTGAGGAACTGACCTCTGGTCTACCAGCTGTTCCACCAGGAGCATTGCTGGGTAGCTAAGTCGGGAACTGATAAGTGCTGAAAGCATCTAAGCGCGAAGCAGGCCCCAAGATTAGGACTCTTAGATTCCCCGCAGATTACGGGGTTGATAGGCTGCAGGTGTAAGTGCAGTAATGCATTCAGCCGAGCAGTACTAATAAATCATTGATTTTTTGTTGCCCAATTAAACTGGGCTAGTAATTAATGACCGAGCCCCGCAATAGCGTGGCGAGGGGGAAGAAGAAAACTTTGTTTTCTTTGCCCTTCACAAAAGCAAAAGGCGCTGAGGTGGTGGCTATGCTGACGTTGTCCCACCCGATCCCATTTCGAACTCGGAAGTGAAATACGTCAAGGCCGATGATAGTCCTTCGGGGCGAAAGTAGGTAGCTGCCACCCCAGCGCCTTTTGAGGTCAAAGAGGGCAGAGCCCTCTTTTCACACCCTTTACCCCTCACCAATGGTGAGGGGCTTGGGTATTTAAAAAATCACCCGTCTTTTACCGAGCTTCCGAAGGAAGCGAAGGTGAAGAAGAGTGCGAAGAAAAGCGCTTCTTCTTTCGTCTCGTCTTTGACTCGACGGACGAAGTCCTCTTCGACTTGGGTGATTTTTTAGATTACAATTTATTCAATATCTTTACCCCAATCTTCCTCTTCTTCTTCTTCCTCCTCCTCCTCCTCTTCTTCTTCTTCTTCTTTCTCTTCCTCTTTTTCTTCATCTTCATCTGCTTCTAAGTCATCTTCAAGTCCGAAAAGCTCTTCTTCGATTTCTTGACAAACCGGGGAGACAAAAAGTTTATCTTTCGTCATAAGAATTTTAAAAGATAATTAAACTTTTTATAATACCGAGGCGACCTTGGCGAAAAGGGTTTTATCCTCTTCTTTACTTTCGTCCTGCTGCGTGCGGGACTCGGTTTTTAATTTCTAAGATTAGTATATTTATGTAAAAAACCTTGTCAAGTCCTTTGAAATGGGCGAAGAGGATAAATCCTCTTCTTTACCTTCGCTTCCTTGATGGAAGCTCGGTTTGTGATAAAATTAACCCAGTCGAAGAGATAAATCTCTTCTTAACCCTTCATCGTCATTCGGATATGATAATACGATTGAATACAAAATCATATCAAAATATAAAAAAAATTATTGCTGTTTTAGTTCTGCTGGCGATTGTTATCATTGTCTCAAATTTTACGGGTTTTTCAAAAAATATTAAAAATTCTTTCTTTTTAATATCTTCGCCTATTCAAAAATCATTCTGGCAGGCAGGGAAAAATGTTTCAGTGTATTTCGCCGGAATTCTGGAAGTAAGGATTCTTAAAAAAGAATTAAACAATCTTCATCTTAAAAACCAAGAACTCCTTAGTCAGATTGTTGCGATAATCGAATTAAAAAAAGAAAATGAAGTTCTGAGAGAGGTTTTGGGTCTTGGTTTGGAAAAAGAATTTCAATTAATGCTTGCCCAGATAATAAGCAAAGATATTTCTCAGGATTCCATTTTAATTAATAAAGGAAAAAAAGACGGGGTTTTAGAGGGTTGGCCCGTAATTACCGGACAAAAAGTCCTTTTGGGAAAAATCGGTCAAATTTATGACAGGTTTTCAGAGGTTATATTGATTTCAAATAAGAAAAGTTCTTTTGACGCGAAAATTAGCGATACCGAAATTTATGGAATAGTAAAGGGAGAGGGAAAGTTTAAGATTTATTTTGATTTAATTCCTAAAGATAAAGAAATTTTTGAAGGGAAAGATGTAATTATTACCTCTGCTTTGGGCGGCGTCTATCCTCAAGGGCTTTTGGTCGGAGAAATTAAAACGATAAGCAAATCGGATACAGATCCCTTTCAGAGGGCAGAAATAACACCTGTTTTTAATATTAAAGATTTGGATTATTTATTTATTATTACGGAATGGTAAAGAAAATTATATTTTTTATTCTTATTTTTTATGTCCTAACTTTAATTCAGACCAGCTTTTTGGTTCATTTTAATGTATCAGGAGTTATTCCTAATCTTGTATTAATTACTGTAATTTTTATTAATCTTTTACCAGAGTCGCAGCGAAGGGTGAAGAACAGGATTTATTCTCTTCGACTTAGTTCTTCCTGGCTGCAGAAAATATCCTCTGCCGTTATCGGCGGATTTTATCTGGATATTTTCTCACTAAATAATATGGGGGGATTCTTTGGATTTTATACTTTAATTTTGACGGGATTTTCCTTTTTATTAAAAACTATTTTAGAAAGATATGTTAGAATTCCTATCATTCAAAAAATTTAAAAGACGAAGAGTACTTCGTCCGTCGAGTCAAATACGAGACGAAAGAAGAAAAACTTTTCTTCGCACTCTTCTTCACATTCGCTTCCATAAATGGAAACTCGGTAACAGAAGAATTCAACTCGCTTTTAAGGAAGACATTGAGCCTCACGAGATTCTTTTGGATTCTCTTGCCGAAAAAAAAGAAAAAGAGTTGGGCCTTTCGGAAAAGAAATTTGAAGTCCCTCTTCTAAAAAGAATTATCCAAAGTTTTTTTATTTTTTGTTTTTTTATAATATTGTTTCTTTTTTTTAAAACCTTTCAACTTCAGGTGGTTGAAGGAAAAAATTTTATCCAACTGGCAGAGAGAAATAAATTTATCATTCACCATATTCAGGCGGAGAGAGGAGTTATTTATGATAAAAACTTAGAACAATTGGTTTTTAACAAATCAACATTTGATTTAATTTGCGAAAAAAGTAAGATTCCTCAAGATGAAGCCGAGAAAGAAAGAATTTTACAACAAGTTTCAAAGTTTCTTGAAAAAGACGTTAAAGAGCTAAAAAAAGAAATCGACGAATCTGAATCCGATCAAGTTTTGATTGCTAAAAATCTTTCTCATCAGGAATTAATTTTATTTGAAACAAGAATTGACGAGTTCCTGGGCTTCCAAATAAAAAACAATGTTATCAGAGAATATAGAGATGGTGAAGTTTTTAGCCAGATTATCGGCTATACGGGAAAAATAAAAAGCGAAGAATTTGAGGCAGCCCCCGAATTTTATTTAATTAATGATTATGTTGGTAGAACCGGCGTAGAAAATTTTTACGAAAGATTTTTGAGAAAAAATCCTGGAAAATTAAGAATTGAAAGAGATGTTTTTGAAAACGTAATTTCCAAAGAAGTTGTTTCTCTGCCAGAATCCGGAAAGAGTTTGGTTTTGTGGTTGGATGCCGATTTGCAGAGAAAGACAGAAGAAGAATTGGAAAAAAAATATAAAGAAATTGGAGCCAAAGGAGCAATAGCCATAGCCATGGATCCCAAAACCGGCGGCATATTATCTTTGGTTTCTCTACCCAGTTTTGATAATAATTTATTCCAAAAGGGAGCTGACCAAAAATCTCTTCAAGCTCTTTTGGAAGATTCTCAAAATCTTAATTCGCTCTTCGACCGAGCGATTTCCGGAAGATATCTGACGGGTTCAACCATAAAACCCTTAATTGCTTCAGCCGCTCTTGAAGAAAAAATAATTAATCCTGATGAAAAAATTAATTGTCAGGGGCTGATAGAGGTTGAACACACCTATACATCTGAAACCACTGAATTTCTCGACTGGACAGTGCACGGCTGGACGGATTTAAGAAAAGCCATTGCTGAATCTTGTAACGTTTACTTTTATACAGTAGGAGGAGGATATAAAGAACAAGAAGGTTTGGGACCGACCAAAATTAAAGAATACTTAGAACTTTTTGGCTGGGGGGAGAAGACCGGTATTGATCTTCCTGGCGAAATTAATGGTTTTATTCCCGATAAAGAATGGAAAAAAAGAGTTTTAGGAGAAGGTTGGTGGGATGGTAACACTTATAATCTTTCAATCGGCCAGGAATATCTTCAAATTACTCCCTTGGAAGTGGTGACTAGTTTTTCAGCCATTGCTAATGGCGGAAAATTGCTTCAGCCTCAAGTGGTTAAAGAAATAATTACTACTTCAGGCACCTCAACTGAAGTTTCAGTAGTCGAAGAAGATTTATCTTCTTCTTCACCCTTCGCTGCGGCTCGGGTAGTTAAGGAATTTGAGCCAGAAATTATTAGAGAAAACTTTATTGATCCTGGAAATCTTCAAATTGTTAGGGAGGGAATGAGGCAGGCAGTAACCGGACAAAATTCTCCTCTGGCCTCGTCCGTAATATTGAATTCCTTGCCCATAGCTGTTGCCGCCAAAACCGGGACAGCCGAATTGGGAGGAGATAGATATCATAACTGGGTTACTGTTTTTGCGCCTTACGAAGATCCGGAAATTGTTTTAACGGTGATGATTGAAGATGTTAAAGGCGTTCAGGCAGCTGTCTTGCCCGTGGCCAAAGCAATTTTAGAATGGTATTTTACTAAATAAAAAAAATAGGATAAACTTAAATATCATGGCAACAATTGATGAAATAAGAAAAACTCGGCTAAAAAAACTGAAGGTGATTCAAAAAGCCGGGTTTTTGGCTTATCCTTCAGAAACCAAAAGAACTTACAAAATAAAAGACGCTCTTAAAAATTTTACCAATTTTGCCCGTTTGAAAAAAGAAATAATCCTGGCAGGCAGGATTAAGTCGCAAAGAGGTCATGGTGGCTCTACTTTTTTGGATGTTGAAGACGGCACTGGGAAAATTCAAGCTTTTTTAAAGAAGAATATAATAGGAGAAGAAGGATATAAATTTTTCTTAGACAGTTTTGATATTGGTGATTTTATTGAATTAAGAGGAACTTTATTTAAAACTCAAAAAGGAGAAAGAACAATAGAAGTTGCTGATTTTAAGATGTTGGCAAAAAGTTTGTTGCCTTTGCCAGAAAAATGGCATGGTTTAACTGATATTGAAGAAAGATTCAGAAAAAGATATCTTGATTTGATTTTTAACCTTGAAGTTAAAAAAAAGTTTGAGATGAGGACTAAAATTATAAAAGAAATCAGAGAATTTTTAGACAAAGAAGAATTTTTAGAGGTAGAAACGCCAATCTTGCAGCCAATTTACGGGGGAGCTAAAGCCAAACCCTTTAAAACTCATTTGAATGCTCAAGACCTTGATTTATATTTGAGAATTTCTTTGGAACTCTATTTAAAAAGATTGTTGGTAGGAGGTTTTGAAAAAGTTTATGAAATAGGCAAATGTTTCCGCAACGAAGGAGTAGACAGATCCCACAATCCTGATTTTACAATGCTTGAGTTTTACTGGGCTTACGCTGACTATAAAGATTTAATGAAGTTAACCGAAAAAATGTTTGAAACTTTGCTGAAAAAGATCTTTGATAAATTAGAAATTCAGTATGAAAATAAGAAGATTAATTTTAAAACTCCCTGGCCGAGAATAGAATTTGATCAAATTTTGAAAAAATATACCAAAATTAATTTAAAGGAAATTAATTTAGAGACTCTTAAAAGAGAAGCCCAAAAATTAGGCATCGGAAAAGGAAAAAGCGTTAATAAAACTGAAATTGCTGACGAAATTTACAAAAAATACTGTTTGCCGAAAATTTGGCAGCCAACTTTCGTTATTAATCATCCAACAGGTTTCTTCCCTCTTGCCAAGGCTCGAGAAAGCGATCCGGGAAAATTGTCTAATTTTCAATTAGTTGTGGCGGGCTGGGAGTTGATTAATGCCTTTTCCGAATTGAATGACCCAATTGAACAGAGAAAAAGGTTTGAAGAACAGGAAAAACTTTTTGAAGAAGGTTTTGAAGAAGCTCAAAGAATGGATGAGGATTTCATCGAGGCCTTGGAATATGGAATGCCTCCGGCTGCCGGTTTCGGCATGGGGATAGACAGATTGGTTGCCTTATTAACAGATTCTCATAGTTTAAGAGAAGTAATATTATTCCCGACGATGAGACCAGGGCGATGAGAACTTTGTTCTCATCTTCCACCTCGCTTTAATAAATTAAAACTCGGTAAATAAATATGCTTGACATAAAATTTATTAGAGAAAATCCAAAAAAAGTTAAAGAAGGATGCCTTAAAAAAGGGGTCAAAGTTGATATTGATGAGTTTTTAGAAGTTGACAGAAGGAAGCGCGAAACACTTCAGGCCTTAGAGGATATGAGATCGCAGAAAAACAAGGCTAACAAGGAAATTCTACAAGCCAAAAATCAAAGAGAAAAAAACAAGATTATTTTGAAAATGCGAGAATTGGATAGAAATAACGATAGATTGGATAAAACCTTAAAAGAGTTAGATAGAAAATTTAATGATTTGATACTTCAGATTCCTAATTTGCCTTTGGATGATGTGCCAATAGGAAAAGATGAAAGAGATAATGTTGTTTTAAGGGAAATGGGAGAAAAAACCAAGTTTGATTTTCGGCCAAAAGATTATATGGAAATTGCCGAAAATCTGGATTTGATCGATATTAAAAGAGCGGCAAAGGTTGCCGGCAGCCGTTTTGGCTATCTGAAAAACGAAGCCGTTTTATTAGAATTTGCTTTAATAAATTTTGTCCTTGATATTTTAGTCAAAAAGAACTTTACTCCTGTTATTCCGCCAGTAATGCTTAAACCGGAAATGGCCAGGGGAATGGGGTATTTGGAACAAACAGACAAAGAGGAAGCTTATTTTCTTCCTCAAGATAATTTATATCTGGTAGGCACATCGGAACAATCGGTGGGGGCAATGCATGCCGGAGAACTTTTTAAAGAAGAGGAGTTGCCGCGGCGATACGTTGGCTTTTCAACTTGTTTTCGAAGAGAAGCAGGTTCTTATGGAAAAGATACCAAAGGAATTCTCAGGGTTCATCAATTTGACAAGGTAGAAATGTTTAGTTTCTGCAGGCCCGGAAACTCTCAAAAAGAACATCAGTTTTTATTAGAAATGGAAGAAAAATTAATGCAAATACTGAATCTTCCTTATAGAGTAATTAATATCTGCACGGGGGACTTGGGTCGGCCGGCAGCCAAAAAATATGATATTGAAGCCTGGATGCCCGATCAAAATCAATATCGTGAAACCCACTCAACTTCCAATTGTACCGATTTCCAGGCGAGAAGGCTGAATATTAGATATCGCGACTCCAAGACAAAAAAATTAGAATTTGTTCATACTTTAAACGGCACCGCCTTTGCTATCGGTAGAACTTTGATAGCCATTATCGAAAACTACCAGCAAAAAGACGGAAGCGTATTGGTGCCGGAAGTTTTACAAAAATACACTGGGTTCAAAGAGATTAAGAGAAAATGAATATTTTAATCCTTCACGGGTGGGGGTCTTGCAACAAAAACTGGAGCCGAGTTAAAGAACTTTTAGAAAATCAAGGGTATAAAATTTATCTGCCCGATCTTCCAGGTTTTGGTCAGAACTCTTCGCTATCAAAACCTTGGTCAATCGATGATTATGTGGCGTGGGTTAAAGAATATAGCGAAAAACAAAATCTTTCGCAATTTTTTTTATTAGGTCATTCTTTTGGCGGGAGTTTGGCTATCAAGTTTTCTTTAAAATACCCGGAAAGAATAAAAAAAATGTTTCTTGTAGCCAGTGCCGGAATCAGAAAAAAAACAATCAGGAAGAAAATTCTGGGGAGAATATCCAAGTTTTTTAAAGTTTTTTCTTTTTTACCATTTTATTTTTTTGTTAGAAAAATTTTTTATAAATTTATCGTCAAAAAAAGTGATTATCCTTACCTTTCTGAGACAATGAGAGAAACTTATTTAAATATAATAAATGAAGACCTCTCAGGCCTTTTATTTCAAGTTACCGTTCCAACTATCATTATTTGGGGCGAAAAAGACGATGTGGTCTCGCTTAAAGAAGGCCAATTCATTAATCAGAATATTAAAAATTCAAAATTATTAATTATTCCCGGCGCTAATCATGATTTAGAACGAAAAGTTCCTGAAATTTTAGTTCAAAAAATCTTAAATTCCATTAATTTATGATTTATTTTATTTTAATTTTTTGGTTTTTAATTTTTATTAAACTTTTGTTTTTTTGGCTTTGGATTTGGCAACTGAAAGAATATCATATTGGCCGTTTTCTGGCTCATTTTGAAACCCAGGCAGCCAAAAAAATTCTTTCCAGTTTTTGGCGATTAAAATACCCAAAATTTACCAAAAAAATTATAGTTATCTCATTTACTAGCGTTCTTTTGGCAGCTTTATTGTCGTTTTTTCTTTCTGCATCTCTTGTTCTTTTTTTTATTGTTTTAGCTCCTTTGATTTTTTCTTTAATTGTTTTGATTTTTCAGATACCAACTCTTATTTGGCGAAAAAGATTATTGAAAAAAGCCAGAGAAAAACGGCAAAGCTTTAAAAATCTTTTGGTTATCGGCATTACTGGTTCTTATGGCAAAAGCTCAACCAAGGAATTTTTAGCCACAATTCTGTCTGAAAAGTATAAAGTTTTGAAAACGAAAAAAAATCAAAATTCGGAAGTAGGAATTTCCCAATGTATTTTAAATGATTTAAAACCTGAGCATGAAATTTTTGTTTGCGAGATGGGTGCTTACAATAGAGGAGGGATAAAACTATTGTGCGACATTGCCAGACCCAAAATTGGAATTTTAACCGGGATAAGCGAACAGCATATGTCAACCTTCGGCTCGCAAGAAAATATTATTAAGACAAAATATGAATTAATTGAAAGTCTGCCGCAAGATGGTTTGGCTATTTTAAATGGCGATAATGACTATTGTTATGAACTTTTCAAAAAAACCATCAATTCAAAAAGGATTTATAGTTCCCAGCCCACCATTGCTAATTTCCCTACCGATATTTACACGAGCAGTGTAGCCGTAAACAGAGAGTTTTTGAGTTTCAAAGTTTTAGATAAAAGCGGGGAATCAGCGATTTTTAAAGTAAGCCTTTCGGGAGGTCATAATGTTTTAAATATTTTAGCTGCTGTTTGTTGTGCCAGAGAATTAGGAATGACCCTTGAAGAAATTGCCCTGGCTTCGCAAAAAATCGAAAGCTGGCAATCGGGAATGCAACTCAAAAAAGGGATAAATGGTTTAAATATCATTGATGCTACTTATTCAGCCAATCCTGACGGAGTTTTATCGCATTTAGAATATTTAAAAATCTGGCCTGGGAAAAGAATAATTATTATGCCTTGTTTAATTGAATTAGGTGATGCGACAATCGAAGTTCATAAAAGAATAGGGGAAAAGATTGGCGAAATTTGTGACTTGTCTATAATTACTACCCGGGAGCGATTTCAAGAAATAGGAGAGGGAGCGATAGAAAAAGGAATGAAAGGAGAAAACATTTTATTTATTGAAAACCCAAAAGAAATTTTTGAAAAAGTTAGAAGTTTTTGCCGCGAGAGCGAAGAGGATAAATCCTCTTCTTCCCCCTTTGCTGTCGCTCGGAAGGGCGATGTAATTCTTTTGGAGAGCAGAGTGCCGAAAGAAGTCATTGAGTCATTGAGTCTATGTTAAAGCCGATTTCAATATCTTTATCGCCCAATACGGAAAAAGACGATATTCTTTTAACTTTTAAATTACTTTTCCAGCCTTGGCGCTGGAAAAAAGAACGCAACGAGAACAATTCTCGTTGTATTGAATTGGAAGAAGAATTTAAAAAATATTTAAGCGCAAAATACGCAATTGCGTTTAACAGCGGCCGGTCGGCGCTGATGGCGATTTTGAATTCGTTGGAGTTAAACCAAGACGACGAAATTTTGCTGCAGGCATTTACCTGCAATGCAACAGCTAATCCAATTATTTGGTCCGGCTTAAAGCCGGTTTATGTAGATTGCGATGAAAGGACTTTCAATATTGATATTGAAGATTTAAAAAGAAAAATTACGCCAAAGAGTAGAGCGGTGATGGTTCAACACACTTTTGGATTAGCAGTAAATTTAGACGAAATTTTAGAAATTTGCCGTCAGGGCGAAGAAGATAAATCTTCTTCTTCCACCGAGCTTCCGCAAGAAGCGAAGGTAAAGAAGAAGGCGGAGCCTTCTTCGCCACACAACGCTAAAGCTCGGGAAAACAATTTAATTTTAATTGAAGACTGTGCTCACTCGCTTGGCGCCGAATACAAGGGCAGAAAAGTGGGGACTTTTGGCAGAGCAGCTTTTTTTAGTTTTTCAAGGGATAAAGTTATTTCTTCTGTTTATGGCGGAATGGCTGTAACCAACGATGATGAAGTAGCGAAAAAACTTCGAGAATATCAAGAAAAAATAGGTTTTCCCTCTTACTGCTGGATTTTTCAGCAATTGTTGCATCCGGTTTTAATGAATTGGTTGATTTTACCCACTTATAAGATTTTCGGGAAATATCTTTTAATTTTATTTCAACGGCTTCAGATTTTATCAAAAGCAGTTCACTGGAGAGAGAAAAGGGGATTAAGACCAGGTTATTTTCCAAAAGGTCTTTGCAATGCTTTAGCGGTTTTGGCCCTTAATCAATTTAAAAAATTAGAAAGATTTAATAATCACCGGAAAGAAATTGCTGAAATTTACCGTAAAGAATTAAAAGAGGAGGCAAAGCCTTCTTCGCTCACCCGAGCGACAGCGAAGGGGGAAGAAGAGGATTTATCCTCTTTGCTCGAATTGCCTCAAGAAAAAGAACAAATTTATTTAAGGTTTGCAGTAAAACATCCAAAAGCTCATGAGATTATCAAAAAAGCTTGGCAGAAAAATATTTTAATAGGAGATTGGTATACAAGCCCGATTGCTCCTCACGATACGAAACTAAATAAGCTTCAATATCAGTTGGGAAGTTGCCCAAAAGCTGAAAAGCTTTCAAGAGAAACCTTTAATCTGCCGACCCACATAAACATTTCTCAAAGAGAAGCCAAAAAAATTATTGGTTTTTTAGAATCATGGAAGTAAAGAAAATTAAAGATAAAAAAATTTGGGAAGATTTTCTTTTAAAATGTAAGGAGAAAACATTTTTGCAGTCTTGGAATTGGGGGGAGTTTCAAGAAAAGATGGAAAATAAAATTTGGCGATTAGGTATATATGATAACGGAGAACTAGTATCTCTTATTTTAGTGTCAAAGATTTTCGCCAAACGAGGAACTTTTATTTTAATTCAGCACGGCCCAAACATCAATGAACAAGGAACAAAGAACAGGGAACAAATTTTAGCAACACTATTAGATAAGCTTAAAAAAATTGCCAAAAAAGAAAAAGTAAGCTTCATTAGAATGGTTTCTTTATGGAAGAGAAATGAAGAAAATGAAGAAATTTTTAAGAATTTGGGATTTAGGCCGGCTCCGATGCACGCCAGCGCCTATGAGGCAACCTTGAAGCTTGATCTCTCGCCATCAGAAGAAGAGCTTTTGAAGAATATGCGAAAAACCACCCGTTATCTTATTCGCCAGGCTTTAAAAGATGCCGGTCTTGAAATTTTAAAGAGCGACAGAATAGAAGATGTGGAACTTTATAATAAACTTAATCAGGAGGTTGCCGGCTACCAGCAATTTGTTCCTTTTTCTTTGCAATTTGTCAAAAATGAATTTAATGTTTTGGCAAAAGACAATCAGGCTTTATTATTTTTTGGAAAATATCAGGAAAAGATTATTGCTTCAGCCTTGGTTGTTTTTTGGTCTAACATCGGTTTTTATCACCAGGCTGCCTTATCTCCAAAATACCATAAGATTCCAATCGCTTACCTTTTACAATGGGAAGCAATAAAAGAAGCAAAAAAGCGAGGATGTATTTTATACGACTTTTGGGGATATGTTAACCCAAAAGAGAACGCCGAGCATCCTTGGGCAGGCCCCACCTTATTTAAGATGGGTTTTGGCGGGAAACCTTATGAGTATGTTAAAACCCAAGATTTTCCTTTGTCAAAAAAATATTGGCTAACTTTTATTTTTGAAAAATTAAGAAAAATCAAAAGAGGACTTTAGTACTGTAGACCGCTCTATGGTACTGTTTTAAAATTTTCATGGTTAGAGGATATAGAAAACCCCATAGATTTAAAAAAAGAAAACCGATTTATCGCAATCGTTTTTTTTGGTCGGCGATTTTAATTTTAATTTTTTTCTCCTCTTTTTTTTATTTTCTGTTTTTCACGGAGTTTTTTCAGGTTGAAAAAATCAACATTGTCGGCCTGGAGCAGGTTTCGGAAGAGCAATTAAATTTATCAATTAAAGACAAATTGGGAAATAGAATTTTATTTTTTCCTACCAGAAATATTTTTTTGCTGGATTTGAATAAAATAAAAGAAGATATTTTGGAAAAAATCCACCGCATAGCCAAAATTGAAATTCGCCGTAATTTTCCAGATAGTTTAAATGTTTTAGTTACGGAAAGGAAAATTATAGCAACCTTTTGCCAGGAGGGCGAAGAAGATAAATCTTCTTCTTTACCCTTCGTTGCGACTCGGGAGGTCAATTGTTTTGCCTTAGACAAGGAAGGTATTGTTTTTGAAGAAAAACCAATCGATCGTACCATTCAGCCGTTGATAAAGGCTTTAATTTCTGCCGATGAAATAAGCCTGGGGAAAAAAGTAATTGAAAAAGAGGACTTAATTTCGATATTAGAAATAAATTCTCAGCTTAAGGAAGATTTAAATATTCCGGTCAAAGAATTTATCATTTCCTCCAAAACCGAGCTTCCGTTTACGGAAGCGAATGTAGATAAGAGAACTTCATTCTCTTCGATAGAAAAATTAATAGCTGTAACTCAAGATGGTTGGGAGCTTTATTTTGATCTTCAAGAGGACGTAAAATGGCAATTAACAAAACTAAAAGCGCTTTTGGAAGAAAAAATCTCGGAGGAGCAAAGAAAGGATTTGGAGTACATTGAGCTAAGGTTTGGCAATTTTGCCAACCCAAAATATAAAGATTAACTCCACACCACTTTTACTATAATTGGTTGTTAGTAGTCGAAGAGATAAATCTCTTCTTCATCTTCGCTTCCTTCGGAAGCTCGATAGTCGAAGAGATAAATTTCTTCTCTACCCTTCATTGTCATTCGGGTAAAAAAAGAGGGTGTCAAAGTACATTTGACACCTTTTTTAAATTTTTTTTACCACCAATTTACCACCCCAAATACTTTTTCCACAGAACCATGACTGATTTTGTTGGAGCATCATTAGAAGCGGCACAAAACCACATTTCCACTTCTCCCATGTCGTTCTGTTCTTCGCCAAGCCAGTAAACCATAGAATAACAGTCGCCATGTGGATCATAATCGCGCCAACGCGGTGGCCCCAGAACTTGTTCAATTTCATCAAAACTCATACCAACTTGAACTCCTAGAACCTTTCCACCCGGAAATAGCTCTAGGTTGTTAACCACCTTTTCATCTCCGGCGAAAATGAAAGAAATGTTTTTCTCGCGATAATACAGAAATTCGCCGCCTGGACCGGGGATCGTGCCACGAATATCCGGCTCCCCGTATAGTTCCATGATATCTTCCAATTGCTTCCCCAAGTACTGTAACACCTGATCGTCGTAGAAGGAAGCGTCTTTCTCAATTGGACCGCAACCCAAAAAGGAACTCAGTAGCAAAAACACAAGCACAATTGCCAAAAGCACAATTGCCAAACTTGATTTCATTCTTCTTCACCTCTCCCTATATAATTTTAAAAAAACTATCTTTATAGTCTTTATAGAATAGAATAAGTTTAGTAATATTTCTCTAAAGAGTCAAGCTTTTTCAGAATGTGTCTGAACATATACGTTTGTTTTAAATACAAACAAAATTATTGAACTTGGTATTCGGTAACAATAATCCAACCCCGATAGTCATAAACATCCTGAAAGCCTTTCTCTCTTAGTTTTAGCCAATTTCCAGGCACCGCCGGCTGATAATTCCCAAAACCAGTGGTATTAATTAACCAAACTGTCTCACCTATTTTAACTTCTTGATTAAAATCTTTAATTAAATCTGCCGGAGAAAGTAAAGCCGTACCAGAAAAATGGGGGAGATCGCCAGTAACATAAAGTTTTGGTTCAATTCCAGTTTGGTTATAGTATTTAAAAGTAAAATAAACAAAGGAAGAGCCAACATAAATTTTTTCTCCTGTGCTGACTATCTGATTTAGATAATTAGTTGTTTCGGCCATGCCGGGTTTTTTTTCAACTTTTAAATTTGACCAACGAATCGGAAAAGAAATTAAACTGCCAAAAATAGCAATTAAAATTAAAATATTTCTCAACTTTTTATTTTGAATTCCTAAAATGGCCCCCGCCATTAAGGTTAAATAAAAGGGGAGAGCAAAAATAAAATAACGGTCAAGATAAATTGAGGTCTTAAAAGAAAAAGCGGTAGCGCCCAAAAAGGGAACAATAAGCATTAAAAAAATTAACCATTTAGCAGACCCCCCTAGTTTTTTAAGAGAGAAAAATAAGGCAAGAACAATGCCAATCATTAAAATAATCAGCAGATAACCAAATCTTACCGTATCAATCGCGTCGCCAGTGGTTAATTTCAAAAAAGTGGCTGGCACTGACCAAATATTTAATGGCGGGATCCAATAACTTTCCTGGACTTGTCTCATCTGACTTAAAAAGGTTTTTAACCAGGGAAGATAAGAAATGACGACTAAAATATAGCTTGCTAATCCCAATTGGAAATTTCTGTTTTTCAACCAGTTAGCAAAATTAAATTTCGCCTCTCTAAATACCCAAAAAACGAGAAATAACGCCTGAGCCAGAATTGAAAAGAAAATATAATAATGCGTGTAAAGGCCGAAGCTTACCGAGAGAGCATAAAGGAGCCACCAACTCCATTTTTTATTTTTCAAGGCTTTGAGAAGGAAAAAGCTAGAAAGGACAACTAGAAAAATTCCCAAAGTGAACATTCTAGCCTCAATAACAAACTGGATAAAAAAGGAATTAAAAGCAAGCAAAATTGAAGAAAAGAGAGCCAGTTTCTGATTTTTGAAGACCTCTTTCAAAAACAAATAGAGGACAATTACCGTTGAAACGCCAAAGAAAACACTGAATAGTCTCAGTGTAAATAAAGTATTACCTAAAATCATCGCCCAGCCCTTCAAAAGAAGGTAATAAAGCGGAGGATGAACATCTAAACCTATTCGATACATCATTTCTTTTAAATTATATTGTGGCAAAAGACCAGAAAAGGCCTCGTCATGCCACAAAGCCATATCGGTGAGAATAGAAATTTCGTAAGCGGTAATTACTAATAAAACTAAAAATAGTAAAATTGAATTTTTATTTTTCATAAATCCTCATTATTTCTTGATTAAATTGATTAAATTCTTTTTTAATAAGTTTGGTTTCCGGATGATAGAGCTCGAATTTTTTAGTATCAAAAATGGTCGATTGGGTGAAAACAATTTGATCACCCAGTTTTAATTGAGTTTGATAACTAGTAGCTGGATCAACTAAAATATAAGGTTGCTGATATCTGGCAGTTAAAAATTCCGGCGTCTGGACCGAATATTTATCTAAAACCAAATAAGTTTTTTCTTTAAGATCTCTTTCATTAAGATAATTACTTACCACTGTTAAGTCCGAACGATAAGCATAATAAAAATCTGGAGAATTAGCACTAATGCCGAAATAAAGATAAAAATCATAAAGCAAACCAGTTAATAAAATCAACCCTAAAAATACGCTCCAAAAGATTTTCAAATTCATTTTTCGCCAAGAATAATCAATCATTAGAGCTGGAAAGAAAAAGACCACCGGCATTGCTCCGATCGCTCTTAAACCATGGGGAATGGCTTCGGCGCTCATTAATTCTGGCCCCAGCATTCCCAAAAACCAAATAATTAAAACTAAATATTTTAAATAATCTTGGCAATTCGATTGTTTTAAAAATCTTTTCAAAATAATCAAAAGAGAATAAAGAAAGCCAAAAGCGAAAAAAGTAGCCACCCAGGGATTGAGCATACCAAAACCAGAAACATTGTGTCGCCAATTAAGGTCTCCCTCGGTAAAAAACATCAAAAAAGTTTTCTTTGAAACTTCTAAAAAAGTACCAAATAAATCTCCTTTATTTTGATCGGGATTAAAAATAGAGACATAACCAGCTCGACCAATAAAAGAATCGGGATGATTGATAAAATAAATAATTAAAGGAAGCAAAATTAAAATCATCACGACAAAGCCAATTACCATTTCACGCCAGAATAATTTAAAAAGATGGCGTTTCCAAAGGGCTATCAAAATTAAAATTAAGAGCAAAATTGGCACCATTGCTCGGAAAGAAATATAAGTATAAAATCCTAATCCTAAACTCAGACCGGCTAAAACCGTAAATAATTTCCGTTTTTTCTCAGAATTTTCTTTTAAGACAAGATAGGCAAAATAAAAAAACAAAGTGGCAAAAAGAGGCACTAAAATTGCCCGAAAACCGGTGCGAGAAAGAGTGGTATGCCAGGTCGAGGTAGCTAAGAAAAAAGCAGTAAAAAAAGCCACCCGCTGATTAAATAAATTTTTCGCTAAAAAATAGGTGGTTAAAACCGTAGCGATACCGATTAAAGCCGAAACTAAATGCATCTGCCAAACACCAATTCCGAAAAGAAAAACACTTAAGGCTTGTAAATAAAAAAACAAAGCCTCTCGGCCTAAACCTCTTTCAAAAAAAGGACTATGCTGGCCCTGGAATATTGAAAGAATATCCAAACCATTAGCTGCTTCATCAGGGAAAAGCCCGGCTGGAAGACTATCTAATTGCCATAATCTAAAGAAAGAAGCTATTGTTAAAATGATTAATAAAAATAAAAGATTTTTGTTTTTTCCCAGAAAATTAGCCATTAAAATATTTTAGCATATATAGATAAAAAACAAGACTACAACCCGCCCGAAGCTGGCTCCCGCTCGCTTCGCTCGCGGGGCCCCTATTACTTTGGTTATCACTCGAAGGTCTTGACTGCTAATTTTGGTCTTGCTATAATGAATATTGATGAAGATAACCGAACGCCAGGAAAAAATATTAAATACCATAGTTCAGGAGTATATTATTTCAGCTCAGCCAGTAAGTTCCCAATTACTTGAAAAAAGGCACAATTTTGGAATTTGCCCGGCCACCATCAGAATTGAGATGCAAAGACTGACCGACGGAGACTTTATTTTTCAGCCTCACACCTCGGCTGGAAGAGTGCCCACCGACAAAGGTTATAGGTTTTTTGTTGACAATTTATTAGAGAAAGGGGTTTCAGAATTTGAAGATGTTTTTGAAATAGAAGACATTTTTCATGGAGCGAAAAAAGATATCTTTAAGCTGGCAAGTCGTTTAACAAAATTTTTGGCCGAGGAATCTTCAAACTTTACAATTTTAAATCTTTTAGAGAGAGATTTTTTTTGGAAAGAGGGTTGGGAAGAAATATTGCGAGAGCCCGAATTTGAAGAAAAAGATTTAATTCCTAATTTCACTGAACTTTTAGAAAGCTTTGAAGAAAACATTGAAAATTTGAAAATAAATTCTGGAATTAAGATTTACATTGGTAAAGAAAATCCATTTTCAAAAACAAAAGATTTTAGTATAATATCTTCTAAGTGTTATTTACCCGATGATGAAACAGCTGTTTTAGCTCTTTTGGGACCAAAGAGAATGGACTATGATAGAAATATTAGTTTGATCAATTACTTAGTAAGGGCGTTGGAAAATTTTTAATACCGCGGAAAATAAAAATGGAAGAAAAAAAAGAGGAAATTAAAAAAGAACTAAATATCGAGGAATTGAAAAAGAAATTAGAGGAGTGTCAGAAGTTAAAGGAAGAGTATTTGGCTGGTTGGCAGAGAGCCAGAGCAGACCTCTTGAATTATAAAAAAGAAGAAATAGAAAGAATAGAGGAGATTTTAAAGTATGGCGGGGAAGAGTTTATTTTGAAAATTCTGCCAATTTTGGATAATTTTGATTTGGCAGAAAAAAAACTGCCAGAAGATTTAAAAAACAACGATAGCATAAAAGGATTATTACAGATTAAAACTCAGATTTTAGATTTTTTAAGAATCCAAGGGGTTGAAGAAATAAAAACAATAGGAGAAAAATTTGATCCAAATTTTCACGAGGCGGTAGAGCAGGTCGAAGAAAGCAAGCTTTCTTCTTCCCCCTCAGCTTTCGCTCGGGAGATTGAAGCAAAAGACAAGGACTCGGGCATTATTGTTGAAGAAGTCCAAAAAGGATATAAAATTAACGGCAGGCTCTTGAAGCCCGCCAAAGTCAAAGTCGTAAAATAATCTTAATTACCGAGCTTTCGCACAGCGAAAGCGAAGGTAGAGAAGAAGGAATCTTCTTCGATTAACAATTAACTATTAACTATTAACTATGTCAAAAATTATCGGTATTGATTTGGGAACCACCTTTTCAGTTATGGCTGTGATAGAAGGTGGAGAACCAAAAATTATTGAAAATAAAGAAGGGGGGAGAATCACTCCTTCGGTTGTGGCTATTACCAAAAGCGGAGAAAGGTTGGTTGGTATTTTAGCCAGAAGGCAGCAGATAACAAACCACCAAAATACTATTTTTTCAATCAAAAGATTGATGGGTCGTCGTTATTCTGCCCCCGAAGTTCAAAGAGATAAAAAACTTTTGCCTTACCAAATTAAAGAATCTTCTGATGGGGGAATAGAAGTAAAAATTGGAGATAAATGGTATAAACCCCCAGAAATTTCAGCTATGATTTTGCGAAAACTAAAACAGGATGCCGAAGAAAAATTGGGAGAAAAAATTGATGAAGCTATTATTACTTGTCCTGCTTATTTTGATGATTCTCAGAGGAAGGCTACCAAGGTAGCTGGTGAGGTAGCTGGTTTTAAGGTGAGGAGAATTATTAACGAACCGACCGCTGCTGCTTTAGCTTATGGTTTAACTAAAAAGAAAGACCATCAGATTATTGTTTACGATTTTGGTGGCGGAACTTTTGATATTTCTGTTTTGAACATTGGAAAGGATACAGGAGAGGATACAATTGAAGTTAAAGCCACCGGAGGAAACACTCATCTTGGGGGCGATGATTTTGACCAGAGGATAATGGATTGGCTGGTTGCGGAATTTAAGAAAGACCAGGGAATTGATTTGTCAAAAGACCAATTGGCCCTGCAAAGATTAAAGGAAGCTGCTGAAAAAGCAAAGATGGAATTGTCCTCTGTTTTGGAGGCCGAAATTAATCTGCCTTTTATTTCAGCTGATTCTTCCGGGCCAAAACATTTGCTTTATAAATTAACCAGAGCTCAGTTGGAAAATATGGTTTCCGATTATATCGAAGAATCGATTGGCTTGCTGAAAAAGACCCTTAAGGAGGCGAATTTAAAGCCGGGAGATATTGAAGAAATAGTTTTGGTTGGCGGCCAGACCAGAATGCCTAAGATTCAACAAGAAATTAAAAAATTCTTCGGTAAAGAACCTTATAAAGAAATAAACCCCGATGAAGTGGTGGCAATTGGAGCGGCAGTTGAAGCCGGAATTTTGCAGGGAGAAATGAAAGAAGTTTTACTGTTGGATGTTACTCCTCTTTCTCTGGGAATTGAAACCTTAGGCGGAGTAAGCACTGTTTTAATTCCAAAAAATACAACCGTTCCTACTGCCAAGACTCAGGTCTTTTCTACGGCTGCCGATAATCAGACATCGGTGGAAATTCACGTTTTACAAGGAGAACGGCCAATGGCTCAAGATAATAAAAGCTTGGGCAGATTTATGCTGGACGGCATTCCTCCTTCACCCAGAGGAGTTCCTCAAATTGAAGTAACTTTTGACATTGATGCTAACGGCATTTTAAATGTTACGGCCAAGGACAAGGCCACTGCTAAATCGCAATCAATTAGAATAGAAGGGTCTACCGGCATAACAAAAGAGGAGGTAGAAAGAATGAAAAAGGAAGCAGAAATGCACTCAGCCGAAGACAAAAAGAAACAAGAATTGATTGAGGCTAAAAACACGGCAGATAATCTTGTTTATACAACAGAGAAAACTTTAAAAGAATCTGGAGATAAAGTGTCAGCCGAAATTAAAAAAGAAATTGAAGAAAAGGTTGAAGCTTTGAAAAAAGTAAAAGATAGTGATAATATAGAAAACATTAAGCAAAATAGCGCAGAGTTATCTCAAACTATTCAGAAAATCGGAGCAGAATTGTATAAAGCCAGCCAGGAGAAAAAACCTGGTGAGGGCGAAGAACCAAAAGCCGAAGAAGGAGAATACAAAACTCAATGAATCTTCGATTCATTTCGTACTTTCAATGAATTTTCAATTCATCTCGGTGAGAAATAACATACAGTGTTTTTAATATATGGCAAAGGATTATTATCAAATTTTAGGCGTTTCTCGGAATTCTTCCCCGGAAGATATAAAAAAGGCCTATTATAAACTGGCTCACAAATATCATCCTGACAAAGGCGGAGATGAGAAGAAATTTAAGGAAATAAACGAGGCTTATCAAACTCTTTCAAATAAAGAGAAAAAAGCCCAGTATGATAAGTTTGGCAGAATATTTGAAGAAGGGGCCGGTTTTGAGCCGGGATTTGACTTTGGTTCTGCCTGGGGGAGGCAGGGCATGGATTTTGAATTTGATTTTGGGGATTTAAGCGATTTAATGGAAGATTTTTTTGGATTCGGAGCTGGCAAACAAAAAAAAGATTTTAAACGAGGAAAAGATATTGAAATTGAGATGGAGCTTCCCCTAGAGGACGTTCTTAAGGATAGAGAAAAAAAGATTGTTTTACAAAAATTCATTTCTTGTTCCAGATGTCAGGGAGTTGGAGCAGAGCCAGGAACCAATATTAAAGAATGTTTTTCCTGCCGGGGAACGGGTTGGGTCCAGCAAATTAAAAGAACACCCTTCGGTTCTTTCACCAGAAGCATGACTTGTCCTGAATGCGGCGGGGAAGGATTTAGGCCGGAAAAAATTTGTAATGTTTGTAAGGGAGAAGGGAGAATAAAAGGACAAGAAGAGATTAAAATTTTCATCCCGGCCGGAGTAGATACAAATCAAGTAATTAAAGTTGAGGGCAAGGGAGAAGCCGGCAGGAGAGCGGGAAAACCGGGCAATTTATATATTAGAATTTTTGTCAAACCTGATCCAATTTTTCAAAGAAAAGGAGATGATTTATATGTTAAAACTCCAATTTCTCTTACTCTGGCTGTTTTGGGTGGCGAGGTAGAAATGTCAATTTTAGACGAAACAAAAATTTTAGTTAATATTTCGGCAGGCACAGAGTCGGGAAAGATATTAAAAATTTCAGGAAAAGGCATTCCTCGATTTTCAGGTTTTGGCAGAGGAAATATGTATGTTGAATTGATTGTAAAAATACCGGGAAAACTGACGAAAAAACAAAAAGAACTATTAGAGCAATTAAGAGAAGAAGGTATTTAAATGGCGCGTGCCCCCGTAGCTCAATGGTAGAGCAGCACCCTTTTAAGGTGATGGTTTCCCGTTCGAGTCGGGATGGGGGCATAAAATAAAAAATACCCTTATGGGTAATTTTGATTTTTCTTGTTTTAAATATTTAATTATGGTAAATTAAGATAATGTTTTTTAAATACCGACTGAAAAGAGGTGAAGAAGAGAACAAAGTTCTCTTCGCCCTAAAACAGAATTTTGTTTTAGTTTTTTTGATTTCAACTATATTGGTTGCTTTTATTTTCGGTTTTTGGTTTGGAAAATCCCAGGTTGTTTGTCAGTTTTGTTCTCCAGAAGATGTAGATTTTTCACTTTTTTGGGAGGCCTGGAAAACCATTGAAGAGAAATACGTAGATAAGGAAAAAATTAATATTCAGGAAATGATTTACGGAGCAATCTCGGGTATGATAAAATCTTTAAATGACCCCTATACCGTGTTTTTAAAACCGGAAGACACCAAACGCTTTATGGAAGATGTGAAAGGAATGTTTGAGGGCGTGGGGATGGAAATTGATATTAGAGACGGGCAACTTCAAGTGATAGCTCCTTTGGAAGGAACGCCGGCCCAAGAAGCGGGATTGCGGTCCGGCGATATAATTCTCAAAGTTGATGGATACTCAACAATTGATATAACTGTAGATGAGGCCGTTGATTTAATTCGCGGCCCAAAAGGAACAGAGGTTATTTTAACGATTTACCGGGAAGAGTGGAAAGAATCAAAAGATATTAAAATAATAAGAAGAGTAATTGATATTCCTTCGTTAAAACTAGAAATTAGGGATGACCATATCGCTTATTTAAAACTTTATAATTTTTCTGAAAAAGCGGCTTATGATTTTAGCGATGCGGCAATTAAAATTTTGAACAGTACTTCTCAAAAAATAATTTTAGACCTTAGAAATAATCCCGGCGGTTATTTGGAGGTGGCTCAGGAAATTACGGGTTGGTTTTTGGAAAAAGGACAGATAGTGGTTATTGAAGATTTTGGCGAAGATAAAGAACAAAACAATTATTTGGCCGAGGGCAACGCCAAATTGGTTACTTATCCAATAGTGATATTGATTAACAAAGGGTCGGCTTCCGCTTCTGAAATTTTGGCAGGAGCTCTTAGAGACAATAGGGGAGTAAAAATAATCGGTGAAACCTCTTTTGGGAAAGGATCGGTTCAGGAATTAACCAAATTAAAAGGGAGTTCTTCTTTGAAAATAACTATTGCCAAATGGTTAACGCCAAATGGCGAGTTTATTACCGGTAAGGGATTGGAGCCGGACATAAAAGTAGAGATGACAACAGAAGATTATGATGCAGGTCTGGATCCTCAAATGGATAAAGCTGTTGAAATAATAAAAGAAATAAATTAAAATAGAAGTCGAAGAGAACAAAGTTCTCATCGACACCTTCGCTTCCTTCGGAAGCTCGGTAGGCGAAGAGGACAAAATCCTCTTCTTCCACCTCACTTCCATAAATGGAAGCTCGGTAACTGATATGCGAGTCATACTCCTTAAAGACGTTGAAAAAGTGGGGAAGAAGTTTGAAATTAAAGAAGTTAAAAATGGCTATGCCAGGAATTTTTTGATTCCCAAAGGTTTGGCAAAACTAGCTACCAAAGAAGTTTTAGAGTGGCTTGAGATTCAAAAAGAAATTCAAGAAAAAAAAGCAGAACAAGACCTTAAGAAAATTCAAGAATTTGCTTCAACCATTGATGATTTGGAGATTGCTATTTCGGTAAGGACCGGAGAAGAGGGTCAACTTTTTGAATCAATTAATGCGCAAAAAATTTCTGAAAAATTAAAAGAAATGGGTTTTGATATTAAAAAGACCCAGATTGAATTACCAGAACCCATTAAGGAAATTGGTGAATTCCCAATAAAAATTAAGCTCGAACATAATTTAGAGGTTGAAACCAGAGTAATAGTTGCTAAATTAGAAGAGGAATAAACAAATATTTATGGCACGATTTATTTTCGTTGCGGGCGGTGTGATGTCCGGCATTGGCAAAGGGGTGGCCACAGCTTCAATTGGAAAAATTTTGCAAAGTAAAGGCTTTAAAGTGACTGCCATTAAGATTGACCCTTATATTAATGTTGATGCCGGAACAATGAATCCCATTGAACACGGAGAGGTTTTTGTGACCAAGGATGGAGTGGAGTGCGATCAGGATGTAGGAAATTATGAAAGGTTTTTAAACGAGGAATTAACCACAGAAAATTATATTACCACCGGCCGCGTTTATGAGACGGTAATTCGTAAAGAGAGGAATTTAGAATACGGAGGTAAGTGCGTAGAAGTCGTTCCTCATATTCCTGATGAAGTAATCTCCAGAATTCAAAAAGCGGCAAGGAAAACTAAGGCCGATTTTGTTTTAATAGAAATTGGCGGGACGGTAGGAGAATATCAAAATCTTTTATTTTTAGAGGCTGGTAGAATGATGAAACTTCAACATCCAAAAGATGTTCTTTTTATTTTAGTAAGTTATTTGCCGGTTCCTCGAATAATCGGAGAGATGAAAACAAAACCTACTCAATATGCTGTCAGAACTTTGAATTCGGCCGGCATTCAACCCGATATAATTATTGCTCGCTCCGAGATGCCGCTGGATCAGCCGAGAAAAAATAAAATATCTATTTTTTGCAACGTTCAAGAAAAAGACGTTATTTCGGCTCCGGACGCTGAATCAATTTACGAAGTTCCAATCAATTTTGAAAAAGATAATTTAGGAAAACTAATTTTAAAGAAATTTGGAATTAGGACAAAGAAAGAAAATCTGAAAGATTGGCAAAGATTAGTTAAAATCATCAAGAACGCAAAGAAAAAAGTAAAAATTGGTATTGTCGGCAAATATTTTAAAACCGGTGATTTCACTTTAACTGATTCTTATATTTCTGTTATTGAAGCTGTAAAGCATTCTGCCTGGTTTTACAAAACAAAGCCGGAATTAACTTGGCTATCAAGCGAAGTTTACGAAAAAAACGCAACAGCATTGAAAGAATTAAAAAATTTTGATGGTATAATTGTGCCGGGCGGTTTTGGCAATAGGGGAGTAGAGGGAAAGATAAAGGTGATTGAATATTGCCGAAAGAATAAAATTCCTTATTTGGGACTTTGCTTAGGAATGCAGCTGGCAGTTGTTGAATTTGCCAGAAATATCTGTCAAATGAAAGACGCTCACACAACCGAGATTGTTGAACATTGTAAGTATCCGGTAATTGATACTCTTTCTGAACAAAAAACATTGATTCGGGAAAAGAAATATGGGGGAACGATGAGGTTGGGCGAGTATCCTTGTCTGATTAAAAAAGGCAGCCGCGCTCATTTGGCTTACTTGAAATCTCGTCAAGGGGAACAAAACAAAAAAGGCGATATTCTAGTACAAGAACGACATCGCCATAGATATGAGTTAAATAACGAATTTAGAAAAAATTTAGAAGATAAGGGATTAATAATGTCGGGAATAAACCCGGAAAGAGATTTAGTAGAGATTATTGAAATTTCTCAGCATCCCTTTTTTGTCGCTGTTCAGTTTCATCCTGAATTTAAATCAAAACCCTTAAGTCCCTCCCCTTTATTTAGAGAATTTATTAGAGCGGCTATTCACCGGAGCACATAATTTATGTGCTCGGTTCCACATTAACAATTTTCACTTTTCTTTTGGAGTTATCAAAACCAATTTTTCTTTTTGTGGTAAAACGAACGACCCCTTCTTTTAAAGCATAAAGAGTATCGTCTTTGCCGCGTTTGACATTTTTTCCGGGAAAAAACTTAGTGCCTCTTTGCCGAACAACAATGCTGCCAATTTTAGCTCGTTGGCCTTCAAAAAGTTTAACTCCCAAGTATTGAGGATGCGAATCCCTTCCTAATTTAGTTGCTCCTGCAGCTTTTGTCTTTGCCATAGTGATTGCTTATGTTAACAAAAATAAAACAGTTTGTCAAAACTTATCAAACCGACATCATTTTAGTGATTGGCGTTGTTTTAATTTCTTTGCTTTCTTTTGCCATGGGTTATATTGTAGCAAAACAGCAAGAAAAGGAACCCATTAAAATTGAAAAAGGAGTTGAAGAAGAGTCCTTCTTCTCCACCTTCGCTTTCGCTACGCGAAAGCTCGATAGTCGAAGAGAGCTTCGCTCTCTTCTTTACCTTCGCTTCCTGCGGAAGCTCGGTGTATGAAGATAGCAATAATTGGAGCAGGGATAAACGGGCTTTATCTGGCTTGGAAATTGGCTGAAAGGGGAGAGGAAGTAATTGTTTTTGAAAAGAGAGAAAAAATCGGCAAAGAGGCCTGTTCGGGACTGTTTTCAGAAAGAATTTTAGAATTTATTCCTCCCTCGTCGAGTCAAAGACGAGACGAAAGAAGAAAAACTTTTCTTCGCACCGAAATACAAAAATTAATTCAAAACCAGATAAATTCCACTTTAATTCACTTTCCAGGGCGGACTTTTAAAATTAGATTTTCGAAAAAATTTTTTGTAATGGACCATTTTAAGTTAGATAATTTAGTTGCCGAATTAGCTCAAAAAGCGGGAGTAAAAATTATTTTAAATAATCATATAAATTTTTTGCCCGTAGGTTTTGATAGAATTATTGGTTGCGATGGTGCGGTATCCCTTGTTAGAAAAATTCTAGGTCTAAAGGAACCGAATTATCGTTTGGCTATTCAAGGAGTTATTTCTAAAAGAGATTATTCCGATTTCGTTGAGACTTGGCCGGTAGACCAGGGGTTTATCTGGAAAATTCCGCGAGGGAAAGAAACAGAATATGGAATAATCGCCAGCCCCAAAGAGGCAAAGAAGGTATTTCAAGATTTTTTAGCAAAAAACAAAATTTTTATAGAAAAAATATCTTCGGCACTGGTTCCTCGAGGGTTTTTAGCCCCTTTGAACAATCGGATTACTCTTTGTGGCGATGCTGTAGGTTTAACCAAACCTTGGTCAGGCGGAGGAGTTATATGGGGATTGATAGCTGCTGATTTACTCTTGAAAAATTTTCCAGATTTTTTAAAATATCAGAAAGAAATAAAAAGGTTTTTTTTACCAAAAATTATTTTTTCCAAAATCGCGACGAAAATGGTTTATTTTTTCGGATTTAATATTCCTTGGTTAATACCAAAAAATGTCAGAATTAAAAGCGATTTTTTAATCTAAATTATAATAATGTCTCACGGGGCGGAGAGAACTTCGTTCTCTTCTTCCACTTCGTTCCCATAAATGGAAACTCAGCAAACAAATACCATTCCCAAGCATATAGCTATTATTCCCGATGGCAATCGGCGTTGGGCTAAAAAACGAAAGCTTCAACCCTGGATTGGCCATCGAGTAGGAGTAAAAGCTTTTGAGAAAATTTTAGAAAAAAGCCGAGAATTAAAAATTCCTTATATTACTTTTTGGGGAGGATCTTGGGATAATTTAACTAAAAGATCAAAAACGGAACTTAGTTTTTTATTTAAGATATATACCGAACAATTTAAAAGAATAGTAAAAGATAAAAGAATTCATCAAGATAAAGTCAAGATTAGTGTTTTGGGACGCTGGAAGGAAGTTTTGCCAAAAATAACGAAAGTCGCAGTTAAAAAAGCCATTGAGGCAACAAAAAATTATAACAATTATTTTTTAACCTTTCTTTTGGCTTATAATGGTACGGACGAGATGTTGGATTGCGTCCAAAAAATCGCGGAAATTACACAAGATAAAAAAATAAAAATTACCAAAAATTTAATTAAAGAAAATCTTTGGACAAAAGATTTACCGCCTGTTGATCTCGTGATTAGAACCGGCTGCAACCAAGATCCTCACCTTTCAGCTGGCTTTATGATGTGGGACACAACCTATTCCCAGTTCTATTTTAGCGAAACTTTTTTTCCCGTTTTTGGCCCAAAAGAATTTGAAAAAATCATTGAAGATTTTTCGGAGAGGGAAAGAAGATTGGGTAGGTAAGACGAAGAGGGCTTTGCCCTCTTCTTTACCTTCGTTTTCATAAATGAAAACTCGGTGAAAGAAGATTAGGCACTTAGGCGAAGAATATTCATTCTTCTTCATTTTCGCTTTTATTACATAAAAGCTCAATAATAAAATAAAAAATCCCGCGTTACCGCGGGAACAAAAGGTTTTTATCTTTTAGTTTTTTTCCTCTTAATATTATGACGGTTTTATTAACTATTTATTACACAAATAAATTGAAGATAAGTCAAGCATAATTTTCATTTAATACCCTCGCCATATTTATTGTGCGACAGATATATGGAAAAGAACTTTGTGGGCTAGGGGAAGGTAATTTTATACTTATTCAGGAGGAAAACAGTTCAGAAGGGCTTCTAGGGCCTAAAAATAAGGCAAAAAAAGAATTTATCCCAAAATTTCAGCGCTCAATGAATATAAAATTCATTTCGCCTTTGAGCTCAATGAATATAAAATTCATTTCGCCTTCGATATTGATTCGGCTATAGAAAGCCATTTTTGGCCCTGAATCTTCTTAATTTTGTATTTTTGCATTATTTTCTGTATTTCTATTAATTGCAGAAAATCTTCTTTTTTCCATTCTTTAATTGCTTTTCCTTTGTTTTGAAAAAGGATTTCGATGGCTTTGCTCCACCATTCAGAATTCTGTTTTCTGTTTCCGGACAAGTCATATTCCTTGAAAAAGGGAATTACTTTATTGTAAAGATCGTCAATGCTTTGAACGGAATATCTGATTTTGTTTTCACCGACAAAATGAAGCAGGCCGCAATTAAGAGAATTTTGGATTTTTCTTAATAAATCTTCATCTTTATATTTTCCCATAACCACAAACTGAGCTTTCCATCCATAATAAACGGGACGATTGGTTCTTTTATATTTAACATCCCTTCTAAACTGCAAGTCAAAACAACCTTGACTATTTATAAAATCAATAATTTGTTTTTTTGATGATATTTTTTCTTTTGCTTTGTTCATGTGATTGATTATTCCTTTAGGCTGTGGAATTTTCGATGAATATCTCGAAGTTGTTTGCTGGTAACATGAGCATAAATTTGAGTGGCAGCAATACTTTTGTGGCCTAGAAACTCTTGGATGGTTCTTAAATCTACTCCTTGGTTAAGTAAATCGGTAGCGAAACTATGCCTCATCACATGGGGAGTGGTTGTCAGTGGTAATCCAGCTAAAATGGCGCATTTTTTAATTATTTTTTCAATTGAACGAGGAGTTAATCTCCGGGGAGCCCTAATTTTGGAGCGATAATTAATAAATAAAGCTTTCTCTTTATCTTTACGCGTTTCAAGATATTTTTTTAACCAAAATAAAGCTCTTTGAGAGAAATAAACCGTTCGAATTCTCCCTCCTTTACCAACGATTGAGAGTTCCAATTCTTCCATTCCTAGCTTTATTTTAATTTGCTCCCGGTTTAATGCTGTAAGTTCGGCTATTCTCGTACCCGTTGAAAACAAGGTTTCTAAAATAGCGCGGTCCCTTAAACCTTGAATTTTAGAAACATCGGGAGTTAAAAATAGTTTTTCTAATTGTTCTAAATTTAAAAAACGAACTTGTCTTTCACCTTTATCTTTGGCTAATTTTATTTTTTCTGCTGGTAGAGAGAGAATGTCGCGGTCGGCAAAATAGTTTAGGAGGGACCTGAGGGCTATTAAATAATAATTCTGAGTTGACTTTTTGAGGGGTTGCTTGGTTTTAGGGAGATATTGGCGAGAAAGGAAGAGGCGGTATTTCCAGATGTGTTCGGGAGTTAATTCGTGCGGCTTCAAATTTTCTAAGCTACTTATTTCTAGCCAATCAAAAAATCTTTTCAGAAATCTTGCATAATTTTCTTGAGATTTTGATGATAAACCTTTCTCAATCTCAAGCCAGTCCAGAAAATCTGATAGATGGTGGGGGATTGGTTTTGGGCTTTTCTCCATAGTCTCTATATTAATAAACGCTTAAGTATAATTATGCGAATCTTACTTTAATAATAAAATAGTTCAAAGACCCTTGTCAAGGGGAAAAATCTCTATCCCCTGACAGTATAGAGGTAATAAAAAAGGGAAAGAGTGCCGAGAAGCACAAGGTGACCATTCATGGAGGATTTTGAGCCCAACCCCTCTCTCCACTTTTATAATAAAATACTCTTCCTTACCTTATCTAACGATAGAAATCCACAACAGAAGTCAACACAAAACAAAAAAACGTTAAATTCCCTACCTTAATGTTTTCTAACGTTTTATTTTGTTTTAGATATGTCGCACAATATTATCTTTATTACTTTATCAATTCTTTAAATTTTTCCCACAAAGATTTACCGGTTTTCGGTACTTCTGTTTTTAATTCTTCTTTCATTTCTTCTTTTTCCCCTTCAAACCCTTCTTTTAAAATATCTTTTCTTTTTTCAATTTCCGGCCTTATCCAGTTTTCAACTCTGGACCAAATATTTACTTTGAACCAATCCCACATTTTCTGCCAAATTGGCAGGATTTCTTCTTTCACGAACTTTCGCACAGCGAAAGCGAAGGTGGAGAAGAAGGAATCTTCTTCGACCCAGGTTTCTTCGACTTGGCCAAAAGAAAAATTAGGCAACAAAACACCAACCATTATTGAAATTACTATTATGTTCTTCATATACCGAACTTTCGCGCAGTGAAAGCGAAGGTGAAGAAGAAAACGAAGTTTTCTTCGCCTTTAAAGCAGTTTTTTTGCTTCTTTTATTCTTTTTAATGTTTTTTCTTTGGCCAAAATTTCTGCAATTTCAAAAGGGCTGGCCGATGCTTGTTTTCCGGTTAAGGCAACCCTAAGAGGCCAAAGAAGGTATCCCCTATCCTTTTGTGCTGCGGGGTCCATTTTTTCTGCTTCTGGCAGCAAAACGCTCTCTAAATTTTCCTTATTCCAATTTTCTATTTTTATTTTAGATAAAAGTTTTTTTAATCTGTCAAGAGAATTTTTTATTTCTTTATCTGACATTTCTTTCCATTTTAACAGATCTTTATTATAGACGAGTTTTTCTTTAAAGAAAAAATCAGTTAATTCAACAATTTCTGATAATTTTTTTAATCTTTCTTGATAGATTGAGACAATTTTTTGAATAGTTTCCAAATATATCTCTTCTCCCGTTTCAGAAATTTTATATTTTTGAATTATTTCTTTAGCTCCGTAAGCTGGCGGATATTGGACTTCTTTAAAGAAAGGCGAAATTAATCCTTCTTCAATTAGATATGGCAAGCAAAGTTCGGTTAATTTCTCTATTGATTTCTGTCGAATATAAAATCCATTTAAAAAATCTAATTTTTTAATATTAAAAACAGCGCCCGATTTTTGAACTTTTTCTAAAGAAAATTCCTTAACTAGAGAACTCATTGAATATATTTCTCTTTCATCTCCGGGATTCCATCCCAAAAAGGCCATAAAGTTAATTATGGCTTCGGGCAAATAGCCTTGTTTTTTAAATTCTAAAACAGAGGTTGCTCCGTGTCTTTTGCTTAGTTTTGTTTTGTCTGGCCCTAAAATTAAAGGCAGATGGGCGTATGATGGCTTCGAAAAACCCAGAGCTTCCTGCATTAGAATTTGTTTCGGGGTGTTGGGAATGTGTTCTTCTCCTCTGATTACATGAGAAATTTTCATTTCAAAATCATCAACTACAGCTGCAAAATTATATAAAGGGCTTTTCAGGTCTTTAGCAATAATTATGTCTCCCATTAGGCCGGCATCAAACTCTAATTTTCCCCGGATTAAATCATCAAAACTTACTTTTTTTGCCGGAACTCTGAATCTTATTATTGTTGCTTTTCCTTCGGCTAAATATTTTTTTACGGTTTCTTTGTCCAAATTTGCGCATTTCCCGGAATAACGGGGAGCCAAACCTTGAGACATCTGATATTGTCTTTGGGCCTCTAATTCTTGTTGCGAACAAAAGCAATAATAAGCCTTATCTTCGGCTATCAACTTCTCTATATATTTTTTATAGATATCTGTTCTTTGGCTTTGGCGATAGGGGCCGTATTTTCCTTCGATATCCGGGCCTTCATCCCACTCAATCCCCAGCCACTTAAAACTTTCTAAAATATTTTTCTCAAACTCCGGTAAAGATCTTTCTAAGTCCGTGTCTTCAATCCTTAAAACAAAACTCCCTTCATTTTTTTTAGCAAAAAGATAGTTAAAGAGAGCGGCTCTGGCTCCGCCAATATGAAGTAGGCCGGTGGGAGATGGGGCCATTCTCGTTCTTACTTCTCCGGGTTTAATAAATTTAAATTCTTCGGCTAACATTTTTTTATATTTTCTTCATCTAGTTAAATATGCCACAAGATAATTGGCAATTATCCAGCCGGCTTCAGGCCTGGAAAATCCTTTTGCTTCTTCGGACATTTTTTTGAGTGCTTCAGGATCAGTAAAAAGAGATTTTAATTTTTCTAAGAAAAAATGAGAAGTAAAATTATTTTCTTCCATTACTAAACAAGCGCCGGACTCTTGGTAAGTATAAGCGTTTTTCACCTGATGGTTTTGAGCGGATTCTGATAAAGGAATTAAAACAGAAGGTTTGCCGGCGGCCGCAATTTCAAAAATACTTCCAGATCCTGCCCGGCTGACAATTAAGTCAGCAGCTGCATAAGCTTGGCGAAGTTCTGGCTCTTTCAAAAAAGGATAAAGATGATAAAAGGGTTCCAAATCTTTATTTATTATTAGTTTTAATTCTGCTTTTATTGTTGCATAGTTATTTTTTCCGCATTGATGGATTACTTCAAAGTTTTCCAAAAGTCGCGGCAGGATTTCTAAAATTTCGTCATTAATTCTCTGGGCTCCTTGCGATCCACCCAGAATTAAAATAACGGGTTTGACTAAGGGCGAAGAAGATTTATCTTCTTCTTTACCCTTCGCTGCGGCTCGGGTGGGCGAGGAAATTAAATATTTCACATTGGAAGGGTTTGATGGGGTAAAACCGCTTTTAACCGAGAGCGAAGAAGATAAATCTTCTTCTTCCCCCTTCGCTACCGCTCGGGAGGGCGAATCTCCTTCTCCGCCCATTGAAAATATTGTTATTTATCAACAAATTGATAATGATATCTATTATTTAGATAATTTTGGTCATCTTTTTAAAAACGGGGCAAGAATTACCGCCATGCCCTTCCCAATAAAACAAGAAACTGGATATGTTTTAGAAATTTTTCAAGGTTTTATCTTTTTACGAGAATTAAATGGTGACTTGTATAAATTTAATCCCGATCTAAAAGTTTTTGAGAATTTTTTTGAAAGAATCAATTCTTTGAAAATTTCTCCGGATAATAAAAAACTGGCGTATTTCTCAAATCATGAAATCTGGATTCTTTTTTTAAGCGATAAAAACGATCCGCCGCAAAAAAAAACAGGAGAAAAACTTTTTTTAATTCGTTTATCAGAAGCAATAACCGATGTTTTTTGGATAAACTCTGACTATTTAATCTTTATTGCCGGAGACAAGATTAAAATTAGCGAAATAGACGACAGAGACAAACTAAATATTATAGATATTTTTGAAACAAAAAAACTTCCGCAAAACGGAAGCTCCTTGGAAATGTTTTGGAATCAATTTGATAAAAAGTTATATCTCTTGAGCGGAAACAATTTATACGGTTCTGGCGCTCTTCTCCCTTAATTCAACTACCAAGCTTCCGAAGGAAGCGAAGTAGAAGAAGATTTCTTCTTCTCCACCTCAGCTGAAGCTTCGGTAGTTGAAGAAGAGGATTTATCCTCTTCGACTTTCTTTTTAAAATCATTCCAATTAATCTCTCCGGCATTAGCTATAGGGCAAACTTCTTTAAATTGGCAATATCTACATTGCCAGTTTTTAGGGTAATCTGGCAATCTATCGGGAATAATGTTTTTATCAATCTTTTTTTTAACATCATTTAAGGCGTCCAAGAGAGAAAGGACGCGTTTTTTATCATAATTTACTATAAAATCCTTTAATTGCTGGTTGTCTTTATTAACGTAAAGCAGTATTCCTCTGGGAATTTTAAAATAATGCAAATAAAGCTGGATTTGATCAATGTTTTCTTCTTTTGGTTCAATCAAGTTTTTAAAAATCATGCTGTTCATACTCTTGATATCTAAGACATATAAATTCTTTCCGTTACTGATTATGGCATCGGCCCTGCCCGAAATCAATTCCTGAGGAGGAATGTTTACTTCGGCAGCAACCACATGGATTTCTCTAATGCTTAAAAGAGGTTTCATAATAAGCTGATGAATGTGGTCGCCGTGATCGAATAATCTTAAAATATTTGCTTCCATTTCTTTCCGGGGCACATTTTTGAATTTAAAAAATATTGCCCTGGCGCATTTGCCGGCATCGGTAATGTAAAAGTGATGCTGTTCTTTGTCCTTTTGCCTATCCAAATAAAATTTATCAATGAGTTCTCTAAGAAACATAAATTTTTATCTCTTCGACCGCCGAACCGCAGTGAGGCTGAAGAAGAGATTTATCTCTTCGACCACTGAGGGGCTCTTCTGGCTCTTTTTAAGCCGAATTTCTTTCTTTCCCGCATTCTCGGATCTCTTTTTAAATAACCTGCCTTTTTTAGTTTTTTTCTAAAGTCGGGGTTAAACAAAACCAAAGCTCTGGCCACTCCGTGCCTAACAGCTTCAGCTTGTGAAACCGTCCCCCCTCCCTTTACTTTTACTGAAACTTTAAATTGTTCCAGGCAATCCATTAAATTTAAGGGAGCATAAACTGCTTGCTGAAGTTCTATCGTTGGAAAATATTCTTCTAAAGGTTTTTCGTTAACCACCGAGCTTTCGCGAAGCGAAAGCGAAGGTAAAGAAGAGGACGAAGTCCTCTTCGACGAACCCCCTTCTTTCCGGGAAAAAAGGCGAACCCTGGCAACGGCTGTTTTTCTTCTTCCCACGCCTTCAAAATATTTTTCTTTTTTTGTCTTCAAGGGCTCTTTGGTTTTTTTAGCGATAACGGTTTTTTTCGTTTTTTTTGTCATTGTTTTTTTCATAAATCGCATTATTCAAATTTTAATCTTTTTATCATTTTTGCTCTTAGTTTATTGTTTGGCAGCATTCCGAAAACTGCTTTTTTAAAAACTTCGCTTGGATTTTTTTCAAATAGTTTCTTTAAAGATATCTCTTTTAATCCGCCTAAGTATCCCGAATGGCGATAGTATTTTTTTTGCTCCATTTTTTTTCCGGTAAATTTCAATCGAGCAACATTCTTAACAATAACAACATCGCCTATGTCTTTGTATGGCGCGAAATCTGATTTATGTTTTCCGCGCAAAAGCACGGCTATTTCAGCCGCTAATCTACCCAGAACTTTTTCCGCAGCATCAATTGTATGAATTTCTCTTTGCATACCAAGCCCCGCGCAGCGGGGCGAATTCGAAGAAGATTCCTTCTTCTCCACCTCAGTTGAAGCTTCGGTAGGTGAAGATGAGAACGAATTTCTCATCGCCTTGTTATTTTACTAACTCTATAATAGCCATTTTTGCTCCATTTGATTTTCTCGGCCCCAACTTTACAATCCTAGTATATCCTCCTTTTCTTTCTTTATATCTCGGAGCAATTTCATCAACTAATTTTTTAACTATTTTTGGAGGGAAAAACCTTGCCAATAATCTTCGGGAATGCAAACTGCCAATCTTGGCTCGAGTTATCTGTTTTTCAACAAAACCAGAAAATTCTTTCGCTTTTGCTTCGGTAGTTCTAATTTTTTCTTTCAATAATAAAGCTGCGGCCAAGGACCTCAAAAGAGCTTTCCTCTGATCTTTTTCCCTACTTAGTTTTCTTCCTTTTTTTCTTTTTCTCATGCTTTGTTTTGATTGATGTCTTTTTCTTTTCTCGCACCTTCACTTCTGAAGAAACAATGTCAGGTTTGAAAGCATCAAGGAGAAGCGAAAAATGCTTAACTAAAATTTCGGAAGCCTGCCAAAGAGCTTGTTCGGGAGCTATAATTCCATCTGTTTCAATCTCTAAAAATACCCTGTCATAATCTGTTCTTTCGCCAACTCTCATATTTTCAATCCTATAACTCACCCTTTTTACCGGTGTAAAAATGGCGTCAACCGGGATAGCTCCAATTTCTAATTTTTCCTTTTGCCTGGTTTCGCGAGAAGAATAACCAATCCCCTTTTCAATTTTAATTTCCATTTCTAATTCGGCAGATTTTGAAGTTAAAGTGGCAAGGTGGCAATTTTTATTCGCCAGCTCTACCTGAGCCGGCAGGATAAAGTCAGAACCCTTTATCTCTTTCTCCCCTTTTACTTTAAGAACTGCTTTTTGGGGTTCTGCGGCAAATAATCTAAATCTTAATTGTTTTAGATTTAGCATAATTGTAATTACATCTTCTAAAACTCCGGGCACTGTTGAAAACTCATGAGAAACACCTCTAATTTTCATTTGAGTAACGGCAGCTCCTTCTAACGAAGATAATAAAACTCGCCTTAATGAATTTCCTATGGTTACACCGTAACCCGGATGCAAGGCTTCTATTTCAAAAATGGCTTTATTGCCTTCTTTTTTAACGATTTTTGGCGGATGGGGTAAATTAATCATAATGGTATAAGAACATTACTACTTTGAATAAAATGCAAAAATTGACGAGAGTTCTGCTGGAGAGGCAGCCTCTTCTAAATTTGGTGAAATTGTGACCTTTCCCTCTAAGTTCTTGATATCTAATTCTAGCCAAGATGGAAGATTATGTTTTTTTAAAAGGGTGGGCAATTTTTGAAAGATGGTTTTTTTTGCGGAACCGGGGTTAATACTAATTTTGTCGCCTTTTTTAACCAAATAACCGGGGATATTAATTGGTTCATTATTTATCATAAAATGGCGATGGGAAACCATTTGACGGGCAGCAGTTCTAGAGGGAGCAAATCCAAATCTAAAAACTACATTATCTAAACGACTCTCTAATATCTTAATCAAAGCTGCTTCGGCATCCACGACTTTACCTCGCGCTTTTAAGATTTCTTTTACATATTTCCGCAATTGTCTTTCTTCTAAATTATACCAATTTTTTAATTTCTGCTTTTCTCTTAACTCTTTACCATATTCAGAAAGAGCCCTTGCTCTTCTTTTTGCTTTGGGACCGGGCGGATAAGGTTTTCTTATCATCGGACATTTCTGCGATAAGCACTTCTCTCCTCGCAAAAAAAGCTTTATTCCTAATCGACGACAAATTTTACATTTAGAATCTTTCATATACCGAGCTTCCATTTATGGAAGCGAAGGTGAAGAAGAGGACGAAGTCCTCTTCGCCAATTTAGAGTCGTCTTACCTTTGGTGGTCTGCAACCATTGTGAGGGATTGGAGTTGTGTCTTTAATTGAAACGATTTCCAGTCCCCTGGTAGCTAATGATCTAATCGCCGATTCTCTTCCTGAGCCAATTCCTTTCACCAAGACCTCTATTTTCTCAATTCCAATCTTATGGACAATCTGAGTAATGGCTTCAGCCACCCTGGAAGCGGCAAATGGCGTTGCTTTTTTTGCTCCTTTAAAACCAATGCTTCCGGCGCTTACCCAACCCAAAACATTTCCTTCTAGATCGGTTAAAGTAATAATGGTGTTATTATACGAAGAAAAAATATAAACTCTCCCCTTTTTAATTTTTTTTAGAGTTTCTTTGACCTCTTTTTTTACTTTCGCTTCTACTTTTTCTCTTTCTTTTAATAATTCCTCTTCGCTTTGTTTAATGATACGTTTCTTTCCCATAGTGGTAATATTATGTTGGGGTGGCGGCCAGCTTTCTTCCCGACCCTACGGTTTTTCTTACATTTCCCCTTACGGTCCTGGTGTTAGTTCTTGTTCTTTGCCCTCTGGCTGGCAATCCTTTTATATGACGAATCCCCCTCCAAGTTCCTACATCTTTCAATCTTTTGATATTCGTCATTATTTCTCTCCTAAGTTCACCTTCTACTTTATAGTCTTTTTCAATAATGTCTTTAAGTTTGGCAACTTCTTGAGAAGTTAATTCCGATGCTTTTTTTGTCGGTTCAATTCCAGCTGTTATTAAAATTTTTCTAGTCAAAGAACGACCTATTCCATAAATATAAGTTAAAGCAATTTCTATTTGTTTATTTTCTGGTATGTTAACACCTGCTATACGTGGCATAATTTATCCTTGTCTTTGTTTATGTTTTGGGTTTTTTTTGCAAATAACATAAATTCGTCCCCTTCTGCGGACGATTTTACAATTTTTACAAATTTTCTTTATCGATGACCTAACTTTCATATACCGAGCTTTCGCGCAGCGAAAGCGAAGGTGAAGAAGAAAACGAAGTTTTCTTCGCCTATCGAGCTTTATTTCTTTGACTATTTTCCGCGGTATACTATTCTTCCTCTTTTTTCATCATAGGGACTTAATTCTACGCTAACATTGTCTCCGGGTAAAATTTTAATTCGGAACATTCTTAATTTTCCTGCTAAATAACAGAGAATTTCTCCTCCCTGATCTAACTTCACCTTAAAATGCGTACTGGGTAAAGCTTCTATAACAGTTCCGGTTTTTCTTAAATTTTTTTTATCCATTAATTACCAAACTTCCATTACCGAGCTTCCGAAGGAAGTGAAGGTGAGAAAGAGTGCGAAGAAAGTAAGATTTCTTCTTCCCCCTTCGCTGTCGCTCGGGAGTGCGAAGAAAAGTTTTTCTTCTTTCGTTTCGTCTTTGACTCGACGAATGAAATTCTCTTTCGACTATGGAAGTGAAGTCGAAGAAGATTCCTTCTTCGACCAGACAATTTCTTAGTTTATCAAAATTTATTAAATTAGTCAATCACCGAACCCCGCCCACAGCGGGGCGAAGGTTAAGAAGAGAACAAAGTTCTCTTCGCCTACCGAGTCCCGCGTAGCTGGACAAGATCAAAAAACTAAATTAATTTTAATTTTATTTAAATCTTCCGGTACTTTTCTTACCCAAAACGGCCAAGGGGAAACTGTGACTTTGGTAATTTTGGGTTGATTCTCTAAAAATAACTTAGTTTCAAGCAATGACTTCCCCGAAAGAGCATTTTTAAAATTATAAACATCGACTTCTGAATAAATTTTGGCTGAGATACTTAAAGAAAGAATAATTTTACCGGAATCCAAATCAACGCTCTCGGGAAAGTAATCTATTTTTAAACTTTCTTCATAAATCTTTTCTCCTTGGGGAATTTGATAAATAATTGATTCTTTGGCAAAACTCTTAAGATATTCTTTTTGAAATAGCAAAGTTTCGCATTTTGCCTTAACTTGAAATTTAAATTCTTTTGTTTCTTCTTCCGGAACAGCCAAAGAAAATTTTTCAACAATTTCGCTCCGAAATTCCTCTAAAAAATAATTAAATTTTGAAGAAATTTCCTCTGATTGCAGCTCATTCTTTAACAATTCTTCGCATTCTTTTTTGGCTTGTTTTGTTAAAGAATCTTCGGCCAGAGCCAGGTCTTCTTTTGTTACTTTAGAAACTTCCTCTTGAAAACCGCCCGCCATTGGTTGAAAAGATTTGCCATAAAATTTAGTATATCTGTCGGTGCCGGCAAACCCGGGAATAGAAAAAGTTGTGGGGCCAATATTATACTCGGGTCCCGGCTGGTCTGCTATTACTTTAATATCTATTTCTCCGGGAACAAGCTTTCCTTTTTCATAACTGCCACCGGGAATAGTAACTTTAACCGAAGTTCGAAACACTTTTCCATCAGACGAAACAAAACGAGTGGCGGCAATCAAAACCTGAGGAGAGATAGAATAATTATTATAGACACTTATGATGCCTTCTGCTTTTTCTTCTTTCAAAATCTTACCGGAAGATTGGAAAATTTCAGCCAGAGTTCTTTCTTTTTGAAAAATTTCTGCAGGGATAATTTTTGCCGGAATATTGGGTTCTTTTGTTTCTTTATCAACGGTCAACTTTGTTTCTAAATTTAAAGTTTCGGTTTCCGGCCAAATTTCTATCTCAACTTTTGGTAAAGCAAAATAACAAAACGCTCCTAATAAAATTAAAAAAAATAAAGAAAAAATTAAGCCTTTTTTAAGGGGTGAAGTTGGAACTTGGGTTGAGAAAGTTTTAAGACTTGAGGAAGATTCTTTTTCTATCTTAATTTCTTTTTCTATCTTAATTTCTTTTTCTTTTTCTGTTTTTTTTGGGGGAAAAATATCTGTTACTTTTTTGATTGCCATAATATAATTTTATCAAAAATTTATTTATTGTAAAGTTGCTCGGATTCTTCTAATTCTTAAGCGACAGCGAAGAGGTAAGAAGAATTCGGGTTATTTTTATTCTAAAATAGCCTGAATTCTTCGCACTCCGGCACCAGAACTTTCTTCTTTTATAATTTTAAATAAGCCCAATTCTGAAGTTCTTTTAATGTGGGGACCGGCACAAATTTCTTTCGAGAAGTCTTCGATTAAAAAAACTGTTACGATTTCGGGATATTTTTCTTTAAAAACCGAGTTTCCGCGAAAAGGAAACGAAGGTGAAAAAGAGGATTTATCCTCTTTGCCCAAAGCTAAAGCCCCGCTTTTTATTGCAGCCTTATAATTCATCTCTTCTTTTTTTACCTCCAAATCTTCTTTGATTTTCTGATTAACAAGACTTTGAACTTTTTTAATTTCATTTTCTGTCATCTTTTGATGATGAGAAAAATCAAATCTTAATCTTTGAGAAGTAATATCTGAACCCATTTGTTTAACATGCTCCCCTAAGATTTTTCTTAAGGCAGCCTGAAGCAAATGAGTGGCGGTATGAAGTTTTGTTGTCTCATAAGTCACTTCCTTTCCTACTCCGCCAAATTTACTTTCTACCCCGGCTCTGGAAATCTCTTGATGTTTTTTAAAAGCCTCTTCAAATCCTTTTTGATCAATATTTAAATTTCTTTCTTTAGCAAGTTCAATTGTTAGTTCTAAAGGGAAACCATAGGTATCATACAGATGAAAAGCATCAACCCCAGAAATATTCCCTTTTTTGGAAATGTTCTCAAACTGCTTTAATCCTTCATGGAGAGTTCTTTCAAATTTTTCTTCCTCTTGTTGAATTACGGTTAGAATCTCTTCTTCTTTTGATTTAATTTCCGGATAAACATTTTTGTAGATTTCAATTACTTTTTGAGCCAGAAGAATTAAGAAATTAGCAGGTAAATTAAGCAATTTGCCGTATCTGATTGCTCTCCTTAGAATTCTTCTCAGAACGTATCCCTTCTCAACATTGGAAGGCAAAATCCCATCCGAAATCAAAAAAACTGCACTCTTCACATGATCAGCAATAATCCTTCCCCCTTTTAAATTTGCAGGGGTCCGACCCGTGTATTTTTGAAGCTCGCCGATAATTGACTCGAATAAATCGGTCTCAAAGACGCTGGATTTATTTTGAACAATCATTGCTAATCTCTCTAATCCCATGCCAGTGTCAACGCCCTTTTGTACCAATGGAGTAAGTTGCTTATTTTTATCTTGATAATATTCATTAAAAACCAGATTCCAAACTTCGATGCCCTTAATATGAATTTCGGTTGTTGGGCCGCAGGGGCCTTCTTGACCGGTCGGACCCCAAAAATTATCTGCTCTTCCGCATTTTTTTATTTTATTTTTATGAACTCCTAATTCTTTCCAAATTTCAACCGATTCTTCGTCTTCCGGCACATCTTTATCACCCTCAAAAACTGTAAAAATTGTTTCCTTCAGGGGCAATTTTAATTCTTTAAAAATAAACTCGTAAGCCCAACTTATCGCTTCCTTTTTGAAATATCCCCCAAAAGAAAAATTACCCAACATTTCAAGAAAAGTTAAATGGCTTTCATCTCCCACTTCTTCAATATCAGAAGTTCTAAAACATTTCTGGCAAGAACAGACATTCTGACCATAAGGGGATTTTTCTACCAGATAATAAGGCTTAAATTGCTGCATTCCGGCCGTGGTAAAAAGAACCGAGGGGTCGGTCGGAATAAGCGAGATGGGGGGCACTATTTTATGCCTCTTTTTTTCAAAGAATTTCAAAAATTGTTCTCTTAATTTTCTCGAGGTCATCAAAATGCTTTGAAATTTTTTAGGAGTATCTATCAGCTACGATTGAAGCAACAAAAGCTTCCGGTTTTATCTTTGGCTCAAATCCGTTTCCCTTAATTAAACCCGTAACCTCCTTAATCATATCTTTTGTTTGGCCCTTTTCTCCAACGTCAGCGTGAATATAACGGAATTGATAATGCAGGCTTTCCTTTCTTAAATCTTTAATTCCCTTTTCAAAATTTTCTTTAAGATATAAAGCCATTTGACAAGAAAGCAAAACTTCTTCTAAAACTCTTTGTTTCCAATTGAAAAAACGCCTTCCTTTATAGGCAATTCTTTTAAGAAAAAACCTGCCGCCCTCGCCCACCCTTAAAACAACTAAGGCTACCGGAAAATGTGGTTCTTCTTCAGAAGACGAATCGCAACCGACAATAATATCATAAAATTTCTCCGGTTTTTCAGAGATATAATTGATTAGTTCTTCAATCACCCCATCAATCTTCAGGTTTCCTTTTGTCGGGTTAAAAAAATAACCGTTCAATATTTTCTCCATAATCAAATTATTTTATCAGATATTTCAGTTTAAATCAATATCTTTTACTATTTTAATAAACTCCTTCGCGTTTAAAGATATACCACCGATTAAAAGTCCTTGGAAACCCCCTTTTTTGATGTAATCTCCGGCATTTTGAAAATTAACGCTGCCTCCATAAAGGATGGGAATTTTTTTATTTAATACTTCCTTTTTAATTAATATTCTCATTTTATTGGCTTTTTCGACACTACAAGGTTTACCCGTGCCAACAGCAAAAATGGGCTCATAGGCGATTATCAAATTCGATAATTCTTTTTTGACAAGACCGCTTAAATCTTTTTTAAGGCGAAGAGGGCTTCGGCCTCTTCTTCCACCTCGTTTCCTTAAGAAGCTCGGTATTTGAGAAATATTATCAATACATAAAATTACTTTTAACCCCGTCTTCAAAGCGGCTTTTAATTTTTTGTTTATCATTTCATCGGTCTCTTTCTGATATTTTCTTCTTTCGGAATGGCCGATAATTACATATTTTATGCCCGTATTTTTTAACATTAAAGGTGAAATCTCGCCGGTAAAAGCGCCCTTTTCTTCCCAAAAACAACTTTGCCCTCCAAAGCTTACAACGGAAGATGGCTCCTGACTGACAAGCAAAGAAAGATAAACAAATGGCGGACAAATTACCACCTCTGAATTTTTTACATTTTTTATCCCTTTTCTTATTGAATCAAAAAGCTTCTCAGCTTCCCGTAAAGTTATTGGATTACATTTCCAATTAGCGACAATTAATAGTTTCATTGTTTAGCGAGTTTTAATTTATTAGGGCGAAGAAATAAATCTCTTCTTCCGCCTCAGCTTACACTTCGGCAATCGAAGCTGGAGATGAATCTTTAGATTCATTGACTCCTTAAATAGGCGGCGGCTTTTTCGGGCTCAATGGTGGAAATTTCCATTCTGGTGCCTATTTCAAAACCGGCCCAAGTTGAAGTTTTGGGCAATATCGTCCAATGCCAATGATAATAAGGATATTTTTTTCCGTCGCAGGGAGCAGTATGTAAATAAAAATTATAGGCAGGGTCGGATAGCCCTTTATAAAGCTTGCTTAGGACTTTCTGAAAGACCTCTGCCAAATGCCATTTTTCTTCTTCCGTAACTTTTTCAAAATAAGGAAGGTGAACTTTGGGCGAAACAATAACCTGAAAAGCAGATTTGGAAGCAAAAGGGCAAAAAGCCAAAAAATACTTATTTTCAAAAACAATTCTTTTCTTCATTTTTCTCTCCCAATCATTCATCTGACAATAAATACATTTTTTTGTTTTTCTGTAATATTTTTCTGAATTATTGAGGGCTTTGCTTAAATCAATATCAATTAAAGGAGTGGTGATTATTTGAGAATGGGGGTGAGAAATGGAAGCTCCAGCTTCCAATCCATGATTATGAAAAATTGAAATATAATTAACAAAATTTTTATCCATTAAATTTTGATATCTTTTCTGGTAAACATCGAAAACTTCTTTCACTTCCTCAATTTTAAATTGGCCCAAAAATTTCCAATGATCCCGAGTAACAACTACTTCATGAAAACCGACAGCATTCATTTTTTCATAAAAAGGCCCCTCTTTTCTTTCTTCTAATTTGGGGTAAGGAATAAAAGCCGGGTACTTGTTGGGAACGACAATGGTGGTCCATTCTTTAGGGATTTTATTGGCAGAAAACTTTTTCCCCTGAACAAAAATAAGAGTTGGTTTTTTTTGGGTGTCAATTTTACAAAAAGGACACTGCTCTTGCACTAACTTTTCTTTCGCTCTTCTTTCTTTTTTAAAAGTTTCCGGTCTTCTGGCACGACCCGTAGCAATTACCACCCAATCTTTAGATAACGAATCAAAACGCAGCTCGGAGGGAAATTTCTTTTTGGAATTTTTAGACATTGAAATAAATCTTTGATTATCGAGCTTCCGAAGGAAGCGAAGATGAAGAAGAGATTTATCTCTTCAACTCATTTCGGTCTTTGATTAAATTTAATCTTATCTTAATTAAATCAATAGCCATTTTAATTATGCTTTTTAAATTAACCTTGCTTTCGGGATCATTTTTCCAATAAACCGGAATTTCTTTAATTTTATATCCTAACGATTTCCCAATAATTAAAACCTCGGCGTCAAAAGCAAAATGATTAATTTTGCATCTGGGAAAAATCTCTTCTGTCGCTTTTTTGGTAAAGCATTTAAATCCGCATTGAGTGTCTTGAATTCCCCAAAGACCCAAAATTATCTTTCTGTATAATTTAAATCCTTTTCCTAAAATTTTATCTCTTATCCATGGCTGAGGGGGATCCAAAACCGCTCCCTCAGCATCTCTTGAACCGATTACAACATCATAATTTTTTTTAAACTCCGGCCACATTTTTTCAATCTGATCAATTGAAGTGGAGTTATCGGCATCAACAAAAATCCGGAAATCTCCTTTGGCCATCAACATGCCTTTTTTTACGGCAAAACCCTTACCTCGACCGCCCAATCCCTCAATTAGTTTTAATTCTTTAATCTGACCTGCCAAATTTCTAGCGATTTGGGCGGTTTTATCCGTTGAACCATTGTCCACAACTAAAATTTCATAATCGTAAGATTGCCGAGACAAATAATCATTGATTGATTGCAAAGTTCCTGTAAGCCTTTTTTCCTCATTGTAAGTTGGAATAATCACCGAAAGATAAATTTCTGACATTGGGTTATTTTAGCATAGTTAAAATTTTTGCTCCACCCTTTATAACAGCAATTGTATGTTCAAAATGGCAAGATAAAGAGCCATCTTGGGTTTCAAAACCATGGCCATCTTTCGATTTTTTTATTCCCCAATCACCTATTGTCACCATGGGCTCTAAACACAAAACCATGCCTTCTTTAATTTCAAAACCCTTATGTCTTTTTCCATAATTCAAAATTTGAGGTTCTTCGTGAATCTCTTTTCCTATGCCGTGACCGCAAAGTTCGCGAACGACATTAAAACCCTGCGATTCAACATATCTTTGAATAGTATTGCCAATGTCGCCAATTTTATTTCCCGGCCTTATTTTTTTAATTCCTCTTTTTAAGGCCTTCTTGGTTGCCCGAATCAATCTCAAAACTTCAGGCTTTACTTTTCCTACGGCTAAGGTAACTGCCATATCGGTGTGATATCCTTTATAAAAAAGCCCTAAATCAAGGGAAATAATATCTCCTTCGATTATCATTCTGCTTGAGGGCACAGCATGAACAATTTCTTCATTAATTGAAGTGCAAAGACAAGCCGGAAAACCTTCGTATCCCTTAAAAGAACATTTTCCTCCAGATTTTAAAATCAGGCTCTCGGCAAGCCTGTCTAATTCCTTAGTGGTGATTCCCGGCCTTACTTTTTTTTCCAATTCTTTTATAATTTTCGCCAGAATTCTGCCACCCTCTGCTATTATCTCAATTTCCCTTTCTGTTTTTATCGTAATCATCTCATAGTACATTTTCCACGGCCGTGGAAAATGTGGAATAATCTATTTATGAGGATTTTAGAATTTGGGATAAAATTTCCCTTGTTTTTTTCTTTACTTCGTCAATCGTGCCAGTATTAACAATTGTAAAATCTGCCATAACAATAGGACCACCTTTTTCTAAATTTTCGATTTCCGCGTAGTCGCGTGCTTTTGCCTCTTCTTCTGTAAAATTTCTGAATCGCTGATTTTGATCATTTTCAACACTCCTGTTTTTCAGTCTTGAATATCTTAACGTTGGCGGAGTATAAACCGCTACCACATACATTGCGTCTCCGTATCTTTCTTTAAGAATTTTATACTCTGACCAACTATATAGTCCGTCGCCAACTACATTAGATTTTTTTATTAATTCATCTATTTTAGGAATATTCAGTACGGCAAATGCCCCCATGCCGTATTTTTTTCTTAAGCCCTCTCTTATCTTTCTTTCGTTGGCTTCGTTAACTTCAAGATTCTTTTCCTTGACCATATCAAGAGTAATTTGTCCGAACCTAAAAAAAGCAAAACCACTTTTCACCAGCTCATCAGAAACCACGCTCTTGCCTGCACCGGCCATTCCCACAACACAAACAATTTTATTTGGCATAAAAAAATTATTTAATATTTTTCAAAATATCTTTGAAAACGTCTTCAATAGATTGTTCGCCATTTACCTTAACTAATCTTCCCGCTTTACGATAATAATTTACTATTAGTTGAACATCTGTTCTGAACCATTTCAAGCGATTTTTAACCGACCCAATAGTATCGTCGCTTCTCTGAACCAATCTGCCTCCGCACTTTGGACATCTTTTAATTTTTCTGAAATGACCAACAAAAGAAATAATTTCTTTACATTTTTGGCAGATTCTTCTTTTGGTCAATCTCCAAATCGCTTCTTTATTAGAAATATCAATTAAAATAATTTTGACGTTTTTATCCCACCCATAAAACTCAAAAGCTTCGTCTATTAAATAAGCTTCTAAAATCTTTCTTGGGTTACCATCCATTATAAGACCTTTAAAATTATCTTTTGTTTTTAACTCCTCAACTCTATCAAGCCAGAGTTTAAAAATAGCCGGCGTAGGAATTAATCCTCCAACAGCCAATATTCTAGCAATTTTTTTTCCTGTAAAATCTTTTTTCTTAGCTCTAGCCCTTAATAAATCACCGCTACCAATATAATCTAATCCAAATTTTTCTCTCACAAAATCAGCCTGGGTCCCCTTACCAGAACCAGATTTACCAAGTAAAATAATAACTCTTGGATTTTTAGAAAGTCTATTCATGCTAATGGAAAATTAAAATGTCTCATATTCCCGCATTTGTAATTGGGCATTGATTTGACGCATTACGTCCAAAACCACAGAAACCACGATTAATAAAGCAGTTCCTCCGATTAAAAACTTAAAAACCATAACCCCGGTTATTGCCCCAATAATTGAAGGCATTATGGCAATCGTGCCCAAAAACAAAGCACCAACCAACAAGACCCTATTTAGGATATAATACATAAAATTGGCGGTACTTTCTCCCGGTCTGATACCCGGAATAAATCCGCCCATTTTCTGCAAGTTGCTCGAGACGGCCTTGGGGTCAAAGGTAACTGCAGTATAAAAATAAGTAAAAAGAACAACCAGAATAAAATATAAGATGCTGTAAAACCACATATTCTCAAAGGCCCTGCCCACACCTTGAGCAATTGAACCCACTATTCCGCCAACCCCTCCCAAAAAATTAGCAATCATACTGGGAAAAAGCATAATTGATAAAGCAAAAATAATTGGAATTACTCCGGCCGGGTTAATATTTAATGGCAAATAAGTGGACGCCCCCCCATACATTTTGTTACCTCTTACTCTTTTGGCGTAAGAAACCGGGATGTTCCGACGACCCTCGTTAATCAAAACCACGCCGGCTATAATAATCAAAGCCATAGCGAAGAAAAATAAATAAGAAGGAATTTTGGCAGGGTCCCAGGTAAGCAGCATTTGTCTGATGTTATTTGGAATATCGGAAATAATTCCGGCAAAAATTAATAATGATACGCCGTTGCCAATTCCTTTTTCAGAAATTAGTTCTCCCAGCCACATCAAAAATATGGTTCCGGCAGTAATAGTTAAAATTGAAGTGATAATTAAACCAAGGGGAAGCGTCTCAATTATTCCTTGACGCTGAAAAAGAGTAAGCATGGCGTAGCCCTGGAGAAATCCCAAGGGGATCGCTAAAATTCTTCCGTATTGATTAAATTTTTCCCTTCCCTCTTCTCCCTCTTCTTTATATATCTTTTCCAGGGCTGGAAATATCATTGTTAACAATTGTATAATAATCGTGGCAGTTATATATGGTCCCAATCCCAACATTATAATTGAAAGTTTATCTAAGGCTCCGCCAGTAAACAAATTTAAAAGTCCAAAAATCTGATTGGCTTCAAAAAATTCTCGCATTTTTTCTGCTGAAATTCCCGGCATGGGAATATTAGCCATCAATCTAAAAACAATGAAAATGCCAAGAACAAAAAGAATCTTATTTCTCAAATCAGGGGTCTTAAATATTTGAATGATTTTTTGATACCACATGTTTTACGGTGCCACCGGCTTTTTCAATTTTTTCTTTAGCTGATTTTGAAACTTCACAGTTTTCAACGGTCAAATTTTTAGTTATTTTTCCTCTGCCCAAAATTTTAACTTTTGGTGTTCTTCCTAATATTTTAGAAACTAAACCGTATTTTTGCAATATTTCGGGGGAAACTTTTTGCCCGGACTCAAGTTTTTTCTCTAATATTTCCAGATTCACCACTACCTCAATTTTTGGTGCATGGGTTGATTTTTGTCTGTATCCTCTTAACTTCGGATATCTTTTAATCAATTCTCGAATTATCGGCTTAAATTTCCCTCCGGCTCGGGACTTTTGTCCTTTCATCCCGCGACCGGAATAAGTACCCTTTTTACCACCTCTTCCTACCAGCCTCCGATGTTTTTTGCGATGAATTGGTTTTATTTCGTATAATTGCATGTTATTAAAAATTAGGATTTTGGATTTTGGATTTTAAGGCTCTTTAGAGCTTTTATGGTGGCTTGAGCATTATTTAATTTGTTTCCGGTTCTACCCAAAATTTTAGAAGAAATATTTCTTATTCCCGCCAAAGTACAAATAACTCTAACTACTCCGCCTGCCACCAGACCTCTTCCTTTTCTTTGAGGTTTTAAAATGACTTCAGCTGCCCCGAATTTAGCAAAAACTTCATGGGGAATTGTATCTTCCTTTATAGGAACTACAATTAAATTTTTCTTAGCCATTCTTGTGGCTTTTTCTACTGCCTGAGCCACATCTAAACCTTTTGATACCCCGACTCCCACTTTTCCTTGTTTGTTTCCAATAATAACTACTGCCCGAAACCTAAGACGCTTTCCACCACCCGTAACTCGCGTCACTCTCGCCAAATCCAAAAGCTTAGATTCAAACTCATCTTTTATTTTTTCTTTAAAAAATTCTCTTCTCATATCGAGCTTTCGCGTAGCGAAAGCGAAGTCGAAGAAGATTTCTTCTTCTCCACCTCAGCTGAAGCTTCGGTAGATGAAGAAGAGGACGACGTCCTCTTCGCCTTTAATAATTTAAAATTAAAATTTTAGACCTCCTTCCCTCGCTCCCTCAGCCACAGCTCTCACCCGACCATGATATTTATATCCTCCCCTATCAAAAACAACTCTTTCAATCTTTAAATCTTTAGCTTTTTTTGCAATTAACTTTCCAACCTCTTTAGCTTTTTCAATTTTGGTTCCACGGTTTTTTTTAAATTCTAAATCACTGGCCTCGATAATAGTTTTAGCTTTCTCGTCGTCAATCAATTGAGCATAAATATGTTTTTCTGATCTAAAAACACAAAGTCGAGACTTATCGGCCGTTCCAAAAACTTTTGCTCTAATTCTTTTATGGCGTCTATGTCTTTTTTCTTGTTTTTCTAACATATTATTTTTATTTGCCTCCAACTGTTGCTGCCTTCTTTCCGACTTTTCTTCTGATTATTTCTCCTGCATACTTTATTCCCTTCCCTTTATAAGGTTCAGCCGGCTTTACTTTTCTTATGACCGAAGCAAATTGGCCAACTAATTCTTTATCAATTCCAGATACAGTAATAACATTTTTATCTACTGAAATTTTTATTACTTGGGGAATTTTTAGCTTTATTGGATGGCTGAAACCAGCGTATAACACAAGTTCTTCTCCTGAAACCTCTGCCTTGAATCCAATTCCTTCTATTTCCAACTTTTTTTCAAAACCGGCAGTAACTCCTTCTATCATATTAGCAACCAACATTCTAGTTAATCCCCAAAAAGACTTAATTTTTTTTTGCTGCAAACCTTGCAATTTTTTCTTTTCCTGCATTTTTTGCTGTGGAAAGACAAAGATTTTATCATCTTTTGTCTCAATCTTAATTTCTGGTCGAAATTCTTTTGAAATTTCGCCTTTGGGACCCTTCGCTGTCACTTTCTGGTTATCTATTTTCACTTCAACTCCTGACGATATTATAATTGGTTTTTTGCCTATACGGGACATATAAATAAACGACGATTACCATATCTCACATAATACTTCGCCCCCCAATCTTTGTTTTCTTGCTTCTTTATCTATCATCAGTCCTCCTTTTGAAGTAGATATTATCGCCATTCCGTAACCTCCTTTAACCCTTTTTATTTGAGTTGAATCAAGATAAATCCTTTGACCGGGCTTTGAAACTCTTTTTAATCCTGAAATTGCCGGAGTTTTATCACGGTATTTTAAGGTAATGACAATAGCTCTTTTCACTTTTCTGCCTTTTTTCTCAACTTTTTCAATAAAACCATGTTTTTTTAAAATTTTAGCAATTTCATATTTGAAATTAGAAAACGGCACTTCAACCGTTGGATGGCTAACAGCTTGAGCATTTTTTATTCTATTTAACATGTCGGCAATTGGATCGGTCATATGTTTTTTTACCAACTAGATTTCTTAATTCCCGGTATTAACCCTTGATTTGCCATTTCTCGAAAACAGATACGACATAATCCGAATTTACGCATATATCCTCTCTTTCTTCCACATCTAAAACAACGCCTTACTACTCGACTTTTGTACTTTGGTTTTTTTAAAGATTTAGCTATCTGCGCTTTTGTTGCCATGTTATTTAATGGGAAATCCTAACAATCTAAATAATTCCAATGCTTCTTCTTGATTTTTAGCGGTGGTAACAATAATTACTTCTAATCCAAAAATGTTTTTTACTTTTTCCGGCAAAATTTCAGGAAAAGCAATGTGTTCTTTAATGGCGATAGTTAAATTGCCTTGTTTGTCGACGGATTCAGAAGGAATTCCTTTAAAATCTCTTGTTCGAGGAAGAGTAAGATGAATAAGTCTTTCTAAAAAATCTGTCATCTTCTTGCCATTTAAATTAACCTTTACTCCAATCGGCATGCCTTGGCGAATTTTAAAACTTGAAATTGCTTTCTTGGCGTATGTTTTTACGGCTCTCTGTCCGCATATTATACCAATATCCTCCAAAATAAAATCTATAATCTTTTTTTGTTCATCGTTTGTTTTGCCGGCCACCTGTCTACCACAGCCAGTATTAATCACCACCTTTTCGATTTTAGGCACATTCATAGTGTTCTTATAGCCAAATTTTTCCATCATTTTGGCAACTACTTCTTTTTGATATTTTTCTTTTAATCGCATTGTTTTAGGTTTCCTGACCACATTTTTTACAAATTCTATATTTTTTATTTTCCATGATTTTATACCCTATCCTGGTTGGTTTTCCGCATTTAGAACAAATTAGTTTTACATTAGAAATAGAAATGGAACCGGGGAGCTTGATAATTTGCCCTTTTTCTCCTGAATTTTTTGGTTTACGATGTTTTTTTCTTAAATTAACTCCCTCTACCATCACTCTATTTTCTTTCGGAAAAACCTGCAAAATTTTACTTTTTTTCCACCGGTCTTTTCCAGAAATTACTAAAACTGTGTCACCTTTTTTTACCTTCATATTGTTTCTGTCGCTAAATTTGCTATTTTGCTAAAACCTTTTTCTTTAATTTCTTTTGGCAAAGGACCAATAACTCTTCCCCCTTTTGGATCTTTAGTTTTGCCCTCTAAAATTACGGCCGCGTTGTCATCAAATCGAATATAGGTGCCGTCTTTTCTCCGAAAATTCTTTTTTTGACGAACTATTACTGCCCTGACCACATCGTGTTTTTTAACAATTCTTCTCGGCTCAGCTTCTTTAACGGTGCCCACAATAACATCACCAATTTGAGCAAAATGCTTTCTCGTTCCACCCAAAACACAGAAACATTGAATAATTTTTGCTCCGGTATTATCTACAACTTTTAACATTGTACGTGGCTGTATCATAAAATTAAATCTTTTTTATTACTCTCCATTTTTTATCTTTACTAACAGGTCGGCATTCTTCAATTACCACTTTATCGCCAACTTTATAATCTCCTTCTTCTTCAATATGGGCTTTGTAATTTTTATGAACCTTAAATCTTCTTTTGTATTTTTTATGTTCTTTCAGTCGTTCAACTCTAACTACAATCGTCTTTTGCATTTTATTTGAAATAATATTTCCTATTAATTGTTTTTTGGACATACGATTATCCTTGAGGCGAAGAGGACTTCGTCCTCTTCTTCACCTTCGCTCCGCTGCCGTGGAGCTCGGTTAATAAAGTTAATATTTGGGCGATTTCTTTTTTAACCTTGCGGATTTCTCTGACATTTTTTACTTTTCCTGTTATCAAATCAAATCTAAGCTGTCTTAATTTTTCTCGATCATCTCTTAAGATCTTTTGAATTTCTTCTTTAGATTTTCTGCGCAATTCGTCAATTTTCATAAACCGAGTCCCGTTTACGGGACGAAGGTGAAGAAGAGAACGAAGTCCTCTTCGCCTTATAACTTATTTTATCTTTTAACAAATTTTGTCTTTATTGGCAATTTATCTGCTGCTTTTTTAAAAGCCTCCTCGGCCATTTCTTTTTTTATTCCATCTAATTCAAAAATAATTCTGCCGGGCTTTATTGGAAAAACATAATGGTCTACACTTCCCTTGCCACCTCCCATTGGAACTTCTGTCCCTTTTTTTGTTATCGGTTTGTCCGGAAAAACTCTAATCCAAAGTTTTCCTCCTTTTTTAAGATACCTGAGAATAGCACGACGGGCTGATTCGATTTGTCTTGCCGAAATCCAAAGGGTGCTTAAAGACATTAAACCAAAAGAGCCAAAAGCCAGTGCGACTCCCCGAGACGCTTTACCTTTTGACCTTCCTTTTTGCCATTTTCGGTGTTTAACTTTTTTAGGATATAACATAATCAAAGAAATAAATCTCTTCTTCAGCCTTCATTGCGATTCGGCTAGTCAAAGCGTTCTCCTTTATATATCCAAACCTTTATTCCTATTGTTCCATAGGTACAATAAGCTTGTTCTTCAGCAAAATCAATATCAGCTCTTAAAGTTTGGCGCGGCAATCTTCCTTTTTGCAACCATTCTCGTCTGGCAATTTCTGCTCCGTTCAATCTGCCAGCCACCTCAATTCTCGCCCCTTTTACTTGCCTGGATAAAGTAATTTTACTTAAAGCTTGTTTTAAAACCCTTCTGAAATGAACTCTTTTTTCAATTTGTTGCGCGATATATTGAGCGGACAAGGCCGCAGACGACCAAATATCTTTAACCTCTCTGATTTCAAGCCTAACCTCTTTTTTAGATTCATTGTTTTTAAAAACTTTGGCCTCCAATTCTTTCTTTAATTCTTCAACTCCGCTCCCTCCCCGACCAATAATCAAACCAGGTCTGGCACTGAAAATAATTATATTTAATTTACCAGAAAATCTTTCAATTTCGATTTTTTCTACCCCCAATTTACCAATTTTCTTTTTAAATAACTCTCTAATTTTAAAATCCTCCTCTAAATATTTAGGGAACTTTTTTATATCAAACCAGCGAGAGTTCCAATCAGCTAATTTTCCTAATCTGAATGCTTTTGGGTGAACTTTATGCGACATATTCTAAAACGACTTTCGTCTAAATATTCTTTTTATTACTCCTTTTTCGATTTTTGGCTTAGTTATCTCAATTTTTGGTTTAGGTTTAGGAGTTTTCAGTTTAGTAATTTTTTCTTTCGCTTCTTCAAACATCGTTTCTTTTGGTCTTTTAATTTTTTTAACTTTTTTCTTGGTTTTTACTTTTTCATCAAGAATAATAGTAATATGGGAAGTTTTTTTCTGAATTTCGTAAGTCTGACCTCGGGCACGAGGCCGCCATCTTTTATATTTTGGTCCCTCGTCTACAGTAATTTTGGAAATATATAAATTATCTGGGTTTAACTGAAAATTATTAATAGCTGAGGCAACGGCTTGATTTAAAAGTTTTAATAAAGGTGTTGCTGATTTTTTAACGGTAAAATTCAAAATAGATTGAACCTCTTTGACTGATTTTCCTCTAACCAAATCCGCAACTAATCTTACTTTTCGAGGTGCGATTCTTAAATAATTTAATTTTGCGGTAACCGGCATAAATTTCAATAATATTATTCTTCCGTTTTTCTAGTTTCTTTTTCAGTGGCTTTTATTTCCAACTCCCTCTGCATTCTTCCACCGTGTCGTCCAAATTTAGTTGTTGGAGAAAATTCGCCAAGTTTATGACCAACCATATCTTCTGTCGCTTGAACCTTAATAAATTCTTTTCCATTATGAACGCCGAAAGCAAAACCAACCATTTCGGGTATAATGGTCGACCTTCTTGACCAGGTTTTAATAATTTCACCTGACTTTGCTTTCTTTACTTTCTCCAGCAACTTTTCATCTATATATGGACCTTTCTTTAATGATCTTGACATGTTATTTCTTTTTCTTTTTTCTTCTTTGAATAATTAATTTATTCGTCCATTTCTTCTTCCTGGTTTTTGGTCCTAAGGCAGGTTTTCCCCAGGGAGTTTTGGGATATTTCAGACCAATTGGAGCTCTTCCTTCTCCTCCACCGTGAGGATGATCCGGAGGATTCATGGCTGAACCTCGAACTCGTGGTCTTATACCTTTAAGTCGTGTCCTGCCCGCTTTTCCTATTCTAATAAATTTGTGCTCGGGATATGAAACCTGACCTATTGAAGCATAACACTCACCAAAAATTTTTCTTACCTCAGAAGAAGGAAAAACTAAATGAGTGTATCTTCCTTCCTGAGCTATAATCCTGCCTGAGGTTCCTGCTCCTCTCACTAATTTTCCTCCTCGGCCCTGTTCAATTTCAATATTATAAACCTGCGTTCCTACTGGAATATTTTTTAATTTCATCCTATTCCCTATTTTCACTTCAGTTTTTTCTGCGCAGATTATAGTATCTCCGACTTTTAATTCCTGAGGGCAAATTTGGTATCTTTTTTCGCCATCTTCATATTCTAAAAGACAAATAAAAGAAGTTCGATTGGGGTCGTATTCAATGGCTTTTACCACAGCCCGTATATTTAATTTTTCTTGGCCAAAATCAATAATTCTATAAAGGCGTTTGGCGCCGCCTCCTTTATGGCGAACGGTAATTCTGCCGGAGCGAGCCCGACCAGCTCTTTTTTTGAAAAACAAAAGTAATCTTTTTTCCGGTTCCTTTTTGGTTAATTTATATTTTTTCATATTTATCTCGGCAGCACCTCGATTTTCTGTCCTTTTTTTATTTTAACAATCGCTTTTTTGTAACCAGGCCTTGTCCCCTGAATCTTGCCCAATTTTATTTTCTTTTCGGGGACGTTAATAATCTTTACAGACACAACATCAATCCCATAAGTGTCTTCTATCGCTTTTTTTACTCCTATCTTATTAGCCCTCGGGAAAATCTTGAAAACATATTGATTCTTTTCTGTCAAATCCCCGGCTTTTTCCGTAATGTGGGGGCCTTTTAAAATCTTATAACTTTGTCCAAATCTTACTTCTTTCTTTTCTTCGGTTTTTTTCTCTTCGACCCTCCTTTTCGATTTTTCCTTTTCGTCTGCCACAACTGCTTCCTTCGTTAAAGTGCCTTTAGTTATGGAGGGCGAAGAAGATAAATCTTCTTCTTCCCTCTTCGCTATCGCTCGGGAGGCCGAGTCAGCAGCGACAGGTTTTTTATTCTTGAAAATATTAATAAAAGGCATAGTTTATTTTGAAAAAGTTTCTTTTATCACTTTTATTGCTTCTTTTGGCATTGTTAAATATTTAAAAGAAAGCAAGTCCAAGACATTTAAATTTCTCGCTTCAATTACTTCAATTCTGGGGAGATTTTTAGCGGCTAAAACTATATTTTTATCAGCTTTCGGTAAAGCAATCAAAACAGAAGATTCTTTAAAATTATCAATTTTTTCCGAAGGCGAAGAGGACTTCGTCCCCTTCTTCACCTTCGCTTCCATAAATGGAAGCTCAGTTTTCACCGAGGATCCTCGACAAATTCGGGACAATTTCCAATTTTCAATTAATTTAGCTAAAGATTTGGTTTTTGCTTCTTCTAATCTTAATTCGTCTAAAACTATCAATAAATTGTTTTTAACTTTCCCTGACAAAACCATAAACAAGGCTTTTTTCTTCATTTTTTTATTTATTTTTTTCTTAAAAACTCTGTCTTTCGTTGGCCCGAAGGTCACGCCGCCTCCCCGCCATAAAGGCGAACGTCGTGAGCCGTGCCTGGCCCTGCCTGTTCCCTTCTGACGCCACGGTTTTATTCCTCCTCCCCTAACTTCTCCTCTGTCTTTTGTATGAGCCACCACTATTCTTTGATTTGACATTTGACTGACTGCTACCTGATGAATTAAATCAGAATTTACTTTTACGTCAAAAATTTCCTTGGGCAATAAGGTCTGACCGATTTCTTTACCTTGTTGGTTGTAAACAATGTATTTCATATACCGAGCTTCCATTACCGAGCTTCTGAAAGAAGCGAAGGTGAGAAAGAGAATGAAATTCTCTTTCGACTATGGAAGCGAATCGAAGAACATTCGTTCTTCTCTACCCTTCGTTGCGACTCGGGTAGTTGAAAAAGAGAGCAATACTCTCTTTGACTTTCTAACCTATAATTTCCAAAAGCGTCCCCTTCACTCCCGGCACTGCTCCTTTCACCGCCAATAAATTATTCTCTTTATCAATCTTGACAATTTCTAAATTTTTAACTGTTGTTCTTTCGCTCCCCATACGGCCTGGCATTTTTTTTCCTTTTATAACTTTTTCTGGAAAAGAACTTCCAATAGATCCTAAGGTTCGATGCTCGTGTTTTGTTCCATGAGTAGCTGATGCTCTTCCTTTAAATCCCCATCTTTTTACCGCTCCCTGAAAACCTTTTCCTTTGGAAATTCCTGAAACTTTTACCTTTTTTCCTTCTTGAAAAACTGATACATCGATTTGGTCTCCTACTTTATATTCTCCATCCTCCCGAGCGGTAGCGACGGGGGAAGAAGAAAGTTTACTTTCTTCGCCCTTAAACTCTCTTAGCCAACGAAAAGGTTTTTTCCGCATTGGTTTTTTAATTTTCTTTTCTTTCTCGATTTTTTTAAAGCCGAGCTGAATGGCTTGATATCCGTCTTTTTCTTTGGTCTTTACCTGAGTGATTACGCAAGGCCCTGCCTCAACTAAAGTTACGGGAATTCTCTTTCCTTTTTCATCGAACACCTGAGACATGCCTAACTTTTGACCTAAAAGAAACTTCATCATTTAATTTAAAACCGGGCGATAGCCCGGCTTTCTACCGTTTGGCTATTCAAATTATTTATCTTTTTAAAAATTTCAATTTTAACATTTTAATTATATATTAAAAATTTATTCGTGTAAATCTGTTTTCTTATCTCTTTTAATCTACGTTTTTACATTTTAATCTCAATGTCAATGCCAGCTGGCAAATTCAAATTCATCAGAGCATCAATTACTTTTTGGTTGGGATTTAATATATCAATTAATCTTTTATGAACTCTCATTTCGAACTGCTCTCTTGCATCTTTGTGGACAAAAGAAGACCGGTTGACCGTGTATTTATGAATCTCCGTGGGTAAAGGAACCGGGCCCAATATTTCGGCCCCATACCTCAAAACTACCTCGATAATTTGACGAGCAGAACTATCAATCACTTTGTGGTCAAAAGATCTTAGTTTAATTCTAATCTTTGATTTTACTTCTTCTTCGGTGGCAACAACTTTCTTTTTTGGCATCTTAGTCAAAGAGGACTTTGTCTTCTTCTCCGACTTCGCTTCCTTCGGAAGCTCAGTAGTCAAAGAGATAAATCTCTTCTGAATAAATTCTCATTTAACAACTTTCGTTACTACTCCGGCCCCTACTGTCTTTCCTCCTTCGCGAATAGCAAACCTTTGCTTTTCTTCCATAGCAATGGGAGCCAATAATTTCATTTTCAAATTTACGGTGTCCCCAGGCATAACCATTTCCGTACCCTCTGGTAAGGTTACTTCGCCAGTTATATCTGTGGTTCTAAAATAAAGCTGGGGTTTATATCCGGTAAAGAAAGGCGTGTGGCGACCGCCTTCTTCTTTAGTTAAAATATAAACCTCGCTTTCAAATTCGGTATGGGGAGTTATAGAGCCCGGTTTAGCTAAAACTTGTCCTCTTTCAACATCTTCTTTCTTCAACCCCCTAAGCAAAATACCAACATTATCTCCGGCTATTCCTTCGTCCAGAATTTTATTAAACATTTCAATGCTGACAGCAATCATTTTTGTTGTCGGTTTGATTCCGACCAATTCTATTTCTTCATTTTGACGAATTACTCCTCGCTCAATGCGTCCAGTAGCCACGGTTCCTCTTCCCGCAATGGAAAATACATCTTCAATAGCCATTAAGAAGGGTTTATCTTTCTCTCTGATGGGTTCCGGGATATGTTCGTCTATTGCTTTAACTAATTCTAAAATGGGTTTTATTGCTTCATCTTCAACGGAAGTCGCTTCCAAAGCCTTAAGGGCAGAACCTTTAATTATTGTTGTTTCATCTCCCGGAAAACCGTACTTCTTTAATAATTCTCTCACTTCAGACTCAACTAAAGTGATAATCTCCGGGTCATCAACTGCATCACATTTGTTTAGAAATACGACAATTGATGGCAATCCAACCTGACGAGCCAAAAGAATATGTTCTCTTGTTTGGGGCATGGGCCCATCCGGGGCTGAAACAACCAAAATTGCCCCATCCATTTGAGCCGCTCCCGTAATCATATTTTTAATATAGTCAGCGTGTCCCGGACAATCAATCCAAGCATAATGCCTTTTTGCTGATTCAAACTCAACATGGGTAACATTAATTGTCAGCCCTCGAGCTTTTTCTTCAGGAGCCGAATCAATTTGGTCTATGGTTTTTTCCGTTGCTTTAAACCCTGCCAATTTTTGAGCTTTAAGAACTGCAGCGGTTAAAGTGGTTTTTCCATGGTCGACATGACCAATGGAACCGACATTAAGGTGAGGTTTTTCCCTCAAAAATTTTTCTTTTTCTGCCATAATTTTTAGCTTATTAGTTTGAAGCTAAGAAGCTGATTTATATTATTATTTTATTGAACCTTTAAATTTTGTCAATGTTAATTAACTACCGAAGCTTCAGCTGATGTTGAGAAGAAGGAATCTTCTTCGACTACCTTCTTTTTCCTCCCGAGCGGTAGCGAAGGAGAAAAAAGAGAACGAAGTTCTCTTCGCCTCTATCTTCTCTTGCCATCAATAATTTCTTGAGCAATATTTGAAGGGACTTCTTCATAACAATTAAATTCCATAGTAAATGTTCCCCTGCCTTCTGTCAACGAGCGAAGCGAAGTTGCGTAACCAAACATTTCTGCTAAAGATACTTTAACATCAATTACTTTCATTTGCAATCTATCTTTTGTTTCTTCAATTCTTCCTCTCTTGGCTGACAAATCTCCGATGACATCGCCAAAAAATTCTGAAGGAACAATAACTTCTAATTTCATAATTGGCTCCAATAACACTGGTTTTGATCTTTTAGCTGCTGCCTGAAAAGCCATGCTGCCAGCAATTTTAAAAGCTATTTCCGAAGAGTCAACTTCATGAAAAGATCCGTCGTAAAGAGCAACAGACAAATCAACTATTGGATAACCTGCCAGAACTCCCTTATCCATCGCTTCTTTTATGCCTTTTTTAACTGCCGGAATAAATTCTCTGGGGATGATTCCACCTTTAATCTCATCAATAAACTCAAATCCTGTTCCTCTTTCTCTTGGAGACACTCTTAAAAAAACATGGCCATACTGACCTCGACCGCCAGATTGTCTGATATATTTTCCTTCGGCTTCGGCCGTCTCCTTGATAGTTTCCTTATAAGCAACTTGAGGTCTGCCAATGTTTGCTTCTACTTTAAACTCTCTTTTTAACCTATCAGCAATAATATCCAAATGCAACTCTCCCATGCCAGAAATAATTGTCTCGCCGGTCTCTAAATCTCCTTTTACCCTGAAGGTTGGGTCCTCATCCATTAATCGCTTAAGAGCTGCACCTATTTTTTCCTGATCTGCCTTTGTTTTGGGTTCAATCCTAATTGAAATAACTGGCTCGGGGAAAATAATTTTTTCAAGTACAATTGGATGATTTTCGTCACAAAGGGTGTGACCGGTAGAAGTATTTTTTAACCCGACGGTGGCGGCGATATCTCCGGCAAAAACTTCTTTTACTTCTTCTCGATCTTGAGCATGCATTCTTAAAATTCTGCCGATCCTTTCTTTTTCACCGGTTGTCGTATTTAAAACATAAGATCCTTGCTTTAGAGAACCGGAATAAACTCTAAAATAAGTTAAAGTGCCAACGTAAGGATCGGTGGCAATCTTAAAAGCTAAAGCGGAAAATGGTTTATCGTCCGATGGCTCTCTATCAATAGTTTCACCGGTTTTTGGATCCGTGCCTTTGACCGAAGGAAGGTCCATAGGATTGGGAAGATAAAAAACTATCCCATCCAACATCGGCTGAATCCCTTTGTTTTTTAGGGCTGAACCGCAAAAAACCGGAATAAGCTTATTATTAATAGTTGCTTTTCTTAAGGTTTTTCTTAATTCTTCAATTGAAATCTCATGTCCGGCTAAATATTTTTCCAACAAAATTTGATCTTCGGCAGCTACTTTCTCAATCAACTTTTCTCTCCATTTTTTTGCTTTGGCTAAGAAATTTTGGGGAATTTCTTCTTTTTTAACAATTTGACCAAAATCTCCTTCAAAGATTATCGCTTTCATTTCTAATAAATCAATTATTCCCTCAAAATTTTCTTCCTCGCCCAGGGGCAACTGAATGGCTAAGGCCGAAGGAGATAATTTTTGCCAAATAGATTCCAGGCTTTTTTCAAAGGAGGCTCCCATTCTGTCTAATTTATTTATAAAGCAGATTCTGGGAACATGAAATTTGTCTGCCTGGCGCCAAACTGTTTCGGATTGAGGTTCTACCCCCGCCACTCCATCAAAAACTACTACCGCTCCGTCCAAAACTCTCAAAGATCTTTGAACTTCAACGGTAAAATCAATATGGCCTGGCGTATCAATAATGTTTATTAGATACTCATTCACTCCTTCTTTTTTGCGTTGTTCCTCGTCTCTATCTGTATCTTTCTCTGCGCTGACGTTAATCGGCGCCCAAAAACAAGTAATGGCAGCAGCCGTGATAGTAATACCCCTTTCTTTTTCTTGAACCATCCAATCCATAATTGCTTTACCATCGTGAACTTCTCCGATTTTGTGGGAAACTCCGGTATAGAAAAGCACCCGTTCAGTAACGGTTGTTTTCCCTGCATCTATATGGGCAATAATTCCAATATCGCGATATCTTTCAACAGGATAAAGTCTGGGCATAATTAAGATAATTTACGTTTTACCAGGCAAAATGCGCGAAGGCACGATTTGCTTCTGCCATTCGATGGGTATTTTCCTTTTTCTTAACAGCCGATCCCTCGTTTTTTGAGGCTAAAATTAATTCTTCGGCTAATTTTTCTTTCATTGGTCTTCCTTTTTTTGATTTTGCTGCCTCAATTATCCAACGCATAGCCAAAGTTACCATCCTATCTCCCTTTACTTCTCTCGGCACCTGATAAGTTGCTCCACCAACCCTTTTGGGCTTTATTTCCAACAAAGGCGACGTGTTTTTAATTGCTTTCTCAAAAATCTCCAATGAACTCTGGTTTGTTTTTTCCTTTATAATATCAAAAGCGCCATAAACAATTTTTCTGGCTATGGTTTTCTTGCCGCGTCTCATCACCTGATTGATAAGTTTGGCAACCATTACATTATTATAAACAATATCAGGTTGAGGAATTCTTTTAACTTTTTTCTTTCTTTTCATACCGAGCTTCCATTTATGGAAGCGAATCGAAGAACATTCGTTCTTCTCTACCCTTCGTTGCGACTCGGGTAGGCGAAGAAGAGGATTTATCCTCTTTGACCTATTAGCGGATTATTTCTCTTTTTTTGCTCCATACTTACTTCTTTTCTTTTTACGTCCCTCAACACCCCCTACATCTAACACGCCTCTGACGATATGATATCTCACTCCCGGCAAATCCTTTACCCTTCCGCCGCGAAGCAAAACCACCGAGTGTTCTTGTAAATTATGGCCTACGCCCGGAATGTAAGCCGTAACCTCCATTCCATTGGTCAATCTCACTCTGGCTACTTTTCTTAAAGCAGAATTTGGTTTTTTGGGAGTGACGGTAAAAACTTTTAAACAAACTCCTCTTTTGAATGAAGAAGGATAAAATTTTGGCCTGTTCTTTAGAACATTAAAACCAAATTCCAAAGCCGGCCTTTTGCCAGACTTTTTAAATTTCTTTCTTCCTTTTTTAATTAGTTGATGAATAGTCGGCATGAATTAAATTTTAATCTAAATTAAATCAAAAGTCAATAAGTCTCATTAAAATGGCGGGGCACCAACAATGAGAGTAAAAATTCCATTAGTAATATAATTTAAAATATTAAAAAATGGTGGGAAAAAGAAAATAAAAAATAATAAAATAAGAAATCCAAACTGCCCTAAAAATATTTTTGTCCTTTGCATTGAAGCGGGTAAAAAAGTAAAAAGAATATGTGAGCCATCTAAAGGAGGAATAGGTATTAAATTAAATACAGCCAAAAGTATATTTATGGAAACAATAAATGAAAAAATAGAATAAATACTAGGAAGAATAAAATTTAAAGAGATTAAAATCCTCAAAAGCAAACCGAAAAATAAAGCAATGATTAAATTAGAGACTGGGCCAGCAATAGCTATTTTAAGGGCGCCGTATTTCTGGTCTCGAAAATTATAAGGATTAATTGGCACCGGTTTTGCCCAACCAATTCCTCTGCCAGTCGTTAGAATTAACAAAATTGGTAAAAAAACTGAACCTATAGGATCTAAATGCTTCAGCGGATTTAATGTAAGCCGACCGGCGTATTTTGCCGTTGGATCACCTAAGTAATTAGCTACCGTTCCATGAGATACCTCGTGAATTATAATAGAAAAAATTAGGATGATTAAGAAAAAAATAATACTAATGTCCATGCTTTTTTTATAACATATCAAGAACTATCTTGCAAAAATTAATAAAAAGTTTAAAATGAAAACATATGGCGAATATCTGCGCAATTTGCGGCAAAAAATCTCAAATGGTTTGGAAACTTAAAAAGCTCAGGGGAAAATATAATCCAACCGTCAAAAAAAGAAAATACCCCAATTTACAATGGGTGCGTTTGCCATCCGGCGATCGAAGAGATAAATCTCTTCTCCCCCCTTCGCTACGCTCGGGAAAAAGAGTTAAGGCCTGCACTAAATGCATTAAAGCAATGGGGAAAAGAAAGTAAACTTCGGGGTGTAGTATAACGGTAGTACGCTACCTTGGGGTGGTAGTAACTGGGGTTCAATTCCCCACACCCCGACCAAATCAAAAAATCCCTGCTTTGTGGCAGGGATTTTTTGGCGGCTCCACTTCCTAGAAAGTTGTTTTTGGAAAAAATTTCAAGTGGGAATCTTAGTCCACCGCCAAGGCGGTGGAATCATTTCAGATTCCCTATAAAAACATTTGTACCAAAACTACTAACCAGAAAGTCCGGAGCCAATTTAATTATACCTCTTGGTAAAAAACTCTGTCAAATTAAAGATTTAAAATATCGGTAATTTGTTTTATTAAAGAAACAACAACCGGCGGCGGAAGCAAACTATAAGAATATTCCCCTGCATTATCTAAAACTAGCCAGGGTTTTTCTTTAACAATTACTTTCTTTTTTTTCTCGTTCCATTCGTAATAGTATTCTGGCGTAATCTCATAATCATCAACAAAATTTGGAGCCAGTTTTTTAGGAATGGAATTTCTCAAAAGAACTTTCGGAATTCCATAAAGAGAAAGGGCTTGGCTTATTAATCTTTCATCTTTTTTCAATCTTTCTTTAATCGACTTGATTCCAGCTGCATCTCCCTCCTTGCGAATCATTCTAATTTCTTTGCATTCCCGAGCGCCAGCGAAGGGGTAAGAAGAAAGCTTGCTTTCTTCGCACTTGGGATTATCACAAAGCAAATAAAATTCTTTTCTTTTTGTATCGTATCCTATTTTTGAAGTGGGCAGCAATTTTAAGTTTCTGGAAGTTTGGCAAGTGGGACAAACTACTCTATATTTTATTCTTTCATCAATTATTTTTTTCGGGACATCTATCAAAACAAAAAAATCAGGATCGTCTCGATAGCCAATCAAATCCCTAAAAAATAAAGCAAAATTTATTTGATCCAAATCCCTGGGAAAACCATCAATAAAAATAGTTTTCTTTTTTCTTTTTCCAATTTCTCTTTTAACCAAAGCTAAAATTAATTCTGTTGGCAAAAGGATTTTGGTATTTCTTTTTTCCAGGAAAAAAATTAATTCTTTAACGGAGGACCATCCTCGGTAATTTTTTTCTAAAAACTCAATCAGTTCTTTTTTCTTTTTTTTGTCTTTTAATTCTTTATCAGTTTTCCGAATCATATCACCGATTGAAAAATGATCAATTCTTTCCGGATCAATAATTTCGGAAAACATTTTGGAATAAGTTCCTTTTCCGGAATTCTTCTTGCCCAACAAATAAGCAACGAAGGTATTTCCCTTTTTAAAAAATTCTCTTAATTTTTTTATGTCCTTGCCCGCTTTCAAATTGAAATACTTTTCCCTTTCTCTCGGGTTATTTAAATCAAATTTTAATTTTGAGCCGGTTTTAGTTTTGAAAATTGGAAACTGCATAATTTATACCGTTAGAAATTATTTTTATGTCGCCGTTAAAATCTGTTCTGAAAATACTTATACCATATTTTTCCAAAGTGTCCAAAGTTTCTTGGTGGGGATGGCCGTAAGAATTGTCTCTACCGACAGAAATTACGGCGATTTCCGGTGAGACTCCTATAATAAACTCTTCTGCGGTTGATGTTTTGCTGCCGTGATGACCGACTTTTAAAACATCGGTATCGAGTTGCTTAGCTAAGCTAAACAACTCCCTCTCCGCTGATTTATATATGTCTCCGGTAAACAAAAGGGAAATTTCCCCAAAATCCAACCTTAAAACAATTGAAGTGTTATTAGCGTCTTTGACTGACTTATTTTCTAGATTTTCAAAAGGAAATAAAATTTCAAAACTTGTTTTTCCTATAATTATTTTTTTACCGGCTTTGGCTAAAAAAATTTCAGCTTTTTCTTTCTCAATTAATTCTTGCCATTTTTTAAAAGCACTCGTATCTCTGATAACTCCTGTCCAAAGAATATTTTTGACTTTATAACTTCTTAAAACATCTAAAAGTCCTGTCAAATGGTCGCTTTCCGGATGGGTTAATATTACCAAATCAATTGTCCTATCATAAAAAGGAAGTTCTTTTCCGAGTTTTTCTAAAATAACAGAGTCCGGCCCACCATCAATTAAAATTTGATGTCCTTGAGGGGTTTTAATAAATATAGCATCTCCCTGGGCAACATCAAAGAAAATTACTTCCAAATACCGGATTTTGCTTAAATCATAAACAACAAACCAGGCTAAGATATTAAAAATTAAAAGCCCGATTAGGACTCCTAAAACAAATTTTTTATCTTTAAAATTCATTTTTTAATAATAGCAAATAAAACAAAACGTCCAAAGTTTTTTACTTTGAACGCTTTGTTTAAAAATTTCCGGAAACCTTTAATTTTAGGCTTTCTTTTGGACTTTTCCCATGATCCTAAACATCTTTGTTCCGCATTTAGGACAAATTCCGGTCATTGCCATTCTTTTTGTTCCGCCCTTTCCTTTCATTGTTACCTCTTTAGCATCAGACATTTCCTGTTTCTTTTTACATTTAACGCAGTAACCTTCCATAATATTTTTAAAAAGTTAAATTTTTTTAAAAACGACCTTTACCCTGTTAAATGTCGCTTTGCGACAATTTCATCTTCGGTGAAATTGTTTAACAAGGTTTATCCACAACTTAATTTAGCTTAATTTAAGCATAAATTTAAGTCAAGCCCCTCATCTTACCTGGCAAACTTCGAAAAAAGGTGAGATGGCTTTTTGGATTTCTAATAAGTATTCTTGGGGATAAGGTTTTATCTTTTCAAATTCAGGATCAATGGTTTTTTCCGGTCTAAAATTTTGCAAATAATATTTTTTGCCACCCCTTATCCATTTAGCAATTTTCAAAATATCTTCTTTATCTAAGACAGTGGGGACCACAGTCGTTCGAAATTCGTAATCTACTTTTCCTTCTTTTAAAATTTTTATACTTTCTTCAATATCTTCAATTTTTACCTTTTTGCCAAAAATTTCAGGATATCTCTCTTTTGGCAATTTCATATCCATGGCTACATAATCTATTAATTTTGTTTTAATTAATTTCTTCAACATTTTTGGATTTGAACCATTGGTATCAAGTTTTACTAAATATCCCAATTTTTTAATTTTTTTTATAAGGCTCGGCAATTTTTTATTAATACTTGGCTCTCCTCCGCATAGGACCAAGCCCTCTAATAATTTCTTTCTTTCTTTTAAAAACTCAAGGAATTCTTTTTCTGAAATTTTTGGTTGTTTTTTAATTTTTTCTGGTAAGACCAATTCAGAACTGTAACACCAAGGGCATTTGAAATTGCAGCCAGTGAAAAAAACTGTGGCCACTAAGCGGCCCGGATAATCAATTAAGGTTAATTTTTGAAGTCCACCAATTTGCATTAAGTTTTGACTAATCCAAGCTTTTTAATCTTAAATTCCTTTCTCTCGCGAAATTCTTGAATTTTTCCCGCATTCCATTGGACCAAAGGCCTCAAATATCCCACAATCCGTGAATAAACCTCACAGGGCTGTTTGATGGTGCATTTGGGACACTCAAAATGTTCTCCTTCTAAATAACCGTGGCTGGGGCAAATTGAAAAAGTAGGAGTTAGGGTAATATAGGGAAGCTCAAAATTTTCAAAAATCTTTTTCACTAAATTTTTAACCGTTTGAATATCAGAAACTCTCTCTCCTAAAAAGAGATGTAAAACACTGCCGCCGTTATATTTACAGGTTAATTCGTCTTGAAGCTTCAAAGCTTCAAAAATATCATCGGTGTAATTTACCGGAAGCTGGCTTGAATTAGTATAATAGGGAATCTTCTTTGTTCCGGCAGTAATAATATTGGGATATTTTTCTTTATCCTTTAGGGCCAGACGATAACTTGTGCTTTCAGCTGGCGTTTGTTCTAAATTATAAATATTCCCGGTTTCTTCTTGGTATTTAACCAATTTTTTTCTCATAAAATCTAAGACCTCCAAAGTAAAATTTCTTCCCCGTCTTGAAGCAATATTTTCGCCAATGAAGTTTAAGAGAGATTCATTCATGCCAATCAAACCAATAGTGGCAAAATGATTAGCGTAATAACCTCCTCTTGCTTTTTTAATATCCGATAAATAAAATCTGGAATAAGGATATAAGCCTTTTTCAATAAAATTCTCTATTGTTTTTCTTTTAATTTCCAAACTTTCTTCAGCTAAATCCATCATTTTTCCCAATTTTTCAAAAAATTCCTTTTTTGTTTTTGAAAGATAGCCGATTCTCGGCAGGTTGACGGTAACGACCCCGATACTTCCTGTCTTTGAACCCGCGCCAAATAATCCTCCGCCACCCCGATTGTAAAGTTCGTTTAGCTGGAGACGAAGTCGACAACACATTGAGCGCACATCAGAAGGATCCATATCAGAATTTATATAATTAGCAAAGTAATTCGTTCCGTATTTGGCCGAGGCTTCAAAAATTCCGTCAAAAGCGGGTTCATTCCAAGGAAAATCTTTGGTTATATTAATTGTGGGAATTGGAAAAGTAAAAACTCTTCCTTTCGCATCGCCTTCCAAATAAACTTCATAAAGAGCCTTATTAAATATTTTCATTTCTTCTTCAAATTCTCCGTAAGTTTCCTTTTGAAGTTTGCCGCCAATAATCACCGGCTGTTTGGCAAAAACCGGAGAGGGTTTTAAGTCCAAAGTAATATTGGAAAATGGATTTTGGAAACCCACTCGAGTTGACACCGACATATTAAACATAAACTCCTGAAGCGCTTGTTTTACCTGCTGATAATTCAGATTGTCGTATCTGATAAAGGGTGCCAATAAAGTGTCAAAATTAGAAAAAGCAACAGCTCCCGCCACTTCTCCTTGAATTGTGAATATGAAATTAACTACCTGACCTAAAGCAGAGTGAAAATGTTTTGGCGGTTTTGATTCAACTTTTCCCGGCACTCCGCTAAAACCTTTTAAAAGTAAATCATATAAATCCCAGCCGGCGCAATAAACGCCGAGAGTATCTAGATTATGTAAATGAAAATCTCCGGATTCGTTGGCTTCTCTGATTTCTTTTGGATAAATTTTGTTCAGCCAATATTTTTTAACAATATAAGAAACCGAATAATGATTTAATCCCTGGAGGGAAAAAGCCATATTGGCATTTTCCTGCACCTCCCAGTCAAGCTTTTCCAGGTATTGGTCCATTCTTTCTACCGCTTCTTCAGAAATTGTTATTGCTTCCCTTATTCTTCTTCTTTGTTCGCGGTAAATAATGTAAGCCTTAGCAGTTTCAACAAACCCTTCCAAGACTAGAACTTCTTCAATAATGTCTTGAATTTGCTCAACGTTTGGAATTTCATTTTTTTTAAATCTTCTGCTTAAAATTTGGACTACTTTGTCAGAAAGTTTTCTTGAACGATTACCATCGCCCTGCCCCGTAGCAGTAATTGCTTTGAAAATTGCATTTGTAATCTTGGATTGGTCAAAATCAGCAATTGTTCCGTCTCTTTTTTTAACTTTGGTAATTTTGTTTTGTGACATTTTTAGAAAAAAAATTAGGGATTCTTATATTTTATCTCAAATCGAAAAGGAAGGCAATTCCTCTTAAAAATTCGGGTTTTCCACACCCCTACTTTTGCTTTTTTTCAATTTCGATGGCTCCGTAAGGACAAACCTTTTCCCCTCCGCACTCCTCCAATTTTTGAGAGTCAATAACTTCAGCCTTGCCGTCATCTTTGAGTTCGGTTCCGTCAGGGCATTCGGTAATACAAAGCCCGCAGCCAATACATTTTTCTTTGTTTATTTTAAATTTTTCCATTTTTTACTTTTTCAGGATTAATTGGTTCTTGTGATAATATATTTTATTTCGTTTTATCAAAGATTTATTACCGACCTTTTAGAATAATAACTCCAATCTTGTTCCCAAATGCAAAAAAAGAGCCATTTCTAAAGGATGAACTTCTTTGATTAAAAACTGACTGGCTATAGCCACTATTCCTTGACTGGAAATTGGAATCCATTCAAAAATTCCCTGAATAATTCCTAAAATAGCATAATCTAACATATCTTTTTTTATTATACTCTTTGAAATTAAAATGAAAATCAAAACATTAACAATTTCGAAGCAACATATGATTTTTTTCTGTTAATATTTTTTGTCAGATGATTTTTGTTCTGTTTTTTCTAAAATTAAATCATTAAGTATTTTTCTGACAAGATCAATACTGTCCCAATCAAATATGGAAATCTGCGTTATGTTTTTATTTAATTCTTTAATCTTCTCTGACGTCTTGTCGGCAGCTGTTTCTGAAACCGCGTCTTTTTTGCTCAAAAAAACATATTCCGGCTTTTCCAGAAGCATTTTGTTATACGCTCCAAGCTCGCCTCTCACCGTTTTATAATCTTCAACCGGGTCGGCAGAATCTGCGGCCACGAAATGAAAAAGAATTTTTGTGCGTTCTATGTGCCGCAAAAATTTAATGCCGAGCCCTTTGCCAACAGACGCGCCTTCAATGAGCCCGGGAAGATCGGCAAGTATCAAACCATAATAAGCTCCCAAATTGGGTTCCAGGGTTGTAAATTGATAATTTGCCACCTTGCTTTTGGCATTGGTTAATTCATTAAGCAGGCTTGATTTGCCGACATTTGGCAATCCTACAAATCCCACATCGGCAATCAATTTTAATTCAAAACGGATTTTAAGAGATTCCCCAGGCTCTCCGTATTCAAATTCTTTCGGAGTTGTATTTGTTGACGAACGAAAATGGAAATTCCCCTTTCCTCCTGCTCCGCCACGGACGATTATCGCCTGCTGGCCGATTTTAGTTATCTCAATATTTTCACCTGTTTCTAAATTGTGTACCACGGTTCCGACAGGAATTATCAAAACTAAATCACTCGCGTCTTTTCCGTCGCGAAATTGCGAACGGCCGTCCTGTCCGTTTTCAGTTTTAAATTCTTTTTTAAAACGGAATTTATTTAACGCGCGCAAATCGGAAATACCCTCAACATAAACACTGCCTCCCTTGCCGCCGCTGCCGCCGACAGGACCCAGAGACATCATGTTTTTATTAAACGCCACCACTCCTTTTCCGCCGGCCCCTGCCGTCACCCGTATTTCTACATCATCAATAAGCATATTGTCAGTATAAACTATTCTAATTCGTATTAAAAATCAAATCCCGCCGGAAGCGGGACTTGATTTTCATTTATTTGATCTTACAAAATAAATTCTTAAATGCGGGTTACGTTTGTCGCGTTGGGTCCTTTTGGAGAATCAGCTTTTTCAAAAGACACTTTATCGCCTACTTTTAACTCTTCGTAGGTCACGCCCTTAAGCTCGTTCTTGTGAAAAAACAAATCTTTTTCTTCGCCATCAACGGTAATAAATCCAAATCCTTTATCTGTAAGGTTTTTAATTGTTCCTTCCATGATTATAAAATTAATTTAATTAATGTTTTAAGGTTTTATCCTAAAGTTTAGTTTCCCGAATAAACTCGACCAAATTTTTATTAGGCAACTATCTTATGCAGATGATGTTAACATTTAAAAATCAATTGGTCAACTAAATTAAGATTTAAAATTTGGCTCCGCCGACCGGAGGCTTTGCCCGTCCGTAGTCCCGCTTTCGGCTAGACGAAGGAGGACCGTTCGAACCTGTCTAATAAAAGTTAGTGATTAAAATAATGAGGGGCAAAATGTAAATTTTTTCATACCAATGTTTTATTTAAAGGGAGTTTCGTCACAAAAATCGTTCTCTTCGGCACAACCTATCTGTATCCACTCATAAAATGTTTCAGGCTTCCCTTCAATAGCAATTATCACTCTATCCACGGCTGAAAATTGTTTAAGCGTTGTTTCCATTTCAGCCAAGAATTCGGCGCTACCGCAACTACTACTTACGTTAGGAATAATTTGGCGAATATCTTTCAAGTCCACATAAGCCGTATTATTCTCAATCTTCACGCTTTTAAGTATATCTTTTGTTTCTTGAGAAAACCAAGAAACATAACCCTGGCTTTTTTCTTCTTCGGTTGGTCCTCTAAATAATTCTTCAAGAACGGCTTTTTCCACGCCGAAGGTTTCTAATATCTCTCTTTCAATGGGGAAAACTTTGTTGCAAGAAAATTCAGGATCTAATTGACTATTACTGAAAAATACTTTCACGGTCATTAATTCTTCCAAAGATACACATTTTTCTCCATCAAAACATTTATCAGGTCCGCAGTCGCAAATTTTTAGCTGATGACTATCATCCGGTGAACAGCCGCACGCACCAATAAGACAGAGATTCGGAAAATCATTAGTTGATTTACAACACAATGATGTTGACACTTGCCCTCCGGAGTTCAAGCAAACTTCTTCTTTTCCTGTCAACCCTTCCGGTATTTCTGGCGTTACCATTAATTGATAAACCCAATAACCCAGCCCCAAAACGATTATTATAATAATGATTGCGATTATTGTTTTAGACATGTTATTTTAATCATTGATTTTGACATTTATTATATTTTATCAAAGAATCAGGATTTATCTAATGAACCTATATTCTTTTGATATTCGGAATAGGAATAAATAATAGTGTAAACTGAAAATAAAATTACCGGAACAATTACCAAAAATATAGCATATTGGGGAAAACAAATTCCCAAAAAGGAAATCATTCCAGCGATTTTGAACAACTTACCTCCGATTTTATGAGTTTTATCCCAAACTACTTCGCTGCTTAAAGTCCAGGGTGTTTTTATCCCGATAAACCAATTTCTTTTTGAATTTTCTATTAAAATTCCGCAGTAATAAAAGAGTATTCCTAAGGCAGGTATCATAAATTGACCCATGTTAAACCTTAACCCAATATTCCAGAAAAGAGTTAGAAGATAAATATAAAATAAAAAGAACATCAGTAATACTATAAATCTATCAAAATATTTTCTAAATTTTTCTACATTCGCCTTCAATGGATCTATTTTAGGTACCAAAATAAGAAGTAAAAATAATCCAATAGAGATGAACGGCATTAAGAATAATCCCCAAAATTTTGAAACATAGCCGTCAACCTGATCTTGAGCGTTCCAATGAGAAGCCATCTTCTCCGGCATTGAAGGGTAAAAACAAATACCAATAATAAAAGACAGTGAGATTATTGAAAAAATTATTGTTTTAGCTTTAATCATAAAGAAATTTTACTTATTTTTTAATAATATATTTATTATTTTTACAACCTTTTATTTATTGTATCAAAAAATCGCCTTCTTGGCGACAGTTATATTTGTAACAATCTGCTGCGATCGCAGCAGATTGTTACTATTTTATACTGTTTAACATAGTAAGTTAGACACAGATGAACGATGTTAAAAATAGAAATGAAAAAATCCCCATAAGGAGATTTTTTCAAATATCGAGCGTTAGCGAAGATGAAGAAGAAATAAATTTCTTCGCCCTTCTTACCAGCGATCTCTTCGATTTCCGCCAAATCCTCGATCTTCGCGGTTAAATCCGTCTCTTCGAGGACGAGCTTCTAAAGGTTTAGCTTCGTTTACTGTAACGTTCTTTCCATCAATCTCTTTACCATTGAACATCTCAATGGCTTTCTGAGCCTCTTCTTCAGAAGACATTTCAACGAAACCAAATCCTTTTGAACGGCCGGACATTTTATCAGTAATCACATTTGCTGATTCAACAGTTCCAGCCTGAGAAAAAGTCTCTTTTAAAGTTGCTTCGGTGGTCTCGTAAGATATTCCACCGACAAATAATTTTTTTGCCATAATGCGAGCGAAGTGAAAATTATCTCTAGAATTATAATTTTGTAGTAAAAAAATATCCCTAGAGGTATAATTGTTCCTTACGCTATTTATTTATGAGTAAGCCGACCACTGTTTTTATTCTCTTTCAAAGCTTACATAATTAACAAATACGTAAGGAAAGGAAAATTAACAGAAACTTACCTATGAGATGCATGATATCTTATTGTTATAAAAATGTCAACTCCGTTAGAAGTCAGTCGTGCTTGCACGACGGCAATTGTCTCGGGCGACTTACTTCTAACGGGGTCGTCAATTATTCGGTGGTGCTTCCGTCAAACTCCGCTTCGTTTCTCTCGGCTTCTTCTTTAGTAGCACGGACAATGCCGTTTTTGTGATGAGCCGGTGAATAAATGGTATATAGTTTCAGCTCTTCCGTATCAGATGTGTTAATAATGTTGTGCTGAGCGCCAGCTGGCACAACAATCGCCACTCCATCACCAAGATCATATTCGTTGCCGTCAATGATGCACCTACCTTGGCCTTTTTCAAAACGGAAAAATTGGTCGTTATCCGAATGCACTTCCATTCCGATTTCTTCATTAGGCTTCAAACTCATAAGCACCAACTGACTGTGTTTTCCGGTATAAAGCACCTTGCGGAAATTATTGTTTTCTAAAGTGTCTTTTTCAATGTTTGTTGTATATCCTTTCATAAATTATTAAAAATTATTTTTTATTTATTGCGACCTTTCATATTGTAATTCTACCAAAAAATCGCCTTCTTGGCGATTTTTTTTAGGGATTTTAGAGGTAATTATCAGCATATATAAAAGAAAACTTAGTTTTTTATCTTTTAAAAATTAAAGAAACTAAGAAAAAGAGGGTTGAAGTAAGAATAATTGAGGGACCGGCGAGAATTCCGGTGAGTCTAAAAAGTAAAATGCCAAAAAGGCAGCTTAAAATGCCGAGAACTACGCTTCCCAAATAATATTCTTTTAAATTTTTGCTCAAATTTCTGGCGGTGGCTGCCGGAATGATAACTAAAGCCCCAACCAAAAGAGAACCGACAATTTTCACTCCCAAGGCAACCATTGTCGCAATTGAAAGTAAATAAATAAAATTTTCCTTTTTAATCTTTATTCCCTCGCTTTTCGCTAAGTCTTCGGAGATATTAGCCAAAATCATTTTAGGATAAATGCGATTTATAACCAAAAATATCAAAAGAGAAAAAATAATTGAGACTATCATCATCTCAAAAGAAACTTTAGAGATGTCTCCAAATAAAGCTTCCAATAATTCAGGTTCTGGTACAATTAAAAATCCGATTGCCAAAGAAGCGACAAAAACAACACCGACCAACGCCTCCATTGGCAAAGAAGTTTTTATTTCAAACAGCCAAATTAAAAAAATCCCCAAAAGCAAAAACAAAAAAGCGCCAAAAGAAACATCTAAACCAAAAAGCAAAGCTAATCCAATTCCTGGCAAAGCCACGTGACCCAAGGCATCGCCGACCAAAGCCATTCTTTTTGAAAGCATCAAAGACCCCAAATAGCCTGCTACTCCGCCAATAAAAATTCCGGAAATTAAACTGAATAAAAATTGGCTATTCATGGCTGTGTTGATAAAACTTTATTTTTCCGCCGTAAAGCTGGGAAAGCCGTTCGGAAGTTAATTCTTTTGGAACGCTGTAGCATAACATTTTTTTATTTAAACAAAGACAATTGGTAGCCAATTTATAGACAATGCTCAAATCATGAGTCACTAATAAAATGGTTAAATTTCTCTCTTTTCTCAATTTCTCCAAGAGCTCATAAATTGATTCCTGGCCTGAAATATCAATACCGGTTGTCGGTTCGTCAAAAAGCAAAACCTGGGGATTTCCAACCATTGCCCAGCCAACCAAAATTCTCTGAAATTGACCGGAAGACAAATCTCCAATTTTCTTTGCCAAAATATTAGAGGCCCATTCCGAGTAAAACGAGGAATGGGAGGATGCGGTGGGCGGGTTGTAGTCTTTCAAACCGATTGAATTTAAAATCTCTTTCACCTCTTTTTCTGAACTCACTTTTAATTTAAAAAATTCCCCAACGCTCATTGGGATATCCTTTATGAATGGCAATCTCTGGGGAACATAGCCGATTTTAATTTTTTTAGGGTGGTCGGGACGCGAGGTCTTCCCGTGAAGCGGGAGACCCCGTCCTTGGGTGGGTGACGTCCATTCAATCTTCCCTTTGTATGGCAGAATTCCCAACAAAGTTTTCAACAAAACTGTCTTCCCTGCCCCATTTGGCCCCAAAATCGTCAAAACTTCCCCTTCTTTCACTTCAAAAGACAAATTATCCAAAATCCTCTCCCCTTCCGACTCCACGTTCAGATCTTCCACTTTCAAAATAATATTTCCCATCTTACTCAATACAGCAATCAATTATTTTTCTCACTAATTCCCCCAATTTACCCATAAAGCCTTTTTTCTCTTTGTCATGTTTGTTGACAGCTTGATCATCTATCTTTTTTATTTGGGCCGTATCAATCAATCCCATATTAACTCCCCAAAAAAGTGAGTATAAATTATAAGCTTTTTCAAATAAATCATATGCCTCTTCTTTTTTGCCCATACCCAGCTGTTTTGTGCCGACCTCCATCAATCTCATAGAAGCTGCCAGAAGGTGTTTTGAAATACACCAAACTTCACCTTCATATTCTTTGATAATCTTTTTAAGCAGGGTTTTTCGCATCTCCCGAACTTCCTTTAGAAAGTCATAATATTTTTCTTTTCCAGTTTTCGCTCCGGTAAAGAAAAAGTGCTCTTCGATGCTTATCAAATTCATAATGGCTAAAGTTAAATCCTCGTCAGAAGACAAATCCATTTTATCCTTCTTTTTCATCTGGTTAACTTTTTGAATAAATTCGTCTAAATTTTTAATTGGATTTTCTTTTTCCATAGTTTTATTTGATTAAAAAATAAAAAATTATGCTTAATAAAATTAAGGGGCTAATTGGAAGGACGACTTTTTGAAATGGAAAATAAGCACGACCATTATTTTTTTCTTTGAGAAAATGATACCACTCGGCTCCAAACCAAAAACTGATACTGCCAACAATAACACCTAAAGTTAATTTATCAAAATGCCAACCGCACCAGCAAAACAAACTATTCTGTCCTCCGCCAATAAGACCGGCAAAATAAAGCGGGAAGATCAAAAAAGCGTAATAGATAAGGGCAGTTAAAATATTCCTACCCTTAAAATGAATATTCTTTCTATCTAACCAATCTAATGTCCAAATTATTAAAGAAACTATTAATCCGCCGATCCAAAGGCCAGTTATTGTATCATCAATTCCGAGCCAGCGAGAAAACCCGACCCCAGCGCCGACCGCAATTATGCAAATCGGGCAAACGGCCAATGCTTTTTCAGCAAAAACAAAGCTTAAACCAAAAATTACTAACAAATAAAAAGGTAATTTTCTCATACTATTTTTCATCAATTTTTTGATTAAAAAATTCTATTATTTCCTGGTCGCCGACAAGGCATTTCTCGCCGTCCCAAAGAAATGGTACGCCGATATAATTCTCAGGAATACCGCAAATTTTTGCTTTTTCTACTAACTCGTCAGAGTTTTCCTTATTATAGTAAACTTCTTTTTCTTCAAAAGAAATTTTTTCTTTTACTTTATTATCTTTAATGTATTCTTCCACAATCGCGCAATGCGGACAGTCATCGCCATAAAAAAGTATAATCTCACTTTGTTTGTTCGGTGGATTTTCTGGTTTTAAATTATTGCCTCCTTTATTTTTCACTAAAACCACGACCGAAAAAATCAAAACAACGGCGAATAAAATTGTTGGTATAAGGACTTTTTTATTCATAAATTTATTTTGTCACCAAAAATAATTTCTAAAAATAATCTTTTTTATATTTCTGTTTTGCTAAATAGCCAAGAACCCAAAATAACCATTAGGGACCCAAAGATTAAAAGAATTATTAAGTCCAAAAATAAAGGAAATTGAGAAAAACCAATGAGGCTGGACCTAAGTCCGTCTACTCCGTAAGTTAAAGGATCAAGATAGGCAATCGGTCTCAACCAACCAGGAAAATTTATCACCGGAAAGAAAGCACCTGAGAAAAGAAAGATGGGGAACACAACAAATTGCATAATTAAAGAAAAACCCTGAGTATCTTCCATTTTTGAAGCAATGGCCACTCCAAAACCAATAAAACCAATACCAATTAAAAACATAAAAAGCAAGGCCAAAATAAAACTCGGAAGATTTACCATCTTAAAACCAAGAAAAAGAGAAAGAATCAGAATTAAAATCCCTTGGATTAAAGCAGTGGTGACTCCGCCAGCAATTCTTCCTAAAACAATAGCGAATCTTTTGACTGGAGCAACCATTATCTCTTTCAAAAATCCAAATTCTTTATCCCAGAGGACAGAAATGCCCGTTGACATAGAACTAAAAAGCATGGTCATGCCAAGGATTCCCGGAACCAAAAAATTAAGATAATTTACTCCGGGTGGTGCGCCCGGCAAACTAAAACCGGAGTTAAAACCAGACCCCACAGCTAAAAGAAAGAAAAATGGCAACAGCAAAGTACCAATTATTCGACTCTTAGCTCTTAAAAATCTCTTCATCTCTCTCAACCACATAACATAAATTGTCTCTAAATTATTTGACTTCATATTTTTACCTTCTAAACCTTCCCCTCATTGTCATTTTATTTTTTTCTTCCTGGCTTGCCTCACCATCTCTTATGGTTTTACCAGTAAAGTATAAAAAGACGTCTTCTAGGGTGGGCTTTCTAAGATTAACTGATTTTATCTCAAAACCCGCTTCTTTTTGGTCTATCTTCATCAAAAGTGGAATTTTCTTTTCGCCTTGTTCGACGTTTAAATTAATAATACTATTACAGCGATTAATTTTTTTAACCCAGGAGAATGTTTTGAAAATTTCAAAAGCCCTTTCTGGAGGGAATACCTCAATTGAAATTACGTCTCCTCCTAAAATATTTTTTAAGTTTTGAGGGGTATCTAAAGCAACAATTTTACCGAAATCAATAATCCCTACCCTTTGGCAGAGATAGTCGGCCTCTTCCATATAATGGGTAGTCAAAATAATGGTTATTTTTTCTTTTTGGTTTAACTGAAGGATGTAGTCCCAAATGCGATGTCTCGTTTGAGGATCTAATCCTAGGGTGGGTTCATCTAAGAATAAAACTTTTGGATAATGCATTAAGCCCCTGGCAATTTCTAGTCTTCTTTGCATGCCACCAGAATAATTTATAACTAAAATTTTAGCTTTATCTTGAAGCTCGACTAAATTTAAAACCTCTTCAATTCTTTTTTTGCGGGTTTCTTTATCAAGGCCATAAAGACGAGCATGGAAATCTAAATTTTCAAAACCAGTTAAGCGATTATCTAAGGCCGGCTCTTGGAAAACAATACCAATAGATTTTCTTACATTTTCTTTTTCTTTTAAAACATCAAAACCGCAAATTTTTGCCTCGCCTTTTGTTGGCTTTAACAATGTTGCCAACATTTTAATAGTTGTTGTTTTCCCTGCTCCGTTTGGTCCCAAAAAACCAAAAATTTCTCCTTTATTTACGAAGAAAGAAATATTATCAACCGCAGTGAAACCATTAAATTTTTTTGTTAAATTCTCAACTCGAATCATAAATAGAGTCTTCATTATATCGTATTCGTCAAAGATCTGCAACAAAACCGCCTAATTTATAGTCTTTTTCACCAATAAAAATCATACTACCACAAAATAAAAACTCGAGAAATATCTCAAGAAATTAGCTCCGGGAATTGGACAAAGTTCGAACCTGTTTGGGTAATTAGATCCGGATTTCGAAGTATTATTAACCACATTTTATCTTGCCGGGTTTATCTTTTCTTTCACAATATTCTTCGTGTTTATTTCCTTTTTTTACCGTGTCTTTGTTTGGGGGGAATTTTTCCTCTGTGTTTTTTTACAAATTTGCGATGCCTCCCCCTGTTTTTATTTTTATTTGGATTACTTGAATTTTTCATATTTTCTAATTCTTATTAATCTTTTCTTTATCTTTAGATGTTAAAGAAGTAAGCCATAAAACAAACGGCCTTCGAAGTTTATCTATAGACCAATTTTCGTTTTTAAAAAGCAATGCTTTTTCTGTTCTAAAACGAGAGAGTAAGAGTATTGTAGCCTGCAAATCCAAAGGGGATAATTTATTGTGCTCTGATAAAAATTGTTTTTTTGTAGTTTTCTGAGATATAGCTATTGAAGGCCGTTCTTTATTTAAAAATCTTTGGATACTTTGATACATAATTATTTTTTTATTAATTTTTAAAATAAAAAGCAACTCTTAATCGCTGTGAGTTGCAAATAGTATTATTTAATAATCTCTTCAAGGATGGTAAATATACCTATTTGTAGGTACAAACTCTCAATCTCTACTTTAATAATACACTTCTTCTTTCAGAAAATCAAGTTCTCGTCAAAAAACCGCCTTCTTGGCAATTTTTCGTCAGCTCCGAAAAAATGGGGTGTAAATATAAAGAACACTATTCCTTCAGTTTTCTATCTAAATAATCGCAGGGAATTAAAAATCGGAATAAAATCGCTGATAAAATTATAAGCTGCCGCACCTGAGGGATTAAGAATATGCAGAAAAACCAAAACAAAGCCTAAAACATTCAATATCCCCCACAATAATAAGTTCTGGCGTATGACCTTTAGAGCAGAACGGCCGATTTTTATTAGTTCTGGAATCTGAGATAAATCGTCTTTCATCATTACGATATCAGCGGCTTCGATGGCTGAATCGGAGCCTATGGCACCCATAGCGATTCCAATATCTGATAAAGCCAAGACGGGCGCATCATTCACCCCGTCGCCGACCATTGCGACTTTATATTTCTTATTGGAATATTTTTTATAATATTCCAATTTATCCTTTGGCAAAAGATTGGCATGGAATTTGTCAATTCCTATCTCTTCGGCTATTCTTTGAGCGACAAGCTCGTTATCACCGGTAAGCATCACAATTTTTTCTACACCCATTTTTTTTAATTCCTCCATCGTCTCTTTTATCTTTGACCTGAGTTCGTCAACTAAGGCTATAAAACCAATTAATTCATGATTGTATGCAACCAAGGTAACATTAAATCGTTTTAACATTGCTTTCTTTATATCAGAAAGCTGCTGCTGACTCATTCTAATTTTCAAGTCTTTAAAAAATGACAATTTACCTATTATAATCTTTTTATTTTTATAAAAAGCCGACATTCCCCTCCCACCGTACTCCTCAAAATCTTCCGGCTCATTGATAGGAATGTTTTTTTCTTTAGCATAATTAATAAAGGTATGGGCAATCGGATGATTAGAACACGAGGAAGGAATAACAGCCAATTCTAAAACTTCTTTTTCGTTTTTTTGGTTAAAAGGAAAAATCTCTTCAATTTTTAATTTACCCTGGGTTAAAGTACCGGTCTTGTCAAAAATTATCGTTTTTATTTTTGCTAATCCCTCAAGATAATCTCCACCCTTGATAATTGCGCCGTGTTTGGCGCTGTGAGTGATAGCTGTCATTAAAGCTAATGGTGTAGCTATCGCAATATCATCGGCGCAACTTACCAAAAGAAGTGCTACAACTAAAGTTACATCTCTTGAAAATAAATAAACAATAAAAGAGCCTGTAATGGTAAAAACAATATACCATTTAGCAAATTTATCTATTAAAGTATAAATTGGTGCTTTATTAGCTTGGGATTGTTCAATCAAGGCAATAATTTTCTCGAAAGTTGTCTCTTTACCGACTTTTTCGGCCCGAAGAATTAAATGGCCAGAAACAACCGTCGTGAAGCTTAAAACCCTATCACCCTCTTTCTTTAAAACTGGAATCGATTCACCGGTCAGCGAAGACTGATCGACCATCGCTTCACCTTTTTCGATTAGACCGTCAACCGGTATCCTCTCTCCTAATTCAATAACAACCATATCTCCTCTTTTTACATTTTCTAAGGGAACTTCTGTCGTTTTACCACCTTGGACTATCTTCACTTTTTTTGGTTTTAATTTCATTAAACTTTCAATGGCAGAATGAGATTTAATTTTAACATAGTCAATGAAAGCTCTTGCCGAAGCAATCATTAAGTTTATAAAAATAGCAGCTACCCATTCTTTTTCAAATAAAGAGGCGGCTAAGGCGATACTTGCCAATAAATCAATGGAAATCTTTTTATTTTTTAGAGACTGAATGGCACTGTAAAAAACCGTCAAAGTTGCAACGATAGAAATAACGGCCAGAACTGATTCATTTCGTAAAAAAGAAATTCCAAATAAATATAAAAATAAAGTTCCTGCTAAAATAAAACAGGCTAAAAGATTAAGATTCAAAGAGATTTTAATTTTCTTGTCTTGATTCTCGGGCATTATTATAATCTTAAATTAATTTATATTTTCCATTCTACCAAAAAACCGCCTTGTTGGCGATTTTTTATTTTGGTCGGCAATTGGACGACGTTAGAACTTGTTTTACCACTTAAAAGCTTCGGCGGTGAGATCCCTATTTATAACTTACGCCTTATAGAGCCATAAAGCTTTTTAATTTTTGTAAGCAATAGGACTTCTAACTATCTAATCAGTAACTTTTATTGCGGTTGTATAAACCATCTCGTCGTTATAATAGATATTTAAATCAAATTCTCCTTCTCCAACTATTCTGGGCAAATCCGAACCGGTACCTATATCTCTTCCTTCTAATTTCATTTTGTAGCCTGAGGAAGTAAACGCAACTTCTCCGGTAATCGGATTTATTACTTCATAATATGCTTCGCCTTTGGTTGTGGATTTCACGCCGACAAAATCAATTTCTATGGCATCGGTTGTTTTAAATTCGGTTGTCGGTACAGGAATATTGTTTGGACTCGGTGGCATCCCCAGCTTCATTTTAGAAATGACAATTTTGTTAAAATATTGAGAATAAGAAGGGGGTTCGGAACATACTTCTTTTTTGCAGAATAATCCTTTTTCGCAGTCTTTGTATGTTGAACAAGCATCGCCTTTCTTCCCTTCTGTGCACTTACCGCTTACGCAATAATTTGTTAAACAATCTACTTTATTGGTACAGGAATCACCTCTTTTTCCTTCAGTGCATTTTCCCTCTACACAAAAAGGAGTAAGACAATCTGCTTTTATTCCACAGATAGATTCTACCTTGCCGGAAGAACAAATTTTATTCGCACATTTTAATCCTGTTTCACAGCTCTCTGTGCTTTTACAGGCCGCACCCTCTGGAAGTTTTCTTAAGAAAAAATACCATCCCCCAAACCCAAGTACTGCTAAAATAACGATAACAAAAATAATAATGGTTATTTTTTTCATATACCCAGTGTCAACGTAGGTGAAGAAGAAAATAATTTTCTTCGCCTTTTATTAATTATATTTAGCAGATGACCTTTTTTCTATTTTACCAAAAAACCGCCCCAG
>JAPLXL010000001.1 GCA_026396115.1 Candidatus Nealsoniibacteriota bacterium
TACCACTTTGTTAAAACTGCCCGGTGTTCGAGTGACAGAATCATGAACTTTTGCGTTAGAGCCATAAATGGGAATTCTTAATTCGTCAACTCCTGATGACACTAATTTATTTAAAAAAGAAGGATCGGATAATTTGACTCCATTAGTAGATAATTGAACATAATTAAATCCTTCTTCTTTAATGTAACAAATCAATTCTGCTATTTCTTCATATTCCGAAGGATCAGACCCTGAAATTTCAATTCTTTTTATCCCTTCACGTTTAAAATCTTGTAAATTTTTATACACTTTAATTTCTTGCTTTTTTATCTCATCACTAGTTACTTTTTTCTTACCGCCACAAAAAAGACAAAAAAGACTACAGAAAGGGTTTATTAATACACCTCCCACATTTTTTTCATATGTAATCATAATATCTTTACTTAATTATTGGTTTAAATTCCTTAATTCCGTAGACATCAACGTATTCTTTTCTAACTCCAGAGCAACCCGATCTATTGTATAAACAATTTTCGCAATTAGGAAAAACAAATTGATCACCTTCAATCTTTTTGGTTGTCAGTACCATTCCTTGAGTAGTAAGATTGAGTCTTCCCGGGTTAATGCAAAAAGCCAGATAATTTTTAAATTCTTCTCCCACAACACAAACAGGAAATTCCCTTAAGGATATACGAATATCTGGATTTTCTTTTAATACCTCCTTTACGAGAGACAGACATTCGCTATATCGGGGAACAAATTCCTTGTAATTATCTATAACATTTTTCCCGTCTATAAATCTATATTGACTACGCCTGATTTTCAGCTCTTTTAAAATTTTTATTATATCTTTTAAATAGGGAAGATTCGGTTTCATTATGACCGTATTAGTCGAAAAAGAACAATCATGCTTCATTAAATTCTTCATCCCTTGGACTGTTTGATGGAATCCGTTTGATTGACTGTATTTTCTATAAAGTTGGTCATTTGGAAAATGAAATGAAACAAGAAAACCTATCGGCTCAAATTCTTTTAATTTTCTAACCATATTTTCATAGTATAACATTCTTGCGTTCGTTTGAATCTCTAAAGATTTTATACCGCTTTGCTTAGCAAAAATTAATAATTCAAAGAAGTGTTCTGAAATCAAAGGTTCTCCTCCTGAAACAATTAACTTTTCGCCTCCGTTTTTAGCAAAAGATCCAACGGTTTCCTTTATCATTTCAAATGGATTTCCGCTTCTCCTTTTGTCTTTGTTTAAACAAAAAATACAAGCATTATTACATTGATAACTAAGTTTTATATCAAGTTCTTTCATCATATTATTGAAATAAGGGCGGAATTAAAATAAAAATTAATTAAATTTAAATTCATAATTATCTATATTATATGATTTAAAAAAATATTAGCAAATGGAAAATTGAAATCTATCTTACTTCCTCTTTTTTAAAAAAGCTAAGAAAGCTTTCAACAAAAAAATTCCCTCAATGTGAATTCATTCAGGCCTATTCATAAAAAGAAAATCAAAATTTAGTATAGTATCCTTTAGACTTTAAAATGAAAGATACCCTTTCGCTCGATTTGAGATTATCTTTTTTATAAGGAAACTCTAAATTAATAAACTGACCAGGGATTAATTGCACCTCTCCTTTCTCTAATTGCTCTTTTTTTATATTCTTATTGCTTGAATGCTCAAGATAAGCTAATTTTATCTTCTCAAGCTTGAGCCGAGTATCAGGTTCAGTCAAACCGATGAAACTCAGGTTATGAGAGCCTGTCCATTCTAAATCTAAAGTTAAAGTATTTTGATTTTTCTTTAAGTAATTTGAAATATTAATGATACTAAAACAGAACTTTTCTCTTGGATGAATAATATTCAGACATTTTCCTTTTTCTCCATCTATAGTCGCTTTAATAATAATAGATTTTAGTGCTTTAGCTTCGGAGAGCTCTGTGATTCCCTTGGCTATTGCCAGGGGAACAGCTAATTGTTTTAAGACTCTAACTAACTCATTTGACCGAGATGCAACCTTTTCTATCTTCTTGCTTGCTTTATCAACTCTCTCATAATTTGCTCTAAGACTGGCTTGGAAGACTAAATAACAAGATTTTAGATCCTGGATATTATCAAATTTTACTTTTAAAATATCGTTTTTACCTCCGCCAAAAAAGTTCTTGTCGTTTAAGCTCGAGAGTTTCTTTGTCCAGTTTTTTCCTTTATTATCTTTTATTAAAGATGGTAAAACAAGGTTTTTGTAACCAACAATTTTATTTTCAACTATACCAATATTTACTTCTTTTGGGTGAATAACTTTAATTAAATCAAAGCCATAAAAGTAAGAACGTTCCTGTTCAAATTCCACGATTTGAAAATGATATTCGTGATTCTTTGGCTTGGGTATTGTCTCCAGTTTATATAACTCTTCAACAATCGTATTTTTCCTCAATACATTTTCGGATTCTGGCAATATATTATTTTCTAAAAGATATTTCTTTCCATTCCAGACCAAAACGAAAGGGCAAAGACCGCTGGAGTGAGAACTATGAGAAGAGTGGGCAGAAGCGTGGCAAGAAGAGTGTTGCTCGTGTGAAAGGTGGCAAGAAGAGTGTTGAGAGTGGCAAGAATCGTGGCAAGACTGGTGTGAAAGGTGGCAAGAAGAGTGAACAGAGTGGCAAGAATCGTGTTGAAGGTGGCAAGACTGGTGTGAAAGGTGGCAAGAAGAGTGTTGAGCGTGGCAAGAAGAGTGATTATCGTGTGAAGCATGGCAAGAATCGTGGCAAGAAGAGTGTTGAGAGTGTTGAGAGTGTTGAGAGTGTTGAGAGTGTTGAGAGTGTTGAGAGTGTTGAGAATGTTGAGAATGTTGAGAGTGTTGAGAATGTTGAGCGTGGCAAGAAGAGTGACTGCTGTGCTGAGAATGAGACCAAATAGCATCTACTTTTCTAGGTAGTGCTAACTTGGCCACAAGCAAACTCAAACCTACTAATCCGATACCTAAATCCAAAACACTTTTTTTACTTATCTTTCCTTCTTCATTAAAAAGAAAATCTTTAATATTTTTTTTGATAAAAGGTATCTTCTTTTTAGCCATAAAATATAATCTAATTACTCAATAATAATAAATTACATAAAATCTGTCAAATAGCTATACAACTTTCTAGCGTTAAGGATAGAGAAAAAAGTTGTTTTAAGCTTAAACCAAGCAGCTTCTCATTTTGATAGTAATACTCACACTTAATTTTTTTCACTTTAATTTTTAAATATACTCAAAAAAACCTAAAATGGATTCTTTTAGTTTTTAATCCACCTGAAATCCAACTTTTCTTTTCTTTTTTGAAAACTTTTTTTCCATCTTATTCCCGGCTCTGACAATATTTCGAACAAACGCCAACACTGAGGATCAGGAGCTGAAGCATCTTTAAAATAACTAAAAGACATACATTTAGCGCCACCGCGACATTTTTCATAATAAGAACAAGAAAAACATATGTTATTGATATTATTTTGGTTTCTTATTTTTTGCAAAGCTTTTGAATTATAATAAATATCTTCAAAAGATTGTTTTAATAAATTACCGGAAAAAAGAGGTAATCTTCGACAAGGATAGACATCACCATTAGGCAAAACACTAAAACTCATATAGCCAGCCGAACAACTTCCTGCTTGATATTGAGGAAAATCTTGAAGTAACATTCCATCTTCACAACCCAAACCAATCGGCCGCCAAAAGTTTTGTTTCGCTTTTAAAATATAATGCCACAATGCCCTAACTTCTTTTGGTTCTAAAAGAAATTTTTTCATCTTTTTCCCACTCCCCAAAGGAATACACCGCCTTATACCCAAACCAACTTCTAATTCTCTGCTCAGATTAATAACTTCAGGAACCTCCTTAAGATTAACCTTGCTTACTGTTATTGAAAAATTTGTATTTATCCCTGCATTTTTTAATAATTTAACTGCTTTAATTGCTTTTTTAAAAACGCCCTTGCCCCTAATATAATCATTTATCTCTTCCATGCCTTCCAAGCTTATTTGAACATAATCCACCTCTAAATCTTTTAATTTTTTTATATTTTTTTCATCTAAAAAAGTTCCGTTGGTTAAAATTCCATATTGAAAAAAAGACCGGTTTTGATAACATTTTTCCAAAAAATCAAAAAAATCTTTTCTTATTAAAGGCTCTCCGCCTGTAAGTGAAATTCTAACAACCTCTTTTGGTAGTTTCCACTTTTTAATTTGACTGATAAAATCTTCTAAGATATCAACAAGTGCTTGAAATGTAACTTCTTCTTTTAAAAAAGCAGGGTCTTGATAACAGTGCTTACAACGCAAATTACATCTTTCTGTCATGTGCCACTGTAAGTGAAATGATTTCGGTTTAAATTTATTCATAAGCAATTATTTCTTTCCTGCCCATTTTTTAAAGATTTCTTCCACTTTTTTATCTCGCATTTTAGAAAAAAAGTAATCAAACTGTGCTTTTTTCATTTTACAGTGCTCAGTATTTTCTATTTGTGGAAAAAGGTTTCCGTAATAAACATAATTTTTAAGAGGACATATACCACAATAAGGTTTATAAACACAATAATCACACGATGTATTTTCTAAACAAGAAGCTGCCATCATGACTCTTGTTTTGCTGTTTAAAATAACATCTTTATACTCATTTGTTATGTTTCCTATTAAAAAAGTATCATTCTCAAGCATCCTTCCTTCGTCACAAGTATAAATGTTGCCGTCATAATTGTAGAGCATTTGTCCAAGAACTGCTCCACAGGGAGAACTTAAATCAGTATATCCAGGATTCTTATTTGTCATAATTCTTTGAAGCATTATCTGAGACTCTCTTTCTTCAAAATATCTTCCATTCTTGTTAATTGAAATAATATAATCCATTGATTTTTTCCAAAACCTTATAAATTCTTCAACCGAATAACCAATTTTATCTTGGTGAACCCTCGAGTATCCTAAATAACTTAATTGTCTTAGATGAATTGATTGAAATTCCCACTTTAAATATTCATCAATAATTTGTTTCGGATATTTGAGAGAATACTTTGAAATGGTTAGTAGCGCTCCAATTTTTCCATTTTTTTTAATTTTTTTAATCCAATCAGTTGTAGTTTTATAGCTATCACCACCAGGCCAAGGTCTGTTTTTATTATGAATTTTTTTAGGACCATCTAATGAAGTGCAAATATTTACTTTATTTTTTGTCAAAAATTCAAGTTTTTTTTCTGTCATTAATGTTAAATTAGAAACCAATTGAATTTTAAGATTTCTTCCTGTTTTTTGGGATTTCTCTCTAGCATATTCAACAATAAATTTAACCACTGGCCAATTAACCAAAGGTTCACCACCTTGAAATTCAATAGTAATAAATGGGTTCGGTGTATCAAAAATAAAATCAACTGTTTTTTTTGCAGTATCTAAACTCATATCATATTTTTTTTCTTTTAACGATCTAGAGCTGGCCTGACAATAAATACATCTGAAATTACATCTTAAGGTTACAGCTACTATATGAAGAGACGGGCCCGACTTAAACAAATTTGATTTTCTCGCCCTGTAAGTGCTAATTAATTCTTCTTTTTGATAAAAAGGAATATTTTTAAAAAATCCTTTGTCCCTTAACTCTTCATAAGCTTGATTTTCCTTATTTAACTTCCCTTCTAAAAAATTCTTGAATTGATCAGGGGTTAATATCGCGTAAAAACCAAAATCATTTGTTAATAAATAATTACCGTCTATTTTTCCAAAACGAAAAAATCCAACCTTTCTTGAATTTATTTTAATATTTTTTAATTCTGAATCCATTGTGACTTATTTTTCATCTCACTTAAAATGTAATTACAAAACTCATCTCTAAATATGTTTTTTACTTCTTCATTAATATTGGTTACTTTTACTACAATATTACGTTTATTTTTCTCAATATTAAATGTCGCCAAACCCACATAAGCTCTAATACTATTTTCTATTGCTGTTAAGTTATAAAATTTTTTGCTGAAACTTATCATCATTTCTTTTTAGTTGCTAATTTTTCTTAATATTTTTCTTAGTACTTTTTTTCTTTTTATTTTTCTTACATTTTTCTTGTTTTTGATCTTCCTTTTTCCATGGAATAACGATTTCCTCAGATTCTTTTCCCCAATCTGGTTCCTTTATAAATTCTTCTTTTTCTTGTTTTGAACTTTTTTTGTCTAAACATAGATGTTTTTCTTCCCAAGTAACAGCAATTCCTTCAGGATCTTTTTCCCAAGATAAAGCCTTTTCAAATTCCTCTGTTAAAGTTTCTTTGTCCCAGGCATCAGCTTTGTCTAAAGGTTTTCTTCTTAAAGTTTCTTCCCTTTTCTCCATTAATTTTCCAGAATTAGGCAAAGCTGAAGCTAATGCTCTGCCAATTATATATTCTCTAATTTTTCTGTTGCTTTTGGAAATTTTATCACGCAAACTGAAATTCAAAAGTTCATTTAAAAATTCTCCTTTCAAAGTTTCTAAACTTTTTTTTGTCAATTTTTCTTTTCCCTTTAAGCTAACCTGAATTTTAGATTTAAAGCCCTCCTCCAAATAAATATAAGCTTTATCCAAAAAAGCATAAGCTGCCCCATAAACTGCTTCCAAAGAATAAAGCTTTGGATCTACTGAAATAATTATTTTGTTTTCTTTTTTTTTCATAATATATAGGTTGTTAATTTTTATGGCATGGGTGAAAATTGATCTCTGGAAAAATTATATTTTTCCTTTAATTCCTGCCAGTCTTTTTCGCTTTTAATTTCTTTAATATAACAAGTTTTATTTGGCTGGAAATCAGAATTATCTTCAGGAAGTAAAAGATATCTAATCAAAGCAATTTCAGGCTTTGATTCCGGGTAATCAACTAAAGACCAAGTTTCATAAACATAAGAAAAATAAATTGGCTTTTCTTTTTCATATAAACAAGCATGAAGTATTGGAGTATAATGAACGCCAATTAGTTCAACTTCTGATAAAAAATAACGTTCAATTCCTGATTCTCTTAATCTATGTAGTATTTCCGGAGATACTTGTTTAGTATCTTCTAGTAAACTTGGTTCTATTTCTAATTCCAATTGCCGAATAATCTTCTCTAAATCTTTTTTCATTTCCAGTCTTTCTTTTTCAATCAAGGACTTAAAATAAAATCCTAAAAAACTAACTACCAGAATTCCACCCATTATTAAAGCTAAAAGAGTCAATCTATCTTTCTTTAATTTTATTTTTTTGAATTTATCTTCCCATTTCTTAAAAGGAGAAATTTTTCTTTTTCCCTTCATATATTAAATTCCGCAACAATAAAGTCTCATCTGATACCATCTACTAGTCCCGGAGCCGCACAAGCTACCTGTAGTATAACGGTCAACGCCTGCTACAAACTTACCATTCGCACAAGTCTGGCTAGCATCACAAGTATAAGCTGTCCAAGCACAACCATCCCAAGTATTATTCGGAGCATTAATATTGCCTGTTGTGTATACATTCCCACTAATGTCTAATTTTTGACTAGGATTCGCCGTCCCGATGCCGACGTTGCCGCTATCTCGTGCCAGAATTGTTCCAAATCTTGAAATAAAAGCACCCACTGACAGTCCTCCTGATTTTATTTGGTCTACGGAACCAACATTAAGAGGAGCCGGAACATTACCTCCTGGAGGAGTGGTCGTTGGTTCTGTCCAGGCTAAAACCAAATAACCGACCAGAAAACTCATTGCCAAAACCCCTAAAATAAGGGCTATTGATTTTGTTTTTTGCATATATTTATAATATCTTTAGGCGAAGAGAACTCTGTTCTCTTCTTCACCTTCGTCCCGCTATCGCGGGACTCGGTAATTAATTTTTAATCTCGACTTTTTGTCAAGGCGTAAGTTGTTTTAATACTCCTTCCAGTTCTTTTTGCTCTTCTTCGGTCATTGGCTTCGGCTGGGTCGGAGTTAATTGTTTTAAAAGCTCCTCTTGTTCTCTTTTGTCTTCTTCGGTTAAGGGTTCTGGTTCTGCCGGGGTTAATCTTTCTAAAACTTCCTCTATGGTTTCTTCTTTTTCTGGGGCAACCTCTTTTTCAGAAGAAATTTTCCCTTTTTGAAAAAGAGCCACAGAGATAATGATGCTGAAGACCAAAACTACTGCTATTGAAATTCCGATAATAATGTTTTTGTTAATTTTTGGCATCATACATTTTAAATTCTAATTTCTAATTTCTGCCTTGTTAGAAAGAGAAAAACAAGAAAATACAAAATTGTCTTTTTTGATAAAGTTATATTCATTACACCGGGAAGCCATCCAGCAGGATTCTAATTAAATTTTCAAAAACCCATCAAATAAATTAACAATCTCGGCGAAAAGATTCTTGAACCAAGTAGTCGGAGGCACCTCTTGGTATTCAGGAAGAGGAAGGGTAATAGCCACTTGGCGAGTAGTATCACAACTGCCAGCCGGAGTAAGACTATTATCAGTTATGGTTAGTCTGACTGTTTTTGGTCCAGTAGTAGTATAAGTAGTGGTTGCATTACCCTTTGTTGTGGAAATCTGGCCATTACCAAAATCCCATAAATATGAAATAGACCCACCAGTAGAACAACTATATTCAGTATTACCAGGGGAAGAATAACATTTAGAATTATCAGTAAAAGTTACTACCTCTCCAATTGCTGGGTTTTGAGGAGAAAGAGTGAAATCGGAATAAGGATAAGAGTGGCTGACAGTGGTAAATGATTCTGGAGGAGGGGTATTGTTTTGGTAGACGATCCAATCAGTAGAAGTAGTGTCTTGGCTATCCCAGACTTTTAGTCGCCAATAATAAGTTGTATTCCAGGAAAGAGTTGGATAAGGTGATTGGATAACAAATGCTTGAGATTGACCAGTTGAACCAGTTATTTTGCCAGTATCCAAGACTAGAGGGGAGAAACCAGAAATAGCGGCTACTTGAATCTGATAGGCAGATTGACTATCTCCTGGGTCAGAAAACTGCCATTTCAACCGAACCAGAGGGTAACCGGTAATTCCACAATAATCTGTTGAGTTTGGAGGATCGACCGAAAGATTAATAGCTGAAGGCGGTTGGTTGAAAATGAAGGAAGTTATTACTTTGTAGTTTGAAGTGCCGCAAACCCCTTGATTGCTACAATTAAAACTAATCCAGCCAATAACCATATCTGACCAAGCCCAGCTGGAAAATTCGCCATTCTCAGTATTAATATAAACTCCGTAATTTGAACCTTTCAATTTTATCCAACCATCCCAGCCGTCGCCATAATTCAATGCCCTTGCCCAGCCGGAAACTTCGCCGCTGCCAGTAGTATCCACTTTTGTCGAATAATTGGGTAATGTGGGATAAGGACCGGCTGGCGCAAAGTGAATCCAGCCAATATGCTCTGACCAGGCATAACCTGAAAAAGTTCCATCGCTATTTATATTTACACCGTAATTCCCTGTCCCACAAGTTCCCTGATTTGTACAATTAAAACTAATCCAACCAATATTCTCTGACCAAGCCCAGCCAGAAACATTATCTCCTGACCCCGCTTGGACTTCTCCGGTAAAAAGAAAACTAAAAACTGCAAATAATGTTATTGTAATCGCTAAAAATTTTTTGTTCATAAAAAACACGGTGAATTAATTTTTCTTGTTTCATTTTACCACAAGTGAGCAAAATGTCGCCTGTGGAAAACTAAGCAATGTTTGGAGGCCCGACCTACAAACATTTAATTTCCGAAGAGTCAAACCCGTGTGAGTGTTACAAGTACCCATTGTCCCTTGTCATCGAAGCTTCAGCTCTTCTTCTGCTGTCTGTAGATTCTGCCTAGCTAAATTAAAATCAACATCCAAAGAGAGGGCTTTTTTATATTCAATAATAGCCTCCTCTATTCTGTCCTGGTCGTGAAAAGCATTACCTAAATCATTATAAGCAGAAGCAAAATTTGGACTTATAGCTATAGCCCTCTGATAATATTCTATTGCTTTATCTACATTTCCCTGATCAAAGTAAATATTGCCCAAATTGTCTAAACTAACTACAGATTGAGGGTCTAAGTTAAGCACTATCTCATATTCTTTGATTGCCTCATCAAACAGTCCCATAGTGTAATAAGTTCCAGCCAAATCAAAATGGACTTCAATGTTGTCTTTATCAATTTCAAGTATTCTCTTCAATACCTCCACTGCCTTATCGCGCTCACCTAATGTATTATAGAGAGTGGCTAGTTTATTAAGTACTGCAATGGAATTATCACTTTTTTTGTATTCTTTGATTGCCTCATCAAATTGAAATTCTGTTTCATAAATTATTCCCTTAATCAAGTGTCGGTTGATATTTATTTGCCACTGAGTATAACCAGCTATTAAGAAAATAGCTACTCCTCCTAATAAGATGTTTTTGTTAATTTTTGGCACTGGCTTTATTATTTTTTATTTTCTTTAAGATCTTTAATAGGGAAGATGAATCCCACCTTCCACAATTTGAATTTCTTTGGCAGTAATTTCTTTTTTGCCTTTGATGTTCTCTTCAGAATTTACCATAATATAATCTCCTGTTTTAATATCTTCAAAGCTTAAAAGTACTTTTTCGAAGGGTTCCAAAGGCATTTCTTCCGACACTTTTGGCGCTACTATTTCAGTCTGGAAAATCTCTGTTTCCTCGATCACATTTACCTTAATATTTCGTCTTTCGTAATCTTTTCCTTCTGGTAAAGGGAATTGGCTCACTCGAATTTGGGCTTCCATTACTAAGAATTTATCTCCTACTTCGGTTACGGTTCCATCAATACTATAAACTTCTTCCTGCAGAGGAGGATAAACCGTTTCTAACTGGGATTTCAGTAAATCAATCTCTTCTTGGGCTTGGCTAATTTTTACTTGTTGGTTTGCTTTTTCAGAGATTTTACCCATTCCAAAACCTATTATAAGAGAGATGATAGAGACTATAATTATAGAGACTATAATTAATGATACAATAATCCTCTTTTTCATGTTTTTATTCATGATTAATTTAAAATAGACCTTTATTGATTTTCTTTGATTTCTTGCGTTTCCAACCAATCAATGCTTATAAACTGAATAAGAATCAAACAAGCATCCACCCCGTTAAAGTTTCATTATGAAGGCAAGTTGAATAAAAGCAGGTCTGTTGTCAATACTAGCTCCGCTACCTGCGCTGTCTGTAGTCCCACTATGAGAGTGTGCGCCGCATGTACTCATTGAAGAGGTGTGTGAGTGATCCCCAGCCGAGGCTGCGGAGGCAAGTGATGGGGATGTGGACTTCGCTGCAAAGTATTTGGCGGTGCTAGCTGCAGAGCAGCACCCTACGCCGTTACTAGAGCATGAGTACGGCGTCCCGTAGGCGTACACGGATGCTATACTATGGGTATGGGCGCCTGCACTGTTTATGGTAATTGTGTGTACGTGACAACCGCTAGTATCTGTTGTGAAAGTGTGTGTATGAGATGGCAGCTGACTAGCCGTTAGCGTGTATGAGTTTGCCCCGCCTGTTGCACCCAGGGTAGCAGAATTTATTGTGCCCATTACAAACCTGTCGCTAAGATTTGGTGTACCGTTATTACCGTTGCATAATGCCCAACCGGCAAGAGAACCGGTGCCTAACCCTGTGCCATCAAAATTCCATGCCCCCGAGTACATAATTATACCACCTGTTGGAGTACCGCCTGCAGGCGCAGGAGTCTGCCAGATTGCCAAACCAGCAGCATCTGAAGTAAGAACTTTGCCGGCGGCCGGAGAGCCACCGGTAATTTTAACCTGACCGGCAACTTCCAACTTGGCTCCGGGCGCAGCCGTCCCGATGCCGACGTTAGTGCCACTATCATAGATTTGAGAATTTCCAATTGTTGTACCGGCTGTAAATTTGACAAGATAGTTTGTTGTTCCACTCCCACCGATTCCAGCTGGTGGAACAGAACAAGTCAAGGTAGAACCAACCGCTGTCACATACTGACCAGAAGAACAGGCAGAAGGAAAAGAGGTTAATCTTGCCCAGGGAACAGAACCACCTTGTAAGGTTCCCGTCCATCTAACGTCTCCTGAAATGTCTAGTTTGTATCCCGGTGCCGCCGTCCCGATGCCGACGTTAGTTCCATTGTTATAAATAACACTATTAGCTACCCAATTAGTGCCGTCATTCCTTAAAGTTTGGCCAGAAGATCCTGAGGGCAAAGTACCTGTAATTGTTTGCCAAGAAGCTAAACCTGCTGCGTCAGAAATTAAAGCCTTGCCTACACCTGGGATGCCTCCAGTAATCTTTATCTGCCCAGCAACTTCTAATTTGGCTCCCGGACTCGTCGTCCCGATGCCGACGTTGCCAGCTAAAACTGTTGTTCCAGCTGGATTAACATAATAGGCATTATTATCTGAATCATAAAAAATCGGAAAGGTTAAACTGCCAGTTTTGGTTTGGGCAGTGGAACCAACATTTATTGGAGCAGGAACATTACCCCCGGTTGGAGCGACACCGGGTTCTGTCCAAGCAAAAACCAGATAGCCAACCAAAAAACTCATTGTTAAAACCCCAAAAATTAGGGCTAAAGATTTTGTTTTTGACATATTTTAACTAAATAGCTTGCTCCTAACCTTATTAAACAAAGCTAGAGATTTACTATTTAGCATTAAAGCTTATTAATATAATCGACTTTAAATTGAGTTTTTCCTCGAATATTCTCTGGCGAGGAAATATTAACTTTTTCTCCTATTTTTAAATGTTTTAAACCTTCCATTCCTTGATATTGCGCTTTTTGGCCAGTTTCAAAGGTAATGGTTTCATCGGTAAAAATTAAAGTTAATTCTCGCGGTTTTTGATCGGTAAAATTAGAGCCTGACCCTTGAACTATTAATCTATCGGTTTTAATTTCAATAATCGTTCCCTCTGTATTAAGAATAACCGGTGGTAATTCTGGAATTTGCACTCCTTCTGGAATTTCGGTTTTTTCAATCTCGCCGATTTCTCCCGGAGCCAGAATTTCTTCGATGGTTTGAACTTCAACTGGAACCTCGGCCGGAACCTCAACTTGAGCAATTTTGTCTTTTTGCCAGAAAGCATAAATTATAATACTGATGAAAATTAAAATCACCGCTATTACGATTCCGATAATGATGTTTTTATTAACTTTTGGCATCATAGATTTTAAATCTTAATTTCTCATTTTTCTACTGGTACTTCTTCTTCCAAACAATGCGTGCCTATTATACTGATTTGCTTTTCAACGCCGGTAACAGTAACCGGTTCGCATTTCTCAGCTTCAGTAATTAAAACATTTATTGTATTTATTCTGCCTTGCTCATAAGCGTTTAATATCTGGACGTTTTTGAAATCGCTCCAGATGTCCCAAGCGATATAGACTACGGAAAAAACTATCCAAATGAAAACAAGAAAATACAAAATTGTCTTTTTTGATAAAGTCATCTCCATTGTTTTGTTTGTTTAATGTAAATCCTATTTTTATTTATGATTAATTTAAAATACGACCTTTATTCAATTATAACAAACTATGTCAGTCAAATAAAGTTGAATTACATTACGCTGGGAAGCCATCTCGCAGGACTCTTTTTACTATAAAATATCTCAAAAAATAAAAAACTCTCCAATAAACGGAGAGTTATTATCAACGTAAAAACTCATAAAAATTCTCATTTTCCATAGTGCATAAATTCCTATAGTTCTTGTCTGCTCGGTTTAAGGACAATTTTCATTCTTTTGGCTTAATAACCTGGTCAATCAAGCCGTATTCCTTGGCTTCTTCGGCAGATAAATAAAAATCCCTGTCAGTGTCTCTTTCAATTTTCTCTAAGGACTGACCGGTGTGCTTTTCCAGAATTTTGTTTAGTTTTTCTTTGATTTTAATAATCTGTTTGGCAGTAATTTCAATTTCTACTGCTTCTCCGGTAACTCCGCCTGCTACCTGGTGCAGCAAAATCTGAGAATTGGGGAGAGCGAAACGTTTTCCTTTTTTCCCGGCTGCCAGCAAGGTAGCTCCCATGGAAGCTGCCAAACCAAAACAAACAGTAGAAATATCAGGCTTGACATACTGCATGGTATCGTAAATTGCCATGCCAGCAGTAACCGAGCCGCCGGGAGTATTAATGTAAAGTTGAATGTCTTTGTGGGAATCTTTTGAAGCCAAAAATAACATTTGAGCAATAATAGAATTAGCTACAGGGTCGGTAATAGGTCCTGCCAAAAATATAATTCTGTCTTTTAAAAGCCGGGAATAAATATCATAAGCCCTCTCTCCATATTGAGATTTTTCTATGACCGTGGGAATTAGGTTCATAATCTAATTATACCAAAAATCCGATGAAAAGCGAAACAACAATACTCAAATTAGTCCTGAGTTGTTTTAGTCGTCTTTTTCTTTTTGATTTCTTTTTCAACAGGCGAAGAGGACTTCGTCCTCTTCTTCACCTTCGCTTCCATAGATGGAAGCTCGGTTTCTAATTTTTCTCCCTCCTCTTCTTTTTTATCTTTTTCGTCCTCTCTTGGAGATCTGATGTCTATTTTCCAACCGGTTAGTTTTGCCGCCAATCTTACATTCTGACCATCTTTGCCAATAGCCAAAGACAATTGATCTTCGGAAATAATAACTTGGGCTTTGTTTTTGGGCATTATTTTTACCTCTAAGGACTTGGCAGGCGACAAGGAATTGGCAATATACTTTTCTGGCTCCGGAGAATATGCGACAATATCAATTTTTTCTCCTGCCAACTCATTAATTACAGCCATAACCCTCGTTCCTTTTTGGCCAATCATGCTGCCAATAGGGTCAACTCCTTCAATGTCGGAGCATACCGCAATTTTAGACCTGGAACCTGGCTCTCTGGCGATTGACTTTATCTGAACTTGACCTGAAGAAACTTCCGGCACCTCCAACTCAAAAAGTTTTGAAATTAATTTGGGGTAAGCCCGAGATAAAATTATGGCCGGCCCTCTTGGCGTTTCTTCAACTTTTAAAAGATAAACCTTGAGCCGTTGGCCCGGCCGATAAAATTCTCCCGGCACCTGTTCTTCTTTTGGCAAGACGCCAAGGGTTTTGCCAATATCTAAAAAAACATTTCTTCCTTCAATTCTTTGAACAATTCCGGAAATTATTTCTCCTTCCTTGGCCTTGTATTCATCCAAAATACTTTCTTTTTCTGCTTCTCTAATTCTTTGTAAAATAACTTGTTTTGCGGTCTGGGCAGCAATCCGACCATAATCTATTTTTGTTTCCAAGGGAATTTCTAATTCTTGAGCAACCTTAATCTTTGGGTTTATTTTTTTTGCTTCTTTGAGCATAATATGCTTTTCAGGATTAAAACGAACTTTTTTACCGGCCGAAACTTCGCCGGCCACGGGCTTTTCTCCCACCTTCGTTTCCATTTGTGAAAGCTCGGTTTCAGAATAAATCATGTCTTTATCGATAATTAATTTTACTTGCCAAAACTTAACATCGCCTGATTCCGGATCAAGTTTAGCTTTGATTATCTGTCCTTTTTTTCCGTAATCTTTTTTATAGGCAGCGGCAATCGCCATTTCAATGGTTCCCAAAACCTTTTCCGTAGAAATACCTTTTTCTTCGGCAATCTGAGCAATGGCTGACATGAAGTTTTTTATATCCATAATTTTAATAAAAGTGTCCGCACTCCACGGACTATGTTAATTATAACAAAACAAAACTATCCGTCAATGAAATGAAAAACCGCAAAGAGTGCATCTAAAAAACAGAGTTTTTAAAATGCCGAATTTTAGCCAGCTTACTCTTGAAATCTATTTTAATGGCAATAACATCAATCTGCCACTTTGAATCCAAGGGAATTTTCTTTTCCATTAACCAAAATTCAGCCGTCTTGATTATTTTCCTTTGTTTTAAAAAATTAACTTTTTGTTCCGGCCTTATCAACGAGAACTGTTCTCGTTGATTTTGGGTTTGGGTTTTTACTTCAATAAAAGAAATTATGTTATCTTTTTTTGTCACAAGGTCAACTTCTCCTCTTTTGGGGCCGGAATTGAAATTGGTTGAATAATTCTTATCTAAAATTTGATATCCTTTCTTCATCAAATAATTTTCGGCAATTTTCTCTCCCCAAATTCCTGTTTGTTTTGAATCCATAGTGGACCCAGAGGGAATTGAACCCTCAGTCTCCTCAATGCGAATGAGGTGTTTTGCCGTTAAACTATAGGCCCTTTTTACCTCCAGCTTAATTCGGGCTGCTGAGATTTGCACTCAGGCTAAATCCTCCCGAAGGACTCGTGCTACTATTACACTACAGCCCGTTACGTTACCCAGTACTTCTTTTTTGTCATTTCATCTTTTTTTGTTTCAATTTTGTCTCTTTCTCCTCTGGCTTTTTGAGCCAACTTCTGAAGTTTCTTTTCTGGCAATTTTCCTAATTTTTTAATTTCTTTTTCTAAAAAATCTTTTTTGTTTTTTTTTGGATCAGATAAGACATAACCAAGCAGAACATCCAAAATTTGTCCTATCATTGGTCCTGGCTGAATTTTCAAAATTTCCATTACATCTTTTCCATTTACTTTAAGCATCTTAACAGAGATCGGATCTCTACTAACTTTTTCAACGATATATTTTAAGTGTCTTAATTTATATGGCTCTGCTTTGGGGACGCCAGAGCCAATTCTGTCTGCCATTCTGACCTGTAATAATTCTTCCATGTTTTCCGGGTCTACCTGACGGACCAATCTTCTGACCGAACTCTCTCCTACCTCCTCAGTGTTATAATAAAAAAGATGGTATCTAACTAATTTGACGATTTTTTCAATATCTCTTTTAGAAAATTTCAATCTGTTTAAAATTTGAGCGGTCATTTTAGCGCTAACTATTTCGTGGCCATAGAAAGTGGCATCCTGTCCCTCACCGCGCTTGCAGCGGGGCTTAGCAACATCATGCAAGAGAGCAGCCATTCTTACACATTTATTAAAATTTTTTCTGGCAGCATAATCCAATGATTTTAAACTATGCTCGTAACAATCGTATATATGATGTTTATTCTGTAAAATACCGTAGCCCTCTTCCAATTCCAGAATAATATATTTTAAAAGGCCTAATTTCCTTAAAAGTTCGATGCCCTCGGCCGCTCTTCCTGACATAATAATTTTCATTAATTCATCCCTGATTCTTTCTTTAGAAATTGCCTGAATCCAAACCGCATTATTCTTTATAGCTTTGGCGGTATTGGTTTCAACCTGCCAACCCTCGCCCAAAACAACAGCAAATCTTGCAGCGCGCATCATTCTCAAAGCGTCTTCTGAAAACCTTTCTTCCGGACTCCCCACCGCTCTGATAATTTTATTTTTAAGGTCTTGCTGGCCATTAAATGGATCGACAATTTTAATCTCTAGTTTTTTCCCCGGATAAACTCCTCCTGCCGTTTTTCCATAAATTTGACTTAGAGGAGTTGGTTCAATCGAAAGTATTTTTCTTATTTCCATTGCCATGGCATTGACTGTAAAATCCCTTCTGGCCAAATCTTCTTCAATGGTTTTGGCAAATTTTATCTCGTCTGGATGCCTTTTATCAGAATACTTTGCTTCAGAACGATAAGTGGTGATTTCAATTTCTTTTAATTTAGGGTTTTTGCTCCCGGTTTGAACGGTTACTGTTAAAAATTTATTTTCATAAAAACTCTTAGGGAATACTTTTTGAATTTCTTCTGGTTTAGCATTAGTTGCCACGTCCCAATCTTCCGACTCCGCTCCCCGCAAAAAATCTCTGATGCAGCCACCCACAACAAAAGCTTCAAACCCTCCTGCCTTTTCCAACTTTTCAATAATAAGTTTTACTTCTTTTGGGACCTGCATATTATCATATTATCTCAAAAACTTGTTTTTTTCAATGCGTCTGTTAAAATAATAAAATACAAACGAAAAGCCCCCGTGGTCTAATGGATAAGGTGCCCCGCCCTTTTACGTCCCCTTAGCTTAATGGATAAAGTGCTGGTCTTCGGAACCAGCGATAGAGGTTCGACTCCTCTAGGGGACACACAAAAAATGAATTATAATAAAATCAACATGAGGAAAATATTTTTAATTGTTTTTTTATTTTTGTTTCTATTTCCTTTTTTGATTAACGCCCAAGGTTTGGTTCCTTGCGGCGGTCCGGACAAGCCAGCTTGTCAGCTTTGCCATATTTTTGTCTTGTTTGACAATATTGTTAAATTTCTTCTCATTCCTTGTCTCCTTAACAGTTATGTGGCTATTGTTCCGCTTATTGCCACTTTGATGATAGTGATTGGCGGAGTAATGTTTTTTGCTGCTGTCGGAGATCCCTCTAAAATCGGCAAGGCAACAAGCCTTTTAACAGCGGTTGCTATTGGCTTGGTCATAATTTATGGCGCCTGGTTGTTAGTTAATGCTTTTTTCCTGGTAATAGGAGTAAATGTATGGACCGGACCAGGAGAGGGTTGGTTTAAAATTGATTGTCCAATAGAAGAGGGGGGAGTTCCGATAACTCCCCCAACTCCCCCAACTCCCCCAACTCCCACAGTTCCCAGCGATTACACTACTAAAGACGAATGCATAGGGGCAGGTTATTATTGGTATGACGGAGCTTGCCATGAAGAAGAAGAAGATTGGAGCGGTGTTCCGCAATATGAAATTAATGATCCTAATATGACATGTTCTCCTATAAGTATATCTCGTGAATGTGCCGCCGGATTTAAATTAAATAGAGGCAAATGTGAGCCAGGTGATAATACGGAACTAATTAAGAGCGCAGAAATTGTCGGTGAAGGATGGTATTGTGAGTTTCAAGGAAAGGAATGGGTTATGGGAACTTGTCATCCTCCTGTTGGCACTCTATATATTGATTGTATTATTGATCCCGATTATATTCCTCCTGAAGAACAAATAGAGCAGAAGAAAAAAGAAATAGAAGAAAAATATCCTAACTTAGTTGGAGAATGGAAAGAAATGCCTATCGGTTGTCCGGACTGGGATCAGGATTGCGATGAGGCTATTGGAACAGCCGAGTGTGGGACACAAAAGAAGATAAAAGATGGTTTTTGTTTTCCTACAGAACCAACCAAATTACTTAACCCTCCAGGAGAAATTATGGGAAATGGATGGCATTGTGAGCTCGGAAAAGCTGACGCTAATAGTCCAAGTCCAGAGGGTAAATCTTTTGCCTATTGTGTTCCGGAATAAAGCCCCGCTAGCTCAATTCGGTAGAGCAGATCCCTCTTAAGGATAAGGTTGCAGGTTCGAGCCCTGCGCGGGGCACTGGAAATTGGGGCGGGGTGAAAATCCTGGCGGGGGCACCAAAAACAATTTTTAATTTTCAATTATTAATTTTAAAATAGTCGAAGAGATAAATCTCTTCTTCACCTACCCGAGTCGCAACGAAGGGTAGAGAAGAAGGAATCTTCTTTGACTTCGCTTCCTTCGGAAGCTCGATATATGATTACGCCAGAAGAAAAAGAAAAAATAATCAAAAGCTATAAACTGCACGATTTAGATACGGGTTCTCCGGAAGTTCAGGTTGCTCTGTTGTCAGAAGAAATCAAGCAATTGCTTTTACATTTGAAAAAGCATGCTAAAGATTTTCATTCAAAAAGAGGGTTATTAAAAATGGTTTCAAAAAGAAGGACTTTGTTAAATTATTTAAAGCAGGAAGACACAAAAAGATATAATAGTATAATTAAAAAAATAGGGTTGAAGAAATAAATTTTTACGTTATGATAATTAAACATTTCGGACAACGCGTAGCCGTCTTAATTGACGTTCAAAATCTTTATCACTCTGCCAAAAATCTTTATGGAGCCCGCGTTAATTTCGGAGCCATTTTAAAATCAACTGTTTCTGGCAGAATCCTAATCAGGGCTTTTGCTTACGTTGTCAGAACAAAAAGCGGAGAAGAAAAGCCGTTTTTTGAGGCCTTAATCAAGCTAGGAATTGAAACCAGGGTTAGAGATCTGCAGGAATTTTTTGGCGGCTTAAAAAAAGCTGACTGGGACGTGGGAATTACGGTTGATGCCATAAGAATTGCTCAAAGCTGCGATACAATTATTTTGTGTTCTGGCGATGGCGACTTTATCCAGTTGGTAGAATATTTGAAAAACCAAGGAAAAAGAGTGGAAATCGTTGCTTTTGGAAGATCGTCTTCTTCTAAATTAAAAGAAGTTGCAGATGAGTTTATTGATTTGGAAAAAAGCCTGGAAAAATATTTATTAAAAACAAAATGATGCTCAATGAATTTTCAATTCATTTCAATCTTCGATGTTCAATAAATTTTTAATTTATTTCAATGAATAAAGAAATTTTCAAACTAAATATTGGCGGAAAAGAGTTAAAGGTTGAAGTCAGAAATTTAGCCGAACAAGCTTCAGGCGATGTTTTAGTTCAGTATGGAGAAACTATGGTTTTGGCGACAGCAGTTATGTCAAATTACGAAAGAGAAGGAATAGATTTTTTTCCTTTAACGGTTGATTACGAAGAAAGATATTATGCCGCCGGCAAAATTCTGGGCTCAAGATATATCAGAAGAGAGAGCCGGCCTTCAGACGAGGCCATTTTAACTTCAAGATTTATTGACAGAGCAATAAGACCAAGATTTCCCAAGCACTTAAAAAAAGAGGTTCAGGTAGTAGTTACTTGCCTTTCCTGGGACAAGGAAAACGATCCCGACATTATTGGTTTGCTTGCTGCTTCCCTGGCCTTATCTATTTCTAATATTCCTTGGTCAGGCCCGATAGCAGTTTTAAGGGTTGGCAAAAACGAAAAAGATTTTATTCTTAATCCTATTTATCAAGAAAGAGAAAAAAATGATCTGGATTTGGCAATAGCGGGGGTGAAATCTCATGAAATTTTAATCAATATGATTGAAATGGAGGGAAGCGAAGTAACAGAAGATATGATTTTAAAAGCAGTAGATTTTGCTAAACCTACTCTTGAAAAACTGATTGATTTTCAAAAAGAAATTGTTAAAAAAGTTGGCAAGGAAAAAGATAAAATAGAAACACCTGCAAAGGATTTGGAACTGGAAAAAGAAATTAAAGATTTTCTTGGCTCAAGATTAGAAAAAGCTCTTTTCCGAAAAGACAAAGTTAGCCGAATGGATGAAGTTAATGCCTTGAAAGAAGAATTGATTTATTATATTCAAGGAAAATATCCTGTTGGTAGGGGCAAAGAGGATAAATCCTCTTCTTTACCCTTAGCTGCGGCTCGGGTTTTTGAAGAAGAAATAGAAAAATTAGTTCATGAAAATGTTATTAAATTTGAAAAGAGGCCTGACAATAGAAAAATTGATGAAATAAGAAATATCCAATGTGAAGTGGGACTATTACCCAGAACCCATGGCTCCGGTCTTTTTATTAGAGGACAAACTAAAGCTCTCTCCATTTTAACCTTGGGGGCACCGGGGGATGTAAGGTTGCTTGAGGGAATGGAAGCAACCTACAAAAAAAGATTTATGCACCACTATAATTTCCCTCCTTATTCTGTCGGAGAAGTAAAACCAATGAGGGGGCCGGGCAGAAGAGAAATAGGACATGGAATGCTGGCAGAAAAAGCTTTAATGTCATTGGTCCCCAGTTTTGATGATTTTCCTTATACCATTAGAATAGTCACCGAAATTCTCTCGTCTAACGGTTCAACCTCGATGGCCTCTGTTTCAAGTAGTTCTCTGGCCTTAATGGATGCCGGAGTGCCAATAAAAAGACCGGCTGCCGGAATTGCTTTAGGATTAATGCAGGACAATAAAGGAGATTACAAAATTTTAACCGACATTCAGGGACCGGAAGATCATCACGGCGACATGGATTTCAAAATCGCCGGGACAGAAAAAGGAATTACCGCCATTCAAATGGATGTTAAAAATGATGGAATTGACAAAGAAATTTTAGAAAAAACCTTGTCTCAAGGAAAAAAAGCAAGGCTTCAAATTTTAAACGAAATGGCAAAAGTAATTTCAAAACCAAGGCCAGAACTATCGTCCCATGCTCCCAGAATATTGATATTACAAATAAATCCTATTAAAATAAGAGAAGTGATTGGTCCTGGCGGAAAAGTAATCAATGAAATTATTGATGAGTGTGGAGCTTCAATAGACATTGAGGACTCGGGCAGAATTTTTGTAACAGCCGAAAGGGAAGAGGCAGCAAAAAAAGCCGTTGAAAGGATAAAGAACATTACTCGCGAAGTTAAGGTAAACGAAGTTTTTCAGGGAAAAGTTAAAAGAATTTTGGATTTTGGAGCTTTTGTTGAAATTTTGCCCGGACAAGAAGGATTGGTTCATATTTCTCAATTGGCTCCTTATCACGTCAATAAAGTGGAAGATATTGTTAAGACGGGGGACATTATCCCGGTTAAAGTAATTTCAATTGACGAACAGGGAAGAATAAATCTGTCTCTCAAAGAGGCAAAAAGTAAGCCCCGTTAGAAATGATATTTCTAAATGGGTAAATAATAATTCATAAACCGAGCCCCGAGTAGTGGGGCGAAGTCGAAGAAGATTCCTTCTTCTCCACCTCAGCTGAAGCTTCGGTAGGTGAAGAAGAGGACGAAATCCTCTTCGCCAAACATAATTAAGAATGGAAGAAGAAAATAAAAAACTAGAATTTTTGAAAAAAGAGAAAGTCAGAACAATGCAAAAAGATATTGCCAGCTTGGAAGAATTGGGGAGCCAAAGAGAAAGTGAGGAGAGAGAAGAGGTCGCGGTTGAAAAAACAGAAGAAAAAATAGAGGCTGTGGCCAAAGAGGAAGAAAAAGAAAGACAAGAAAAACTTGAGAAACTTTTGGCAGAAAAAAGAGCGGCAGCACAGGCAGAAATAGAAAGAGCAAAAGAAGAAGAGGAAAGGAAGAAAATTGCTGAGGAAGAAATGAAAAAAAGAGTCGCCGAAGAAGAAGAAAGAAGAAGAAAAGAAGAAAAGCTCTTGGCAGAAAGAACCGAGGAGGAAAAAATAGCTGAAATTGATAAAGAAATTGAAAATATCGGCCTGGAAAAAAAGAGAGTAAACGAAGAAAAGGAGCGATTTTTAGCTGGGATTAAAAATTTTGAAATTCAATTAGAACCGATTTTGAAGGAAGAGGAGATTATTGAAAATAAAATTTTGGAAATTGAAGAATTAGAAAAAACAGCTCCTTTTGAAAAAAGAAGTCAAATTGAAAAGAAAAGATGGGAAACGGATGCCAAAAGACGAGATATTGAAAAAACAAAATGGTCAATCCAGGAAGAAATAGAAAAAACGGAAGAAAAAATTAAAACGATTGAATTAAAATACCAGGAAGTTTTAAAAAAGGAAGAAAGATTCAAAGCAGAAAAGGAAAAAATTTTCCGAAAAAGACAAGAAAAAGAATCGACTCGGGAAAAATCTCTCTTGAAAAACGAAATTTTTCAGTTAATCGACGAGAAAAAAATAATAGAAAACAAAGAAAATGAACTTTTGGCAAAGAAAAACAGAATTGAAACTGAGTTAAAAGAACTTTTAAAAGAAGAACAAATTACCGAAGAGGTGATTAGAGATATTGAAAAAAGAGAAAAAGAAATTTCGGATCCAAAAGAGCAAAGAAAAGTTGAAAAAGACAGGTGGAAAGTTGAAGATGACAGAAAAACATTGGAAGGAAAAAGATGGGAATTAGAACAAGAAAAAAAAGATTTTTCCACTGAATTAAAAAAGATAGAAGAAGAATATCAGAAAATTTTGGAAAAAGAAACCCCTTTAAGAGAAAGATTAAAAGAAATTAATCGTTTATTAAGAATATCTCCGGGAGAGGAATCTCTAGAAAAAGAGGAGGAAAAAGAGGAAATGATAACGGAAGATAAAAAAAAACTTTTTGAAAAACTTGAAGAAGAAAAAACAACAATAGGATTAGAAAAAAGAGCAGTAACACAAGTCCCCACACCAAAATTTGATAGTGAGGAGCAAATAGAAATAGAAAGGGCAAAAGAGAAAGAGGAGAGGAAGAAAATTGCTGAAGAAGAAATGAGAAAAAGAATCGCCGAAGAAGAAGAAAGAAGAAGAAAAGAGAAACTTTTGGCAGAAAAAAGAAGATTAGAGGAAAATCAAATAAAAATAACCGAAGAAAATCCTCCTTTTGAAAATTCAGAAGTCAAAGAGGATAAATCCTCTTCTTCAGCCACCGAGCTTTCGCACAGCGAAAGTGAAGGTGAAAAAGAGGCTCGCCTCTTTGACTTCGCTGCGACTCGGACAATAAAAGAAGAAACATCGGAAACTTTAATTCCCAAATTACCCAAAAAACCTTCTCCTATTCAAAAAATCTTAATTAGGGCTTTAATATTTGCCATTCTTTTATCTGTAATTGGATTTCTTTACTGGTTTTTTACGGTGAAAAAAGTTGAACAGCAGAAAATAATTCTGCCGCCGGAAGAAAAAAAAGAGGAAGAAAGGAACAAATACCCGGAAATTATAATTCCTGCTTCCTTAATTTCAGTAGACACTACAGAAACTCTGGAAATTATGAATTCTTCAGAAATTCCAGGGTTGCTCCCTCAACTTCTGGAAAAAACCTTTGAAACAGGAGAATACATCAGAATTTTATTTAAGAATATAAACGAAAATAAGGTTGTCGGTCTAAAAGAGTTTTTTGAAGCTTTTGAAGTTAAAACTCCCGAAAAGCTTTTAGAAAAACTGAACAACGATTTCACTTTATTCATTTTTTCCAGTGGAAATAAAAACCATTTAGGTTTTGTAACTAAAATTGAAAACAAAGAAAACCTTCTAAATTCATTGTTCTCCTGGGAGGCAACAATGGAAAAAGATACAGAAAAACTCTTTGAAGTTTTGGGCAAAGAAAAGCCGGCTCTGTCTTCAAGTTTTAAAACCAGTTTCCACCAAGAAATAAGTTTTAGATTTTTAACCATTTCTCAAGAAGATTTTGGAATTTGTTATGCCTGGTTTGATGATTATTTTGTTTTTACCTCTTCCTTTGAAAACATAAAAAAGACAATTGATTTAATAAAGGCCAGCACATTGGAAAATCAGGTTGGTCAGATGTTTATTATTGGGTTTGAAGGCAAAACTGTTACTCCTCAATTAGAGGAGTTTTTTCATAAATATAAACCTGGAGGTATCCTTTTGCTGTCAAAAAACATTGAAAGCGCAGAACAATTAAAAAAACTTACTAAAGACCTCCAAAATCTTTCTTTAAGAGAAACCGGTCTTCCTCTTTTTATTACTATTGACCAAGAGGGCGAAATTATCTCCAGAGTGGATTTTCTCCAAGAAAAAACCCTTCAGTCAGAAATTGAAGACACAGATGAAGCTTATCAGATTGGCTTGACAAGGGGCCAAGAATTAAAAGAATTAGGAATTAATCTTAATCTGGCTCCGCTGTTAGATGTTACCGAGGAAACAGATTTTTTATTCAATCGCTCTTTTCAAAAAAATGCAGCCAGAACCGGAAATCTGGCAAAGTCTTTAATTGAAGGACAAAAAACAGCAAACATTTTAACTGCTGTCAAACACTTCCCGGGATATGGCGGAATTTCTTTTAACCCGGAGGAAACTTTAGCTAAAACAGAAACATTGCCAGAAATATTTCAATTCAAAAAAGCAATTGAGGCTAACCCTGAATTTATCATGACCGCCAACATGGTTTATAAAAATCTTGACCCAAATCTACTCTTTACATTCTCTCCGACAGCTATCCAATTTTTAAAAGACAATTTGGGCTCTGAAATTATAATCATTAGCGACGATTTAGCCCAAAAGTATCTCTTGGCAAATTTTTCTTTAAAAGATATAATGATTAAACCAGTTCAGGCTGGTGTAAATCTTTTAATTTTTTCCGGCTGGGAAATAAGCGTTTCTGAAGGGTTAGATATTTTTTTTGATACTTTTAAAAAAGGAGGGGTTTCTCAATCTAAAATTAAAGAATCGCTATCAAAAATTATTAAAATAAAAGAGAGATTAATGTAAAAAAACAATATTCAATGAATCTTCGATTGTCGAGCTTCCGAAGGAAGCGAAGATGAAGAAGAGATTTATCTCTTCGACTCATCTCACTTTTCAATAAATTTTCAATTTATTTCAATGGATAAAAACTTGATAAATCAATTAAAAGAAAAATTAGAGAAAGATAAAAAAAATATTGAAAAACAGCTTGAAAAATTTGCCACTAAAGATGAAAAACTCAAGGACGACTGGGATACTCGTTTTCCCCGTTTTGATGGCAGAGAAACAGGGTCAGCTGCCCTGGAACAGGCAGCTGACGAAGTAGAAGAATACAGCACTCTTTTACCTATTGAATATAGCTTGGAATTATGGTTAAAAAACATTAATTTAGCTTTGGAAAAAATCAAAATTGGCAAATACGGAATTTGCGAAAAATGCCAAAAAAGAATCAAAGAAGAAAGACTCAAAATTTATCCTGTTGCCCAATATTGCTTAAATTGCAAAAAGCCCAAGAAAACTCAAGCTTAAACATTTTTTTTTATGGAAAAAGAAGAAAATGTAATTAAAAAAATGGTAGAAAATCTTCCGCCTCGGCCTCAACCGTTTAAAAAAGTCTTCAATCGGATTATTTTAGTTTTTGCGGTAATAGTTTTAATTCTTTTTCTTAGTGTTATCATTCTTCTTTTTCGAGGCTAAATCATTGTTTTCTTTCTTTTCACTGATATAATTAATAATCAAAGAGGACTTCGTCCTCTTCTCCACCTTCGCTTCCATAAATGGAAGCTCGGTAATAGAATAGAAAGTCGAAGAAAATAAAATTTTTTTCTCCATCTTCGTTCCGTAAACGAAACTCGATAAATGATAGAAACAATTAAAGAAAAACTTAAATCAGCTATCTCTTTTTTTAAAACACGGGAGTTTTCTGAGCGGTCAGCTCTTTTGACCACCATCTTGGCTTTTGTTCTAATTTTAGTGGTGTTTTTCTTAATTATAAGGGTCGTTTTACCCAGAACCAAAGTTGAAATCAATATTTCGGGACCGGAAACAGCAAAAGTCGGAGAAGAAATAACTTATACCGTAACTTGTAAGAACACAGGGAATGTTGTTTTAAAAAATCCGGAATTGGTTTTTAATTATCCGTCTTTTTCTCTGCCGGAAAAAAGTTTAATCGAGACAATAATATTAGGAGAATCTCTTTACCCCAACGAAGAGAAAGTGCTTAACTTTAAAGCGCAGCTTTTTGGAACGGAAGGCGAAAGAAGAGAAGCCAAAACTTGGTTGAATTATTCTAAGGGAAAGCAACCAGCAATAAAAATGTCAAAAGTTGCCAATTTTTCTAGTCTTATTTCCGAAGTACCAATAGATTTTATTTTGGATATCCCTAAAAAAATTCCAATATCTCCCAAAACGGAAACCGAGTTCATTTTTAGGCTAAGATATTTTTCCTTAATTGACCACACTATTTCCAATTTAAAACTATCTATAAATTTTCCTTTTGATTTTACTTTTAAAGAATCAATGCCTCCAAAGACGGAGGAGCAAAAATGGGAAATTCCAAAATTAGAATATCTTGGCGGAAAAGAAGCGGAAATAACAGGATCTTTTCCCCAGGGACAAGAGATCGGAAAAGAATTAGATTTCAGCGCTCAATTATTCATTAATCTTAACGGCCAAGACGTTTTATTAAAAGAAGTTTCGGCCCGCTCTGTCACCTATGAACCCAATTTCTTGTTTTCTCAAAAAATTAATAATCAAGAAAAATACTTTCCCTATTCCGGAGAAAGACTCTATTACGAAATTTATTTTAAAAATATCCAAGATAAGCCTTTGAGAGATCTGGTTTTAACTACTGTTTTGGAAGGAAATCTTTACGATCTGTCTACCATTGAAACTCCTTTGGGAGAATTTCCCAAAGGAGGAAACTCTATCTCTTGGAATGGAGAAAAAATTCCCCAGCTTAGATATTTAACGCCTGGCGAAGAGGGCAAGGTAGAATTTTGGGTCCAATTGAAAGAAGATTTCAAACCAAAAGATTTAACTGAAACCAACGCCTTAATAAAAAATAGGGTAATCTTGGCCGGTTTTGAAGCAGAATTTAGAAACCGAGTTAATTCTCAAATAAAAATCTCTCAGGAAGGTTATTTTAAAGACAAATATGGATTTTTTGAAAACCCCGGCCAACATCCTCCTCAAGTAAACGAAACTACTAATTATACAATTGTTTGGAAACTTGAAAATTATTATAATTGGATAGAAAACGCCATAATCAAAGCCACCCTTCCTTCGGGAGTTTATTTTAGAAGCGTTAAACCCACCCATGGAGAAATGAAGGTTATAACGGATCCTCTTCAAATGAAAGGTTCTTATCCGGAAATTCCAACAACCTTCAGGTTTGAAAAACCATTATACGAAGGACTAAGCAGCGAAGAGGTTCGGTATCTCCAAATTATACTTAAAAGAGAGGTTCCTTATTGGTATCCGGCAAATGTGCCAACTACCGGTTATTTCGGAAGAACAACTCTTGCTGCTGTAAAAGGCTTTCAAGAAAAATACAGAAAAGAAATATTAGAGTCTCAAAATCTCGAAAATCCCACCGGCTATGTTGACGAAGTGACACGGCTAAAACTTAATGAATTATTAATTAAAGGGATGCCTTTGGGTCCTACCGAAGTAATTTGGGAAATCGAAAATATCAATCCCGGAGTGGGAGTTTTAGAAGATCCCTGGATTGCTGCTTTCCAAATCGCTTTTGTTCCTGATTTAATTCAGAGAGGGAAAATCGCGACGCTAATTAACGAGGTTATATTTTCAGCAAAAGACCAATGGACGGAAATGATCGTTTCTTCAAGCGACGAACCAATAGATACTACCCTGCCCGATGATCTTACCGTAGAAAAAGTGGGAAAAATTCGCTAAAAAATTAAAAAATATATGAAACCAACCCCCCACCTTTATATTAGTGAGGGGTTGTTGTTAAATTTTACCAATCAATTAGAATAAAATATGCCTTCAAAAGTTTTTTCAGCCGCTCTCACGGGCTTAAACGCTCAAATTGTTGAAGTAGAAGTAGATGCTTCTTACGGCCTTCCATCTTTTTTTAAGTTATGGACAACATCCCAACAATTATCTCAGGTTTGAGTTGGAAGTGAAGGTTTAAAAAACAAAAATGCCCGGCAATGGGCTTTTGGAATAGAGTCTGTTCGAACCTGTTTGATGGCTAATTAGTCCTTATAGATTGGTGTATTCACTTCGCTCAAATGAATCTATCAGATATTTATCTCCGCTCTTAACCACAGTTAAGGTTTCGTCAAAATATCCTACCTTGCCCTGTCCGGTATATTCTTCGTAGATTCTTACTTTGAATTTAAATTGGGCTCCATCCAATTTTTCTCTCTCCAAAATCTCAAAATCAGCAAAATGAGGATTGGAAAGCCCTGCCAAAGGAAAATCGCGCTGCAAAAGATACTGCACCTTGGCGTTATCAGTGAACCAAGATAAAGCCGCTTCTTCATTTCTCTGCAAGCGAGCTTCCAGAAAGGCAATGACCGAGGATTCGGTCAATCTTTCTTCCTTTGACTTTTCAACCACATTATAACACTCTTCTTTACTATGAACTCCATTAAATTCTTTAATCTCGCTGCACGCCTCTTTTGCTTTTTCTGCATCATAAAAAGAAACTGCTTGGGCAATATATTCAAAACAACTGTCTTTTTTAGGAACATCTTCCATCTCTCGACATAGTTGCATTGCTTTTTCAAAATCAGAATTTTCTGGGTTGGAAAAAATAGTATCCATCATTTCATAAAAATTACAGATATTCTTTCCGTAAATCAGTTTGCATTTAGCGCGTTTATCCAAAGAAAACCAAATACCGATCAATATAATCCCGATAACAAATAAAGCAATGATAACTTTTAATACAATTTTCATCTCAATTTTATTCTACCAAAAAACCGCCTGATTGGCGAGAAATAAAAACTGCCCAGCGATGGGCTTTTTATTTTAACGCAGCTTAATCTGGGTTTAATCTTAATATGAAAACTTTGTTTTTTTTATTAAGCGTTATATAATTTAATCAATGGTGGATATAAAAAAATGTACAAATTTTAATTTATTGTCACAAAAGTATTGTTTGGAAAATAAAATTAGGGACCAAAGAAGCTTCACTTTAATAGAACTTTTAGTGGTAATTGCAATTATTGGTTTGCTATCCTCAATAGTCTTAGTTGCTTTAACCCCTGCCCGGGCCAAAGCTCGCGATGGTCGCAGAATGACAGAAATAAATCAATTTTATAAGCTTTTAGAAGTATGTTATTCAGAAACAGGGGGGTATCCATCTTCCGATGACATATGGGACAGTTCTGGTCTGGGCTGGAAATACGGTTTTTCCTGCGGACCTTGCTATGGAAATTTTGATAATGCTATTAAACAGTGTACCGACGCCAAACTTAAAGATCCCATCAACGTAGACCCGCTAGCATATTACTATTTTTATTTTGAGCCCACTGCTACAACCTATAACGGTGTACCTATTAACGATATTTGCAAAGGTCATTATGCACTGATGACACATCTGGAATCACCCACTTATCAAAACGGTATATGTTTTGACGAACCTAATCAATATGAATATTGGGCAGTTCTCGGCTACTGAAAATTATAGAAAACTTCTTTAATCTTTAAAAGTTTCAAAAGTTTCTCCTTTAACACGAGAAAGAATAATAAGAATTAGTAATAATTAAATAAAAATTGCCCAGCGAAGGCTTTTTGTTTTATGACAGCCTTTTGATATACTAAAGTAATATGCCGTCAAAAGTTTTTTCAGCCGCTCTCACGGGCTTAAACGCTCAAATTGTTGAAGTAGAAGTAGATGCTTCTTACGGCCTTCCATCTTTTAATATCGTTGGCTTGCCGGACAAGGCCATCCAGGAATCAAAAGAGAGAGTGGCTTCAGCCATAAAAAGCTCGGGCTTTCAATCTCCCCACCAACAACCTATCAGGACTTTGGTTTCTCTGGCTCCGGCAGATTTAAAAAAAGAAGGTTCTCTATATGACCTGCCAATTTCTTTGGGTTTTTTATTTGCCACAAAACAAATAAAATTCGACTTCCAAAGTCGCATTTTTGTTGGGGAATTGGCTTTAGACGGAAATTTAAGGCCAATAAAAGGGGCTCTTTCTTTTGCTTTAGCGGCAAAAGAAAATGGTTTTAAAGAAATAATTTTGCCTTGGTCAAATTCTGCCGAAGCAGCCTTAATAAAAGAAATAAAAACAATCGGGGTCAAAAACTTAAAAGAAACAATCGATTATTTGTTGGGCAAAAAAGAAATATCCCAAACTAAAATAAATCCCAAAGGATTTCTTGACAAAGAAGATTATCCAATAGACCTTGGCTGGATAAAAGGGCAAGAATATGCCAAAAGAGCTTTGGAAATCTCAGCTGCCGGCTCCCACCATCTCTTAATGACTGGCCCTCCGGGAGCTGGCAAGTCTATTTTAGCCAAATCTCTCTCTTCGATTTTACCTCCTCTTTCTTTTGAAGAAGCTTTGGAAGTAAGCAAAATTTATAGCGTGGTTGGTCTTCTACCAGAAGAAAAACCTTTAATTAGTCAAAGGCCTTTCCGCTCTCCTCATCATACTGCCTCAGAAGTTGCTTTAATCGGCGGCGGCAATCCGCCGAAGCCGGGTGAAATAACTTTGGCCCACAGAGGAGTTTTATTTTTAGATGAATTCCCGGAATTCCACCGCGATGCTTTAGAATCCTTACGCCAGCCGATTGAGGAAGGGGAAATTACAATTTTAAGATCAAAGCATTATCTTAAATTTCCTAGCCGCTTTACGCTCGTGGCTGCTGCCAACCCCTGTCCTTGCGGCTATTTTGGCGACCCGGAAAAAGAATGCAAATGCTATCCTTCACAGATTCAAAACTATAGAAGAAAGCTTTCAGGACCCCTGATGGACAGAATTGATATTTTTGTTACCGTGCCTCAATTAAAATACGATAAACTGACTGCTCCGGACGAAGAAAATTCCAGTAAAGTTATAAGAGAAAAAGTGGAAAAAGCAAGAGAAATTCAAAGAGAAAGGTTTACCGAGCACATAAATCGTTATGTGCTCGGGTTAACCAATTCTGAAATGGATATCCCAAAAATAAAAAAATACTGCCAAATTGACAGTAAATCAGAAGGACTTTTGAGAAAATATGTTGATTCTGGCAAACTATCTGCCAGAGGATACCACCGCGTCTTAAAAGTGGGCCGGACAATCGCTGACTTGGATAATTCGGAGAACATCCAATACAATCATCTCTCAGAGGCCTTAATGTATAGAATCAGGGAAGATTAAAATTACCGAGCAAAAGGATTCCTGGCGCCCGTTACTCCGAAATGCACATGACAACCGGTTGAAAGCCCTACTCCCGCAGTGCCGGGCTGGCCACCCATTAAAGCAATTCTATCGCCCTGAGAAACCCTGTCTCCCGGCTTAACCAAGCTTGCGCTAATATGACCATACATTGTTACCACACCGTTAGGATGCAATATTGTTATATGATTTCCGGCTCCACCAAAAGCCCAGCGAGAAGTAGAACTGGTTAAAGCAACTTTAAGAACTTGTCCGGCTGCTGCAGCGTAAATTGGGTCTCCGCATTTGCCGTCAAAATCAATTGCATTGTACCAATGAAGTCCTTGGGTAATACGGCAAGCTGAATGGGGACATATAAAATAAGTGTTGGCCAAAGGAACGCTAACAGGGGCAGGCGATAGCTTTACAGGAGGGGGCGGCATTACGCCATTGGGAACAATGATAATATCTCCGACATAGATATCGTTTTCATCAAGAAGATAGTTAAAAGCGACTATTTCTTCTGTTTTTCCTTTATAGGTTTCAACAATTCCGGAAACAGTATCCCCGGATTTAACATGATGAATTACTCCGGAAACCGGCAAAATAACCAGCTTTCGACCTACTTTCAATATTGAATTTTTATTCAGATCATTTGCCCAGAGAATGGTATCCAAAGAAATATTAAATTTGGCAGCCAAAGACGACAAAGTGTCTCCGCTCTCAACAATATACTCGGTAATCACCATTTTTACATCTTCTGGCTCATAACCCGCAATCAAAGAACCCAGAACCTGAGAAGAAAAAGTGGTGGGAGGAGAAGAAGCTTTAAGACTGGAATTTTCCACTAAAAGAAATTCTGGTGATTCCGGCAAAAATCTTTTTGTCGGACTAACAAATAAATTGTCTTTTTCTGACTCTTCAAAACCTATTATTTTAGAAATATTAGCTAAATAAAAATCGTTTTTGCCAGCCAAAGATTTTACGATTAAGCCCGAATCCGCAGAAACAAAAATAAACAAAAAAACAGCGATTATCCTTAAACAAAGACAAGGGGTCTTTGGGGAACCCTTGATTTTTCTTCTCAGATTATTTAAAAGTTTTTTACTACGCAAATAGTCCAGCATTGATAAATGACGAACTTCTTTTAATTTAACCTTTTGAGATAAGAAGTCAAGGGTTTCAAGATTAGTTTTCCACAGCCCTGAAATTAGTGCTAAAATGATTAAATGGGCTTATTTTCAAAAAGAAATATTAAAAACTTGCTCGAAAAACATAAAATTCAACCCTCAAAAGGGTTGGGACAGAATTTTCTGATTGATAAAGAGGTTGTCAAAAAGTTTATTGAATCAGCTGAACTCAAACCGAATGATGTTGTTTTGGAAATTGGTCCTGGTCTTGGCGTTCTAACTCAGGAATTGGCTAAAAAAGCGGGGAGAGTAATTGCTGTGGAAAAAGATCCAAACATGGTAAAAGTTCTAAAGGAATTGTTGGACTGTTGGAATGCTAGAAATGTTAGAGTTGTCAAAGACGATATTTTAAAAATTAATCCTAAATACTATATAATACCGAATACTAAATACAAAATTGTTGCTAATCTGCCTTTTTATCTGACGGCTCCGGTAATTAGAAAGTTTTTAGAGTCAAATTATCAGCCAAGAGAAATGATTCTAATGGTTCAAAAAGAAGTAGGGCAAAGAATTTGTGCAAAGCCGCCGGACATGAGCCTTCTGGCGGTTTCCGTTCAAATTTATGCCAAACCCGAAATCATTTCTTATATCTCCAAGAACTCCTTTTGGCCGAAACCTAAAGTTGACAGTGCGATTATACGAATCGCACCGCTGATTAACACTGATAGAAAGCTGATTAACGCTGATTTGTTTTTTAAAATTGTCAGGGCCGGGTTTTCCCAACCCAGGAAGCAATTATTGAACAATTTGTCAAAGACTCTAAAATTCAACAAGGAAAAAACAAAGTCTTGGCTTTTGAAAAATAAAATTCAGCCTATCCAAAGAGCAGAAACTCTTAAGATTTGCGACTGGATTAACTTAACTAAAAGTTTTACGTTATAAATAAAACAGAGTTTTGATATGTCAGACAAAGCCTGTTATAATAGAGTCGAAGAGATAAATCTCTTCTTCAACTACCGAAGCTTTAGCTGAGGTGGAGAAGAAGAAATCTTCTTCGACTTCGCTTCCTTCGGAAGCTCGATAATTGAAAATTAATTATTATGAGATTTACTATTCCACAATTTATTGAACATGAAGCAAAAATCATCGGACCCTTGACTTTTAAACAGGTTATTTTTATTGGAACGGCTGGAGTTATTTGTTTTATTCTTTATTTTTTGGTACCTTTTTCGGTCTTCTTGGTTGCTTGTGTTATCCTGGTAGGCGGGGGAATTGCCTTGGCTTTCTTGAAAATCGGTGGCAGATCTTTACCTTTAACTTTAGTCAACTTCTTGAAATTCAGCGTTATGCCCAAAATCTATATTTGGAAAAAAAGAGAGCAATCAGGGATAAATGTTTATAAAAAGAAAACGGAGTTCCGCGCAGCTTTATCTGTAGAGAAGGGCGAAGAGTCACCTTTGAAAATCGGAGGGAAAAGCCAACTTAAAAAATTACACAATGAAATTGAAATTAAAACAAAATAATTTATGGCAGAAGTATCGACCCAACAGTTTTTAGAAATTGAACAAATAAGAGAAGGGGTTTTACTCTTAAAAAATAAATCTCTCAGGGGTGTTTTAATGATCTCCTCTTTGAATTTTGCTTTAAAATCGGCCGACGAACAACAAGCGATTATTTATCAGTTCCAGAATTTTTTAAACTCTTTGGACTTTCCTGTTGAAATTGTTGTTCAGTCCAGGATTCTAAACATTACCGGCTACCTGGATAAATTAAAAGAGATAGAGACAGCTCAGAAAAATGAACTAATGAAAATTCAAACCGCTGAATATAGAAAATTTATCAGCGACTTGGTTGCCGGTCGGCAAATTCTTTCCAAAATCTTTTTTGTCACGATACCTTTTACTTTAATTGAAATTCCAAAAATAGGAATCAAAAAAGAATCCGGTTTTAACGAAGGACAGTTTCAAAGAGCCAAATCCCAATTGTGGCAAAGAATGGAGTTTGCGGCTTTGGGATTAAGAAGATGCGGACTACAATGTTCCTTTCTTAATACCCAGGAATTAATTGAGCTTTTTTGGAGCTTGTATCACCCGGAAGAAGCTGAGGTTGGTTATTACCCTGAAATCCCGCCTGAAATAATTAGATAATTAAGGCGAAGAGGACTTCGTCCGTTGAGTCAAAGACGAGACGAAAGAAGAAAAACTTTTCTTCGCACTCTTTTCCACCTTCGTCCCGTAAACGGGACTCGCTATATGAAATTTCCTTTTTTAAAAAAGAAAAAAACTATCGAGATGCCGGAAAAAATTTTTGAGGCATCAACAATAGAAGCAAAAGACATTATTGCTCCTTCTTCGATTGAAATAAAGCCCGACCATATAAAATTGGGTGAAAGGTTTACCAAATCATTTTTTATTTTTTCTTATCCAAGATATTTAAGCACTGCCTGGCTGTCACCGGTAATCAATCTTGATCAGCCGATGGACATTAGCTTTCATGCCCACCCGATCGATACAGGACAGGTTTTAAAACAATTAAGAAAGAAAGTGACAGAAGTTCAGGCTGAAATTATGGAAAAAGAAGAAAAAGGGCTAATAAGAGATCCTGTCTTAGAAACTGCTTATCAGGATTTAGAAAACTTAAGAGACAGTCTGCAAACTGCCCAAGAGAAAATGTTTAAAATTGGCCTTTATTTAACTGTCTATGGAAAAACTCTCGAAGAAATAAAAGAAGTAGAAATAACTTTAAGATCAATTCTGGAATCAAGGTTAATTTATATTAAACCTACCCTTTACCAGCAAAAAGAAGGATTTAATTCAACCTCGCCTTATGGATTAGACCAAATTCAAGTCCACACCTCAATGAACACAGAGCCCCTGTCCTCTATCTTTCCTTTTACCTCTTTTGATTTGAGTTCCAACGATGGAATTTTATACGGAATAAACATGCATAATAATTCTTTGATTTTGTTTGACAGATTTAGTTTAGAAAATGCCAATGAGGTTCTTTTTGGAAAAGCCGGCTCTGGAAAAAGCTATTGCATTAAATTAGAGATTTTAAGATCTCTGATGTTAGGAGTCGACGTAATTGTTTTAGATCCAGAAAATGAGTACAAAACATTATCTGATGCTGTTGGTGGTTCCTTCTTTAATATCTCTTTGGCCAGTCCAAACCATATTAATCCTTTTGATTTGCCGATTCCCAGAGAAGATGAAGAACCGGAAGATGTTTTAAGGTCGAATATTATTAACTTAGTTGGTTTATTAAGAATTATGTTGGGCGGCTTGTCTCCGGAGGAAGACGGAATTGTTGACAGGGCTCTGACTGAAACTTATGCTGCCAAAGATATCACCCCGGAAACAGACCCTGCCACCTGGAAAGACAAAATTCCTTTAATGTCTGATTTTGAACAAGTTCTTGAAGGAATGGAAGGGGCAGAATCCTTAGTTAGGAGAGTGAGAAAATTCACCAAAGGAACTTTTGCCCAATTTTTCAATCAGCCAACCAATATTTCTATGGAAAAACCCTTTGTTGCTTTTGGGATAAGAGATATGGAAGACGAATTAAGACCAATGGCCATGTTTATAATTATAAGATACATCTGGAATAAGGTCAGATCGGAGATGAAAAAAAGAATTTTGGTTGTTGATGAGGCCTGGTGGCTAATGCGGACGGAAGATAGCGCTTCTTTTCTTTTTGGAATGTGTAAAAGAGCAAGAAAATACTGGCTGGGAGTGACAACTATAACCCAGGACGTTAACGATTTTATGAAATCAGAATACGGTAAACCGATTATTACCAATTCTTCTCTTCAATTTCTAATGAAACAATCTCCGGCCACCATTGAGATCATTCAAAAAACTTTTAACTTGACAGACGAAGAAAAATATTTGTTATTAGAGTGCGAAGTGGGTGAAGGAATATTTTTTGCCGGGCAAAAACGCGTGGCCATAAAAGTGATGGCTTCTTATGCCGAAGACCAGTTTATCACCACCTCTCCGGAAGAAATAGTAAAAATAAAAAGGGCCAAACGAGAATTAGCCGGAGAATAAAAAAATATGCCTAAGTTCGGGGATAGGGACTAATTATTATCCTTCTTTCTGGCTCCTGTCCTATACTTTCGGTGGTGACATTTTGACGATTGGCTAATTCCAGATGAATAATTCTCCTTTCGTAAGCTGGCATCGGGGCCAGTGTTTTTTCTTTTTTACTAAGAACAACCTCATCGGCTGCTGAGAGAGCTAACTCTTTTAAATATTCGTACTTTTTTTGCTTGTAATTGTTTATATCAAGGTTGATGTAAAAGGACTCAGCAATGGGAAGCGAGGCGAGTTTTCTTTTCAAAATTACTTTTAACAAATGTTGAATTTCTGCCAAGGTTTGCCCTCCTTCGCCGATTAAAATTTGGGGCTCTTCGGTTCTAAGATTAATGGGGATGGTTCCTTCCTTTTCTGGTAAAACTTCAACCTCTATATCAAAAGTTGTTTTCTGGAAAAACTCTTCGGTAATTTTTTTAATTTTTTTTAGATAATTTTGATTAAGCATACTTTAAAATATCAGCGTTAATCAGCGCTTAAATCAGCGTGTATCAGCGTGTATCAGCGGGTGTTCGCTTCGCGAACGCTAAATATTGCTGAAAAATTGAAAAAAGGGCGGTGACTATCCAATAAAGGGCAATAGCTGAGGGCAACCTTAAAAGAATTAAAACCGTAAAAATTGGGAAAAAATAAAGCATCTGTTTTTGCATTATATTTGAAAACTGGGCCTTTTGGTCTGTTTTTTTTACCTCCCCCTCACCGGCCTGCTGACGGGGGGTTTTTGACATTAACATTTTTGATTGAAAAAATTGGCTAATTCCGGCAAAAATTGCCAGTCCAAAATTTGACTCAGCAAGATTTATCAACCCAAAGAAAATTGGATTTATCACTCCGGGATTAGGCACAAAACTGTAAAGATGACTTATTGCCCCAGGCTGCAACCCTCTCCAAAAAACCCTATAAAGAGCGATTAAAATCGGGAGTTGAATTAAAAGGGGAAGACAACCACCGAAGGGATTAATCTTCTCTTTTTGATAAAGGCTCATCATTTCCTTGGCTTGTTTTTCTTTGTCGTTTTTGTATTTCTGCTGGATTTCTTGGATTTTTGGCTGTAATTCAGAAAGCATTTTTTGGGATTTAATAGATTTCAGCATTAAAGGATAAAGAATGATTCTGATTATAATTGTCAAAGTAATTACGGCTATTCCAAAATCTTTTCCTGGCAGGAATTGATAAAGAAAAACTAGAGCGTTAAATAGGGGCTGATATAAAACTATATTAAAGGCACTAATAAAAAAATTCATATTACGGCAGGTCTATTCCTCCTCTATTAAAAGGATGACATCTTAATATTCTCCCAAGCCCTTTTTTTAGCCCTTTTAGTGTTCCGTATTTTTGAATCGTATCTGCTGCATATTTAGAGCAACTCGGGTAAAAACGACAGTTATAACCCAGCCACGGAGAAATAAACATTTGATAAAATTTTATAATTTTTAAAATTGTTTTTTTAACCATCGAAATAAGTCGAATAGATAAATCTCTTCTTCATCTTCGCTTCCTTCGGAAGCTCGATAATTGAAAATTTATCGAACATTGATATTCGCCTTCTTAAATAATTTTTCAATTGTTTCTTCAATATTTTTAAACTCTTTTTTTTCTATTCCGGGAAGAGTGATAAATAAATTATCGGTGCCCGAACCCAGTAATTTTATTTTCAACCTGACCATTTCTCTTAATCTTCTCTTAATTTTATTTCTAACATTTGCTTTTTTTGAGATTTTCTGCGAGACAATAAAACCAAAACGGGCGATATTCAAATTATTCTTCGCTGTTTTTAAAACTAAAAAGCCTTCTCTAAAGCTTTTTCCTTCTTTAAAAATTCTCTCAATATCTTTCTTTTTTTGGATCCGATGTTTTTTTGACAACATAAACTAAGCTGTCTAAACCACCAACTTTGATCTTTTTTTTCTTCTTCGTCGGGATAATATTCTTCTTCCGTCTTTTGTCTTCATTCTTTTTCTAAAACCGTGCGTCCTTTTTCTTTTCCTTGTTTTTTTTTGATAAGTAACAGACATAAATAAATACAATTAAACTTTACTGAGCACATAATTTGTTATGTGCTTCAGTTTATTATTTACATTAGCAAAAAATATAATTACCGTCAATTTTCACAGTTTTTCCTCAACTTTTCAACAACCCAAGTCCTTTTCTCCTTCATTTTGATTTTTTTTGACATGTGATATAATACTCAATATGAACATTTCTAACTCCATCGTGAACAAAGATGAACTATGGCAAGCGATTCTTGCTCAAATCCAACTAGACATCTCTCAAGCTAACTTTGCCACCTGGTTTAAAGATACCAATATAGCCGTTTATAAAGATGGTCAGGTAATTGTTTCCACTCCAAACTCTTTTGCTAAGGAATGGCTGGAAAACAAATACGGAAAAACCATTTTCAAGATTTTTTATAATTTAGATAAAAGGATTAAAGAAGTTAAATACACGGTTGGAAAATCGGAATTAAAAACAATTAAAAAACCGACAATTTCGTTTCCCAGTGCCGGACAACTTGAGTTTGAAGAATTTAAAATTGATAAAGAAACAAATCTTAATCCTCGTTACACTTTTGAAAATTTTGTAGTAGGCCCCTTTAATGAATTGGCTCACGCTGCCGCCTGGGCTATCTCAAAAAAGCCGGGGCTGGTTTATAATCCTCTTTTTATTTATGGAGGAGTAGGCCTGGGCAAAACACATCTTTTACAATCTGTCGGCAATGCAGTAATGAAAAACTTTTCTCAAAAAAAAATAAGATATATACCATCTGAAAAGTTTACTACCGGACTGGTTTCTTCTATAAAAAACCAAAGTATCGAAGATTTTAAAATAAAATATCGAGCCATTGATGTTTTAATTTTAGACGATGTTCAATTCTTGACCGGAAAAGAAAAAACCCAAGAAGAGTTTTTTCATATTTTCAATGCTTTGTATGAAAAAAATAAACAAATAATTATTTCTTCGGACAGGCCCCCAAAAGCCATTCCGGCCTTAGCTGAAAGACTGAGGTCACGCTTTGAAGGAGGAATGATCGGGGATATAAGTTATCCTGATTACGAAACAAGAATTGCTATCCTTAAAACTAAAAGTCAGGAAAGAGGAGTAAATTTTTCCGATGAAGTGTTGGATTATATTGCTGTAAATATTCAAAAAAATATAAGAGAGCTTGAAGGGGCTTTAAACAGATTAATTGCTTATCAAAAAATAAACAATCAACCGCCTAACTTAGAAATAGCTAAATCTTTATTAAAAACGCTATTCCTTTCTCCAAATAAGGTAGCTAATTATAAAAAAATAATTCAGGCAGTGACCGAGTTTTATGATTTAAAAGAAAAAGACTTACTTTCTTCGTCAAGAAAAAAAGAGATAGTCGGGCCTCGCCAGGTAGCAATGTTTTTGTTGAGAGAATTATTAAAAAGTTCTTATCCTTTTATAGGCAGGAAGCTTGGAGGAAAAGACCACACCACGGCTATTCATGCTTGTGGAAAAATTGTTAAAGAAATAGAAAATAACGAAAATCTTAATAATGAAATTGACTTGATAAAACAGCGCATCTTTAGTGCATAAATTGGGGGAAAATACAAAAATTTTAAAATCCACAAAAAATTAAATATTTTTTCATGCTTCTTTAAACCCTTTTAAATATATTAAAATCAACTCAAATAAAAATTAATTAACAGCACTAATAATAATTAATAATAAAATATAAAATAAAATAATTATGAAGATTACTATTTTAAAAGATAAACTAAAAGAAGGTATTAATATAATTGAAAAAATTTCAACCAAATCGATAAGTTTACCAATTTTAAATAATGTTTTAATTTCGACTGAAAAAAATTTTTTAAATTTAACCACCACCGATTTAGAAGTCGGAGTAAAATGGTGGTCACTTATTAAGACGGAAAGAGAAGGAAAAGTTGCTGTTCCTTCAAGAATTCTATCCGGTTTTATTAATTTTTTACCGAACAGATTGGTAAATTTAGAATTAGAAGATTTTAATTTAAAAATTAAATGTGAAAATTATGAAACAACAATAAAAGGTGTTAACCCGGAAGATTTTCCCATCATTCCTCAAGTTTCTGACGAAGAAAAGATTGAAGTTCAAATTAAATCTTTTTGTAAAAGTTTAAGTAGCGTGGTGGATGTCGCCAGTATTTCTTCAACTAAACCAGAAATTTCAGGAGTTTATTTTATCTTTCAAAAAAATTTAATAACAATGGCAGCTACCGATAGTTTCCGTTTAGGAGAGAAGAAAATTTATTTAGATTCTCCTTTAAATAATATTTCTAAAGATTATTCATTGATTCTTCCCCAAAAAGCGGCCAAGGAAATTATTAATATTTTTGGCGAAAAAGAAGGTGTTTTAACAATTTATTTTTCTCCTAATCAAATTTTGTTTGAGACTTCTCTTTTAGAGGTTTCTCACCCCCAAATTCAACTTACTTCAAGATTGATTGAGGGAGATTATCCAAATTACCAAGAAATTATTCCCAAAAGATACGATACTCGTATTATTTTTTCTCTTGAAGAATTCATCAACCAAATTAAATTGGCATCGCTTTTTAGCGGGAAAATCAACGAAATTAAATTGAAAATTGATCCCTCAAAAAATCAAATTAATTTTTTTAGTCAAAACTCCGACGTTGGAGAATATCAAAGTTTTCTGATTGGTAAAGTAGAGGGAAAACCTTGTGAAATTTCTTTTAATTATCGATTTTTATTAGATGGCCTTTTAAACCTTAGCTCCTTGCAACAAAAAAAACCAGAAGCTGTTTTAGAACTAACTGGCTCAGAAAAGCCGGGTATTTTAAGATTAAAGGATGAAGAGAGTTATCTTTATTTAGTCATGCCGATCAAAAGCAGTTAAACCTAGAAATAAATTGAAAATTTATTGAAAGGTGAGATGAATCGAAGATTCATTGAACCTAAGGTGTAAATTGTTCCTTAGGAAGTTCGAGTAATATTTCTTTAAGAAAATCATGAAAAATTGGCCCGGCAACTGTGGCGGCGGGCTGTTTTTTTATCATCGGTGCGTTATTGTTATTGCCGACCCAAACCCCGACCACAATTGAAGGAGTGTATCCTATTGTCCAGGCATCTCTGAAATTATCCGTTGTCCCAGTTTTTGCTGCTACCTGATAGTCGTCAAAATATAAATGAGACCTGGCGCCAAACATAGGCGTTCTTGCTTCATTGTCCGATAAAATATTATTAATGAGCCGGGCTACATCTTTGGGTAAAACTCTTTTTAGAGTTTTTTTATTTTTTTCAATAGTGTTGCCATCATAATCTTCAATTTTTAAAACTGAAACCGGCGGTATCGCCAATCCCTCAGTGGCAAAAGCGCCGTAAGCTGAAGCCATATCTAAAAGTTTTACTTCTCCTCCACCTAAGACAATTGCCGGGCCATAAGAAGACAAAGGTTTATTTAAGGTGGTAATCCCCATATTTTTGGCTGTTTCAATACTATTTTCTAAGCCTTTGAGAAAGACGTTTTCCAGCCCTAAAAAGTTATTGATTCCTAAACTTTCCACTTTGTTTTCCAGGCCGGCCAGAAAAAGAACTTTTATCGAAGGAATGTTTAATGATTGAGCCAAACCTTGCCGCAGATTAACCCAACCCCGAAACATTCCATCGTAGTTTTGGGGAGTGTATTCTTTATTCCCCCAAACACCAAAATTGGAGGCTTCATCAGTTACTTTTGTTCTATCATCATACCCTCCTTTTTCAAAAGCAGTAGCGTAAATAAAAGGTTTGAAAGCAGAACCCGGTTGCCTTCCGGGACTTTCTTTGGTTCCAATTGCCACATTGAATTTTGGATCAAACAAACAATCTCTGCCGGCAGTGCAATTTTGAGGATAGGAACTAGTGGCGTACCAATCAGCTGAGCCGACCATAGCTAAAATTTCGCCATTTTCAGGATTTATAGCCACCAAGGCAGCATTATAGGCGTTATATATTTTATTCCTTTCAACTCCTTCCTTAATTACTTTTTCCGCCAATTCTTGCAATTCCCAATCTAAAGAGGTATAGATTTTAACTCCATTTTCTTTTAAATATTCAAGGTCCTGACCGTATTTTGGTTTAAGGTAATTTTCAATTATATATAAGACAAAATGAGGAGCCTTAATTGTTGTTGGAGTTTTGAACTCAATTATTTCTTCTTTTGCTATCTCTAAGTTTTCTTTAGTTAAAAAACCCTCTTCCAGCATTCTTTCTAAAACATAATCTTTTCTTGCTAAAAGCTTATCTTTATCTTCTCCGTATGGAGAAAAGTGATAGGGGGCCTGGATTAAAGCAGCCAAAACGGCAGATTCAGCCATTGTGATATCGGAAACAGGTTTATTAAAATAAATTTGGCTGGCAGATTCCACTCCATAAGCGTTTTGGCCAAGAGGAATTTGGTTTAAATACCATCCTAGAATTTCATCTTTTGAATAACGCCTGTCTAATTCTAAAGCCAAAATAATTTCTCTTATTTTTCTCTCTATAGTTTTCTCGGGCGTGAAAAAAGCTGACCTAATCAATTGCTGGGGAATTGTTGAGCCACCGTAGACCGGCCTACCAATTTTTAAATTAATTAGTATAGATCTCAATATTCCTTCAAAATCAATCCCAAAATGGTGATAAAAATTAGCGTCTTCAGTGACAATAACCGCCTGTTTTAAATATTCAGGGATGTTTTCTAAGGAAACAATCGTTCTTTTTTCTTCTCCGTATATTTCATACAACAAAACTTTGCCGGTGCGGTCATAGATTTTAGTTGATTCGATAAAGTGTTTTTCGGTGAAAATCTCCGGCCTTGGCAAATCTTTAGCATAGAAAACAAAAACAAAAAGAACAATAAAAGTCGCTAAAAGACATCCGAGACCAAACAATTTTAAAACAGAAAAAAACAAAACTTTTTTCCTGTTTTTCTGGTAGATTTTACGATATGTTTTTCGCTGAGCCATATTTTTTTCTACCTAAACTTTAAAAGATTTAGCTTAATTTGGCAAGTTTTTGCTTTCTTGTTATACTAAAAACATATGGACTCCGTTAGAAGCTTTGGGCAGAAAAAAATCATTAGAAATTTTTTTCTGCTCGAAAATAGCGGGGTATTATAAAGAAATAGAGAGTCTGTCTGAAATTATTTGTATATATAAAGACAGATTTCTAACGGGGTGAAAATTAATACCGATTCTAAAAAAATTGAAGAACTGCTTGCCAGAAACACAGAAAAGATTATTGAAAGAGAAAGCTTGCTCAAGAAATTGAAGTCAGGTAAGAGACTTCGCATAAAACACGGACTAGACCCAACCGGCTCCAAAATTCATATTGGTCGGGCTATTCAATTTAGAAAACTTAAAAGATTTCAGGAATTGGGACATCAGATTGTTTTGATTATCGGCGATTTTACAGCTCAAATTGGCGATGCTTCTGATAAACAGGCAATGAGAAAGCCCTTATCCGAAAATGAGATTAAAGAGAATATGAAAGATTATGAAAGACAGATTGGAAAAATTTTAGATATGAAAAAAGTAGAAGTTCGTTATAATAGCGAATGGTTGGCTAAGTTAAGTATAAAAGAACTGCTTTCATTGGCTATGTATTTTACTACTCAACAAATGATCCAAAGAAGGAACTTCAAGGAAAGGTGGGATCAAGGCAAACCAATTGGGGTTCATGAACTGACTTATCCGTTATTTCAAGGATATGATTCTGTGGCTGTAAAAGCGGATGTAGAAATTGGTGGTTCCGATCAGTTATTCAATCTAAAAATTGGCCGAGATATTCAAAAAATGTTCGGACAATTGCCTCAGGATATTATAACTTCAAAGATGCTTTCAGGGTTGGATGGAAGGAAAATGTCAACCAGTTGGGGTAATGTGGTAACAATTATTGACAAACCAAATGATATGTACGGAAAAATTATGTCAATGAAAGATGAACTAATACCGCAATATTTTGAACTTTGTACCGATATTGTTTTGTCAGAAGTAGAAAAAATAAAAAAAGATTTAAAATTTCAAAAATTAAACCCTCGAGATGCTAAAGCCAGATTAGCCAGTGAGATCGTTAAAATTTATTATTTTCCAAAAGCAGCCCAAAAAGCCGAGGAGGAATTTAATAAAGTTTTTAAAGAAAAAGAGCTGCCATCAAAAATTCCGGCAATTAAGATTAAAGAGAAAAGATTAAATATTTTAGATTTATTAGTAAGAACGAAATTAGTTGGTTCTAAAGCTGAAGCTAAAAGATTAGTTCTGCAAAAAGGAGTGAAAATTAATAGAGAAGTCCAAGACGACTGGAAAAAAGAAGTTGAAACAAAAAAAGGACTGATAATCCAGATAGGGAAAAGAAAGTTTGTAAAGCTTGTTTAAAAAATTCCCCCGTTTTTAGCGGGGGTAATTTTTTACTCTTCAGAGGATTCTTTTTCCTCTTCTTCTTTTTCCTCTTCTTCTTGACTGACAAAAGGAGTTAAAATTTCATCTTTCATATTATTAGGCCTTGTTATATTAATTATTTTACTCCGCTTTTGGGCGGAGTTTATTGTTTTTAATTTTAGATTTCGACCTTTTCCGAACACGTAAATTAAATTATGTGTTCAGATGGTTCTATTAGAATTATATTTATCTAAAAAATTTTGTCAAGTCTTTTCTGGATATATTTATTTCCCGTTGAACTTTTCTTTTTTGAATTGTTTTTTCTTCTTCGACCACGCCCAGATTTCAACTGTCATTTCAACTTTATTTTTTTTTAAAAAGTTTGCTATTTTTTTTCTTCTGGTTGAAACGTTTGACAGTGTGGTGAGCTGAATATTTTTTTTCTTTCTTCCTTTTATGGCCAATAAATCAATAATTCCGAATATATCGGTTTGTTTAAATTTCACTTTCGGCCCAAACCACGTTATCCAGCCGCCAGCTTGAAGTTCTTCGATTGCTTTTTTTCTGATTTCACTCTCTTTTGGCATATTATAATTTTAAATTTGAATATATTTCCTGGACTGCGTCGTTTTCGTCTAGAATTTCAAAAAGTTTTTGGCAGGCTTCTTTTGTTTTTTTATCAACAGAAATTTCTTCCTTGGGCATCAAGTCCAGTGAGGTTGCGTCAATTTTTATTTCTTTTTCTTCTAATTTTTTCTTTACCGCGTCCAGGTCTTTAGGATTTGTGTAAACGTCTAAAGTGTTGTCGTACCAATAAACGTCCTCGGCACCGGCCTCAATAGCCGTTAATTCCAGGTCGTCCTTATTTTTAATCTTTGGCTGTTCATCCGGCTTGACGGTAATTGCCCCTCTTTTTTCAAAAAGCCATTTTACCGACCCTTCTCCAGCCAGTTTTCCCTGATTTTGATTTAAGATTTGTTTGATTTCTCCAAGCGTGCGATTTTTGTTGTCGGTAATTCCTTCAACAATAATGGCTATGCCTCCCGGGCCGAAGGCCTCAAAAACCACTTCAGTTAAGTTGGTCCCTTCTTCTCCTCCAGTTGCCTGCTTTATAGCCCGTTCAATATTTTCTTTGGGTAAATTAAAACCCTTGGCTTGCTCAATTGCCACTTTTAGCTTCGTATTGGTTTCAGGGTTTGGTCCTCCATCTTTTACCGCAATCGAAATTACTCTAGCCATTTTGGAAAAAATTTGGCCTCTTTTTTGGTCGGTAATATCCTTTTGGTGTTTTATGGTTCGCGCATGGCTATGACCGCTCATACTTTTTTATTATATCCCTTTTTAATTTTATTTTTAAGTATTAAAATTATTACTCCGAAAAAAATAGCGAGACCTAAAGCGATTAAAAAAATATGTAAAGAATCAAATGCTCTAGGAAGCTGTTCGCCGATGTCTGCCAATTGCTGTTTTTGAAATTGATTTTTTTGTAATTCTTTGTTTGGTTCGACTTTTTCTTTTTGGCCAATTTCGTTTTGAGTTGCCGGCAATGACGTTATATTGACGGAGCCCTGAGTTAGAACAGAACTCCAAACCCAACCGTTTTCTGTTTTATTATAGGATTGGTCCAGAGGAGCTTTTTGATAGTTGACCTTATCTAATATATTCCCATTTGGCTGGATAAGCAATAATCCGTCTTCGTCATTATTTAAAGTGATTTTACTTTCGGGTCGGGGAAGAACTAAAAATCCTTGGGCTGAAATTTTTGTTCCAGCAGGAAGCATATAAGTAGTGGTTCCGCCGGCCGTGTCAACTATTTGCCATTTAGAGAGATCTACTTCAAAATTATTTTGGTTAAAAATCTCAATCCATTCTTCTGTTGTCGCTACAACCGACAGTAGCAAGTTGTAATGAACTGTTTTCAAAAGGTAGATTAAACTCTATATCCAGTCTTTCGCCGGTTTTAATGATTTTTTCTGTTAATCGTTGGAGAATCTCCCTCTTAGTTTCATACGTAGCATTTTCAAGGCTTTCTTTCAATTGGGAATAGAGTTTTTTCACAGAACCTATTCGTTTTTCCTTTTCGCCTTCTGTCAATAAAAGCTGAGATAGTTTCTCCTCCTCTTTTTTAAATGTCTCTATTTCCGTTTCGCATTCCCGGACCTTCTTATCATAGAATTCTTTAGTGATAGAACTTTCAGCATAAAGTTCGGCATACCTTTCCTTCTCGATGTTTAAAGAATCTATCGCATTTTTTATATTTTTTAACTGTCCCTCAATTTTATTTTTTCTACCTTTTTGGTTTATGTAATCCTTAAGTTCCTGCATTATTATGTCAGGGTTAGTGAGGATTTCTTTTAACTTATCCCATACAGGTGGCACGATTCGGGATTCGCTTATGGTCGGGACGATGCATTTCTTGGGAGTAAAATAGCTCCTATTTCCCGTGCAGAAGTAATATTTTGTTTCGCTTGAACCCCTTTTTTTAGAATGATAAACCCTTCTGGCGCATTGATAGTGGTAGCCGTCAAAACCGCAAATTATCTTATGTTGAAGAATATAAACTTGCTTTGTATTTCTGGGAGATAACTCTTTGTTCTTTTGTAGTTGTAACTGAGCTTTCTCGAATAATTTTTCAGGAATAATTTTAAGGTCCCGATCCTCGACTTTTATCCATTCTTCCTTTGGTCTTAAATTTTTTTCATTTTTTGTTTTTGTAGGATTTTTATATTTTCTGTAGTAATAGATTCCTGTAGCATAGAAATCATTTCTTATGATTCTTCCGATGGTTTTTCTATTCCACCAACATTTACTTCCTGTTTTCTTTTTTCTCCCTAAGTCGTCATATTTAGTGGGAACTTTCATTCGGTTTATTCTTTGCTGAATTTTGTATTCGCTTAGTTTTTCTTCTACGAGCCACGAAAAGAGCATTTTTACAATAGAGAGTTCTTGTTCGTTTCTTTTCAGCTTTTGATTTTTTTCGTTTATATCATACCCATAACGAGCAGTGCCACTTAGATATTTTCCTTCTTTCATTGCCTTTATCATTCCCTCATTTCTTGACTCTAATCCTACCTCTCGCATCCATTCTGCAAATACTCCTGCGTTCGCAAACATTGCCCGGCCGGTTGGAGTTGATGTATCAAATGGCTCTGTGACTGATTTAAACTCTATACCTATCTCTCTTAACTCGGCTACCGTGTTTAATAATAACCTAAGGTTCCTAAAGAATCGATCCATTCTGTAGACAGTGATTACGTCAAATTCTCTATTCTTAGCGTCTGTTAGGAGTTTCTGTAGTCCGGGGCGTTTATCAACTCCTCCCGAATAGCCAATATCAACATAGATGTGCTTTTTGTCTAAATGATAGTCGTTTAGTCTAATAAAATCTTTTGCCTTTTCTTCCTGTGTTTGAGGGCTATAACCTTCTTTCCCGGCCTCGTCCGAAGAGCACCTGATATAAATCGCTGCCTTTTTGGTTTTTGTTGTTATCGGTTGTATTCCGGCAGGGGGAGAATAGATAATTGTTGATGTTTTCGCCATATTATTCTTTTACTTTTAAGTTCTAATCGACCTTTTTAAAGAAGCCCGCCTGGACTGATCAAGCGGGCTTCTTTAATAGCTGATCAGTCCGGCCTTAATTATTTGTTGTTATATGTTCTAATAGGCTTCTCAATACAACACATGCCGTTATCAAGACACTAAGTCAAGCTGAAAGAGTGAATAACTTTCCTTCCCCATTCTTAAGAATTTTCTATATTTACTTATTGGTTTTCTTCTTTTATTTCTCCCTGGAGGGCTTTCCTTAATTCCTCCTGGGCTTCGTGAACGACCTTTATGATTTTCTCGTTTTTGGTTAAGAAGATGTTTATTGGCGGGGCCTGTATTGGTATTATTTCTTGCCCGATTGATTTCCCTAATTCTATCCTCGCTACTTCCCACATCTTTTTGAAGTCGCTGGCGCTTGGTATTATGTCTCCAGAGAGTATGGCCTGGTTATACCTTATCATTGTATTCTTTACTGCCTTTAAGATATCGGATTTCCTTGCGATGGCTTCTTTGATTGCTATCTGTTCGGCCCTGTCGAATACTTCCTGGTCCATAATGGAAATTCTTTCTTGCCATTTAAACTTTCGAGACCAATTCTTTAATGTTTCCAAAGAAACCGCCTTTTTTGGTATAGTTTTAGTATAATGCTGGTATAGTTTTTCCAGGCTTCTTTCTTCTAAATTAAAATAGACCAGAAATGCCTCTCTTTGTTTTGGTGTTTCTTTTGTTGCGATTTGTTTGTTTTTTTCCATAGACGTAGTTTTACCCCAGTTGGTCCCTGAAAGCTTCACACTGTCCATTCTGATTGCTCAAACTTCGCTTATTATTCCAGGATTGATGCTTTCCTGGCTTGTTCCGATCTTTTTATTTCCACTCTATCTCTTTTTCTGAGCCCGCAAATTCTGAAAAATCGTCTTTTCTCTTATAACCATCGCTTACCATTTTCATCGTCTTATCAAGTAAATAGTAGCGATTATTCAGTAATTAGATAAAAAGAATATCGCAAAACTTTAGTTTTGCCGTTATTATACTCTTAGTATAATAACGATACTTAGTATTGTTATAGTTAGTATTGTTAGATGCTCCCACAGATAAATCACTCTACTCTGTCAGACAAATCACCTGATTACTCTGTCAGACAAATCACCCTGCTTTAACTGGAATGCTTTTGAACGGTCTGTATTCTTTTCCTTGATTAGACCAGTTAGACACTGGTTTCCACTCGCTTCTATCTAAAAGCCAATAGACGTTAGATTGTGTTTTTCCTCGCCTTTCAACAACAATTATATTGCATGCTTTTAATTTTTTAATGCCTCTTTCCGCAGATGCTATCGAAATCCCCAATTCTATCGCTAAATGTTTCAGAGAAGGAAAACAAGTTTCATCTTTGGCGTGCCGACAAAGAGCCATATAAACAGATTGTCCATAAACTCCAACATTTTTGGCATAACCATTGAGAAATTCGTTATCAATATAATAACGATGCTCTTTCCTTTTATCTCTTACTTTGAATAATATTTGTTGTTTCATCTATTTATAGGTTAATAACAAAAAAAGCCGAAAAGCTAAGCTATGCCTTCGGTACGCTATATTTATCGCTACTTGCCCAATTATTCCTCACATTTAAAACCACCTTCTTTATTAGAGGTGATATTCTACCCCCGAACATTCTCTTAGTCTTTCTTTTACCTAAAACCTTCCAATATAGGCATCGGGGGTCTTCCGGCAATTCAACTCTCTCTTTGGCCCAAAAGTCGAGGGGGCATTTTGGGATGTCGCAACTTTCAAATCTCGGGCATCTTTTCATATTTCGATTGTTTTCTTTTTCTGTTGGCATTTGATTTTTTGTTTATTAGATGAATTATTTTTGGACAATAATAAATCCCAAGTTTCCCAGAGCAATTTCCGGTTTTGTTCCCGAGATGAATCATTTGATAATCCAACCTTTTTTATTTCAAAATTTTTCTCTTTCTGGTTCAGCATAATTACTCCTTGTTATATAAATAAATTAGATTCACCTTGATTTTCTTATTCCTTTTATTACTCTTCGTTCTGAATTTTTTCTCTTTTACCATTCATTTTTTATTAAATGAAAAAACGGAAGCGTTTGCGCTTCCGTTTGATATTTCTTTTAAACAAGAAAGGGCTGAAAAATAAAATCGGAAACGCAAACACAAATAGTGTAAACGTTTTTGACTTTATTTCTCAGCCCTTCAACTCCTCATATCGAGGCGAAAGAATAAAACTGACATTTCGGCCGTCAAGCCTAATCTACTTGGTTTTATTTTTCAATTACCTCCGATATTCATAAGGAGAGTCGCATTGAAATCAAAACTTATTAAATACTTAAGGAACTATATTTTATAATAGCAAGCCCAAGAGGCGATGTCAACTGATTTTATTTTTTGACCGGGTATGCTAATCTAAAATCAGACAACTTAATATTTAATTGCCTAAACCTTATTTTATAAGGCACGGCATAAAATCCACGTGTATACTGAGCCCGTCGCTCAGGCTCCATACACGTGGTCATATCTCGAAAGAGATATGGAGACGCAAGTCTCGGCCTAACGGCGGGCTTTGTGTTTTACCGCCAGATACAATCTCTATTTGATTAAGTATGATCTATGCTATCAAAAGAAGCGTTAGATGCATTCAAAAAACAATATAAAGAGGAGCACGGAAAAGAGTTGTCTGACGATGAGGCTCTGGCTATTGCGCTCCACGAAAACGCTATTTTGCACACACAGAAATTTATTCCCGCAATAGAAAAAGAAATTGGAGAAATTGATTCCGATACAAAATCTAGGCTTGCAGAAGACATTTCAAGTTTCTTTTTGAGCCTAATTTTTATTTATTTAGGCTGGGATAAGAAGTTTGATAATCTGCGCCCTCTGGTTCTAAAGGAATACGAGAAATTTATTAAAGATAATTCCGGAGCAATAAATGAAGGACAGGGTAGAACAATCCATAACTTTCTTATCGATAAGCTACGTGACAATATAATGTGGTTGTCTACGCCATTTGAGAAGAGAGCAGTAGTCGATAAGATAGCTTCTGCTATTAAAATTGCCCTCGGTGTATCTGGTCGTATTTCACGTTTTGGACACGACTACAAACCCATTGTCGAACTGTTTGTTTATAATACAGAGCTCAGCATGTATCACTTCGGAATAATTTCAGAGGCGACTAATAAAGGAAAACTATTTTATTAGTAACGAATCGTTGACAGGAAGCTTTCTATTTACTCTTTACTTCGCAAACGACAAATAACTTTATGAAAGAAAAAATTAAGAAAGGTCAGAGATTATTAAAAATTAACATTAAAAAATTATGAAAAAAACAATAATTATTACACTTATCTTGGCGCTTTTGTTAATTCCAAGAACAAGCGTTCTCGCCTCAACAACAGATCTTGAAATACAAATATTGAAGATAAGAATCCAGATCCTTGAATTGCAGATACAACGATTGCTGATTTTGCTGAATGAGATTCAACTAAGTAAAATAGAAACGAATGAAATAACCGAAAAAGCGGTAATTGAGGATAGTCCAGAAATTAAGCCAGAAAGTAAATCAGAGATAGAAATACCAGCACCACAAAAAAGAGCTCAGGATTGTTTATTACGTCATCCAGGGCAGCCACAATATTGTAATTTTTCTGGTGCCCAAGAATAAATTATAAAAAGAAATGAAAGAGAAAATTGAGAAGATTATAAAATACTTAAATAAATATCTTCCCGACATTCTGTTTCTAATAGGAGTTTGGGTTGCATCTTATAATTTATTAAGACCATCTCAAAAAGTAGGACTTCTACCGTCTTTGCCATCACTTACACACACCGAATATTTCACAGAGTATAAGGTTTTGGGAATAATGTTAATTGCGCTTGCTCTTGATATAGCTATTAGACGCTATTCCGCTAAAAGGAATAAATAGTGAGTAGCGAGGTGGGGTAAAATAAGGTAAAATAAATCTATGAGAAAAATTACTAAATACTTTGTTGGTGGAATAATTGTATTGGTATTAGTTTTTGTTTTACTAAGTTCTTTTGTTATTGATGTTGGTATAAATAGTATTTTTTTTATTAAAAGAGATTTTAATCAAGCTTTCACATACCGAGCAACTGGCGATTGTGATTCGTTTGTAAATTATTTATCTCGTGATACTGAGAAGTGGAAAAAAACTTGTGAAGAAGAAAAAAGTCATAATGCAGAACCAATAAGAAATTTTGAAATTCAGAATATTTCGCATCGTTTTGGAAGCGACCGTGCATTTTTACAGGTTGAGCTTACACGAAATACAACAGAGGGAAAAGATTATTCTTATTCAGTAAATTATGAAATGAGAAAATTTGGATTTGATTGGAAAATTGACCAAGAGATGAAATAAATCTATGAAAGAAAAAATTAAGAAAATTATATGGATTTCTGGTGGGTGCGATTATGGAAAAACGGCATTTGTAGATTCTATAATCAAAGAATTTAAAAATAAAAATAAGAAAACCTACAAATTAGACGGAAAAGATTTCATAGGTTTTTTAGTTAAAAATATAAGGAATAAGAATCCTATTGAGAATTTTGTATCTCGTTTTCAAAACCATGATTTGCTGGTGTTGGACGATATAGATTATGGTTTATTAAGTAAACCAGCCACCCAAAGAGCAGTTAAAGAGGTAATACAAAGGATAACTGATAACAATAAAACCAAAATAATCTTGATTACACAAAAAAGAGCGAGGAAGATGAGGAAACTGAAGTTTGACAGCAATTGTTGTGAGTATATCCGATTAAAAGCCCCTTCAACTGATTTCAAGATAAAATTAGTTAAAGAGTGGTTGGAAAAAGAAAAACTTGCTATCCCACAAGATAAAATTGAAGAAATCGTAAACAAATCTAATAATTTATTCCAACTTAAGGGATTATTGAATCAAATTTCTTTTCCCACAAAATATAGCGAGTAGCAGGGGCACGGTAGGGCAAAATGAGGTAAAATAAATCTATGAAAGAAAAAATTAAGAAAATTTTATTCGTAATCGCCGAAGTCGGAACAGTTACCTGGGCAATTGTAGGAATGGGAACCGTAGTGGCAACCCTAACTAATATCCTTCAAGCATTTACAACTGGACAGATAGGCAAACTACCAGCGACTCAACAAGCGATTTTTCGGCTCTCAGAAACAGCAGGTTTTAGTTATCTTATAATAAAGCTATTATTTTATTTTCTTTCGGCAGCTTTAATTCTTTATCTATTAAGAAAATATGAAAGGAAAAATTAAGAAAACAAAACGCCCATCACTGGGTGTTTTTTTATTCCCTTTTTTATAGTGTCTAATCTGTTGTCTTTCTTTTGTTTTTGTTCTTGTTTTTTCATAGCCGAGTCATTTACTCGTCTTCTGCTTTTAAGCTCCACAGAATCGATCCTGGTTGTTCAAGAGTCGTCTATTTTGTTAGTTTTACCGTCGTTTTGGCTGATAATGCCGTAAGTTGGTTTACCTGTCTCTAAATAAAAAACCCGATAATGATGGGCGTTTTTTATTTAGGATAGTAATTTTTGAAAAGTTGTGATACTCTAAAAATGTAACCTTAATTCAATCAAATTCGACAAATTAGTCTAAAAATTTAACATGGCTAATCTTTTTCAATTAAACAAAAAATATGGAGAATGGGCTGAAAACACAGTTTTCCATTATTTTAAAGAGAACAGAGATAAAATCGGCTTAGATGTTTTTTATTACGGATCGCAAGTGGCTACACGCAAAAAAGACACGACGGATGCCCCACTAAGACCCGATTTTATTATTGTTAAAACTCAAAATGTTAAATTTTTGGAGAAGAAATACAACTTAGATTTTAATAATATTGATGCCGAACGAATTAAAGAATTGTTTAATCTTAATGAAGACTCCTTCAATTTTATAAAAGATAATCCTCATCTCTGGCTGACAAAGATATTAGACAAAACTAAGTTCATGAAAGATTTAGTTTCAAAAGCACATTGTAGATTAGAAATAAAATCAGGCTTCGGTTTTTTTGTCCAAAAAAGATACGAAAAAGGGCAATATAATATTATTGTAGGAAGTGATTTCCAAAAAAGAATGAACGTTCTGAATAGAAGATTTAACTGTAAGCTTAAAACTTATGTGGCCTACGTTCAATTAAATAAAGTTTTTATAGCCGAATTGAATAAGATATTTGGTAAAGGTGGCGAATCAATTGTAAGACTTTATGAAAGACGAGGCACTTCAGATATAAATAAAGTAAATACGCAAAATCTTAACTTTCTTAAGAGTTTTGAATTCGCAGACGTAGAGGGAGTTGTAGAAGAAAAAAACGGAGAATACTCCGTTAAGGCAAAACCATATATAGAGATCGTTGGAGGCACAGTAAGATTTAATTTAGACATGCCTCCTGGCATTCTCAAAAATGTAATAATAGAAATTATTAAGAATCTAAAAGAATAATTTTTTTAAAAGACCATCGATTAAATTTCTATTTTTCTCTTCCATATTTTGATTTTTAATTATTCCATCTACTAATTTTACTATTTGGTTGTGAATATCAACCTCTTTTTTATTACCCCAACTTACTAATCTGAGAGGTGCTTCTTCTATCGCACTTTGGCTATACTGTATTCTATCTCCTCTGTGCGGCCCCTTTGTTCTATACCAAATATTGAACCAAGTAGAATTAAGATAACCTAAAATATATTTTAAATTTTCTTTTACAATTACATCTTTATTTCTCACTAATACCGCACAATCACTACCACCATAGTATGGTTTATCCGTAAAAGCAAATCTACTTATTTTCGCCCTATCTAAGACAGGCACAAATATTTTTTCATCTCTCATTGATTGTTTAAATAAGCCTATATTACGAGGAGTCGCATGATGAAACCACAATACTTTCTCGTATCTTTTTTTCGCTCTTTCTTTATAAGGAAGGAGTTTTTTATAAATATTGGGGCATAATTTTTTTAACGTTTTTTCATTTTCAATACTATCTATCCATATAAAATATGAAGGGTTCTCGACAAAATATCTTCTTATATTTGTTGCTTTAACTATAGGGATAGTATATTTTAATTCAATTCTTGAGAGTTTGGGTAGTTCTTCATTCGTAAGATGAAATGCTTCATCAAATCCAGTTACTGTTCCTACCCCAATTTTGAAGATGTGTTTTAGTCTTAAATAATTACTTTCTAAAATATCTTTTGGATTTCGCTTTAGCACATAATAGTCTGAACTACCCAATTTTATAGAATTCACATCCTCCTCTCTGGTGTTTAAAAGTTTAAAATCTTTTTTATCAAATAGATTTATAATGGGAATTGTTCCCAAGTTCTTTGTATTTACAAAGGGAATGTTTTTTCTGCATGCTTTTTCTATTTTATCAATGACTTCTTTCTTTTGAGGAGAAACTAATCCCCACATAAGAGAATTAGGGAATTGTGGAGTCCAAAAACATTCATAACCATCCTCCATTAAAAAATCTTTCGAATCTAATAATTTAAGATAATTACTGATATTTTTTAATATTTCTTGAGGTCCTCCAACTCTTTTTTTATACTCCACTACCTTTATTGATTTTCTGAAACCAGCAGAAGTTCCTCCTGATTTAATATATTTTAAAATTATATTGTTCGGGTAAGCGTCTTTAAATAATTTTAATTCACCGAAATGAACGATAATTTCAAAAAATCCATAATTAGTTAAATAATGTCTTAATTTACTGGCATGAGTTGAATTAAACCAGAAATAGGGAACAATAAATATAAGCTCTCCTCCTATTTTCAATTTTTCAACTGACCATATAATAAATGGGTAAAGAAGGTCTGCCTCGCCATTTAATAAATCCTTCCAAAAAGAGTCCCTTTCTAAAAATTTTCTCGTTTCGGATTTAATATTATTCCAATGGACATAGGGAGGATTTCCTATTATTAAATCAAATTTTTCATTCCTACTTGTTTTTAAAAAGTCCTGCAATTGTATAGAGACGCCATCTACTTTTTTGGCTAATTTTGGATCAATTTCATAAGACTTTATATTTCGGAACCCTTTTTCTAATAGAGATTTTATAAATACTCCTTCACCTGCACATGGTTCTAATATTAAAGAACCTTTCTTTTTAGAAATTAGATTTACCATAAAGTCTGCCACCTCTTTAGAGGTAAAGTATTGCCCCAACATAATCTTTTTATTCATCAATTTCACCATAGCTTGTTCGCTAAAGGATTTATATAAATTATTTTTTCCATTTAGTTAAACCCCACACACCTTCTCCTAATGGATAAAATCTTATTTCTTTTTTTTGTTTCTTACGCCTCTTATTTTCTAAACTCATATCAACACGAAGAGTTGCTTCCGGAGTCTTTCCTTTTGTAATTATTAGCCCCTTTTTTATAGCTATTTCTATAATATCTTTAACGTGTAATGGTTTTTTATAATCCTTTAAAATTTTATATGCAGCCTCTGTTTTACTAAGCATACTTTATTAACTATATTTTTATTTATGATAAATTTTAGCCGACCCTTTATCTATATTATATTTCAGTCAACTATAAGTCAACCAAAAGTCAACCATCATTATTTTAGATAACATTGTTTCTTTTTCTTGATGTTCCTAATGCCCTTTGAAAATGCACCATATCTTCAAGATTGAGCAACTTCGAATAGTTTCCGTTAGCTGAACCAACAAAAAAGCCCGTCGCCGGGCAGTTTTTATTTTAGTTAAACTGACACTTAATCACTATTATTTAAATTCTTTAGGTGAAGTTGGGTATTCTTTTTCTTGACCAAACATTTTCTCACTCCTAAATAGTTTTTTACACAATTCTATTGTCTTATTTTCAAAATCATCAACTTTATAGTCCTTAGGTTCGCTGTAAATACAAAAATCAAAAGAAACCATTTTATGGTTTATAGGCTCACTTGCTATGCCTAAAGCTTCTTTTACTCTTGCGATTTTCCTGGTGCATGCAGTGAGGGTAAACAACCTTTCTCTCCTTTTGTTTTTTTCCTCGGGAGTATACAAAAAGAGAAATGCAATTTCTGGCCTATGAGGAAAGATAAACATTCTGTAAGCTGGTTTATTGGTTTTGGCCGCCTTTATTGCTTTTCCAATAGCTGCTTTGGCTAACATTCTCCTTTCTAATCTTCGTAATCTACCCAAAATAGTTGCCACCTTAATATATAGTTGATCCTTAGAGGTATGGGTTTTTTCAATAATGTCATCTATATAATAGCTAATCCTATCTGCTCCTACTCTTTCTGCTACTTGGTTTGCATATTTGCCTTTTTTATATTCCTCCCAAAACCCAATCAATGTTACCATATCTGCTTTCTCTTGATCAGGAATTGGTTTAAAATGGCGTTCATGAATCCGATAATAGGCGACCAGTTCGCTTTCATCAGTCATATTAAACTTCATATCTTTTGTTATTTTTTCTCTTTGTTCAAGATATTCAAAGAAATCGGTTGGTGTATCAAACTCATTAACGACATACATGAAATCATTTAAATCAAAAATCTGAGGTGTAAATCCATAATCAAATATTTTAGGATTTATATCCTTAGCCTCCCTTGCAGAAACAATAGGCATAATATCCTGTTCTAAAACAACAAGATAAAACACTCTTTTAATATTATTTTTATCAAATTCGAAAGACCCCCTACGATTATTACTTAAGAAAATTCTATGGTTGCTAAATAAGATGCTTTTTGAAAATTTCAACTGTCTTATGCAATCGAGAGTTGTTTTCCTAATATAGGTGTTGATATTCCCGCTCTTTGGGAATGATTTTGTCCTACATTGCACAACCACCAGAGCATCGTCGAATAAGATAAGGAGGTCGCATATTTCTCTCTCATACCTACCTTCACGCACCTTAGGATTATCAAAAATAAAATCCTCAAAAAAAGTCTTTTTTAAAAAAGACTTAGTTTTTTGTTCTGCTAATTTCCCTTTGTTTATTTCGGGCGTAATCATTATAAAAGATTGTTTTATAACTATTTACTAAAAATCCACTTGTATCTTTTTAATTTATTAAGATATATTAACTCAGTTTCTAATTTACTAAGTTTATTTTCGTATTCTTTCTTTAAATCTGCGTTTGCTTTTTCTCTTATACCAGAAAAAGCCAAACCTCTTTCGGCCATTTCGTTATCTAATTCCTCCTTTCGTTTTGGATACCATCTTTTTACCTCTTCAATTTCTAATTCTTTCAATTTTATTTCCTTATCAATTTTAAATCCTTTTAATTTTCTATTTTCCGCATAAAGACAAATACCCCATAGTCCAAGAACAACATTAAGAATTTTTGATAAAGTATCCCACATATTTTTGAGCTAATTGTTATCTTTATTAAATTTTCACTTCTAATTTAAACTCGGGATAATTATTAGGACATTGTCCATAACTTCTCAAAGATATGGACACTATTCCAAAACTTTTCTGACATCCGTCTTGCTCGTAATTTTGAAGTATGTCTTATTGTGGTCAAAATATCTTGAGTATCCTTTTAGGCTTCTTCTTCCATTTACCCCCAACCAAAGACTTTTTCGGTGAGGTTCTATCGTGTATGGGCATTGGTTAGAGCCAGTCCAATAAACCAATCTTCTTTTAGTATATTCTTCATGGATGGTTGGATTGGTGTTCTTTAAATATTGCCTTAATTTCTGAAATTTTCCTTTAAGGTCTTCGTCCAATACCTTATTTTGAAGAGAGGTAAGCGTATATTTCCTCTTTAGTTTATGCCTATTTCTTGATTTCGGTGTGCCGTCTTCATTCAAGAAGTTCTGGTAGGTGTTGGCTTTTCTATTGATTTCTTCTCTCGGAAGGACGCTGGTGCTTACGAATATGCTGAACTTGTCCGTGTCTGTTGTATTGTGGCGACAGTCCATTCCTCCTCCGAGTCCGGTCCTTCGGGAGAAGGAAGAATTTCGTTAATCACAACGCCTGTAGGATAAGTTTGTTGAAGTCTGACTTCAACAGTAGGTTCTTCCACAGCAGTTTTTTCAGATTCGGGTTTAGGTTGCGGTTCTGCTTGGACGACAATACTATTTTTAGCTTTTGGCGTGCCTCCGGCATTTTGGCTCGTTTGCCAATTATTGGGGTCAGAGCCTTCAAACTGAGGGTTTTTTCTTTCCATTATTTGTTTGGTTGAGTTGTCGCCGGCAGACCAGCCACTGGAATCATCTACTCTGTCTATCAAATTGCCAAAATTATCATAAAGTTCTAATGTTTCGCCGCTATTTCCCAAAGCGCCGGTATAAATCTGGTCAGCCGGAACGTTCGGGACCGTAGTGTCATCCGTTCTTTCTAATAAATAAAAACCATTAGCAGGAATTGTTCCAGATAAGTTGATTTTTGGCGTTCCGTCTTGGCTAACCAACTGCCAGTTATCAAGATTTATGGGGCTTTCAGTATTGTTATATAACTCTATCCATTCATCATTCGCCGAAATATTTGTTCCCATCCAGGCCAGTTCGTTAATGACGACATCCAAAGGGTTAACGGCCTGCGCAGCAAACGCAATAAAAAAAAGAGATAAAAAAACTACAACTTTTAACCCCTGTACTAAATATTTAACGCGGGGGCTTGACAAAATTGTCATAATCTGTTAGAATTTATTCGTTAGGAAATAGCTCTTGGGCTGGGGGGATGGAATCTTTTCTTGATGGATAATCTGGCTTAGGCGAGATTACTCCTCAGAAAGACTCTAAACTTTAGTCCCTAGTACTCTAGTCCCCCAGCCCCAGGGCTATTTTATTCTCCGGTTACTCTCTCCACTTCTTCAATAGTTGTTAATCCTTCCAAGACCTTAATTAACCCGTCTTGGTACATCGGAATCATTCCTTTTTCAGTCGCCTTTTCTCTAAAGGCAGCTGTCGATGGATTTTTTAAAATAAATTTTTCCATTTCATCATCAACTAAAAAGACCTCAAAAATTCCTAATCTCCCTCGATAACCAGTAAAATTACAATCCTTGCAACCTTTAGCTTTTGGAATTTTTAACCCTGCCCTTAATTCAGGAACTTTGATATCTTTTGGAATTCCCCTAAGTTCTTTTTTTATCTTTTCTAAAATTGATGACGGGGATTTTTCCATTTTTGAACACTCTTTACAAACCTTTCTGACTAACCTTTGAGCAATAGCTATATTGATAGCTGGAGCAATATTAATTGGTTTTTCTCCTAAGGCCTGCAATCTGGCTATCGTACCAGCAGCATCGTTGGTGTGTAATGTGGTTAAAACCAAATGGCCAGTTAAAGCAGATTGTAGGGCTATGGAAGCTGTCTCTAAATCTCTAATCTCTCCTACCAAAATTACATCTGGATCTTGGCGCATAATTGATTTTAAGCCGTTAGCAAAATCATATCCGGCTCCGGGATCAACTTGAGTTTGGGATATTCCTTCTAGATGATATTCAATCGGGTCTTCAATGGTGATAATTTTAATTTCTGGCTTATCAATCTTTTTTAAAAAAGCATAAAGCGTTGTAGTTTTTCCAGAACCCGTGGGGCCGGTAACTATAATCATTCCATTTGGTTTTTTAATTTCTCTTTCAAATATTTCAACTAAATCTTTTCTTAAACCCAGAGTCTCAATCTCAATTAAACTTTTCGGATTTAAAAGCCTTAGAACAATCGTTTCCCCATATTCAGCCGGTAAAGTAGAAGTTCTGATCTCAATCGGCAGTTCTTCTATTAAAACAGAAAAACGGCCATCTTGAGGCCGGTCAGTGATATTTAATTTAAGCCCGGAAAGAAGTTTAATTCTGGAAAGTAAAGTCTCATATATTTTTTTCTCATGGTTAAGAACATCTAATAAAATTCCGTCAATTCTTACTCGAATCTTAACCATTTCTTCTTCAGGTTCAATATGAATATCGGAAGCCGAAAGGGCAATTGCTCCACCTAAAATTATCTCTAAAATCTCAGTGGCGCTTTTAGTTAAAGTCTTTTCAATTTCTTTCTTTAAATCAGAAATATTTTTTATTTCTTTTTTAAAAAGGTTAAATTTTTTTTGAGAAATGACTATCTCACCAACAATTTTTTTTGAAATTTCTGGCATGAAAGGTTAAAATTAAATTAGTTACCGAGCTTCCATTTATGGAAGCGAAGTCGAAGAAGATTCCTTCTTCTCCACCTCAGCTGAAGCTTCGGTAGGTGAAGAAGAGTGCGAAGAAAAGTTTTTCTTCTTTCGTCTCGTCTTTGACTCGACGGTCGAAGTTCTCTTCGCCTAGTTAAAATTAGCTCAAATTTAGCGAAAAGTCAATAAGTCCCGTTAGAAATTTTGTAATTCAAAAAGATTTTTACCGGAAGTTAAAATATGAAAAAGATAATGGAAACTTCTAGGAGAGCGGAAATCTATCTAACAAAAAGCTCCGCCCAAACTAAAAAACTTGGAGAATTTTTTGCCAAGAACATTTTGAAACGCAGTCCTACAAAAAAGGTAATTGTTTTGGGTTTGATAGGAGATTTAGGAGGAGGGAAGACGACATTTTTGCAGGGCTTTGCCAAAGGTTTAGGAATAAAAGAAAAGATATTAAGCCCCACTTTTATTATTATGCGAAGGTTTAGAATTTGTGCAAATTCGCGTAAATTCGCGGACTTCTACCACATCGATTGTTATCGAATTAAAAGACCGGAAGAAATTTTGGAATTAGGTTTCAAAGAAATTATTTCTAATTCTAAAAATCTGGTGGCTGTTGAATGGGCTGGCCGAATTAAAAAAATATTACCTAAAAATGTCCTCATTCTGAAATTTGAATTTATTAATAGGAACACAAGAAAAATTGTGTTAAAATTAATCAATGGAAAATGAAAAGAAACGTTTGCTTATTATTGACAGCAATTCAATTATCCACCGAGCTTATCATGCTTTGCCAAGATTGACGACAAAAAAGGGAGAACTGGTAAATGCTGTCTATGGGTTTTTACTGGTTTTTTTGAAAGCAATCAAAGATTTCCAGCCAGATTATATTGCCGCTGCCTTTGATTTTCCGGCTCCAACTTTCAGGCATGAAAAATACAAGGAATACAAAGCAAAAAGGCCAAAAGTCCCGGAGGAACTATATCAGCAAATTCCAAAAGTGAAAGAGGTTTTGGAGGCGTTTAATGTGCCGATTTTTGAAAAAGAAAGATTTGAAGCAGATGATATTATCGGAACCGTCTCTCGATTAGTCTTGAAAAAAGAGACAATGCCACAAATTGAAAACATTATTTTGTCCGGGGATGCCGATCTTTTCCAATTGGTGAACCCAGACACCAAAGTTTATTTTTTAAAAAAAGGAATTAAAAATACTATTCTTTATGATGAAGAGCTAGTAAAAGAAAAATATCAAGGATTAAATCTAGAAGAATTAGTTAATTTTAAAGCCCTGAAAGGCGATCCTTCAGATAACATCCCGGGTGTTTTTGGAATTGGCGAGAAAATAGCAATGCGATTAATCAAAAAATTTGGAAGCTTAGAAAATATATACAAAGAGCTTGAAGAAAATTCTGAGAAAGTAAAAAGCATTAAACCAAAACTAAAAGAAATTCTCTTAAAATACAAAGAACAGGCCTTTCTTTCCAAATTCTTGGCTCAAATTAATAAAAACATTCCCTTGGATTTCAATTTGGGAAAATGCCGCTGGAGTAAATATAGCAAAGAAAACGCAACCAAGATTCTAAAAAATTTAGAATTTAATAGCCTAATAGTCCGCCTGCCAGAGATTCTAACTCATCAATCAAAGAGTGAAAACTTAAAGCTTTTTTAGAAAAAAAGTTAGAATTATGATATGATAAAATAAAGGTCGAAAATGTTTTAAGATATTTAATTAAAAGAGAAAAAATATGGGGAAAAAGTACTTAATTTTTTTAATAATTGTAGCAATAGGAATAATTTCAGTTGCTGGATATATTTTTTTTAGGCCTCTCGCAGAAGAAATAATTGAAGACCCAATGCTAAGGGAAATTAAAACCTTGGGCAAAATCCTTGTTGGTACTGAGGCTACCTATCCTCCAATGGAAAGTATTGATGAGGCAGGTAATTTTGTTGGAATGGATATTGGTATTGCCCAAGAAATTGCTTTTGATATTGGAGTAGAAGCTGAGTTTAGAAATATCGTCTGGGATGAAATATTTAATACCCTTTTAAACGGGGAAGTAGATATGTTAATCTCTGCCATTACCATTACTCCCGAAAGAGCCGAAAAAATGGCTTTTTCTGATCCCTATTTTAATGCCGGGCAAATTATTGTCACTACCCTTGATAAGGTAAATGAGATTAAGGGAACCCAAAATTTGGCTGGTAAAAAACTGGGAGTTCAAATAGAAACCACCAGCGAAATTGAGGCCCAAAAATATACTGACCCTGACTTGGTAATACCTTTTGAGAATAACGATTTGGCAAAAGATGAACTCTTGAAAGGCGAGATTGATGCTATCATTATTGATTACCCTGCTGCTGCTGGAATGGTTTCCAGAGAAGAGACACTCAGAATAGTTGGCGAACCTTTTACTCAAGAGTTTTATGGGATAGCGGTCAGAAAGGAAGAAAAAGTGCTTTTGGAAGAAATTAACAAAACTATCAGGCGACTAAAGCGAGAAAATATAATAGAAGAAATGGAAAAGAAATGGTTGACAGAGTAGATTGAGCACCGGAAAGAATTTTTAATTAAAACAAAAAGATGAAATTTAATCTTCAAATTAAATTGCTTTCTTTAGTAGTGATGGTGGTCAGTCTTGTATTGATAATTCTATTATTGCAGACTATTTCCAGAGAAAGACAGATTTTTCAAGTCAGCTTTAAAGAGAAGGCTGAGGTTTTAACTTTAGCTCTCGATGCCGGTATTGGGAGTTTTGAGGAATTAAAAGATACAGCAAAACTTCAGTCTAATATTTATAAATTTATATGGTTATACCCTGAGATTGTCAAGATATCCATTAGTGTACCCAGTCCCGAAGGTTTAAAAATTGTAGCCTCTAATGCAACAGAAGAGATTGGAACTCTAACTGGGCTAGAAAATACTATTTCTTATGAGCAGGGCAGAGTTTTAACTCAAACCTTACTTTTGCCTGATGACACCAAAGTCTTTAGCTCTATCATCCCTATTCGTGTCGGAGGACAAAGAGTCGGAACTTACGATATAAGACTTTCTCTCGAGACCGAAGAAAAAACTATTGCCCAGCGACAAAAAGAAGTTGTTTTAACGATTCTAGTGAGTATTGTGATTATCATTATTATCCTCTTTCTTTTACTCAGCAAAATGGTTGTCCTACCCGTTGCTGAAATTAAAAAAGGACTGGAAATGATTGGGCAAGGTCAATTAAGTTGGCGAATAACCCCGAGGAGTCAAGATGAGATTGGAGATTTAGCCAGGGGAGTTAATGAAATGAGTGAAAAACTTGAAGAATCTTACTATGGACTGGAGAAAAAGATAGCAGAAAGAACAGAAGAACTTCAGGAAGCAAGATCGGTTTTGGAAATAAAGGTTCAGGCAAGAACCAGAGAATTGAAGGATTTGGCAGAAAGTCTCGAAAAACAGGTTGAACAAAGAACAAAAGAACTTCAAGAAAAAATAGAGGAGTTAGAAAGATTTAACAGATTGGCTGTTGGTAGAGAATTAAAAATGATAGAGCTGAAAAAAGAATTAAGAAAATTAAAAAAAGAACAATAAAAATTGAAAGGTCGAAAATAAAATAATATTTGTTTGAGCTAAAATTATGTCTATAATTTCCGAAGAAGACCTTGAAAAAATAAAAAGAACAGAAGGAGAAATAATTGGTTCTTCTTTGAAATGCGATAGGGAATTTATCATAGAAAAAGAAGACAGGGAAGGATTAAGAAAAGTAGAGGAAGAAATGGAAAAATTAGGTTACCCTTTAACGTATGAGGAAATAGATAAATATAAATGGTATCCGGTCCAGCAAGATATTATTTCTCTTCTCTTGGCCCAAAAAATTTTTAATTGGGATGACGAAACAATACGAGAGTGGGGTCGTTGGGGAGCCAAAACCAATTTTATTGTTAAATTATTAACCAGGTTAATTTCTAAACAAACGATAGTTAAATCAGCGCCTAAACTCTGGAGAAAATATTATACAGTGGGCGAGTTAGATATTAAATTAGATTTCAAAAAGAGAATTGGTATTGCGACGTTAAAAAATTTTATTCTCTATTCAGTTCACCGCCATTTTTTAGAAGGATATTTTTATCAAATAATGTCTCTTATAGTACCATCGCGGAATTTAAAAGTAGGAGGAAGTAAAAGCGAAGAACCTAATGTTCATCAATTTGAGATAAGTTGGTAGTTATAGAAGGCGAAGAGAACTTTGTTCTCTTTTTCACCTTCGTTTCCATAAATGGAAGCTCGGTAATGGAAGTTAGGCCTATGGGCGAAAAAACAAAAATAGAAGATTTGCTTAAAATGACTATTGAGGATTTGAAAGATACTGAAACATATATTCAGGAGCTTTTTACTTTTTTACCTTTAGCGATTTGCAGCTTCAATCCTTTGGGAGTGATAATTACAAGCGATTTGGCCTTTCAAAATCTAACTGGTTATAGAGAAGTAGATGTAATTGGAAAGAGAATAGAGAACTTATTTTTGAATAAAAAAGATTTCAATAATTTAATTAAGTCAAAAATTCTCAAAGAAAAAACAAACCTAACCCGAAAGATGATGCTTTTAACTAAAGAAGGCAAGAAAATACCGGTCAATATGGCAATTTCTATCAGAAGGGACAAGGAAGGTAATTTTATGGGATATTTCATAGCCCTCTCTGATATTACTGCTTTTGAAGACCTGAGAAAAAATTTAGAGAAAGAAGTGAAGGAAAGAACCAAAGATTTAGAAATGCGGACTCAAGAAATGGATCGAATTGCCAAAGCATTGATTAAGCGAGATTTGGAATTGTCGGAAATTAGAGAAAAAAGGGAAAAAGAATTTCAAGAATTGGAGAAAAGTACAAAAGAATTAGAAGAATCTAGAAAGGCTTTAATGAATATGCTTGAAGATGTGGAAGGATCCAGAAAAGCCTTACTGAATATGTTAGAGGATGTTGAGGAAGCTCGAGGAAAAATGGAAGAAGAGAAAAATAAAACTTTAGCAGTTATTACCAATTTCGTCGATGGAATCTTGGTCTTTGATAAAAAAAATACTCTCTCTCTAATTAATCCCCAGGCCGAAGATTTTTTTAAAGTAA
>JAPLXL010000008.1 GCA_026396115.1 Candidatus Nealsoniibacteriota bacterium
GCCAGTGGCGTTTTTGAAATCTACAATGTTACCTGTGCCTGATTGGATGACGGTGAGAGCGGGAGCGGAAGAGGAAATTGAAATTTCTTTCTTTTCTTCTAACTTTACGGTGGTAGTGTCCAAATTATAATAAAAATTGGCAGCAAAAACCAAACCAAAGACGACCAATCCGGGCAAGATAGCTAAAAGGATATTTCTTACTTTATTTGGTTTTAAACTGATTTTACTCATAAACCTAATTCTTAATTTTCGCGGTTATTTCAGTATCACTCCTCCTTTGATCCGGATGCTGCCTTTTAAGTAGGGAGAATGGAAAAGATTGTAATTGAGGATAATTTCATTCAAAACCGGGCTCAGGCCTGCTTCATTAGTTTCAAATTTCATCTTGTAATAAAAATTGTGGCCCGACCAATTCAGATTGTATAAAATGAATTTTGCCTGGCCATCGGACACAAAAGTCCAGACATCTTGCACTCCGTCAGCCGAATACCAAATCTCGCTGGTGGTGCTAAATTGAACCCAGAGAGCAGTACCAGCCGGAACAGTGGAAGAAGCATAAAAATTATTAATAATCACGACCTCCTCCCCAGAAAAAAGATTCTTTGAAATTAAGGTTCCTGAGGAGTAGTAGCTGAGGGCATCAGTCGTGAAGCTTACATAAGAGCCGTAAGAAGTTCCTTTCCCATTAGTAGCATGAGCTCTAACATAATAGGTAGTATTTGGTTCTAAATTAGTTAGATTTAAAGAATAAGCCCCCTCACCAAAACTTCCTGTTTCAGAAACGCTCCAAGTATCTGTTTCAGTTAAACCATATTTGAAACCTCTAGTGGTAACGATTCCGCCACCATCATCAGTAACATTGCCATTAGCTACAGCACTTCTTACATAAACCGGAGAAGTAGTAGCAGTAGTCACTGTCGGAGCAGTTCCCTGGGTCCAATAAACTCTTATCTCATCTAAGACCGGGGTAGTACTGGTATCTGAGGTTTCAAATTGCATTTTGTAATAGAAATTAGGCTCTGCTGACCAGCCGGACAAACTAATTGCATCCCCTGTTGCCAGATGGTTACCATTAGAAAGAGTATTCCAGACCCCGGCAGTATGAGTAGCTGAATACCAATTGCTATTGTCCTGGCTGAATTGAACTTTTAAGGTTGTAGTAGCGGTGGTAGTGCAGTTGTAGCCAAAATAATCTATACTGCCCACCACATCTGAGGTTGAGAAAAGATTCTTTGAAATCAAAGTGCCGGTGGCATAATAAGTCTGAGCCCTTACTTCGTTATTAAAACTAAGGCCGATTATGACTATAACCGTGGCCAGAAGAATTAAAATAACCTTTTTATTACCGGTCATGATTTTATCCTCAATGAAAAATATTGAATTTTTGGCAAAAATTTTTCAAATTCCAAATTCCAAATTATCTATCTCAAAGGAAAAATATCTATTGCCCGCGAACGCAACGCACGGAGTAGCTGTTGGTCTCAGCGGCGTTGAAGACACTGCCAGTGCCGAACTGCAGGACGCAGACATAGCCCGCACCGAACTCAGAAGAAGACCAGTAGTAGTTGGTAGAAATACCGGGAAGGCGGGAATACGGCGAAGAACCTTTTGCTTGATCACGGATGCTATCTAATTCCAAAATAGTGGGCAATCTCCAGGCACTTCCTTTGGCTTTACAGGCATCCATCGCCAGAAAAGTACCGGCAGCTGAGGTATAATATCTTTCTAACCAATGCTGAGCTCCGATAGCAGTGTTATCTTTACCAATCTTCAAACTTGAATCATGGGTTCCTCCAATATCTCCTCCGCTAATAGGTGTGGCAGGACCCCAGGTTTTTGTTCCACTTACATCTGTTTTTGACCAAAGTAGATTAGCATAGACATTGCTATCAGTAGCAATACAAACGGCAGCAGTAGGAGTGGCAGCCGCATTTGGTAAAAGGATACAATTGTAATCATCGCAGAAAATCTTTTTAGTGGTGGTTGCTAAAGCATTAGAAAGGTTGCTAATATCACGGACGATAGTCGTAGTTGACCAGTTCCAGGAAGGATTGGGAGAATAGCACTCAGCCAATTTAACCTGACCGGTAGTAGTCGCAATCTCTACTTTTTCTGTCCCCTTACCAATTTTTGTCTCATTAGTAAAAGAATCGCTGATAGAATCAGGGTTAGCTCTAACCACCAGAAAACTAATCACTCCCACAACAATGATAATGGCAAAAACTACCAAAATTTTGTAAGACTTAAGATTTTTATATTTCATTTTAAATTTTAGGTTGAATTAAAATTCGACCTTTACGAATGACAGCTAAAACAACCCTTTTCCAGGTTCTTAACTTGTAGAGTTTAGGCATGCTCCTAGGCATGTTTATAATATATATGGATACCCTTGTTATACGTTATACATTTCACGCTTACTTGATTTGGTCGTAGGCAGCAAGGAGAATCTCATAAATCTGAATCGTGACACCTGCTGGAACCTGAACTCGGAGACTCCAATCATTAGTATTAGTCGGAATAGTTACTGCCGGAGTAATATAAACTTCGCCCTTACTTAAGTCAATTGAAGCAGAGGCAGGAACTGTGAAGGTAGCGGTTGTGGTAGCACCGGTCTCGTTCCAAACCGTCCAGGTTGAAGAAGCAGTGGTGGTACTATCAGCATAGCGAATGACAAACTTATGAATTCGGTCCGTACCGGCTGCCGCAGCAGAAAACGGATAATCCTCAATAGTTCGAGAAACAGTCGTGGCGGTTTGACAAGCGGTACTGCAGCGAGTCGGCAAATCAAAGCCGAAAATTGGAATCATCTCTCTCAAAACTTCTATTCCGCCTTTGCCAATTTGATATCCTTGATAAGTTTCAATCCAATCACCCGATGCCAGAATTATTTTGCCTGAGGCTGGGTCTAAAATAATACCTCCTGTGCCTGAACCAATGGTGGTGGTGGCAGTAGAAGTATATAAGGCTGAAGTAATTCCTCCAGCTCCGCTAATGGTGAGCGTTCCTGTAGTAGTAGCCCAACTAAAATTAGTGTCCCCAGCAATGGTATTTTGATCAACAAAGAAAGAGACCTGTCCGGCTACAGGCGTACCCTGTTTCTGTACTCCGCCAGCACCAACCACCGACTGCCAAGTCAAACCACCTGAGCCATCAGTGGTTAAAACATAATTATTCGTACCGGTGCTTGTAGGCCAAGTGTAGGTGGTAGTAGCGGCCATTGAGGCATGGGGTTGGAAAACAAGACCGTAGCCACTATTGTTTGAGATTATAATTTGACCGGCTGTTCCACTTCTACCTGATCTAATTGCTCCGAATACATCAAGAGGATAACCAGGAGTATTGGTTTTTATACCAAGTCTTCCGGTACTGGTAGCCCAAAAAAGATTGGTGGCATCTTGAACAATCAAACCAGCGCCATCAGCCAAAAGAACACCTCCGGCAGTTAATGTGGTCGTTGCTTGCAGAGCGACAACACCGCTTAAATTAGGAAGGGTGTAGGTTGTTGTTGCGCTTAAATCGGCTATTGTCAATTTCCCTCTACCTTGCGCATCATAAAACCAAAGGCTTGTTCCTTGGGTTCCGCCCGAAGTAAAAGCATCTCCTAAAGTAACATCACCAACAGCAGTTATATCTCCAGCTCCTGCCGTACTAGTTACTGATTTCCATGTAAGCTGATCTCCGGCTTGGTAAGTCAAAACATAATCAGCAGAAGGTGGAGTTATGCCATGCTGGGGCAAGATATAGGTTTTGGTTGAAGTTACAGTGGTCGGTGCTTGAAAGCCAACATAATAGCTAGTGCCTCCGGTAAATCTTAATACCTGATTTGCTCCAGATAAACTTACGGTTCCGGTGGCGACTTCTAATGTCACTCCCGCAGCAGGGTTTTGACTGGACGTTCCACCAACAATAAGACTAGCTGTTGCTCTGATAGTACCGGTAACTCTTTGAATTTCCTCCATCACTATTTCTCCAGTATCAATGTTGTAGTACATATTGGCAGCAAAAAGAACTCCGGCAGCAATTATTACTGAAAAAGCAATAAACAAGAAAGAAACAAATCGCGTACCTCTAACCAACTTTAGTTTCGGTTTAAATATTTTTTTTAATGGATTTTTCATAATTAGTTAATTGTTAATAATGAATTCGACCTTTATAATTAATTGTTGATTGTTGATTGTTGATTGTTGATTGTTGATTCGACCTTTTCCACCACCACTTTTTAACAAAAAGTGGTGGGGAGTTAATTTATTTGATCAAATGTTAAAAGAAAAATGTTAAAAATTCGGATGGTACTATCTGATGGAACTTTTACTTCCAATTGCCAATCATTTTCAGGAAGAGTATAGAAACTGCTCAAATGAGAAACTCCTTCTTCCAATGAAGAAAGGTTTTGGCCGGAAAAATCAAAACTGATAGATGTTGTACTGTTAGCCGGACGATAAACTCTCCAATATGATTGAGAACTGGTGGCAATGTCATCGGCAAAATTTATAAGGAAAGCGAATTTTCGGTTTGTTCCCGAGAGAGGAGAAGGAAGAAAGTTTAAAAAATCAGAAAAATATTTTGAAACTCTGACAAATTCTATAGTTGAAGTGGTTTGGGCCGGAAAGGAAAATCTAAAAATAGGAGTGCTACTTTGTAAAATTAATTCTCCGGTTTTTCTTACCGTCGCGTCGTCAGCGGCTGAAATAAAAGTCGCTCCTTTTATGGTAGCTGAAGAGGCATCAAAAAGATTAACACCACCAGCCAACCTAATTTCACCGGTTAAAGAATTTATTATCATTGTTTTTGAAGATAAAAGTTCTGTTTGGCTTCCGCTAATGGAAAATTTTAAATAATTATCATCATCATATTTCAAAACTAATTGGTCTAATGTAGAAGTAGTTATAGTAAGAGGACCTTGAAAAAATCCGCTTCCGGCAACAGTAAGAGTCGCTAAAGTAGAAGTGGTACCAATTCCAATTGCCGAACCGGTATTGTAAAGAAAAGAGTCGGCTATCCAATTTGTGCCATTATATCTTAGAGTTTGACCACTGAACTCTCCTGAAGGAAGAACGCCTGAAGGCGCGGATTGCCAGGTTCCAAAACCGGAAGCATCTGAGGTTAAAATATAACCTGAAGTGGCATTGGTCGGAAGTTGAAAACCAAGTATCTTTATTGTTCCAGCCACATCTAATTTTTGAGCCGGAGTAATGGTACCTATGCCAATATTCCCATTGGTTTGATAAAGAATAGAATTTACCAAACTGGTAGCCCCGGTCCAGATCGGAAAATAATTGGCAGAACCCGAACCAGTAATACCACTAACCGCCCCTCCTCCTCTTCTTCCTCCTCCTCCCACCGGCAAGGTACTCAAACACCTTCCTCCTGCCAAATCAGTGCAGATATCACCGGTCGCCTGGATTCTTCCTCCAACATGAAGAGCATAAGCCGGATCTTCTTTCCCTATACCAACATTCCCTGTCGGAGCGATGGTAATTAAAATTCCCTGATAAAGGTCAATGATAGAAGAATCATCAATCCTTTGAGGGCTAATAAATTTAGCTAATCTATTTAGAGTCCCGCCGCCAGCAAGAACCTCTCCTCCCAGCCCGACACAATTACCGGTGGAAAGGCAAACTATGCCTGATTGGTTTGGAAAAGTATAAGTTCTATCGCTAGTAAGAGTGGCAGTAATAAGAGTTCCTTTAAAATCTCCTTCATCTATTATAAAAGCCGGCGAACTGACAAACTCTTTCACATTTAAGGAAGAGTTAATAGCAGTTTCGGCATTGATAGTAAGATAAGGTTCAACAGCAAGAATGCCAAAAACTTCTCCGTGAGAAGGAGGGGGTGGCAACTGAGCTAACTTTCTAAATTCACTTATGTTGGCTAAAAAATAGTAAATCGAATCTACAAAATTAATTTTTGCATTGATAAAGAAAACAATTAAGCCAAAAATTAAAACTATAAATACTGGTTTGAGAAAAACGGATAATTTGAAAGATGGTTTTAGTTTTTTTTCGGGTTGAAATTCTTCCTCAATTCCAGAAAGTAAACGAGAAGGTGTATCATAAGGTGTATCATATATATGTATAGGCAAAGACGGAGCAAAAGGCGTTTTAAATAATCTTTCCTCTAAACCTTTTTCCCTTTTCTCTTTTTTTTCTTTCTCTTCTTTTATTTCTCTTTTTATTGCTTGAATACTTTTTCCAGCTTTTATTTTCCTATTAATTTCAAACAATAACCCGACCACATCTTTTGAATAAGCTCCTTCGGGAGAATTATTATTAAAACATTTTCTTCGGGCATGAGGTAAAAGCCCAATTTTGACATAATAACGCAAGCGGTTCCGAGGATCTCCATTCCCAAAATTAACTCCTAAATCTTGAACCTGGCGAATAACTTCATCAATACTTATTAAATTTTCATTTTCTCTCCCAATATACATATTGAACGTGAGGATTTGATAAACCTTTTGGTTTTTTTATACGATTAAATATAGACTCCCTATAGATATACTTCCGAGAAATTTTTCCCGTCACGGGAAATTTCTATATTATTTCATTATCTTTGAAGCAAACACCCTTGTCAAGAGCTACAATTGTGGAAAACTTAGAGCTAAAATGAATTGACCCGTAAGCGGCGATTCTCAATGATTGGGCCTGATATTGAAAAGGGATAACTTCATTTAGATGGAGCAGTAAAATTAAAATAATCCTCAAAACAATACGATTATTTGAAAAAATAAGATTAATTGTTATTTATAATCTTTATTAATGTTTATTAGTGTTTATTACATATTTTTCAGGACATTTTAGAGTCAAGACGCAATAATCAGAACAAAATCCTGATAACAACTCGAACTTTTTTGTGAAAAGGGCTTTTTTGTTTTAAAATTCAAAATAAAAGGCCCTTTATCCGTTTTAGGAAATTTAAACCAACTTGTTCCTTTCTAGGCGAAGAGAACTTTGTTCTCTTCTTAACCTTCGCCTCCATAGTCGAAAGAGAATTTCATTCTCTTTCTCACCTTCACTTCCTTCGGAAGCTCGGTAATGGAAGCTCGGTAATTGAAATTAGCTTGTGCCGGAATTTATATCTTGATATAATAAAACAATGAAAAATTTTCATTTTTTTTCATTAATATTTTTGGGGTTATTTGTCTTAAACGAAATTGTTTCGGCTCAAGGATTACCACAAATGGCCAAAAATCTTGAAATAGATGATCCGGAAGCAAAAATCGGGGATATTATTTCTCAAACTGAAGAAGGCCTATTCCGTTCAAACATTCCTTATGATGCAAACATTATTGGAATTGTGGGAGAAACCCCAATTTTAGTTTTCGGTAGACCAACTCCTACTACTTTACCAATAGTTTTTTCGGGAGAAATATTGGTAAAAGTAAGCAACATAAGTGGAGAAATAAAAAAGGGAGATTTTATTACTTCTTCCAATAATCCGGGAATTGGACAAAAAGCTACTCAATCAGGAATTGTACTTGGAAGAGCAATGGAAGATTTTAACCAGGGGGAAGGATTAATAACTGTTTTTGTTGATGTTCAATATACAAATATCTCATTAGAAAAATTCACTTTAGGTGGGATGGTTACCAAAATTATGTCCGGATTTGGAAGGCCGGAAAATGTTCCAGAAGTTCTTCGTTATCTTTTTGCTCTTTTCCTGGGAGGAGGAAGTTTTTTTATTGGTTTTTTCTCTTTTGCAAAAGCCCTGAGAGAAGAAGTAATAGCTGTCAGTAGAAATCCTTTAGCAAAAAAAAGTATCATTTCAGCGATGATATTAAACCTAGCTGGAATTTTAGTTTTAACTCTGGCTGGACTCGGTTTAGCTTTATTTGTTATACTTTATTAAGTTGAAGAGATAAATCTCTTCTCCACTCTTCATTGCGATTTGAGTAGTCTAAGAGATAAATCTCTTCTTAATCCTTCATTATCATTCAAATATATGGATAATCAAATTTTCTTTATTATTTTAATTGGTTTTGGCGTTTTGGCAATAATTTTATTCGGCCTAGATATTTATTATTTAGCGAGAAAACCTAAAGAAGAAAAGGGCGTCCTGTCTTTAAAATTTTCTGAAAAGTTCTTGCCAGAATTAGAAAAAATAATTAATCAAGAGATGAAAAGAGCTATTTCGGAAATCAATCAAAAAGTTACCAATGAAGCAATGGAATCTTATAAAAAACAAATGGCCACTTTTTCCCAGGAAGCAGAAAACAAGATGGCCGGTTGGGATGAAATAACTAAAAAGGAAATTTTAAAATTTAGCAATACCTGTTCTCGGGCCGAAGATTTAATATTGCAAGAAGCAAAGAGTAAAACGAATGAATTAAGTAAGGGTCTGGATGAAAAAATCGATCGGATTTGCCAATTAGCGACAGAATCTATAAACCAAAAAATTGCCAAAACCGAAAAGAATATCGAAGATTATAAAAAAGAAAAATTAAAAGAGATAGACCAAAAAATTTACCAAATGATAGGAGAAATAGCAAAAAAAATAATCGGAAGAGCAATTGACCTTTCTACTCATGAGAAATTGGTGATAGAAACTCTCCAAAAAGCAAAAAAAGAAGGAATTTTTTAGAGTCAATATGAAAAAAATCTTTGAGGATTTCGCAAAAAAAATAAAAACAAAAGAAGAGTTGATATTTTATCTAGAGGAAATTGCTCAAATTAGACAAATTATTTTTAAAGATAAAGATATACCACTAAGCAAAAAAGTGGAAAGAAAAGTAGACGGAGAATTCAGAAAGTTTCTTGAAATATCAGAAAAAGAAGAGGTAATTTCTAAAAACCCAGGGCAACAATCTTCTTTTTTTCAAGAATTAGAAAAATATCTTCAATCTCTACCAGAAATTAAATTAGAAATTGCTTTTTCCCCCGATGATAATTCTCTTGACCGAATTAGTCAATGGTTTGAAAAAGAACTTGGTCAAAAAATTATTTTAGACCTAATCATAAATCCCAGAGTTGTTGGTGGGGCAATAATAGACTATCGCGGAAATTGGCGCGATTTCTCTTTGGCAAAAAAAATAGACCAATTAATTTCTCAAAAAAATCAATAATTATGATGGAAGATTTTAGAAACTATTTAGAAGAAACGGGGGAAATAGGTCATATCGTCGCCCTCAGCCACTTCGTTGTTTATGTCTCCGGTCTTCCCACCCTGAAACCGGAGGAAATGATAATCACCGAGAATGGAAAAAGTGGCATGGTCTACGGATTAGACAAAGAGATAGCTGAAGTTTTAATGTTCGATGCTGAAAAATTAAAAGTTGGAGGAGAGATAGCCAGAACTAATAAATCCTTTCAAATTCCAATTTCTCAAGAATTTTTGGGACGAATAATTAATCCCCTTTGTCAACCGATAGATGGTTTAGGTCCTATACTCGGAGAAAAAAAATATTTAAACATCAAAAGAGAAGCTCCTGGCATCACCCAAAGAATAAGAATAAATAAACCTTTGGAAACCGGAGTAATGGCAGTGGATTTATTGGTCCCTATTGGATGCGGCCAAAGAGAGTTGGTTATCGGCGATGCCAAAACCGGCAAAACCACGTTTCTTTTGCAAACAATGGTCAGCCAGGCAAAAAAAGGAGCAATCTGTATTTATGTTGGAACTGGAAAAGAAACCTCGGCAATAAAGGCGGTTGAAAATTATTTAAAAGAAATGAATGTTTTTGATAAAACAGTAATGGTAATTGCTACTTCTGAAAATCCGGCAACTATAAACTACCTCTCCCCTTTTTCTGGAATGACTATTGCTGAATACTTTTGTGACAGGGGCGAGAGGGTAGTAATTATTTTTGATGACCTTACCAGCCACGCTAAATTTTATCGGGAGATCTCTCTTTTAATAAAAAGAATTCCCGGCCGAGCTTCCTATCCCGGGGATATCTTTCATATCCAGGCAGCATTGCTTGAGCGGGCGGCAAACATCAAAACTTCAGACAATAAAGAGGTAAGTATTACCGCTTTACCGGTGGCTGAAACTTTAGAAAATGATATTTCAGGTTATATTCAAACCAATCTGATGGCGATGACCGATGGCCATATTTTTTTTGATATTAATAATTTCAGAAAAGGTCAACGGCCGGCTATTAATGCTTTCCTTTCGGTCTCAAGAGTAGGGAATCAAACCAAAGAACCTTTGGATCAAGCTTTAGCCGGTTGGATAAGAAAAAAATTAGTTGAATATCAAAGACTAATGGAATTTTCGCAGTTTGGGGTAGAATTGTCTCGAGAAACTCAAAAATTTCTCGATTTAGGAAAGAAATTAGAGATTCTTTTTAATCAGGGTTCAAAAACAATAATCCCTCGCTCCCTTCAATTATTTCTTTTTGGTTTACTATTTTACGGTTTTTGGGAAGATAAACCTCAAAATATAATGGAAATGGAAATTGATGAAATATTGAAAAATTATAATGAAGGGGTCTTCTCTGAAGTAGAGAGCGAAATCAAAAAAATAAAAAATTTAGATGAGCTTAAAACTTTTACTCAAAATATTATTCCAAAAGTCAATGAAATTTTATATCTCCCCCTCTAAATTATGGCCATTCTGAGAGAAATTAAAGAAAATCTCAAAGCAATTTCTAATATCGAAATGATTACCAGGAGCTATCAAGAGATTGCTAATTTAAGAATGAATAAAATCCGCCGGACAGTGCTAAATAATCGAGGATTTATCGAAGAATTATCTCGGGTTTATACTTTGGCGAAAAAAGCTTATTTTTTCTTGCTTAAAGAGAGAAAGGGAATGAAAAAAGAAGAATCTTTCATCAAACGTAAAAAAGAAGGAGTTGCTGTTTTTCTTTCCTGCAATGAACACTTTTATGGAACTTTAATTTTAGACATCTGGAGAGAACTTTTAAATTATTTAGTTGAAAATAAAACGGATTTAGTTATTGTTGGAAAAATTGGCAGATATTTATTAGAAACAACAAATGCTGAAAGAAAATTTTTTTATTTTGATTTAGATGATGACAATCCAGAAAAAGAGGAGATTAAAAATATCATTGAATTCATCAAAAATTATGAAAAAATTATAATTTTTCACGGAAGGTTTCACACTGTTTTATCTCAAGAAGTGATTCAAAGTAATATCTCAGGAGGTATCACTTTAGAAGAAGAATTGGGTGAAGTTAAAAGTTATTTATTTGAGCCATTACCGGAAGCTGTTTTAGAATTTTTTGAAACTGAATTAATGTCAGCTTTTTTCAACCAAGCTGTTTTAGAACATCGGTTATCAAGATATGCAACAAGAATGATAGCAATGTACCAAGCTACCGAAAATGCTAAAGAAATAAAAGAGAAATTTGAAATAAAACAAAAAAAATTAGAACGTCAATTATTAAATAAAAAACAAATCGAAGTATTTTCCGGATTTCAATTATGGAGCCCGAAAAACAAAATATAAATATAGGCGGAACTGGTTATATCCTTTCAATTCGAGGAGAAGTGGTTGAAGTTGAATTTTATAAAAACCCGCCCTTTATTGGTGAAATATTAGTATTAGAAGGAAATCCTAAAGCTTTTTTTGAGGTTCACAGCGCATCTGCTAAGAATACTTTTTTGTGTCTTTCTTTTACTGAGCCAGATAAATTATTTCGAGGTGCTAAAGTTAAAAGAACAGAAAAAAGTTTAAAAGTGCCGGTGGGAAAGGAACTTTTAGGTAGAGTAATTGATATTTTTGGCAACCCTCTAGATGGATTACCTCCCCTTGAAATTAAAGAAAAAAGATTAATCTATCAATCTCCTCCTCCTTATCAAGAGATTGTCTCCGGGAAAGAACTAATTGAAACAGGAATAAAAGTAATTGATTTCTTCACGCCCCTGAGAAAAGATGAGGAATTAGGGCTTTTTGGCGGAGCAGGTTTGGGAAAAACCGTTCTTCTTTGTGAGTTAATGCATAATGTTGTTTTTTTTAAAAAAGGGGTCTCGGTTTTTGCCGGCCTGGGAGAACGAATTAGGGAAGGACATGAACTTTATGAAACATTAAAAAAAAGTAATGTTTTGCCTTCAGTAGCTTTAATTTTTGGACAAATGAACGAACCGGCAGCAATAAGATTTAAAGTAGGGTTTACCGCCGCCACTATCGCTGAATATCTCCGCGATTTCCTACATCAGGATGTTCTTTTCTTTATTGATAATGTTTATCGATTCCTCCAGGCAGGCAATGAACTTTCAACAATGCTTTCAGTAATCCCGTCCGAAGACGGCTATCAACCCACTCTTAACAGTGAAATTGGGGAACTAGAAGAAAGATTGGTCTCAACCAAAAATGGTTCAATAACCAGCATTCAGGCAATTTATCTCCCGGCAGACGATATTACTGATTCTGGTGTTCAGGCAGTTCTCCCCTATTTTGATTCAGTGGTCATTTTATCCCGCGATATCTATCAAGAAGGAAGATATCCGGCAGTTGATATTTTAGATTCTTCTTCTTCGGTAACAGACCCAACTATTTTAGGCCAAGAACACTATGAAGTTTTACTAGAAGCAAAAAAAGTTTTGGAAAGACACAAAAATCTCCAGCAAATAGTCTCAATCGTTGGTGAAGCCGAACTCTCAGTAGAAAATAGAACTATTTACCATCGAACAAAAAAACTTCTTAATTTCATGACCCAAAATCTTTTTACGGTAGCGGAACAAACCGGAGTACCAGGTCAATATGTAAAAAGAAAAGAAACTATTGAAGGAGTGAAGGCAATTTTAGAAGGCAAATTAGATTGGATTCCAGAAGAAGCATTTTTGTACATCGGTGGTTTGAGTGATTTAAAATCTTAATTTAAATATGCCCAGAAATACGACTTCATGAAAAAAAAACCACTTCTTGAGGTAAGAGTCTTTTGCTCGCCGGTCATTGAAAAAGAATCTTTTGAAGGAGAAGCTGAGGCTGTTTCTTCCCAAAATAGATTGGGTAAATTTGATATTCTTCCGGAACACACCAATTTTATTACTCTTATTTTTGGAACCTTAACCATTCATACTCCTGATAAAAAAAATTTCGCCTACCAATTTGAAAGAGGAGTATTAGAGGTAAGTGAAAATAAAGTAAATGTTTTTTTGGGATTGTGAAGAGACTGTGCTAAAATCATTAAAAGAATGAAACCGAAAATTCTTATAATTGAAGACGATAAACCAACTATTAATCTTTTTGAAGAAGTTTTCTCAATGGCTGGATTTGAAATTGAAGTTTTGGACTTAGGCCAAAAAGCAATTGAGAGACTGAAAGAAATTAGGGAAGGAAAAAAGGAAAAACCGGATTTAATTTTATTAGATTTAATTTTGCCGGATATGAATGGTATTTCAGTTTTAAAAGAAGCCAGAAAATATCCAGAAACGAAAAACCTTAAAATCTATGCCTTAACTAACTATAGCAGCCCCGAATCCAATCAAGAACTTACCAACGAAGGAATTGATAAAATTTTAATTAAAGTTCAATATTCCCTCAATGAGTTAATTGAAATAATTAAAGAAGGCTTGAAATCAAAATAATAAAAATTCTTTACTTTTCATGCAAAAAGAATATTTAATTCTATTTTCTATTTTAATAAGTTTTATAATAGGATTATTTGTATATTTAAAAGAGAGAAATAGACAAACTGGGTCTCATTTTCTAATTTTTGCTATTATTATAACCCTATGGTCCATCTCTTTATATTTTTATAATAATCCTATTTTACTGAGCGCATTTGAATGGTTGAAAATAACCTTATCTCTGACGATTGTTGGTATTTTTGAACTTTTTTGTTTTATTATTGTTATTTCCAATATTTCCTTTAAAAAATTTAAGATTCCTTTAATTATATCTTTTATTTTAAGTGCAACTATAATTTTAGCGCTTTTTGTAAGTGGTTTGATGATTGAGGAAAAAAGCTATTTAATGATGCTCCATCCCCAATCGGCAATCTTTTTTTTATTACTTTTTATCTACGGAGCTTTTGGAACAGCAATTTTATTTGAAAGGTCCCTTAAAAGTTCAGGTATCGAACATTTACAGGCTATGTATATATTGGTTGGGTTTGGGTTCTTTATAATCTCTATAACCTGCTTAAATGTTTTTATTCCTTTACTCACCGGGTCAAGAGAGTATCTTTGGCTGGGTCCTATTTTTGCTCTTTTTTTAGTTGGTTCTTTAGCTTTTGCTATTATTCGTTATTATCTTTCTGAAACCAGGGTCATTTTGATGAAGTTGTTTGTGGGGGCGATAGGAACAACTTTGCTAATCTTACCTTTTTTAATACCAAGTTTTAACTTAAAAATTCTTACTACTATTATTTTTCTTTTATTCTGCATTTTGGGGTATTATTTAATTAAAATAACTCATGAAGAATCTAAAAGAAGAGAAGAAGCAGAAAGATTAGCAAGAGAATGGGAAAAATTAGCTCGAGCAAAAAATCAATTCTTATTGTCGCTTCAACACCATCTAAGAACCCCTCTTACTCCAATTAAAGGATATTTAGAGAGGATTTTAGAGGGAACTTATGGCAGAGAGGAAAATCCCGTCATTAAAGAAAAACTTATTGAGATAAAAAAATTAGCTGACACCTTGTATTCTCTAATGGAAGGTTTATTAGATGTCCAAGGGCTGAAAGTGGGGAAAAGAACTTTGAATTTAGAAGATTGCCAAATTGGAAATTTAATTGAAGGCATAGTTGAAGAATTAAGACCGCAAGCAGAACAAAAAAGTCTTTATCTAAAATTTGAAAGAGCTTCTTTGCCAACGATGAAGTTAGACAAAAATAGAATCAGAGAGGCAATCTGGAACTTAGTTGATAATGCCATTAAATACACAAACCGAGGAGGGGTTACTATCACATCAAAAATTGAAGATGAAAAATTAAAGATTGCTATTTCTGACACCGGGATTGGTATGGATAAAGAAGAAATTGATTATTTTTTGCAAGGAAAACTCTTTGAAAGAGGAGAGATGACTAAAAAACTTTATGGCCCCGGCAGAGGAATGGGCTTAAATCTATCTATCGAATTTATTAAAACACACGGTGGCAAAATCTGGGCAGAATCGGGGGGTCGGGGTAAGGGAACAACTTTTTGGATTGGATTACCAATTAAAGTAGAGTAGGGGGGTGAACTCCTATTTACCCTGTTAAAAAACCCCGCCCTTTTGGGTGGGGATGAATATAATCCTATTTTCTTTTTCTGATAGGGTTTATTTTTGAATCTCAATTTCGGGTGGAGTTTCTTGGATAGGAGGTTGGGAAAGAGTTACTCCTTCTAAAGCTGGTAAACCTTTTTCAAGATTTTCTAAAATTTTCTTTATCTCTTGGTTTTGGGGATTTAAAACTACTAATGTCTCAAATTCATGTTTGGCTTTTTCTTCTTCTCCCCTTTTATCATAAACTAAGCCCAACATATATCTAGCATTAGAATAATTGGGATTTAAATTCACTGCCCTCTCAAATTCTACTTGGGCTTCTTTCGTTTTTTCTTCCCGCCAATAAAGTAAACCTAACTGAAAGGCTACTCCGGGATCTTGAGGAGAAATCATCTTTGTCTCTTCCAACTTTGAAATTGCCTCATCTAATTTTCCTTGCTGATCATAAGCTACTGCCAAAAGATAATGGGCAGGAGCATAATCAGATTTTAACTCAATAGCGGCCCTTAGATTTTCGAGCGCTAAATCAAGATTTTTTATGCGAAGCTCATCTTCTCCTTTTTGTGCAAAATCTTGAGCTATTAAAATATAAACTCTTCCCTTTTCCCCGAAAACGAAGGGAGAAGCAGGCTCTAATTGGATTGCTTTTTGATATGAGGATAAAGAAAGATCTCCTGCTCCCTCAATTCCAATTAGGTTTCGGTAAAAGAATCCTCTCACATTCCAATTAGCCACATTCATTGGAGCCACATTTATAGCTTGATTTATGGCTTCAGCCCCATTGACAATTGCTAGATTGGCCAATCTTCTTTTTTCCTCGGAAGACAAATTAGGGTCTTGAGAAATTAAATTGGCTTTAACTAAAAAGAGTTGAGAGAGATCTCTCCAATAAATATCTAAAGAGGGATTTAAATTTCCTGCCACCTGAATATAGTTAATAGCTCGATCGAAGTTTCCGACTTGAGAAGCCTCTATTCCTTTTAAATATTTCATTTCAGCAAAATATTTTTGCCCCTGAAGAAAAAATAAACTCAAGCTGAAAATAATAACTACCACCAAAATTAAGTTTGCTGAAACCATTCTCAAAGGAGAGGATAAATTTATCTGTCTTAATTTTGGGCTAAAAAAGAGTATAAATCCAGCCACTAAAAACCAGAAGGTAAAATAAAGCACAAAATTAAAAGGATAAATAAAGCTGGCACAAATTAAACCTAAAATTCCAGCAGAGAGTCCAAGTTTTATCTCGTAGAAATTTTTAACTTCGGTTTTTTCTAAATATCTAAAAATAAAATAGATTATTAAAAAGTAAAGAAAAAGCAAGGTTATTCCCATCAATATTCCTTTGGTTAAAATCCAATCTGAAAAAGATGAATTTCCGTCTGAAAATCTTGTTCCCCAAAATAGCGTTTGGTTAAGGAGGGGAGAACGATATTTAGAATAATTAAAAATGAAAGTTCCGGGCCCTGTTCCTAAAATTATATTTTTAATTCCTTCGCCAAAAGCTCCTTTTAAAATATAAATTTCTGAATTAAAACTAAGGGAAACTTCGGGAGGTAAAACGGGGAATCCCGGTAAGTGAACAGGAAAAAAATAAAAAAAGACAGAAAGAATTAACCCCGCCATCAGTAAAATTGCCCAACCTGCCGTGATTTTCTTTTTTTGATTTCCAAAACCGAAGATAAATAAAACTAAAATGCCAACTATTAAAACAACCCAGGCAGTTTTAAAATTTACTAAAATAACATTGCCAATAAGAATAAAAGAAATTATTCCTAAAATTATTTTTAAAAAACCTTTTGATATGAAAGTCAAAACTAAAGATATTGGCAAAAGGGCAGCTCCAAAGAGAGCTAAAGCATTTGTAGTCCCAACGGTATTGAAAGAAAGGGTTTTTGTAAAATCAAATGGGAAGGGAAAAATTCCATAAAGTTGAAGGATATTTAGAATTCCGGCAATTGCCGCTGATAAAAGGAAGAGGAACAAAAAAGGAAGAAATTCGGTTTCTTCTTTAAAAGAATTAATAACGAGAAATACTAAAATCAAAAACAAAAGGAAAGTCAGAAAACTATCTGTAATATCTAAGGGATAACCAAAAAAAGAGGTTTTTAGCGAAAGAGAAAAAATGGAAGAAAATAAAAAAGAAAAAAAGATTAAAAAGAAAGCTAGATAGAAAATTTTATTTCCTCTTAATACTAAACCCCCTTCAAATATCTTTTTCCCCAACCAACCAATTAAACTTAAAAAAATTAAAATCAAAGCCAAAATTTGTTTTGGAAAATCCAAAACATTTTGAGTAAGAGGTAGAAAGAAAATGGGGATTAAAAATAAAAGTAAATAAAGAGGGATTTTATTTAATTTATCAAAAAAGAGAATCAAGTCCATGTAGTTTATATTATACTTTAATTTTAATACTATGCAAACAGGGTGTCAAGCTACCATTTTAAACAGTTTGACATTATTTTTTAATTCAACCTATCGGTGGGTTTTAATATTTTGCAAAATTCCTAGTCCAACAAAGGTAGCAATCAAACTCGACCCTCCATAGCTAATCAATGGCAAGGGTATGCCAATTATGGGTAAAATGCCCAGATTCATGCCAATATGGATAAAAATCTGAGAAATTAAAATAATAACTAAACCGATACTAAAAAGACGGGGAAAATTACTTTGACTATTTACGGCAATTTTGAGGATTCGCCAGATTAAAATTAAAAAAAGCAACAATAAAATTGAAACCCCAATTAAGCCCGTTTCTTCAGCAATTGCAGAGAAAATGAAATCTGTCTGAGGCTCTGGTAAAAAACCGTATTGGGTTTGAGAACCTTTAAATAAACCTTGGCCAAAAATTCCTCCGGCTCCAATGGCAATTTTTGCCTGATTCTGGCTCCAGCCAGCACCCAAAGGATCGGTCGGAAAAATAAAACTAACAATCCTTTCTTTTTGATAATCCCTCATCAAAAAAACCCAGGTAAGGGAAAAAATTAAAAGACCGCAAAGAAACAAAATTAAAAAATGACGCAGTTTTATCCCGGAAACAATTAATACCCCAAGCCATAGAGCAATTAAAATTATTATTGAACCGAAATCCGGCTGAAAAAAGATTAGACTGACAGGCAGAAAAACATAAAAACCCGAAAGCAGAATATGCTTAACCTGATACATTTCAATGTGTCTCATTGAAAAATATTTTGCCAACAGAATTATCAAAATAATTTTTGTAAATTCTATCGGGTCAATTGAAACAAGACCTAATTTATACCATCTCTGCACTCCTCTGATTTCCGGGGCGAAAAAGAAAAGACCTACCAAGCTTAACAAGCAAAACAAATATAAAATTAAAATTAAATAAGTGTTTTCGCGAAAAATTCTCCAATCAAAAAAACAAAAAAGGAACATTAAAAAAATTCCTATACCAAAAAAAACGATTTGCTTTTTAAGGTTAAAAAAATCTTCTCTGCCCAAAGAACTGCTGTAAATAGATAAAAGCCCAATTTTTACCAATAAAAAAGCAGAAATAATAAGAATCCAGTCTAATTGTTTTAAATGGCGCAACATTAGCTTAACATTTCTAAAAATTCTTTTTCTTTAATTATCTTCACTCCTCCTTTTCCTCCTCCCACTAATTTCCTTGCTTTTGCAAGTTTTGAGCCAGTACTCTCTCCAACCACAAGATAATCGGTCATTTTAGATACAGATTCGGAAACATTGCCGCCTAATAGCCGAATTCTTTCCTTTGCTTTATCGCGAGACATGGTTTTTAAGGCTCCGGTAAGAACAAAAATTTTTCCTTTCAGCCCCGCACCAAAACCTTTGGTCTGGTACGGGGCAGGTCTCTGACTTTCTATTCTTATTCCGGCCGCAAAAAGCTCTTCTATGAATTTCTGGTTTTTCCTTGGGAACCACTTATAAATGCTTTCTGCCACTTTTGGTCCCACATCGGGAATTTTTTCCAACTCTTCCTTTGAGGCCATTTTCAATTTATCAATACTGCCAAAATAATTAGACATCGCAATCGCTGTTTCTTCTCCAACGTGGCGAATTCCCAAAGCAAAAATAAATCTTGGTAAGGAAATTTTCTTGCTCTTTTGAATTGCCTCTATTAAATTTTTAGCCGATTTTTCGGCAAATCTTTCAAGTGGAATCAAGTCGCCTTGACAAAGGGTGAAAATATCAACTGCTTGAAAAATTAATTTTTCATCTAATAATTTATCAATAATTTTGGGTCCCAGCCCCTCAATGTCAAAGGCCTTTTTTGAGACAAAATGATAAAGATTTTCTCTTTTTCTGGCAGGACAATTTGTATTCGGACATCGCCACACCACCTCCCCCAAGGGTCTGTTTAGCGAAGATAAGCAACTCGGACAGGTTTTGGGAAAATGAAATTCTTTTTCTCTGCCAACTCTCAACTCCGGCAAAACCTTGGCAACGTCCGGAATAACATCGCCGGCTCTCTCTATAATCACCGTGTCGCCAATTCTTACTCCCAACCTTTTTATTTCGTCTTCATTATGCAAAGTAGCTCTGGTAATGGTAGTGCCTCCGATCTCAACCGGTTCCAAAACAGCAACGGGTGTCAATGCTCCGGTTCTGCCTACCTGAATTTTGATATCCAATATACGCGTTGTAGCTTGTTTCGGAGAAAATTTAAATGCCCGGGCTCCACGGGGGCTCTTGCCGACAACTCCCAATCTCTCAAAAAGATGATTGTCATTTACATTTGCTACTATGCCATCAATTTGATGGGATAAATTCTCTCTTTTTTTGGCAATTTCCTGCCAAAAAATAAGCACATCAGGCAGATTTTTACAAATCTTTCCAAGGCCAGCCTTAAATCCTAATGCCGGCAAAATTTGATGCTCTTCAGAATGTTTTGTTTGGCCCATATCGGTAACTATATCGTAGGCCAGAAATTTTAAAGGTCTGGAAGCTGCTAATTTAGGATCTAATTGCCGAATTGAGCCCGCGGCTAAATTTCTTGGGTTAGCATAGGTTTTTTCTCCTTTTTTCTCTAATTCTTTGTTTAATTTTTCAAAATCCGCTCTCTCCATATAAACTTCTCCCCTGACTTCCAGCTGTTTAACAACCGACGTTAAACGTGCAACGTCGGGTGTTGCACGGAGTTTAAGAGGAATACTTTCAATTGTCTTTAAATTCTGGGTTACGTCTTCTCCTACCTTACCATCGCCCCTTGTAGCTCCAACACTAAAAACACCATTTTTATAAATTAAAGCAACGGCAAAACCGTCAATTTTTAATTCGGCAAAATATTCAAGTTGAGCCGAAGGTTCCAATCTTTTTAAATAATTTTCCCAATCCTGGAGTTCTTTTTCTGAAAAAATGTCTTCCAAAGAAAGCATTGAAATCCCGTGCTCCACCTTTTTAAATTCTTTCAAGGGCTCACCTCCCACCCTTTGGGTCGGCGAGTCAGGAGTGATAAATTCAGGAAATTGCTGTTCTAATTTATAAAGTTCGTGTTTTAGAGAATCAGAGGTTTCGTCAGAAATTTCCTGCTTATCTAAAACATGATACAAATACCTGTGATGATTTATGAGTTTTTTAAGTTTATCTATGCGCTGTTTGGCTTGTTGCTTTGTCATTTGGAAAAGAATACGAAATATTCTTTGACCTATATTGCGCAGAACTAATAAGAGGCTTCTATAGCTCTTTTTGTCTTTTGATACTCGCCAATTGATTTAATACAGTAATAGTCATTAGGAGGGGTGGGACAATCTAGAGTTCCTGGCTCAAAACCAGATACAGAATAAGATGCTCCTCCCACATTTCCGAGATAATTAATAAAAGAAGGAGAGACTCCTTGACTATATAGGGCATACATTGCTCTCTCAATTCCAGAATCAGCCGCATAAAAAGCAACTACCGAATGCCCTATCTCGCCAAGCATTTTTATCTGACTGATTAAAATTGCGCTGATGCCAAAAGAAATTGCCATAAGAATGCTCATAATAAAAACCGCATACAAAACCGATATTCCTTTTTTTTCGCCGGTTGGCGAATTAATATATGACATTTTAATATATACGATTTGGATTGCGCTGGGAAATTGTTGTTTGAATCTTTATTAAAGGTTGAAGCTCGGGTTTTTGCCCTTTTCCTCTTATTTCCAAAGAGAAGGTGACTCGTGGTTGCGTTTTTTGTTCTTGACCCCATGAATCAGAAGGACCAAGTAAGAAAGAGATTACTTCTAAATTAAGGGGGGTTAAAGACAAAGGTGCTTCAAAACTGGCGGCGCTATTGTTTGTTGATTTGCGTTCTTTTAATTGATTTCCGTCTAAGAAAAATTCCTGGCATTTATCCTGATAATTTAAAAATGTTATTCTGTTTCTTTCTGCATTGGTTTCATAATTATATTTTGCCCCAACGGTAGTCAGACAGCTTCCCGCCATATCCTTTCTGGCCATTCTTATGGCTCTACTCATATATTCTAAGTTATAAGAAACATTATCTATTAATTCTTGCGAAGCTAAAGCTTTTCGCTGTGCTTGAACGGCGCTAAGAAAAAACCCGGTAAAAGTGGTAAGCAATATCGCAAAAATAGCCACGGCCACCATTATTTCTATTAAAGTGAAGGCATTTTTTCTCATATTTATTGCCACTTGTATAAATGATTTATAACTTTTGTATTATGCTCCATCCCCCGCTCGCTCCATTCAACAATAACTTTAACTTCTAAATATAAATAGCCATCTCCATCTATTGATTCAGTAACAAGAATTTTTCTTTTAAATTTTGTTTCAATGCCGCTTATGTAATTATAAAATCCATTAGTATCAATTTTTAAATATCGCCCCAGGTAACTTTCTAAGGTCGTTGATTGATAATCAGCTTCCTGTTCTCCATCTCCTACGGCCAAGCCCGTAGTCCATTCCTCCCCCTGATGAAGCCAGTTTGTGTCTCTAATGTTTCTGACAATTTCAACTCCTTCCTGAGCAAGATAATAAGCAATTAATTTTGATTGGTTTAAAGAAACCCCAACCACGGTCTGCTGAATTAAAGAAAAACTGGCAAAAGCAGCTACGGTTAAAATAAAAATTGCTAAAATTACTTCCAATATGGTAAAACTTTTATTATTTGAATTAGTCATTTACTGAGCTTTCGTGTAGCGAAAGCGAAAGTGGAAAAGAATACGAAGTATTCTTTGACCTATTATTCAATTTCAATTAGGCCGGCTTTATTAACTCTTATTTTTTTTGTTTTTGAAGTATCGGTTTTTGAGGCAAGAGTAATTTCTATCTCATTCTGTTCCTCTAAATCTGTTTCTGGGTCGGGAGGATAGAAAAAGATATTAAGAGGAGTGGTTGTTAAACTGAATATTTTTACTCCCTCTTCTAAATTTATTGGGTCTCCAATAGTTCTATTATCATAACTACCAGGATTTGCTTCATCTTCGCATCGTACCTTTAAAAGATAGTAATCGTTATCTCTAATTAGATTTATTCCATAACCTTTCATTCTCCAGCCCACTCCGCAGTCATAACTTGCTGCTTCCATGGCCATTGACTGGGCTCTTCTGATGTCTTGAGCCAATTTATGAGCTGACCTTTGAAGAGCAAATTGTTTCTCGCCTGCCCGGTAATTGGCAAAAACAACAACGGAAAGCAAACCGATAATTGAAACTGTTACCATTAATTCTACCAAAGTGAAACCTTTATTTTTCATATACCGAGCTTCCGAAGGAAGCGAAATCGAAGAAGATTCCTTCTTCTCCACCTCAGCTGAAGCTTCGGTAGGTGAAGAAGAAGAAGACGAAGTCCTCTTTGCCTTACTTTTATTTTACCAGAAATAACGCCTGATACCAACTAATCAACTCGTTTCCCCAAAATAAAGCCAGAAAAGTTCCGGTTACCAAAAAAGGGCCGAAAGGAATCTCTGATTTCAAGGTTTTTTTATTAGAAATTATTAGTCCTATGCCAACTGTAGCGCCAATAAAAAAAGCTAAAAACAAAGCAAGTAAAATATTGGGCCAACTTAAAATCAATCCCATGAAAAAAGCAAGTTTGATATCTCCTACTCCCATCCACTTTCCCCGCGAGATTAAAACTATCGCTAAAAAAAATACCGCTGCCCCAATGGCCGAGTATATGGTATCTAGTGTATAAAGATTAAAAAAAATACCAGATACCAGATACCAGATACCGGATACCAAAATAGCGGGATAAATAACCTGATCGGGAATAATATAGTGTTTCAAATCATAAACAAAAATAACAATTAAAAATGAGGCGATTGTCCAATAATAAATTAGATTTAGAAAATTGAAAACCGAGCTTCCATTTGTGGAAGCGAAGTTGAAGAAGAGGACGAAGTCCTCTTCGCCTATTGAAAATTGATTGAAAATCAATAGAAACATCAGCCCCGTTGATATTTCTACGATTGGATATTGTAAAGAGATTGGCTTTTGGCAGTAGCGGCATTTTCCTTTCAGAAACATAAAGCTGAAAATTGGAATTAAATCCTGCCAGGATAAAAGGTGCTTGCAATTAGGACAATAAGAACGGTTTTTTAGCCCACCTAAATTTTTCAAAGAAAAATTTGGGAGGGAAAGACGATAAATTACGCAATTCAAAAAAGAGCCGACGATTAAACCCAAAAGAAAAACAATAAAATTAACAAAAAATACCATTACTAAATTATATCACAAAAAAACCCGGCGTTGAACGTTTAAACGTCGGGTTTTGATTATCGGGTTTTAATCCAATCAATTGCCTATTACCAACAATCAAGAAGAGTAGGCGCTGTGGTGGTCACTTGTTTGGTTCCTTTGTGAGATGCGGCAAAATATCCGGCGTTGGGGGCTTCAAGAGTAGCAAAAGTGCAATATTTGGAGCTAGTGGAAACGTTAGTTATCCATCCGTAAGAAGCGCCTTGGGGATCTTTTGGAACCACAGGAAGATAATTTGTGATTGTTGTGGGCATAGTTGCGGAAGTCAAATAAGCCTGACCCTCGTCATAATACATTTCCATAGCCAAGGAAATCTGCCTGATGTCTGACTGTCTTCTCGCATCCCTGGCTTTAGCTCTTGCTCCACCCAGGGAAACCAAAACAATGCTGGCCAAAATTCCAATAATGGCAATAACTACCAACAACTCAATCAAGGTGAAACCGCGATGTTCTTTGGTAAAATACTGAATCATGATATTTAGTTATTTTTTATCCTTAAAAGAAAAATATTCGACCTTTTTAATTTTTAATTAAAAATTAAAAATTGGGGCAAGCAGCAGAAGAAGTACTAGTTTGACAACTCCTATAACTGCAGGTGAAATATCCTGATTTTGCTTCGTACTTAAAATAAACGCAGAATTTCTGACCAACTCCATCATCATACCAATAATAACTTTGTTTACCATTGCTAATAGGAACAGGGTTCAAATAAGGACTTAATAAAGCATTTGCGCTAGGAATAACACTACCAGGAGCCGCGTTCGGTATTACGGCGCCGCTACCATCAGGGTAAACCATCTTATCAGTATATTTCATTTCAAAAGCATTCATAATTTGCTTAATTTCTGTTTCGCCCTTTGCATCCCTGGCTTTTTGCCTGGGCCGTCCCAAAGAAACCAAAACAATGGAAGCCAACAAGCCAATTATAGCAATAACCACCAAAAGTTCAATCAAGGTGAAACCAGTTGCATTTTTATTCATGGAAAAACTTTTTAACATATTTTTATCTTTCGCTAATCCAACCTTTTTTATCTTACCATATTATGGTCAAGATGTAACTGTGGAAAAGTCAAGGCGTCCCCTACAGGGCGATTGTCTGGTAGAGCGGCATTAAAATTGAAAGCATTAGGCCAGCAACAATAAAACCCAAAAAAACAATCAAAGCCGGCTCTAAAATACCTAAGATATTATCAATTGTTCTGTCCACTTCTTTTTGATAAAAATCAACGATATACATCAAAGTAGTGTCTAATGTCCCGGTTCTTTCCCCAACTAAAACCATTTGGATAAAAACAGGCGGAAAAAGTTCGGGAGCCCTGCTCAATGTAGAAGAAACCATTTCTCCTTTTTTCACTTCCTCTCTGATTTTTAGAATTACTTCTTTGTAAGAAACATTGCCAATAATATCTCCGACTATCTCTAAGGCTTGAACAATGGGTAAGCCGCTCGAAATTAATGTTGAAAGATTTTCAGCAAAACGGGCAAGGTAAATCATTTGCAAAAATAGGCCCAAAATTGGAATTTTAAGAATTATTCTGTCAAAAAAGTTTCTGCCGCTTTCGGTTGAACGATATTTAAAAAAGAATAATATCAACAGAATTATCAGCGAAAAAATCAGCCACCACCAACTTCTAAAAAAATCGGCCAGGGCTATAACAATCTTAGTAGAAGTGGGGAAAGACTGACCGCTCGCCTCGAAAATTTCAATTAAATTGGGGAGAACAAAAAAAACTAATAATGTTAAAACCAATAGAGCAACAACAATAACCAAGCAAGGATAAATTAAGGCCCCTCTGGCTTTGGCTGTGAGATGATACTCTCTTTCTAAGTGATCGGCTAAATAATTTAAAACTTCGGAAAGCTTGCCGGAAGCTTCGCCGGATTTTACCATGGCAACATAGAAAAAAGAAAAAATTTTGGGGTAACGAGCCAGAGCTTGTGAAAAAGAGGTCCCCCCTTCTACTTCTTCTGATATTTTTAAAATCTTTTCTTTAAAATCAACATTTTTAGTTTGAATGGATAATACTCTCAGGGATTCAATAAGGGGAACTCTGGACCTAAACATAATTGCCAGTTGCCGGGAAAACAGCACTATATCTTTTTTTGTAATTTTTCCAAAAAACTCTATCCTTCTGGCATAAACAGGAGCCGCGACTTCTTCAAGAAAAGTCACGTATAACCCGCGCTCCCGCAAAATGGTAACGGCAGATTCCTTGGAAGAAGTTTCAACAGAACCAGTATGAACATCTCCCTTTTTGGTACGAGCTTGATAATTAAACTTCATTTACCGAGTTTTTATTTATAAGTTCGATGAGATAAATCTCATCTCTCGCTCAATTTATATTTATCCATCGAACGTCGAAATGAAATAAATATTTCATTGAGCAAACGAAGGTGAAGAAGAGGACGAAGTCCTCTTCGCCTTAACGAATAAGCATTTTTAATTCAACCGGATTAAGAGAATAACTAAGAGCATTTTCTAAGGAAACCTCCCTGTTTTTGATCAGATTGGCTAATGACCTATTCAAAGAAATCATTCCCCTCTCTGCAGAAGTTTCAATCACTAAAGGCAGTTCATGAACTTTATTTTCTCTAATCAGGTTTGCCACGGCCGGCGTAGAAATCATTACTTCGCAGGCAGGAATAAGGCCTCCTTTAATTCTGGGAATTAAACGTTGAGAGACTACTCCAAGCAGAGAACCGGATAATTGAGCTCTAATCTGATTATGTTGTCCTGATGGAAAAGAATCAACAATTCTGTGAATGGTCTGGCTGGCAGAATTAGTATGCAAAGTGGCAAAAACCAAGTGCCCGGTTTCAGCTGCCGTAATAGCAGTGACCATGGTTTCAGAGTCTCTCATTTCTCCAACCATAATTACGTCAGGATCCTGCCGAAAAGTAGACCTCAGGGCTTTGGCGAAACTTAAGGTATCCTGATAAAGCTCTCTTTGATCAACAATACTTCTATCGCCTTCAAAAATATACTCAATTGGGTCTTCAATGGTAATTATGTGGTCGGTTCTGGTATGATTTATTTCATCTATTATGGCGGCCAAAGTAGTAGATTTTCCCTGGCTGGAAGGACCGGTAACCAAAACAAAGCCTTGGGTAGCTTTTGTAAATTCATGCAAAATCGAAGGAAGGTTTAATTCTTCAATTGTACTAATTTTTGTCGGAATAAACCGAAGAGCAATTGAAATTTTTCCTTTTTGAAAAAAAATATTCACTCTGAAACGGGCCTTATCTTTAAAATTATACGAGAAATCAATTTCTTTTTCTTTTAAAAATCTCTCATATTGCTCCTCTTGCATCAGGGTCTGAGCTAAGCCCTGAGTGTCTTTTGAAGACAGTTTTTCCTTTTTTAAAAGGGGAACCAATCTGCCAGCCATCCTCAGCGTCGGCTGACAATTAAAAGATAAATGCAGATCTGAGGCCTGTTCTTTTATTATAAATTCGAGTAATTCTTCTAATTGATTTAAATAATCGTTGTCCATAGTATATTAATAATTATATTATTTCTTTTATTTCTTCGACTACTTGCGAGGGAGTATAATGGGCTTTAATTAAATATTTCATTGATCCTAAATTTATTCCTCTTTTCACCTCTTCTTTCTGGCTGAGATTAGAAAGAATAATTACTTTCAGGTCTTTTAGTCCCGGGGCAGATTTAATTTTTCTAAGAATCTCCCAACCATCGATTTGGGGCAAAACAATATCTAAAATAACTAAGTCCGGTTTTTTTTCTTCAAGGTATCTGAGAGCTGATTCTCCATCATTTGCCACTTCAACTGAAAAACCGGATTCTTTAAACTTTGTAACATAAATATCTATTAAAAAAGGGTCATCTTCAATTAGTAAAATTGTTTTCATGATAGTAACCTCAGCTTAGTTGTTTAACTAAACTAAACAACGCTCATTTTTCTTCGGCTACCCGCAAAACCTCTTCTATCGTCGTTATGCCATTCAATACTTTCAAGATGCCGTCTTGTTTCATTGTAATCATTCCCTGGTTTTCTGCTTCTTTTTTAATCATGGTTTCGGATGGCTCTTTTAAAATAATGTCAGAAAGAGATTCGGTCATTGTTAAAATCTCAAAAACTCCAATCCGGCCGGAAAATCCTGTATTGCTACATTTTGGACAACCTTTATTGGTAAAAATACTTAATGGTTTTTCTATTTTAAGAGATTTTTTAATTACTGGAGGAAAATTTTCAATTTCTTTCAAAATAAGGTTCTGAATTTCCGATCCAGGTTTTATTTTTTTCTTGCAGTTATCACACAATCTCCTGATCAATCTTTGAGCTATGGCCAATTGAAGGACAGGGGGAATTAAATAGGGTTTAACACCCATATCAATCAGCCTGGGAATCACCCCCAATGCATTGGATGTATGCAGGGTTGATAAAACAATGTGGCCGGTTAGGGCGGCATGAATGACCAAACTGGCTGTTTCTTCGTCTCTAATTTCTCCAACCATAACAACATCCGGATCTTGCCTTAAAATATGGCGAAGACCGATTGGAAAATCATAACCAATTTCCGGTTTTACCTGAGACTGATTAACCCCTTCAATAAAATACTCTGCCGGGTCTTCCAAAGTTACTACATTCACCTCCTCTTTGTTTAATAGTTGTAAAATTGCATAGAGAGTAGTTGTTTTTCCACAACCGGTGGGACCAGTAGATAAAATTAAACCGTATGGTTTTGAAATACCCTCTTTTATTGCTTTTAGGTTTCTGCTTTCAATACCTAACTCTTCAAAGGTTTTAAACCCGGTTGTCGGATCCAGCACTCTTATAGCCACTTTTTCTCCTAAGGTAGTGGGGAAAGTAGAAACACGAAAATCAATGGATTTTCCGTTAACTTTGGTGGAAAATCTGCCGTCTTGAGGAATTCTGGTTTCATCAATTTTTAAATTAGAAATAATTTTTATTCTGGCGACAACGGCCATATGAACTCCCAGCGGCAAAAATATTGACGAGTACAAAGCCCCCAGGAACCTGAATCTGATTCTTAATTTTTCTTTTGTTGGCTCAATGTGAACATCCGAAGCTTTACCCTCTACGGCATGCTTCAAAATAACAGCCACAATTTTTGTAATAGGTGCCTCTTCAGCCATTCTTTCAAATTCAGCCGATGTCCGAGGCTTTATTCCAACTTCTTCTTTCATCTCTGTTTCTAATTCTTCCAAAGCCATACCCACTTCTCTTTTCAAGGTTCTATATTGTTTTAAGAGATTTTTAAAAGTAGTGAGGGTAATTAAAAAAACTTTGTAATCAAAGTTTCCTTGTCTGGCAAAGAACTTCAAAGCCTCTTGAGCCTTTAAATCCTCGGGATAAACCATTCCTACTTCCAAAAATTTTTCTGTTTTTTGGATAGGAATCATCTGATAATATTTGGCCGTTTCTTCGGAAATTAATTCCAAAGTTTCTAAAGAAACCTGATCAACAGATATTTCTTTCAGAGGTATTTTTAAATTTTCACTTTTAAAGTCAAATAAAACTCTTTCCGGAACAATTCCTTCTCCTAAAATTACTTCCTCTTCTTTTCTGCCGGATTCTTTAATTTCATGTTCCAAAAAAGCAACTTTTTCTTTATTTAATAATCCTTTTTGAACAAGCTGTTTTAGCAATGACATATATAGTCGAAGAGATAAATCTCTTCTTCATCTTCGTTTACCGAGTTTCCAAAGGAAACGAAGGTGAGAAAGAAAATGAAATCCTCTTTCGATTTGCTACGCGAAAACTTGATTAATAAGGTAAAAATGGATTTTCTCTTCCTATTTTCTTTCCTGGCTCGTTTTCCGTCGGAGGAACTTCTTTAAATGGCTCAATTTCTGTGAAGGGTTGCAGCTCCTTTAACTTCGGGTTTTCAAGAATTTCAAAATTAATTTTTATTTCTTTTGGGGCAGGTCTAAAAACTTCTTCGGGAAAGACCGGAGTTTCTTTTTCAAAAAATCCCTGCCAAAGAACAATAATGATAATTATAACTACAAAGGCAAGAACTATAATTAAAGTGCTTTGTTTCTTTTTTTGTTTAGTAAAAACAATTGCCATGTTAATACGAATATACTTTGAGTTTTAAATCAAAAACAAAGGATTCCTTTTCTTCCGGCGAAGAAAAAGAAATATTTTCTACTTCAATTAATCTGGATGATTTTTCTAAAATTGAAAGGAGGTTTTTGAAAGAAGAATAGGAACCCGTAACTTCAATGTTAAAAACAGTTTCTTGAAGATTTGGGAAGTCTTTGGAAAAAGAAACGGTGAAAGGACTTATTTTTTCTAAAACCAAACCCAACTCAGAAGAAGTTTTTTGAAGATAGTTAAATAAAGAAGGAAGGGAAGGGTCGTCCGGTAAAGCAGAATTAATTCGAGATACCTCTTCTTGGTATCCTTCTAGCTTAGTTTTGGTTTCACTAAGTTTCAATAAATATTCTTCTTTTGTTTGAAGTTCTAGTCTTTTTTCTTCTCTGTTTTCCTGAATAATTTTTAATTCTTGAAACTTGGGCCATAAAATCGCAACTGTTATAACTATAACAATGAGAAAGGAAACGATAGTAATAATCGATGCATACTCAATTAAATTGGTTCGAGAATTAAATTTGTTCATTGTCCTTTGAAAATGTCGGGGTTAAAAAAAGTGATAAATCAAAATTAATTTTTCCTTCTTTGCCTATTGAAACTGTTTCTAAGTTGACTTTGTTTATTACTGCCTCCCCTCTTAAAATAAGAATCTGCTGTCCCAGAGTTTCGAAATTTTGAGTTTCACCGAAAATTTTAAGCGCTCCCTGCCGAGAATTCAAATCAAATTTAGAAAACAATACTTGAGGATGAGTTATTTTTTGGATAATTTCAAAAATTCTTGAAACTTCTAAATGCTGTTCAATTAAATAAGAAAAATCGTCAATTTTATTTTTAGAGGCTAAAATTTCTTTCTCAAGAGAAATTTTTTCTGGCGACATTTCTCTAGTTAAATCTAATTCTAAAACTGTTATTTCTGCTTCTGCCTTTTTCAACGAACTGTTTAATACAAAATAACTAATAACACAAATACACAAAAGAAAAATAGCAAGATAAAACAAAATATTTGATCCTGTTGATAGTTTTGGGGGTTCTCTGGGAATGATTTCAACCATATTATTATCTGGCGAAGAGAACTTCGTCTTCTTCTTCACCTACCCGAGTCGCAACGAAGGGTAGAGAAGAACGAATCTTCTTCGACTTCGCTTCCTGCGGAAGCTCGGTTATTAATTAAACCATACCATATATTAGTTAATGTTCCAATCCCCTAAGAGCGGAACCTATAGCAATGGCAAAGCTCGGACCTATCTCAGTCAAGGTTTTTTCTAAAATGGACGGGTAAAAAATATTGGAAAAGGGATTGCCAATTTTCACTTCTTTATTATCAAGAGATTCTTTAAAATACTCTTTTAAGCCTGGAAGTAAAGCTGTGCTGCCAGCAATTATAACTTTTTCAACCTCTTTTCTTTCTTGCTGGTAAAAATTATTTAAAATTTCCTTAATTTCCCTTAAAATAACATCAATTAAAGGAAGTAAGATTTCTCTGATAGTTTGACCGTTTCTTCCTATCGTGTCATTCCTTAGACCCTCAATGCCATATTGTTTTTTTAATTTTTCGGCCTCGTCAAAACTAATATCTAATCCTTTTGTAAGTGTTGCAGTAAGATCGTTACCTGATATATCAAAACTGTGGGATGTCTTCAAAATTCTTTTATCAATAATACTACAAGTCGTGCTTCGAACGCCAATATCTATTAAAGCAATTGGTTTCTTTTCATTTTCATCAACCAAAGATCTCATAAGACTGAAGGCTTCGGCTTCTAAAGCAAATAATTCTAAGTGAGAAATTCGGGCAATTTCTTGGTATTGATTAACAACTTCATTGGGCACGGCCACCAAAAGAATTTTAAAACTTGTCTTTTTGTCGTCCAAAGGCCTGCTTTCAATTACCTGCCAGTCAAGGGACACCTCTGCTAAGGGAAGGGGGATATGCTGCCTCGCTTCATATTTAACCGCCTGGGGCAATTCTTCTTTGGTCATTGGCGGAAGTTCAAAATTGGTAAAAAGGGAGGAGAAATCTGGAATGGAAAAAACAACTTGTCTGGTTTTAATTCCTGCTTCTTCTATTATTGCTTTTACTGCTTTGATAATGTCCTGATTGGAAAGCAAAAGGGTGTTTTTTTCCAATGTTCTGAAGGGCTTCTCATAAAAAGCAGAGGCGGAAAGCTGACCATAATTTTCTAATTTCTTTTTATGACCAGATTTAGAAATCTCAACTATTTTAATGTAAGATGTCCCGATATCTATTCCCAAAAAATTTTTGGGCAACAATGTTTTGAAAGGATTCCACATAGTATTTTTCTTATTATACTATATTATAAAGAAACAGTCATGTGGATAAAGATTAAAAACCTTATTCTTGATATTTTTTTTCCCAAATTCTGTTTTAACTGTGAAAAAGAAGGAAACTATCTTTGCCAAGATTGTCAAGAACTGCTTGAAATATCCGGCTTCCATCGAAATTATTCTACTCAGAATCTTGACGATTTATATTTTGCTGTTGATTATAAAAATCCTTTAATTAAAAAATTAATTCAGCGTTTTAAATATGAACCTTTTGTCAAAAAACTTGCTAAATCTCTTTCTTATTTAATTATAACTCACTTTCAATTAATGGACAACAAGCCTAATTTTCTTCCCCAACCCGAGCCGCAGCGAAGAGTGGAGAAGAACGAACACGTTCTTCGAGAAGCTTTGGACCCGAGAACCTCTAATGGGGCTGATTTTATTTTAATTCCTGTACCCTTAGACAAAAAGAGATTAAGGTGGAGAGGATTCAATCAAGCAGAGGAACTAAGCAAAGAATTAGCTAAATTTTTAAAAATTCCTTCAATTCCAAACTCCCTAACAAAAATAAAAGAAACTTTTCCTCAAATTAAGCTTTCCGACAAAGAAAGAAAAGAAAATGTAAGAGGGGTATTTTTAATAAAAGACAGAGAACTGATCAAAAACAAAAATATTCTATTGGTTGATGATGTTTATACAACCGGGGCCACTATGGAAGAATGCGCTATAGTTTTAAAGAAAGCTGGCGCCAAAGACATCATCGGAGTCGTTGTTGCTCGCGGTTAATCAAAAAATTCCGCTTGGACGGAATTTTTTAATTGGCGGAGGGGGTGAGATTCGAACTCACGAGGGACATTTCTGCCCTACCGCATTTCAAGTGCGGCCGATTCAACCGCTCTCGCACCCCTCCAAGAAGCAAAATATTTTAAAATTAAAGCGGAACATCGTGGACAATGTTAGAACCATAATTCAACAACAAACAGAGTATATTTATATCCCAGATTTACGACCCGAGAAACTAATTCCGGAATCTTGCAAGTCTATTTAATATATTATAATTCTATTTTTCTGAATTTATATGCGTAGGCAAAAACTGGCGTATTATTGTTAATTTTATAGGCAGGATTATGACGCTTAAATGCTTTTATAAGTTCCTGTCTGTTTTTATATGTTTTATAGTGAGTTTTATCCCTTAGGTCTATCTGTCCGACAGTTGTTATGATAACTTTTGTTATTTCTCCGAATCCAAAGATTTCTTCTGTCTGGCTATTTTCAAAAGCCACAACATCGCCTTTTTTTAACTTATGGTCCCTAAGTCTCCAAGTGCTTATTTTCCCATCAAAAACTTGTGGCACAACACTCTCGTGAAACCCCATTTTTGGTAAACAAATTTTTTTATCAATTAACTTAGTCATATTTTTATCGTTTCAAAAAATTTCTAAAAAGGCAACTTTTAACGACACTGTGGATTAGAACCAGATTTAAGCACAAATTTCACAACCAAATTTTATTTTGTTCGTAAGCGGAGAGGGTGGGATTCGAACCCACGATAGAGCTATTACACCCTATAGAAGTTTAGCAAACTTCCCCTTTCAACCAGGCTCAGGCACCTCTCCAATTGTTTTTATTTTACCTTCAAGCTTGATTAAAGTCAATTTAAATTTATTTGAATTTGAGCTAAATTTATGCTATTTTAGACTAACCCTGAATAGTTTGTACCCGTAGCCCAACCCCACCCTTTTATGTCCCTGTAGCTTAATGGATAAAGCGTCTCCCTGCGGAGGAGAAGAGTGGCTGTTCGACTCAGCCCAGGGACACATGTATCTATCTACTCCAATTGAAGAAATTCCTCGTGTTGGTCCTCAATACCAAAAAAAATTAAAAAAACTGGGGATTGAAACTGTTGGCCAACTTATTTTTCATTTTCCTCACCGCTATGAGGATTTTTCCGATATAATTCCGATTTCAAAGGCGGAACCCGGAAAAATCGTTTGCGTACAGGGAAAAATTACTGAAATCAGAAACATCAGAATTTTCAGAAGAAGAATGTACATAACCGAAGCGAAAATAAACGACGAGTCCGGGGGGATTCGAGCCGTCTGGTTCAATCAGCCGTATCTAATAAACACCTTGAAAAAGAGTGATTTTGTTTTTTTGGCCGGCAAAATGGTTTCAAAAAACGGAAAAAAATATTTATCAAGCCCGGCTTATGAAAAAATTCCCGCTCAATTTGTTGAATCTTTGGAAAACGGAAAAAGATATGACTCGGTCCATACCGGAAGAATAATTCCGGTTTATCCTGAAACCGAAGGAATGTCCTCACGCTGGCTAAGGTTTATTATTAAACCGCTTTTAACAAAAATAAAAGATAAAATTCCAGAAACCCTGCCGAAGAATGAAGTATTGAAAAAACACGAGCTTTTGCCGATTAAAGAAGCAATTTGGCAAATTCATTTTCCCGATACCTTAGAAAAAGCTGAATTGGCAAAAAAAAGATTTGTTTTTGAAGAACTTTTTGACCTATCTTTAGCTATTCTCTCTGAAAAAATAAGATTAGCCAAAGAAAAAGCAATCCTTATTCCCATTAACCTTGAATCAGTCAAAAAATTTGTAGAGAAACTACCTTTTAAACTAACTCTCGACCAGAGAAAAGCAGCTTGGCAAATTTTAAAAGATTTGGAAAAAACAAAGCCAATGAACCGGCTTTTGGACGGCGATGTGGGTTCTGGAAAAACAGTGGTGGCCACCATGGCAGCCCTGAACACGGCCAAATCCGAACTTCAAATTGCTTTTATGGTGCCGACCGAAATTTTAGCAAAACAGCATTTCAAGACCATAAGTACTTTACTAAAAGGATTTAGGATAAAAATTGGCTTAATTACGGGTAAAGAAAATTTTTCTAACGGAAGAAAAATCAAAAGAAAAGAAATTATAGAAAAAATAAAGCAGGGTAAGGTGGATATTTTGATCGGCACCCACGCTTTAATTCAAGAAAAAGTAAAATTCAAAAAACTGGGGCTGGTAATTATTGACGAACAGCACCGTTTTGGAATAGAACAAAGAGCAAAATTATGCCGCAAACAAAAATATATTCCCCACCTTCTTTCAATGTCAGCCACCCCCATCCCCAGAACGCTGACTTTGACAATTTACGGAGATTTGGATTTATCTTTGATAAAAGAAATGCCCAAAGGAAGGAAAAAAATAATCACTGAAATCATACGGCCAGAAAAAAGACAACAAGCTTACGATTTTATTAGAAAAGAGGTGAAATCCGGCAAACAAGTGTTTGTGGCTTGCCCGAGAATTGAACCATCCACCAAAAATAATGGTGTGGGGCAGGCCCTCATTGCTCTGAGTTGGGCGGAAGTAAAAGCAGTAAAGGAAGAATACGAAAAATTATCGAAAAATATTTTTCCTGATTTGAATATTGGAATGCTCCACGGCAAAATGAAAACAGAAGAAAAAGAAAAAGTGCTTAAAAGTTTTGAAAACAGAAAAACCGACATCCTCGTTTCAACTTCGGTTATAGAAGTAGGAATTGATTTTCCGAACGCCACAATAATGATGATTGAGGGTGCTGATAAATTCGGATTAGCTCAACTCCATCAGTTTAGAGGAAGAGTAGGAAGGAGCAAATACCAGTCATACTGCTTTTTGCTTTCCGAATTTCCAAACAATCCGCGATTAAAAGCAATGATAAAATTTCAAGACGGCTTTGAGTTGGCGGAAAAAGATTTAAAATTAAGGGGACCCGGAGACCTAACCGGCCAAAGACAGTGGGGCGTACCTGATTTTGTTATGGCTTCTTTGAAAAATATTGAATTAGTTGAAAAAACAAGAATAGCTGCCAAAGAGGTTTTACAAATCGACCCGGAATTAAAAAATTATCCCGGATTGCGGACCAAATTAAAAGAATTTCAACAAAGAATACACCTTGAATAATCCCTCACTTTTTGGCACTCGAAGAGATAAATCTCTTCTTTATCTTCGCTTCCTTCGGAAGCTCGATAAATGGTGGGGGGCTAAATTTTTCCGTCACCCAAAACCCCAGATATTTTCCCAAAGCCAATCTTAATTGAGCTTCTAAAGCCGGAAAAGCCCCAAAAATAATCAGGGTAAAGGGCAATAATAACCACTGAAAAATCATTGAAAGATTTTTCCACTTACTAAAATTCTTGGGCCGAGGCGGCAACAAAAATATGCTCAAAATAGCTGAAACTATCATTCCAATCATAGCTATTGTCATAATTCTACTGGTCAACTTCGGTAAGTTATAAGACAAAAGGGTAACCTGAAAATCCCCACCGCCGAGTATCAAAGGAAGCCAACCCAATAAAAAAATAAGGAGAGCGGCCACTGCCCAAGACCAAAAACCTTCTAAAATAACAAAAGTGTGGCGAATTTTCTCTTTTAAGGGAATTTTTTTATTTTTTAAAAAACCATAAAAAATATAAGGAATATTCTCGCAGCCCCAAGCCCATCTTCTTTGTTGTTTGTATTGATTTATTATTGTCTTTAATAAATTTTTAGCCATTACCGCATCCATTGAAACCGGATAGTAGAGAGGTACAACTTTATAATCTCCATTATAAGCAAGATAAGATTTCCAAAAAATGCGTGAATCATCAGAAACAATATTTTGAGGATAGCCAATCTCAATTATCGCTTTAAAGGGCATGGAATGCGAAGAATAACTTACCAATTGTTCCGGCCTTGCTTGCTGCATCATTTGCCAAAAAGTGCCAGAAGTTGCAATTATTCTGGAAAAGGCAGGAGCTAACCAGATATTATTGTTATAAATTGGGATTGGCTGATAGCTACATTTTAAAGGATTTTCAGCAGTTAGATAATGCCAGGTTAAAACCGCAAAATATTGATGATAAGGTCTGGTATCAATGTCAAAATTAGAAACAATAACATTTTCATAGGGCAAAGAAAATAAATTTTCTTCTTCCCCTTTCGCTGTCGCTCGGGAGGGAAACGACAATTTATCAATTATTAATTCTTTTGCTTTTTTAATAGCCCAGGCTACATTTGAGCCTTTTCCGGCAATCTCGCCCGGGATGTCTTCTGGATGAGTAGTAATTAAAAATTGAAAAAATTTTTTAGCAAACTCCTTTTCTATTTCTTTGGCCACTTTTTTTGCCTCCTCCCCTCCTCTTTCTTCAACTGCCAAAACTACAATCATCTTATTTTTTGGATAGCTCGAATCTATTAACAAGGACTGAAGCGAAGATCTGACGACGTTAATTTCTTCTTTGTACATTGGCAAAACAATCAAATGATAAATATTTTGCCAATTTTTTAGTTTTTTGATTTTTTCTAGCCAATTAATTGAAAGATTTTCTTTCATCAACTTATAGCCGGCTGATTGATAAAAAGATAAATAAAAAATCTTCAACATCCAAAAACAGTCAAAAATAACAATAAAAATAGCCACCACCGTAGGGACCAACCAAGATAAAATGAAAACTAAAAAAAGAGTCCCCCAAGAAAGAAAGGCAGGCAAAATCTCAAAGCATCTATAAATAATCCTCTCTTT
>JAPLXL010000006.1 GCA_026396115.1 Candidatus Nealsoniibacteriota bacterium
CCCCGATGATTGCTTGAATATTCTTGAGGAAAATATACAAGCTCGTCTGTATCTAGTGCCTGTCTTAAGGTATCCCATATCCAGACATGTTTTTCGGTATTGACACGAACAGGTATTAAAGGATCAGAAGGAGAACGTCTGGTTTGATAAATTTTTCCTTTCGCTGCGTGTTTAAGAATAGCTGCTTTCATTCGGTCAATAAGAAGGGGTGTTGGTATTGCCATAGGTGTTAATTCTAAACGATCAAACCCTTGTGGAACTTTTCTGCCTGCAAGCTCTCTATTATGAGCAAATAGTTCTACAACCTGTTCTTGGGTTGGCATTGGATACTCTTTTCCATCTATTCCAATCACCCCTAAACTTTCCGATCGTGGAAGTAGGGTTAAAATTCCTGTTCGGTTCAATGCGGTAACGGTGCGAGCATACTCCTTCTCAAGAGGGAATAATCCTTCGGAGGGACGAGCACCTTCTAATTGTATTGTTCCTTTATCCATGCACTAATGTTAACTGATGAAATGATCTAGGACAACTGATGGGTTTGACCAGTCGCCTTGTTGTGGCTGATTGTTTTAATTTCGTTTCGGGATCCGCCGAAAAATCGCCAAAAAGGCGATTTTTTGATATTATGATATTATGCCTTTAGATTTAACAAAGTTGAATAAAGAACAAAGGGTAGCTGTGATTCATGGTAAAGGACCGCTTTTAATTGTGGCAGGGGCTGGAACCGGTAAGACGACGGTTATCACCCAGAGAATAGTTTATTTGATAGAAAAAGAGGAGACTAAACCAGAAGAAATACTGGCCGTAACTTTTACCGAAAAGGCGGCCGCGGAAATGGAAGAAAGGGTTGACAAGCTTTTACCCTACGGCTATGTGGATTTGTGGATTTCTACTTTCCATTCTTTCTGCGAAAGGATTTTGCGCGATTATGCCTTAGATATCGGTTTGCCGGCAGATTTTAAGATTTTAGACAACCCGGCCGGCTGGCTTTTGGTTTATCGTAATTTGGATAAATTCGATCTTAATTATTACAAACCCTTGGGAAATCCGACGAAATTTATCCAAGCTTTAATTTCTCATTTTTCCCATTGCAAAGACCAGGCGATTTATCCTGAAGATTATTTAAAATACGCTGAAAATCTAAAAACCAGGGACGATATCCCCGAAGACAATGAAACGGAGAGGATAAAAGAAGTGGCTAACGCTTATCATACTTATCAGCGTTTGCTTTTAGAGAACAGTTCTTTGGATTTCGGGGACTTGATAAATTATTGTTTGAAATTGTTTCAGGAGAGGCCGCTGATTTTGAAAAAATACAGGGAAAAATTCAAATACATTTTAGTCGATGAATTTCAGGATACAAACTGGGCGCAATACGAGCTTATAAAAGTTCTTGCTAAACCAAAAAACAATCTGACTGTTTGCGCTGACGATGATCAGGCGATCTATTTGTGGAGATCCGCGTCTTTTAATAATATTATCCAATTCAACAAAGATTTCCCGAAAGCCAAACAAATTTCTTTGGTTAAAAACTACAGGTCTCGCCAGAATATTCTGGATTTGGCTTACAAATTCATAAAAGCCAATGATCCTGACCGCCTTGAATACGTAAACAAGATAAGCAAAAAATTGTTTTCCCAAAAAAAGGGGAAAGGCGTAATAGAACATATTTCGGCGAAAAGCTTAGACGAAGAAGTTAATAAAACCATAACGAAGATACTGGAGATTCTTAAAAAAGACAAGGATGCCGATTATAACGATTTTGCGATTTTGGTCAGGGCAAATGACTCGGCAAATCCTTTTATTAAAGCCTTGGAGCGTACGGGCTTGCCTTACCAATTTTTGGCTTCAAAAGGGCTTTATTCAAAGCACGCTGTCTTGGATGTAATTTCATATTTTAAGCTCTTGGATAATTACCATGAAAGCCCGGCTGTTTTTAGGATTTTGAATATGCCGTTTTTGGAAATCCCGGTCGAGGATATAATGAAGCTTACCCAGTACAGCTACAAAAGAACAAAATCGCTTTATGAGGCAATGGAAGAAATTATTTTAATCCCCGGGATCTCCCAAAAGACGCAGGAAAAAATCTCTTTTATTTTAAGCTTGATTAAAAGACACAGCGTTTTGGCGAGGGGAAAATCGGTTTCAGAAATACTGGTTGCTTTTCTGGAAGAGTCAGGATATTTGAAATACCTGATAAATAAAGACGACAAAGAGCAGCTGGACTTGCTTAATCAATTTTATAAAAGAGTGAAGAATTTTGAGGGCACTACCATAGAGCCGACTTTAAACAACTTTATGCGGGAAATAAATCTTGAAATAGAGTCTGGCGAAGAAGGAAAGCTTGAATTTGATCCCGAACAAGGCCCGGATATGATAAAAGTAATGACTATTCATGGAGCTAAGGGTTTAGAATTCAAATATGTTTTTTTGGTTAATATGGTAGATAAAAGATTTCCGACAATTGAAAGAAGAGATTTGATCGAGCTTCCTGAAGATTTAATCAAGGATATAAAGCCAACGGGAGACGTCCATCTGCAGGAAGAGAGGCGTATTTGCTATGTTGCCATTACCAGGGCCAAGAAAGACATCTATTTCACTTCAGCTGAAGATTACGGCGGGGTAAGAAAAAAGAAATTATCTCGCTTTATGATTGAAATGGGGTATCAGGATAAATCCGAAATCAGAAATCCGAAATCCGAAAACGGATTGCTGAAGAAAAAACCGTCGCTTGGCGGGATAAAGCAAAAGCCAATGCCCGATTATTTGCCCGAGCATTTTTCATTTTCTCAATTAGCTGCTTTTGAAAAGTGCCCATTGCAGTATAAATTCGCTTTTATTTTGAAAGTTCCCGTAAAGGGAAAGGCGGTTTTTTCTTTCGGGAAAACGATGCACAATACTCTATTTTTATTCTTAAAACAGGCAAATGAAAACAGTAAGGCAAACCAAAGCAATCTGTTCGGCTTTGAAGAGAAAGAAATTAAGGGCAGCAAAAAAGAGAATATTCTGAATTTGGATTATTTGATGGAATTATATGAGAAAAATTGGATTGGCGAATGGTATGAAAATAAAAAACAAAAGGAGGAATATTACAATCTCGGAAAGAAGATAATAAAAGATTTTCACGGAGAATTATCAAAAAATCCACCGAAGATTTTAAAAATAGACAGTGGCTTTGCTCTGGAAATGCCGTTTAATTTAAAAATAGGGGAACATACTTTATTCGGAATTATAGATCGCATTGACGAAATGGAAAGCGGAGTAAAAATTATTGACTACAAAACCGGCCATTCAAAAGATAAATTGGACTTGGACGACAAAAAGCAGCTGTTGATTTATCAGATAGCGGCCGAAGAAGTTTTGAAAATAAGCCCGAGAGAGCTGGTTTATTATTATTTGGAAGACGGGAAAAAAGCGTCGTTTTTGGGAACGGAAAAAGAAAAAGAGAAATTGAAGGAAAAAATACTGGCAGAAATAGAGGAAATAAAAACCAGCGATTTCAAGCCGACTCCCGGCTGGCAATGCGCTTTCTGCGATTTCAAAGATATTTGCGACTCGGTCGAGAGATGATTTTTTGACATTTATAATCGGAGTCTAAGATTGGCTGGCATTATACAGGGGGTTGATTTTTTATAAATAATAATATAGCATAAAATGGTAAGTTTCTTATTTCTTTTTTCTTACGTAGAAAATATGTAGGTTTTTAGAGAAAAAAAAGAGGGTCGACTTACTTACCGAGCTTCCGTTTATGGAAGCGAAGTCGAAGAAGAGGATGAAGTCCTCTTCGCCTATTAAAATTTAAAGAGAGCATTATGGCAAAAAAACTATACGTAGGCGGTTTGTCTTATAATACGACCGAAGATACTTTGCGAGATACATTTTCTAAAGCTGGCACCGTCGAATCGGCAGCTATAATTATTGATAAAATGTCCGGGCGTTCAAAAGGATTCGGTTTTGTTGAGATGTCTTCTGATGAAGAAGCACAAAAAGCTATTAAAATGTTTAATGAAAAAGAGCTTGATGGCCGCAAAATTATAGTCAACGAAGCCCGTCCCATGGAGTCGCGACCTCGAGGAGAGTCTGACCGTGGCGATCGAGGAGGTTTTGGCAGAAATCGTTTTGGCGGAAGTCGTAGAAACGAATGGTAAAAATCCACAAAAAATCGCCTTCTCGGCGATTTTTTGGTAGAATGGAATAATTATTCGCCTGATTCACATTTATGAAAATTTTAATTAGTTCATTAACATATCCTTTGCCCAACGGCGTGACTGTTTCAATAGACGCAAGCGTTGACGGCCTTATTGCAGAGGGATATAAGACTCTTATTGTGGCTCCAAGATATAAGACTATTAAACATAGGCCTGAACATTGTCAAGTGCCTTCCTCATCTGTGGCCCGAGCTATTGGTTCTTTGATCGGGAAAGAGGAAAGAACTTTTGGTGTTACAGCTCGCTACCATATAGAGAAAATTGCAAAAGAGTTTAAGCCGGATATTTACTGGCTTCATACTTTAACTTGGGCTCCGAACGCTTTTGAATTGCATATGCTTAAATCAAAAAAGCCAAAAGTGCTTTCTTATCATACTTTAGTTGAAGAATACGGCAGAATGTACGGAGGAAAAATTGGAGCCGATCTGATGCGCCGACGATCTAAATCGGTTGCCGATAAAATGGATGCAGTCATTGTTCCCAGCAAAGTAATTGAACAAAAATTACGCGAATACGGCGTAGTCAAACCAATATATGTTATACCCACCGGTATAAATATTGTTAAAGATTATTTTACCAAAGAAGAACTATGCGCAAAATTCAGCCTTCCTCCGAATTCAAAAATTCTGCTTTATGTGGGAAGAGTGTGTAAAGAAAAAAATATAGAGGCACTTTTAAAAATGATGGGAGAGATTAAAAAGAAAGACAGCAATATATTTTTACTAATTGTCGGACCCGGAGAGATTGAGAAATTTAAAAACACTGTTCAAAACATGAATATAGCAGACAGAGTTATTTTTGCCGGCTTTTTTCCTGCAAAAGAGACGCAGAGAATGTACGGAGGCAGCGATGTTTTTGTTTTTTCTTCAAAAAGCGAAACGCAAGGGCTTGTTATTGGAGAAGCAATGATGGCCGAAATACCGGTAGTAGCTCTTGAATCGCAAATTCAGCCGGAAATTTATCCAGAGAGCTTATCTGTTGTGGTTAAAAATGAATCACAATTTTCAACTGCAGTTTTGGATATTCTCAAGAATTGCAAAAAAAGAGACGAGATGGTAAAAAAGGCAAAGGAATTTGTTTTGGAAAACTTTTCGCGGGGAGCAATGACCAAAAAACAAAAAAAATTATTTACCAAGCTTTTGTGAAGCAAAAGCGAAGGTGGAAAAGAGAACGAAGTTCTTTTTGACTTAAAAATCCATAACAAATAAAAGGTTTGATATATCAAAGAGGTTTACAAAAATTTAGTGCGGGTTATACTAAGATAATGGCTAAAAATCTTAAGAAAAAGTCAACCACCAAGCTTTCGAAGAAAGCGAAGGTGAAGAAGAGAACAAAGTTCTCTTCGCCCACCGAGCTTCTTAAAGAAGCGAGGGTGGACGAGAAAATAAAAAAGACCAAAATCAGGATAATTGGCATTGGCGGCGGAGGCGGAAACATTGTTTCTGAAATTGCTTCAGAAATATCGAAAGCCAGTTTTATTGTAGCCAACACGGATATCAAATCGTTAAAAAGCTGCAGCAAGAAGGTGACAAAATTTCAATTTGGCCAGAATTTAACTCATGGCTTGGGCACCGGGATGAATCCTGAGTTGGGGAAAGCTGCCGCTCAAAGCGAAAAAGAGAGAATAAAAAAGCTTCTAGAGGGTCAGGATTTGTGCATTTTGGTTGTTTGTTTGGGTGGCGGAACGGGATCCGGAGCCGTTTCAACTTTTGCCAAAATTTCCAAAAACCTGGCTAATCTTACTTACGGAATTTTCACTTTACCGTTTAAGTTTGAAGGAGAAAAGAAAATGGAAATTGCCATAAATTCTTTAAAAGAAGCAAAGAATCATTTAAACGCAATTACTATTATTCCCAATGAAAAAGTTTTTCAGGTAATTTCCAAAGATACCCCTCTCAAAGAGGCCTTATCCACCATTAATAAATTTTTGTCTGAAAGTTTGAAGGGACTTATTGAAACAATTTATGAGCCGGGTTTAATAAATATTGATTTTGCCGATTTAAAAACCATCTTGGAGGGCAGGGGAAGGCTTGCTTATTTAAATACTATTGAGGCACAGCAGAAAGAAGGCGCAATCAAGGATATTGCGGCAAAAGTGCTTAATTCTCCTTTATATCCTTACACCATTCGGGGAGCAAAAGGAGTTTTGTTTAATATTGCCGGAGAAAAAAACCTTTCTCTCGCTGATGTTAGTCAAATATCAAAGGCAATTTCTGAGTTGGTAAATCCAGAAGCAAAAATTATTTTTGGAATTTCTCAACACAAAAAGTATTCCAATATTATAAAAACTGTTTTATTGGCTACAGGTTGCGGGATGAAGATTTTTTCTTCGCCTACCAAGTTTCCGAAGGGAGCGAAGGTTAAAAAGACTTTGCCTACCAAAAAGAAAAAAAGAAGAGAGAGGAAAGAAGGAAAAGTCAAAAAAGGTTCCTTTTCCTCCACCTCAGCTAAAGCTTCGGTAATTGAAGAGCCCCAGAAGGAAAACCTTCGGTTTCCTACGGGGCAGGCAAAAGTTGAAAAACCAAAGGTTGGAACAAAAGAACAAGAGAAGACGCCTCCCAAAAAAGTGAAAATTAGGAGGGCGAAGAAAATAGATTTTCTTCTTCCACCTTCGCTGTTGCTCGGGAGCACAAAAAAACCAAGAGAAGAAAAATCTCAAGAATCGAAAGAAAAAGAAAAAGAGACAATAGTTCTAAGCAACAACGAAGAAAAGGTAAGAAAAAACGGCCTCCAGATTAAAAAAGAAGCCGAAGAGCTTGAGAAAGAAATGATTGAAAAAGAAAAAATTTGGGAAACGCCGGCGTTTTTAAGAAAAAAATTAATTAAATAACCATACGAATTACGAATTACTACGAATATACGAATATTTTATTCGTAATTATTCGTAGCCGAAAGCGCAGATTCGTAAATTCGTACGACGCTTTCGGTATGATAAAAGTAACCAAAAACATTTTAAAAGATATTTATAAACCAAGACCGTTAGATGCCAGGAAATATGATTTCGGGCTTTTGCTGGTCATTGGCGGCTCGGATTTTTACTCTGGCTCACCGGCTCTGTCAGCCATGGCAGCTTTCAGGAGTGGAGTTGATATGGTAAGAATTATTGCTCCCAAAAGAGCAGCCGATATTATTGCTTCTTTTTCTCCAAATTTAGCAGCTTATCCCTTAGAGGGAAAATGGTTAACCAAAGAACATCTGGCAACCTTAATTTCTATGACCGAATCAGCCAAAGTAGTGTCTGGGGGAAATACGGCCGTGGTTATTGGCGGAGGAATGGGTAGAACAGAAGAAACCCAAGAAGCAATTTTAGAATATCTTTCTCAAGTTCAGGTGCCTGTAGTGATAGACGCCGATGCCATTCATGCTATTGGCAAAAGACCAGAATTGATTTCAGGTAAAAACTTTTTAATTACCCCCCACACCTATGAATTTTTTGTTCTGACGGGAAAACAAGTTTATAAACTGCCGGACAAAGAAAAGATAAAAGTGGTTCAAGAAGAAGCTGCTCGTCTTGGAGCTACAATTTTACTTAAAGGGAAATTAGATATTATTTCAGACGGTAAAGAGGTGGCCATAAATAATACTGGCAGTCCTTTGCTTACTGTGGGAGGTATGGGGGATACGCTGGCTGGAATTGCGGGAGCCTTAATGGCAAGAGGCACAAACATCTTTGAAGCAGGATGCGCAGCTGCTTATATAAATGGGTTAGCCGGAGAGCTAGTCGGAAAAAAACTTGGGGAATCCATGACAGCCACCGATTTAATTGAAGCAATTCCTGAGGTTTTATCTAATATCTAGATAGTATCTTATGGTTGTTTACGACCTCATAATAATCGGCGGGGGGCCGGCTGGGATTACGGCTGGCATTTATGCTGCCCGCCAAAAATTAAACACTCTTTTAATTACCAAATCATTTGGCGGCCAAATAGCCAGAAAAGCTGTTGGTATTGAGAATTATCCTGGGTTTGAGGAAATTTCCGGATTAGATTTAATTAAGAAGTTTGAAAAACATTTAAGGCGCGCGTCAGCGCGCAGTGATGGCCATAAAATAGATATAGAAAGAGATGGGGTAAGAAAAGTAAAAAAAATTGGCGAGAAATTTTTAGTTCAGACTACTGGCAAAAATACATTTGAAGCAAAAGCGGTTATTATTGCTTCGGGAGCTGACCCGAGACCCTTGGAGGTTCCTGGCGAAAAAAAATTTATTGGCAAAGGTGTGAGTTACTGTACGACCTGCGACGGACCATTATTCGCAAATAAAAAAGTGGCTGTTGTTGGCGGTGGAAATGCTGGTTTTGAAGCAGCGATATTTCTGGCAAAATTCGCTAAAAAAATCTATATTTTAGAATACAGCGAAAAAATAAGCGCAGATGTTGAAAATCAGGAAAGAGTTAAAAAAACTGGAAAAATAGAAGTCATCATCAATGTCCAGCCAAAAGAAGTTAAAGGAGAAAAATTTGTTAACTCCTTAGTATACCTAAACGGAAAAACGGAAAAAGAAGTTAACTTGGCAGTTGAGGGTGTTTTTATTGAAATCGGCACTCAGCCGGCTACTTCTTTTGTTAAAGGTTTAGTTGATTTTAACGAAAAAGATGAGATAAAAGTTAATCCTTGGACCTCTCAGACTTCTTGTCCCGGTCTTTTTGCTGCAGGTGATGCTGACGAAGTTCCTTATAAGCAAATTGTCATTGCGGCGGGCGAAGGAGCCAAAGCCGCCATATCAGCCTATGAATACTTACAAAAATTCTAAAATCAAAAAAATTAAAGCCAGAGAAATTTTTGATTCAAATAATAAGCCAACAGTAGAGGTTAAATTGGAAACAGAATGGGGAAAGTTTTTAGCCTCTGTGCCTTCAGGCGTTTCTACTGGTAAATACGAAGCAGTGGAATTAAGAGATGAAGATGGTGGAGTAGATAAAGCAATTGGGAATGTAGAAAAGGTTATTGCATCAGTTTTGGAAAAAGAAGGTTTAGCTAACCAAAAAAGAGTTGATGAAATCTTGATAAAATTAGACGGTACGAAAAATAAATCGCGTTTGGGCGCGAACGCGATTTTAGCCGTTTCAATGGCAACCTGCCGCGCCATCGCCGCAGCAAAAGAATTACCTTTATACCGATATATTTCTCAATTGGCAGAAAGCGATCTAAAATTGCCAAAGCCGTCTTTTAATATGATAGAAGGCGGAAAACACGCAAAAAACAATCTTGCCTTTCAGGAGTTTATGATAGTGCCGCAAAAAGGCCTTTTTAAAGATAATTTAAAGATTGGAAAGGAAATTTACAAATCTCTCAAGACAATTTTGGAGGAAAAATTCGGCAGAAAAAACATAGGATTGAGCCGGGAAGGTGCCTTCACGGCGCCGATTCAAAAAATTACGGATGCTTTTGATTTAATTTTAGAAGCGGCAGAAAAAGCAGGTTATAAAAACGATATAAGATTCGCCATAGATGCAGCCGCTTTAAGTTTTTTTGGCGAGGAAGGATATAAAATAGATGATAAAATTTTAGTTAAAGAAAAATTAATTGATTTCTACAAAACTATTATAGAAAAAGAAGAATATCATTTTATTTCCGTGGAAGATCCTTTTGAAGAAGAAGACTTCTTAGGATTCCCAGAGATTATAGAAGAAATGGGGGAAAGATTAATTGTTTTTGGGGATGACTTATTAGCGTCTAATGTTGAAAGAATCAAATTGGCTCACGAAAAGGGGACCTATAATGGTTTAATTTTAAAGCCAAACCAGATAGGAACCGTTACAGAAACATTGGCGGCGGCAAAATTGGCGAAATCTTACAATTGGAAGATTATGGTGTCAAATAGAGCAGGGGAAACGGAAGATGATTTTATCGCTGATTTATCCGTAGGCATCGGAGCCGATTTTATAAAATCCGGAGCACCGTTTCCCAAAGAAAGAATGGTAAAATACAATAGATTATTAAGAATTGAGAAAGAGTTATGCCGAAACTAATATTATTAAGACATCTTGAGTCGCAATGGAATAAAGAAAATCGCTTTACCGGCTGGACCGACGTTCCTTTGAGCGAAGAAGGAATTGAAAGCGCAAAAGAAGTTGCCGGAAAACTTGCTGGTTTTAAGATTGATAAAGTTTATACCTCGCCGTTAATCAGAAACAAAGAAACAGTTTCTTTAATTTTAGGAAACCTTGGCAAAAAAGATTTACCAGTTGTTATTGACAAGGCGTTAGATGAAAGAAATTACGGCAAACTGCAGGGTCTGAACAAAGACGAAGTTAAAAAGCAATATGGCGAGGAACAAGTTCAGCTGTGGCGAAGAAGCTGGAATCAGGCGCCGCCGGGCGGCGAAAGTTTAAAAGACGTCTATAAGAGAGTCATCCCTTTTTATAGAAAATATATTGAAAGAGATTTAAAAAAAGAAAAAAATGTTTTGGTGGTGGCCAGCCATAATAGTTTAAGGGCTTTAGTGAAATATATTGAAAAGATTTCAGACAAAGACATAGCCGGTTTTGAAATGCCGACCGGGACCATAAAAGAATACAACCTTTAATCTTGACAGGGTTTTTTGATTTTGTTAATATAAAACCGACCAATTTGGTCGGCTTTTAATATGAAAATTTCTACAAAATCTCAATACGGGCTTCGGGCAATAGTGTTTTTAGCCCGCTCTAAGGAAAAAATTTGTCCCTTGAGAGTGATTTCGAAAAAAGAAGGGCTTTCTTTTGATTACTTAGAGAAGATAATTGCGAAACTTGAAAAAGCCGGATTGGTAAAATCTAAAAAAGGGAGCCAAGGGGGATATTTCTTAGCTAAAAAACCGGAAAGGATTAAAATTGGAAAGATAATTCTGGCTTTAGAGGGTAAGGGGGGGTTGGTCAAATGCATAGCCAAAGAGAGAAGATATCGTTGCCCCTTAGAGAGAAAGTGTTTAACAAAGGGTCTTTGGCAAAAAATCCAAAGTTCCATAGAAAAAACTCTAAATTCAATAACCTTAGCCGATTTAATTAAAAAATGAGAGAAATTTTATTAAAAATTGACAAATTAAAAGTTAAGGGTAGTGGTAAGGAAATATTAAAAGGAGTAAATCTCCAAATAAAAAGGGGAGAAATTCAGACTCTTTTGGGTCCCAATGCTTCTGGGAAAAGTACTTTAGCTCAGGTAATTTTGGGTAATCCGAAATATAAAATTACCCAAGGCAGAATTTTCTTTGAAGGTAAAGAAATTACCAAGTTTTTTCCGGAAAAAAGGGCGAAGTTAGGAATTGCTATGACTTGGCAGTCGCCACCTGCAATAAAAGGAGTAAAGTTTTCCCAACTTCTGGCGAGAATTTCAACCTTTGGAGGTTCAACCTCCCGAGAGGTAGCGAAGGGGGTTGAACCTAATTTGTTAGAAAGAGAAATAAATGTAGATTTTTCTGGTGGCGAGAAGAAAATGTCGGAATTAGTGCAAGTAATAGCCCTTAATCCAAAATTAGTAATTTTCGATGAAATAGATTCTGGTTTAGATATTAAAAGATTGGAAAAAGCGGCAAAAATAATCAAAAAGGAATTGGTAGATAAAAAAGTTTCAATTTTACTAATCACTCACTCGGGGGCAATTTTGAATTTTTTGAAGCCAGATATTACCAATGTAATGGTTCAAGGGCGAATCATTTGTCGGGAAAAAGATTACAAAAAAGTTTTAAAGATTATTAAAAAATATGGCTATGAAAAATGTAAAAAGTGCAAATTACTGGCAGGTTGATCACGAGGTAAGGAACATTTTTGGAGTAAAAGGAATTACTGTTTTGCCCAGTCCCAGGGCTTGGGAAAAGTTCGGTTGGACAAGGAAATGGTTTGAAAAAAAACCAAAAGAGGGCTATTTTATTTGGGTAAAAAAACAAGTGGATTTTCCCTTAGCCACCTGCATTACGATTGCCACTCCCAAAATTTCCCAAAATTTAAACAATTTATTAGTTATCGAAAAAGGAATAAAAGCTAAAGCCATTGTAACTTGCAATGCAGCTGAGAATAAGCTGTGCGGAAAACATCGAGCAAAAGGTAAATTAATTCTTAAAGATAATGTTTCTTTAGAATATAATCATTTTCATAAATGGGGAGAAAAAGATTTTGTTTCCCTCGATTATGAGTTTATTCTTGGAAAAAACTCTCAATTGCTCTACACCTATCAAAATTTATTTCCGCCCGAAAATCTTCAATTAAAAACAACGATTTATAGCAACGAGAACTCTTCTTCTAAATTAAATTTCATCATTAATGGTTTAAATTCTAATATAAAAATCCAAGACATTATTTTCTTAAAAGAAAAATCTGCTCAGGGAATAGCCAGATTGAGATTGGTCGGAAGAGAAAACAGCCGGATTGAAGCAATTAGCAAAATATTTGCTTTGGCTCCAAGTAAAGGGCATTTAGATTGCCGGGGCTTATTATTAGACAGAACTGCTAAGATTTCTTTAATACCCGAAATAGTTTGTCAAAATAAAGATGCTCAAATTACCCACGAGGCTTCAATTGGAAAAATTTCTGAAGAGGAACTAACTTATTTAAGAATGAGAGGATTGAGTGAGGAAGAAGCCATCGATTTAATTGTTAGCGGATTTTTAAATATTTAAAAATCGAAGAAGATTCCTTCTTCTCCACCTCAGCTAAAGCTTCGGTAGATGAAAAAGATAAATAAGAAAATAGTAGTGGCAATGTCTGGCGGATTAGATTCCTCGGTGGCAGCAGCCCTTTTAAAAAAGGGCGGTTTTAAGGTTGTGGGAGTTTTTTTGAAATTAGCGGATTTACCAACTTTCAAAGAAAATGAAAGAAGGGCCAAAAGAATCGCTAAAATTTTGAAGATACCATTTCTGGTTTTAGATTTAAGAAAAGAATTTAAAAAAAGAATTGTTGATTATTTTTTAAAAGAAAATAAGCGAGGACTGACCCCTAATCCCTGCGTTGTTTGCAACAAGGAAATTAAATTCGGTCTTTTGTTGGAGAAAACGCTCAAACTGAATGCTGATTTTATGGCCACTGGTCATTATGCCCGAACAAATTTTTTCAAAAATTTCACTATCCCGAGCAACAGCGAAGGGGGAAGAAGAAAACTTGCTTTCTTCGCCCTCGTGAAAAATTTGCAAAAAATAAAATTAATGAAAGGAAGAGATAAAAATAAAGATCAGTCCTATTTTTTGTGGATGTTGAACCAAAAACAATTAAAAAGAGTTTTATTTCCAATTGGAGATTATACCAGAAAAGAAGTTGAGGGTTTGGCAAAGAAATTTAAATTATCTTTTTTAACTAAGGTCCCCAAGTCGCAGGAAATTTGCTTTATTGAAATCACAATTGAAGATTTCTTAAAAAGATATTTAAAAACAAAACCGGGCCATATCGTAGATGCTAACGGAAAAATACTGGAAAAACACGAAGGATTGTATTTCTATACTATTGGGCAGAGAAAAGGAATTGGGCTTTCCGGAGGTCCTTATTATGTTTTAAACAAGGACTTAAAGAGAAATCTTTTAATTGTCACCAAAAATGAAAATGACTTATATAAAAAAGAATTAAGCGTTAAAAAAGTTAATTGGATTTCAGGAAAAGAACCCAAACTTCCTCTAAAAGTTAAGGCAAAAATACGCTACCGTCACAAAGCTTCACCGGCTACAGCATACAAAATACTAAATACTAAATATAAAATACTATTAAGCTCGCCTCAACGAGCCATCACTCCCGGCCAATCAATAGTTTTTTATAGGGGACAGGAGCTTCTGGGCGGTGGAATAATTTGTTAACTCTTTACGATTAAGAAAGATAAGGGTTGACAGGGTGATTGATTGAAATAGAATAAAATTAGGAATTAAAACTAATAAAGGTCGACCCCAGTAGTAGAGCAAAACTCGCTACGGGGTAAGAATTTCATTAAAAACAAAAAAATGAAAAAGATAATCCTACTTGGAATAACATTAACAATATTAGCTGTGACGGCAGGGATTGTGATGGCTTCAAATGGTAATGGCAAAGAAATGGCCAGGGTTATGGCAGATACCACTGGCATTATAGATAAGTTGAGCTTTAGGATGAGGGGTTGTGAGATTGTCCACGAATTAAGTGATGCCACAGCATTAAAATGTCCGGCAAATATCGTTTCTAAACTAAAAGTCAGAGAAGACTCGGTACTCCATATCATGGATATGGAGGCGAATGTCCAAATAAATGCTGATGATGTTTGGGCTTTAGGTTATACAGGGACTGGCGTAACGGTAGCAGTTTTGGACACGGGTGTAGATACAGATCATCGGGAGTTGTTTGATAGTATCGCCGGGGGGCAGGGCTTTGGATATGCCACCTATGAAGATGATAATGGGCACGGAACCCATGTTTCAGGCATCATTACGGCTAATGGCGTTGATGCTAAAGCGAAAGGAGTGGCTCCAGATGCCGGAGTATGGATGGCAAAAGTTTGTAATGCTCAGGGTTCTTGTTACACCAGCGATATTGCCGCGGCCATTGAATATGTGGTGAAGGGACCCGATGGCATTATTGGCAATGGCGATGAACCAGCCAAAATCATAAGTATTAGTCTGGGTGGCGGAGGAACTTCGCGGGCAAACTGCGATACAGATTACCTTGCTCAAAAAGTTAATTGGGCGGTAGATAATGGAGTAACGGTAGCAGCAGCTGCTGGAAATACTTCTGGCAGAGTATCAAGTCCAGCTTGTGCGAGTAAAGCGATAGCGGTTGGAGCAGTTAATAAAACCGATGTCAGAGCTTCTTGGTCTGGTACAGGTTTGGCTTTAGACATAATGGCACCCGGGGTAAGTATCTATTCTTCTATAATAGATGGTTATGCCTCTTGGTCAGGAACCTCAATGGCTACTCCCCATATTTCGGCAACCGTGGCCTTACTGAGACAAGTAAATTCAGCGTTAACTGATGCTCAAATTAAGGATGCTTTATATAAAACTGCCAAGAATTTAGGGGCTACTGGCTGGGATTCATATTATGGTTGGGGGAGAGTAGATGCTTTAGTCGCGGTTAATTATGTCAAACCGCTAGAACCAGATACTGATGGTGACGGGGTACCGGATTCAAAAGATGCTTGTCCAAGCATAGCTGGAACAGATTGTAATGGTTGTTCAAATCTCTGCTCAGGATGCGCAATAATGTCTTGCAATGTTGGAACTTTAACGCCTCCAACTTGTGTAGCCGGAACTTGTCAAAATGCAGTTTGTCCAGCCAATGGATGTGGCGTGGGTACCTGTGCTTCAAATGAATATGGAACATATACTTCTGTAAGTAATACCTGTGACATCGCGGGCAATGTGGGCACTTGTACGAATAATCCATGCACGCTAACTTGCGCATATGACCAAAAATGCGAGACACCACCGGCTGTAAAATGTTGGAGTGGAATAAATAAATATCTCTACCGAGCGGTTACCCAGGCCAAAAAATTCTGTAAATGTGCTTCCGGGATCTACGGATACAAAAGTTACACTTCTAAAATATTAAAGGCAACAGTTTACAAATATGTTGATACGGGAAACAATGGAATTTGGAATGTAACTCCAATTTCTTCTAATTTGCCGATATCTCAAGTTACCTGTACCGATGGCAAAGCCTATCCGACAAATCAAGATTATTACTATCCAAAGTAAAATTATTTAGCCAAAATACCTTGTGGGCAAAATCCCTCAATTTTGAGGGATTTTGTTTTGGGCAAAAATAAGATATAATTAAAAATCATATTTGGTTTTTTCCAGGAGCAATTTAAGTTTTAGAATATGGATGTCTTTTTTACATTTTAATTAGCACATTTTTTTGTCTTTTTGTCGGGAATTGGTATAATGTTTTTGATGAAATTATTCTGATGTCTATTGTTTTAACAGATGAAAATTTTGAAAGTGAAGTTTCTGGCGCAAAAAAACCGGTTTTGGTCGATTTTTGGATGCAGGGCTGCCATCCTTGTTTTTTGCTTTCTCCGATTTTAGAAAAATTAGCCCGGGAATTTGAAAAGAAAATAGTTTTTGCGAAAGCAAATCTTGACGACATTTCCCTTATAGCTCAAAAATACGGTATTAACGCGGCTCCGACAATGATTCTTTTTAAAGAAGGAAAACCGGTAAGCGGATTTATCGGATTAAAACCGGAAGAAACAATAAGGCCGTGGCTTGAGGAAAACTTAAAAGAGGAGGGCGAAGAAAGCAAGCTTTCTTCTTCCCCTTTCGCTGTTGCTCGGGAGAATGAAAAAATTAATAAACTAATTCAGGAAGTCAAAGAATACGCTAAAAAGAACGGATTTTTCCTTAATCCAAACAGAAAAGTGGTAGAGGGGATTGTCAAAAGTTTATTGGAAAGAGAGAAAAAATTCGGCGGAAGATTCTGTCCCTGTAGGAGAATAACCGAAAATAATGAAGAGGACAAAAAAATTATTTGTCCCTGTGTTTATCATCTTCAGGAGCTTGAAAAAGAAGGCAAATGCCTTTGTGGACTATTTGTAAAAAACATAATAGAATAATTATAAAAGATAAAAGGTCGAAAATTTTTAAAAACCCGAATCGCAATGAAGGGTGAAGAAGAGATTTATCTCTTCGACTACTAAACAAATTAACAAAATATGTTTGATGTTAAAAATAAGGTAGCGATTGTTACCGGAGCCAAAAGGGGAATGGGTAGAACCCATGCTTTGGCTTTGGCTAAGGCCGGCGCCAAAGTAGTAGTTTCTGACATTTCCCAGGAGGACTGCCAAGTCGTGGTTAAGGAAATTAAAAAAGACGGGGGCGAGGCAATAGCAATAAAATGCGATGTGTCAAAAAAGGAAGAGGTAGATAATATGGTCAAGGCAACTGTTGATAAATGGGGAAAAATAGATATTTTGATTAACAATGCAGGGATTTGTCAATTTAAGCCCTTTTTGGAATTAACCGAACAAGAGTGGGACAGAACCATTGATATAAATTTAAAGGGATATTTTCTTTGCAGCCAGGCAGCAGCCAAAGAAATGGTAAGGCAAAAATCAGGGGCGATTGTCAATATTGCTTCAATTGCTATGGGTCAGGTAGGAGTTGGTTTTTTAAATCTGGCGCATTATTCTGCTTCAAAAGGCGGGATAGTCGGGATGACCGAAACAATGGCTATAGAATTAGGACCTTACAATATCAGGGTAAACGCTATTGCTCCCGGAGTCATTGAAACGCCAATGATTGATCCTATAAAACAAGACCAAAAAGCAATGGAAGGAATATTAGCCCGGGTTCCTCTTCATCGAGTAGGAAAGTCGGAAGAAGTATCTAATTTAGTTTTATTTTTAGCTTCCGATGCTTCTTCCTATATGACCGGTTCCACCGTAGTGATTGACGGCGGCTGGCTGGCTGGATAAATGGTTATGAAAATTACCAAAGATACAACCTTAACTGAAATTTTAAAGAATACAGAGGCAGAGAAAATTTTAGCAAAGTATAATTTGCCCTGTTTGGGTTGTTCATTTTTTCAGTATGAAATGGAAAGTTTAAAAATCGGCCATATTTGTAAGATGTATAATATAGATATTGAAAAATTGCTTAAAGAGTTGAACGGGGTTTACAAAAAATAATCTTTAAAGTATAATTAAAAAGTCGAATATAATGAAGGCTGAAAAAGAGATTTATCTCTTTAACATATGTTAGAAAAAATCAACAAAATAATAATACCTTTGTCTATTATTGCCGTAGGAATAATTATTGCGGCAGCTTTTGTTTTTGTTAATCAAGAAAAAATCAAAGGAGCGGCCCTAAAGGAATTGCCGGCTCAGCAAGCAGCTGAAAAAGCAATAAATTATGTCAACGAGAATCTTTTAGGCCAGGGGATCGTTGCTTCTCTGGTTGATGTTTCGGACACAGGAAGCATTTATAAGATCCGTCTAAAAGTTGAAGAAACGGAGTACGATTCTTACGTGACCAAAGACGGAAAGCTTTTGTTTACCGAACAGGGGATTGATTTGGATAAAGAACAAAATAATCCCGAAGAAATTGTTAAACAGAAAGGTACTACCATTGGCAATTTTTCCATCAGCGAAGACGAGATTTGCAAGGAAAACGAAAAACCGATTGTATATTTTTTTGGTTCAGAGAGCTGTCCTCACTGCCTATGGGAACATCCGATTTTTGAGAAAGTGGTAAATAATTTTGAAGGATATATTTCTTTCCACAACAATATGGATTCGGATAAAGACACGGAAGTATTGACGAAATATAGCACCGGCGGAATACCAACCTTAGTTTTGGGCTGCAAATATTATCGAGTCGGTTCAGGAGAACAGGCAGGCGAAGAAACAGAGTCCAAGAATCTAACTGCTTTATTTTGTAAATTAACCGGAGAGAAACCAGGTGATATTTGTGAACCGGTCAAAGATTTGATAAACCAAATTAATGAGTGAAAATAAAGCATTCCAAGTCAAAGAAGATTCTTTCTTCTCCTCTTCAGCTAAAGCTTCGGAAAGAAAGGTGCGATTATTTTCTACGCCGGGTTGCCCTTATTGTTTTACTTTAAAGGAATTTTTAAAGGAACATAATGTAAGTTTTGGAGAAATAGATGTTTCCGAAGATGAAAAGAGTCGTGATTATATCATTGAAAAGACCGGCAAAATGGAGGCGCCGATAGTGGAAATAGACGGCGAAATTGTCGTGGGATTTGATAAAGAAAAAATTTGTAAGTTATTAAAGCTTAAGGAATAAGCCCTAGCCTATTCCTTTCGCCTCTTCATTTTTTTAATTCAGAGAATAAAAGAATAGTATGCCAATTAAAATTGCCATAAATGGCTTCGGAAGGATAGGCCGGCCTACTTTTAGGAGAATTTTAGACAGTCATCCCGAGTTGGATATTGTGGCGGTTAATGATTTAACCGACCCCAAAACCTTAGCTTATCTTTTAAGATACGATTCGGTTTATGGAATTTATAAAAAATCGGTGAAATTTGCCGAAAAAGAACTTTTAATTGATGGAACCCAGCAAGGGAAAAAGGTTAAAATTTTAGCCGAGACCGATCCTTCAAAATTACCCTGGAAAGAGCTGGGGATTGATATTGTTTTGGAATGCACTGGTCACTTTACCGATTATGAAGGAGCAAAAAAACATTTAACAGCCGGAGCAAAAAAAGTGATAATTTCCGCTCCCTCAAAAAATCCGGAGAAAATTCCTTCATATGTCTTGGGAGTAAATGAAGAAAAATTTGATAACAAAAAAGATGAAGTGATGGATATGGGTTCTTGCACTACCAATTGTTTAGCTCCCGTTGCCAAAATTCTAAATCAGAATTTTAAAATTATTAAGGGCTTTATGACAACGGTTCACAGTTATACCAATGATCAGCGAATTTTAGATCTGGCTCACAAGGATTTGAGAAGAGCGAGGGCGGCGGCCATAAATATTATTCCCACAACTACGGGAGCAGCCAAAGCCATTGGTAATGTAATTCCCGAATTAAAAGGAAAATTAGACGGTATTGCTTTTAGGGTTCCGACAGCTACGGTTTCTGTATTAGATTTAATTTGTCAGGTGGAAAAAGAAACATCAAGCGAAGAAGTGAATTATGCATTCAAAAAGGCCTCTCAGCAAAAAGAACTAAAAGGAATTTTGGGGATAGAAGACGCTCTTTTGGTCTCTTCTGATTATATTGGAAATTCTTTTTCAGCCGTGGTAGATGCCGGACTGACAATGGCGCAAGACAATTTGGTAAAGGTTGTTGCCTGGTATGACAACGAATGGGCATACGCTTGCAGATTAGCCGAATTTGCCGAATTTGTAGGGAAGAGAATGTAAAGTTTACAGAAAATAATTCTCTATATTTAATCGGGGCTTTGCTCCGATTTTTAATTTAAGGTATAATATAATAAGTTAAAAGTTAAAAATTATGATTAAGAGAGGAGACTTATATTTTCCGACTAAAGATTTTAAGAAAAAGGCCTGGCTAAAAGATAAAAAAATTTACAGAGAGGCGCAAAAAGACCCAATTAAATTTTGGGAAAATTTGGCTAATGAATTGAGTTGGAGGAAAAAATGGAAAAAAGTTTTTGAGCATAAGCCGCCCTATTTTAAGTGGTTTGTCGCCGGAAAATTAAATATTACCGAGAATATTTTTGAAAAGAACTCTCAAGGTTGGGAAGAAATAAAAAACAAAACAGCTATTATCTGGGAACCGGAACCAGAAAAAGAAAAACCAATAATTCTGACTTATCAAGAACTTTTTCAGAGAGTTAATAAGTTGGCTAACGGTCTTAAAAAATTGGGAGTAAAAAAAGGCGACAGGGTGGGGATTTATTTGCCAATGATTCCTGAAGTAATAATTTCAATGCTGGCTTGCGCCAGAATTGGAGCTGTTCATACTGTGGTTTTTTCCGCTTTTTCGTCACACGCCTTACAAATACGGCTACAAGATACTGAAGCCAAAATTTTGATAACTGCCGATGGTTATTATAGAAGGGGTCAAATTATTAATCTAAAACAGGCAGCCGATGAGGGGATAAAAGAAACGAATGTTGAGAAAGTTCTTGTTGTTAAGAGGGCCGGCAATCAGGTTTCTTGGGATAAAAATCATGATTTGTGGTGGCATGAGTTAGTTGGAAAAGAATCTGACCAGTGTCAACCGGAAATAATGGATTCAGAAGATCCCTTTTTTATTTTGTATACGAGTGGAAGCACCGGTAAGCCCAAGGGCATTTTGCACACTTGCGGGGGTTATACGGTTCAGGCAAAATTTACAGGAAAATGGATATTTGATTTGAAAGAAGATGATATTTTGTGGTGCACTTCTGATGTCGGTTGGATTACCGGAATAACATACACAGCTTACTCACCTTTGCTCAATGGAGTTCCTACTTTATTTTTTGAAGGCGCTCCTGATTGGCCGGCTCCCGACAGATGGGCTAAAATTATTGAAAAACACAAAGTCACAACTTTTTATACCGCTCCCACCGCCATCAGAATGTTTGAAAAGTACGGCACAAAAGTTATTGAGAAATACAAATTTGAAAGTTTGCAGCTTTTGGGCTCGGTTGGCGAACCGATTGATGAATCAGCTTGGCTTTGGTATTTTAAAGAGGTAGGAAAGGAGAGATGTCCGATTGTTGATACTTGGTGGCAGACAGAAACCGGCGGAATTTTAATTACTTCTTTGCCGGGAATCGGCCCTTTTAAACCGGCCTTTACCGGATTACCATTTCCGGGAGTGAAAGTTGAAATTTTAAATGAAAAGGGGAAACCTTGCAAAGAAAATGAAGCCGGAAATTTAGTTTTACTTCCTCCTTTTGCCCCAGGTTTATTAAGAGGAATTTACAAAAACCCTCAAAAATATTTAGAAACTTACTGGAGCCAGTACGGAAAGAAAATTTATTTTACTTCCGATGGAGCGATAATTGATAAAAATGGTTTAATCCGAATTATTGGCAGGGTAGATGACGTAATTAAGATGGCGGGTCACAGATTGTCTACCGGAGAATTAGAGGCAGCAGTTAACTTTCATCCAGATATTACCGAATGCGCAGTCATTGGAATTCCAGACGAGATAAAAGGAGAGGCGCCGGTCGTCTTTATAGTTTATAAAGGTCAAAAATCTGTAGATGAAGTAAAAAAAGAAGTAATAGAGCATATCAAAGAAGAAATCGGCCCCATTGCTTTGCCCAAAGAAATTTATTTGGTTGAAGATTTGCCAAAGACCCGCTCCGGGAAAATTATGCGCCGAATTTTGAAGAAATTATTTACCCGAGCCACAGCGAAGGGTGAAGAAGAGGATAAATCTTCTTCGCCTACCGACCAAGAGCTTGGTGATCTATCAACTTTGGCTAATCCGGAGAGTGTTGATGAACTTAAAAAAATAATTGGTAAAAAATGAAAGAAAAGATTCTTAAAAAAGAAATTCCCATTGAGGTCTCGGCACGACATATTCATTTATGCCAAAAAGATTTAGAGGCGCTTTTTGGCAAAGGATATAGATTAAAAAAACTGAAGAATCTTTTCCAGCCCGGCGAATTTGCAGCAAAAGAAATTTTAGAGGTCAATGGTAATTCTGAAAAAAGTTTAAATTTCAGAGTGATTGGACCCGTTCGAAAAGAAACTCAAATTGAATTATCTAAAACCGATGCAATTTTTTTGGGAATAAATCCTCCGGTTAGAGACTCAAGTGATCTTAAAGGTACTCCTTCTGCCTTTTTAATAGGCCCGAAGGGTAAAATTAAATCCAAGCAGGGAGTAATTAATAATTGGCGGCATATTCATTGTAATTTTAAAGAAGCTAAAAAAATTGGCTTAAAAGACAAAATGTTGGTTTCAATTAGAGTAAATGGTTTATGTGCGCTAACTTTTCATAATGTTAAGGTTCGAGTGAAAAAAAGATCGCGGCTTTGTCTGCACCTTGATACTGACGAAGGAAATGCAGCCAATATAAAAACTAAGGGAAGCGGTGAAATTTTATTAGGCGAAGAGGGTTTCCCCTCTTCTTCACCCTCGTTTCCATAAATGGAAGCTCGGTATATGATTAAACATAAAAAATTTAATTTAAAAATCTGAAAAAAATTCTTATCGCTATAAAAAATGATTTTATGAGAAAAACGTATTTTGAGGTTTTTCAGGCCGAAGGTTTCCAGGCCTTTAAGACAAACAACGGGAAAGAGGTCTTGGATTTAGCAAAAAAAGAAACGCCAAATATAATTTTGCTTGATGTTGCTTTGTCGGAAATGGATGGTTTCCGGGCGTTGGAAGCCCTAAAAAAAGACACGTCCACCCAAAAAATTCCTGTGATTATGTATGCGCAATTAGAAAAAAAAGAGGACAGGGCGAAGGCAATTGAGTTGGAGGCCAGGGACTTTATCACTGCTGCCGAGGTTACTCCTTTAGAAGCGATCAATAGAATAAAAATTATCCTGGGCGAACAAAGGTCTTACAGGGTTGCCATTAATAAAAACGATGGATATGACATTAAGGAATTTATCGAAGACTTAATCGGTAATAAAGTTGCCAAATGCCCCAAATGCGGCTCCGACCTTATCTTGCATTTAATAAAAGATTTATCAAAGGGTCCCGATTATTTTAAGGTATCTTTTATATGTCCTAAATGCGCTTGAAAATATGATAAAAGAAAAATCAGAAAAAAATATTTTATGGCTAAACGAAACTAGTATTGAAGATATTCCTTTGGTTGGCGGGAAAAACGCTTCTTTGGGCGAGATGTACAACCAGCTTTCCAAAAAGGGAATTAATGTCCCGGACGGTTTTGCTTTTACCACCGCAGATTATTGGTATTTTTTAAAAGAGAATAAGCTTAAGAAAAAATTAAAAGAAATTTTTGTTAAATTCAATTCAAAAAGCATCAAGAGTTTGCAAGAAACCGGCAAGAAAGCCAGAGAAATTGTTTTAGAAGGAGAATTTCCGGAAGATTTAAAAAAAGGAATTATAAAAGCTTATCAAAAATTAGAAAAAGAATATGGAAAAAACTGCCAGGTGGCAGTCAGGTCTTCCGGCACGGCTGAAGACGCTCCCCGAGATTCTTTTGCCGGCCAGTTTGAAACCTATTTGAATGTTAAAGGAGAAAAAAGGTTATTGGGAGCGGTTAAAAAATGCCTGGCTTCATCCTTTAGTAACAGGGTGATTGCTTACAGGGAAGAGAAAAAAATTTCTCATTTGGAGTTTGCTCTTTCAATCGGCGTTCAAAAAATGGTCAGGTCTGATTTGGCTTCTTCTGGGGTAATGTTTACCTTAGATACCGAAACCGGTTTTCCCGATGTGGTTTTAATAAGTTCTATTTTTGGAGTGGGAGAGATGATTGTTCAGGGCAAAATCACTCCGGATGAGTTTTATGTGCATAAACCCACTTTTAAAAAGGGCTACAAGTCAATAATTCTTAAAAATTTGGGAAGAAAAACAAAAAAATATATTTTTGCTAAAGCCGGCGGGCTGAAAGAAGTTCAAGTTGCGGAAAAAGATCAATTAAGATTTTCCTTGACTGACGAAGAAATTTTAACTCTGGCTCAATGGGCAATGACTATAGAAGAACATTATGGCAAGGCCCAAGATATTGAATGGGCAAAAGACGGAAAAACAGGAAAGCTTTTTATTGTCCAATCTCGGCCGGAAACTGTTCATACCCAAAAGAAAGAATCTTTTTACGAAGAATATGAAATAAAAACAGGCAAATTACCAGTTTTAACCGGCACCGCCATTGGCGATAAAATTGGCCAGGGAAAGGTTCGAATAATTCCCGATGTATCAAAAATCTCTCAATTTCAAAAGGGAGAAGTTCTGGTGACAAGAATGACTGACCCTGATTGGCTGCCGGCAATGAGAATTGCTTCGGCCATTGTGACCGGCGAGGGTGGAAAAACTTGCCATAGCGCAATAGTAGCAAGAGAAATAGGAATACCGGCAATCGTCGGAGCGAAAAACGCAACAAAAGTTTTAAAAATGGGAGAAATGGTAACCGTGGATTGTACCCAAGGATTAAATGGAAAGATTTTCCGAGGCAGAGTTCCGTTTAAGGTTAATAGATACAATCTTAAAAAAATCCCCGAACTCAAAACCAAAATAATGGTTAATATCGGAGCGCCGGAAATTGCTTTCAAAACTTCTTTTTTGCCGACAGACGGCGTGGGTTTGGCCAGAGTTGAATTTATTTTAGCTGAGAAAATTAGAGTTCATCCTTTAGCCCTTTATCATTATAAAAAATTAAAAGATAGAAAAATAAAAAAAGAAATTGAAAAATTGACAATTGAACATAAAGACAAAAGGGAGTATTTTATTAAAGAACTGGCTGAGGGAATTGCTCAGATAGCTTCAGCCTTCTATCCGAAAGAAGTCATTGTCCGTTTTTCTGATTTTAAATCAAACGAATATAAAAATTTAGTTGGCGGTAAATTGTTTGAAAAAGAAGAGGAAAATCCAATGTTAGGTTTCCGAGGGGCCTGTCGTTATTTAGACAAAGAGTTTCGGCCGGCATTTGAAATGGAATGTCAGGCAATTAAAAGATGTCTGGAAGTTTTCGGCCTGAAAAACATTTCGGTTATGATTCCTTTTTGTCGAACGGTCGAGGAAGGCAAGCAAGTTCTTGATTTAATGAAAAAATTTGGACTGGAAAAGGGCAAAGACAGTTTAAAGGTCTATGTGATGTGCGAAATTCCCTCTAATGTAATTATGACTGATAAATTTTTAGAAATTTTTGACGGAATGAGCATTGGCTCTAATGATTTAACTCAATTAGTTTTAGGGATAGACAGGGATAATGCTAAAATAGCTTATATTGGCGATGAACAGAATGAGGCAGTGAAAGAAATGATTAAAAGAGTGATTGATATTTGCAGAAAAAGAAAAAAATATGTGGGAATTTGCGGACAGGCGCCGTCGGATTATCCCGAATTTGCCAAACTTTTAGTAAAACAGGGGATAGAGAGTATTTCTTTAAACCCCGATACCGTAATTAAAACAATTTTATTAATTGCTAAAAGAAAAAAGAAAAAACATAATGTTTGATGTTATTACTTTCGGGTCAGCGACCCAGGATATTTATCTAAAATCAAAAAAGTTTCTGCCGGTTTCCGGCGAAACTTTTGCCACAGGGCAAGGCATTTGCCTGACCTTTGGTTCAAAAATTGAGATGGAAGATATTTTTTTGAGTTCTGGTGGCGGCGGAACAAATACGGCTGCTACTTTTGTTAATCAAGGACTGAAAACCGCTTGGTGCGGTCAAGTTGGCGAGGATTGTTTTGGCAATTTAATAATCGTCGAACTGAAAAAATTAAAAATTAGCACCGAATTTATTTTAAAAACAAAAAATAAGCTTACCAATACCTCGGTCTTTTTAACTTATCCTGGCAAAGACCGGACAATTTTGGTTTATCGGGGGGCTTCCGATGATTTGGGGAAAAAGGATATTCTTTGGCAGAAAATTAAAAAGACCCGCTGGTTTTACTTGGCTCCATTCTCCGGAAAGTTGGCGAATTTAACCGAGGACTTAATTAATTTTGCCCAAAAATCTAAAATTAAGATTGCTTGGAATCCGGGATATGATCAATTAAGATTTCCAAAGCCGGTTTTGGAAAGAATTTTGAAAAAAATTGATATTTTAATTTTAAATCGAGAAGAGGCTTCGTTATTGACTAAAATTACTTTTCAGAAAGAAAAAGAAATTTTCCAAAAAATCGATAAAATAACAAAAAATATAGCTATAATGACAAAAGGCGGGGATGGCGTGGTTGTTTCTGACGGAAGATATCTTTACCGGGCGCCATCTTTAGCGTTGAAATTTATTGACGGCACTGGAGCGGGCGATGCCTTCGGTTCGGGTTTTGTTGCCGGAATGATTGAGAAAAACGATATAACTTTTGCCATCCAGTTAGCGATGGCAAATTCAGGTTTTTGCATTGGTAAATGGGGAGCTAAAAAAGGATTGTTGAAAAAAGGCCAAAAATGGCCAAAGACAAAAGTAACTAAAGAGTTATGTTCAAAAAACGGTTTATGCTAAATAAAAACTTAAAGGATTATTTTGAGAAGGCTCAGAAGGAAAGGTGGGCGATAGGGCAGTTTAATATTTCCAATTTAGAAGCCTTACGAGCAATAGTTCAGGCCACTAAAAATTTAAAAAGCCCGGTAGTTATTGGTACCTCAGAGGGAGAAAGTAAGTTCCTGGGATTAAAACAAGCGGTGGCCCTGGTCAAGGTTTTTCGTAAAGAAACAGGCCTTCCGATTTTTTTAAACCTTGACCATGGAAAGAGTTTTGAGTATATTAAAAGAGCCATCAAAGCCGGGTACGATAATATTCATTTTGACGGTTCAGGGTCGTCGCTTGAAAAGAATATAGCAATTACCAAAAAAATTGCAGAATACTGCCACAGGAGAAAAGTTTTAATTGAAGGAGAAATAAATTCTATAGCGGGTTCTTCCGAAATCCTTAAAAAAAGACCCGAGATTAAAGAAGTAAACTTAACCAAACCGAAAGATGCCTTAAAATTTATAAAAGAAACTAAAGTTGATAGCTTGGCAATAAATATAGGAACTTTTCATGGTATGGAAGTTGACCGGGAAAACCCTCGAATTTACCTCCAGAAACTGAGAGAGATAAAAGAAAGAATAGGGGAGAAAGTATTTTTGGTTTTACACGGAGGTTCTGGCACCCCAAAAGAAGACATTAAAGAGGCAATAAAACTTGGCATAGTAAAGATTAATATCAATACCGAATTAAGGGTTATTTACACAGAGACTTTAAAGAAAACATTTAAAGAAAAGCCAGAAGAAACTACTCCTTATAAATATTTTCCGAAAGTAATTTCATCGATCCAAAAACTAGTCGAAGAAAAAATTAAATTATTTGGTTCGATTAATAAAATATAAAGGCGAAAAGAACGAAGTTTTCTTCTTCGCCTTCGCTTCCATCGGAAGCTCGTCAAATGATTACTTTATCAGCTAAAATTAGGAAAGATTTAGGTAAAAAAGTAAAAAAAATCAGAGAAAAAGGAATAATTCCCGCGATTTTATACGGGCCGAAGATAAAAAATATTCCTTTAGAGGTTGACTTGAAAGAATTTGAAAAAGTTTATCAGGGGGCCGGAGAAAGTTCTTTGATTCATCTTCAGATAGATAATAAAAAGTTTTTGGTTTTGATTTATGATCTTGAAATTGATGCCATTTCTCAAAAGCCAATTCATATTGATTTTTACCAGCCCAAATTGGATGAAGAAATTACAGCAACCGTTCCTTTGGTTTTTGAAGGAACAGCTGCGGCCGTAAAGGACTTGGGGGGAACTTTGGTTAGAAATATTCATGAATTAGAGGTAAAAGCCCTGCCCCAGAACCTTCCTCACGAGATTAAAGTGGATATAAGTAAATTGAAAACTTTTGAGGATAATATTTTAGTTAAAGATTTGATTATTCCCAAAGAAGTGAAAATTCTTAAAACGCCTCAGGAGACCATTGCTTTTGTTTCAGAGCCAGAAAAAATAGAAGAAGAATTAGAAAAACCAATAGAGGAAAAAGTGGAAGAAGTTGAAAAAGTAGAAGGAAAGAAGCCGTCTGAAGACGAAATTGCGGAAGAAAAAGAAACAAAAGAGACAAAACAAAAAGTGAAATGAAAATCTCTGATTTTGTCAAGCTAATTTTATTAATTTTCTTGGTTTCGGTTTTAGTCTTGTCGAATTTTTCTGGTTTTGCCCTCCCGAGCAACGGCGAAAGTGGAAGAAGAGGATTCATCGTCTTCGCCCAAGAAGAATGTAAAACCAAAGAGGAGTGCGAGGTCTTATTGAAAAAGTACGAGGAAGAAATTAAAAAATTAGAAGGGGTTATTGGTCAAACCGAACAAGAGCAGAGAACAATTCAAAACCAAATCAACGCCCTGAGATCAACAATTCAAAAACTTGACCTTCAGATTCAGCAGGGCAATATAATGATAGAGGATTTGAGTTACCAGATAAAAGATACCGATGGTTCAATAGAACAAACATCCTTAAAAATTGAAGATTCAAGAGCTAAATTGGCAAATATTTTACAGATAATTAATGAAGAAGACCAGACCTCAATTATTGAGGTTTTGCTTTCCGAAGCGACTTTATCCGATTTTTTTGACAATTTAATGGCTTTGGAAACCTTGAATTTAAAAAGCCATGAATTTTTAGAGGAAATTAAAAATCTTAAAATAACTTTGGAGGGGCAAAAACAATCTTTAGATACTGAAAAGGGGGACATGGAAAGGGTTGTTAAGATTCAATATGGGCAAAAACAGCAAAGCCAGGCAGCCAGAAACGAACAGGAATATTTTTTAAAATTAACCGAAGTTCAAAAACAGCAGTATCTTAAAGAAAAGGAAGCTGCCGAGAAAATAGCAGCTGAAATTAGAGAAAGACTTTTTCGATTAATTGGAATTCCTGATATTCAGGCTCCTACTTTTGGAGAGGCACTTCAGATTGCTAATGCCGTTACAAAAGTGGTGAAGATCAGATCTGCCTTTCTTCTCGGCGTAATTTCCGCAGAATCAGCTCTGGGTAGAAATGTTGGTCAGTGTTATATAACCAACAGCCAGACCGGCGGGGGCGTTTATATTAAAAGTGGGAACCCCGTGAATCGTATTATGCATCCCACTCGCGATGTGCCCATTTTTTTAAGAATTACAGGTGATAATTTTTCCCAAATTCCTATTTCCTGTTGGATACCGATATGTTATTCATCTGCAACAGGAAAATTCTCTAACAATGTATCAATTGACAAGACGGGCAATATTATCTGCCCTGCAGGTTACGGTCCTTGGGGTTTCGGGGGAGCGATGGGACCGGCTCAATTTATTCCCAGCACCTGGGCATTGTATGAGGGAGAGATAAGAAGTTTGTTTGGAGTTTCTACTCCTAACCCCTGGAATGTTTATGATGCTTTTGCCGCTTCATCTTTATATTTATATGAATTGGGGGCAGGACAAAAAACGTTAGCCGCTGAAAGTAATGCAGCCAATCGTTATAGCGGAGGATACAGTTGGTACGCTAGTGATGTAATGCGTCGCGCTTCCTGTATTCAGGATTTTATTGATAAGGGTTCTATGTCCTCAGAGTGCCAGCAATTAATATTTTGATTCCTGCAAAATAGAGATTATTGCATCTAATTTTCCTTCCATAATTTCTTCAAGATTGTGGAAGGATTTTTTAATCCGATGATCGGTTATTCTATTCTGGGGGAAATTATAGGTTCTGATTTTTTCCGCTCTCTCCGCTTTTCCTATTTGCGTTTTTCTTTTATCTTTTAATTTTTCTTCCTCCTCTTTGATTTTCTTTTCCAGTATTTTTGCTTCCATAATTGATAAAGCGTTTTCTTTGTTTTGTTGTAAACTTCTTTCGGTTTGAGAGGTGACAATGGTGCCGGTTGGCAAGTGGGTGATTCTGACAGCCGTCATCCTTTTGTTGACGTATTGGCCGCCGGGACCCGAAGCCTTGTATGTGTCAATTTTTAGATCTTTAGGATTCATTGCGATTTTTCCTTTTTTGGGTTTTTGCAGTACGGCCACCGAAGCGGTAGACGTATGAACTCTTCCGGATTTTTCGGTTGTTGGAATCCGTTGAACCCGATGAACTCCGGCTTCGTATTTCATAGAAGACCAGACATCACCGTCTTTAATTTCAAAAACAATTTCTTTAAACCCGCCGATTTCGCTTGGTCTTGAATCCAGAATTTTTTGTTTCCATCCTTTTATCTGAGAATATTTTGAATATGTTCTGAATAAATCAGCAGCAAATAAAGCCGCTTCTTCGCCGCCCGTACCCGCCCTAATTTCAACAATTACTGATTGAGGACCGTCCTTTCTTTTTTCCTCCTCAACGCCTAATTTAAATAAATTTTCTAATTCTTCTTCCAAAATTTTCAGTTTTTTACTTAATTGGACTATTTCGGTTTCGGCCAAAGAGGAAAGCTCTTTATCTTCGTGGGACTTTAAAATTTCTTTGTTTTCTTCAATTCTGTTTTTTAAATCCTCGATTTCTTTTTCTTTCTCAATGATTTTTTCAAGAAAACTTTTTCTTTTTGTCAGTTCTTCAAATGCGGGCCAATTTGAAATTAGCTCAGGGTCGCTGAGCTGGCTTAAAATTTTTTCATACTCTTTTTTAATCGCTTCGATATCAACCATTAATTTGTTTGTTGGTTGATTAGCTTAGATAAGCAACCGCCTCTATTACTGAGCTTTTATGTAATAAAAGCGAAAGTTAAGAAGAATGAATATTCTTCGCCTATTTTTTCTTTTTCTTAGTTTCTTCTTTTCTCGCCAATCTTTTATTGAATTTCTGAATCTGGCCCATGGCGTCAACAATTTTTCCTTTTCCGGTATAAAAAGGATGACAGGCAGAACAAATTTCCACTTCAATGAATTCCTTTGTTGAACCAATCGTAAAAGTGTTGCCGCAAGCGCAACGGGCTTTAGTATTTGGGTAGTATTTTGGATGTATATCTTTTTTCATCGAGTTTTAACTTGTTAAAAACGAAGATCGAAATGAAGCTTTAGCTTCATTGAGTATCAACCTTTTTCAATTTATCATAAAATTAATTATTAGGCAACCCCCTTGTTATATTTTCTTCTTATGTTATATTTAAAAATATGATAGAAATCAAAAAGAAAATTAAAGAATCCGATTTTGGCATAAATACTGAGGAGATGGCTCAGGCCGGCCTTCACTTTGGCCATCGAACCTCCAGAGTTCATCCTAAAATGAAACCTTATTTGTTTGGGGCAAGAAATGCGGTTCATATTATAGATTTAGAAAAAACTGCAGAAAAACTTAAAGAAGCCCTAAACTTTATTCAGCAATTAATTTCGGAAAATAAAGTTTTGCTTTTGGCAGGAACAAAAATTCAGGCAAAGGATTTAGTTAAGTCAACCGCTAAAGAGTGCGGCTTGCCCTATGTTTCAGAACGGTGGCTGGGCGGAACTTTCACAAATTTTGAAACTATTAAAAAAAGAATTGATTATTTTAAAGACTTGGAAAGGAAAAAAGCCGAGGGAGAGTTAGAAAAATACACAAAAAAAGAAAGAGCTGATATAGACAAAGAATTAAGAATTCTTGAATTGAAGGTCGGAGGAATTAAAAACTTGATTAAATTGCCCGAGGCCATTTTTGTTTTAGATATGAGAAAAGACGCGCTAGCCATAAAAGAAGCAAAAAGAAAGGGGGTTAAAGTTATTGCCATAGTTGACACTAATACCGATCCTACCTTGGTTGATTATCCGATACCGGCTAATGATGACGCTATAAGTTCTCTTAAATATATTTTAGAGAAAGTTAAAGATGCTATTTTAAAAGCGAAACCTAAAATAGAAGGCGAAGAGGATAAATCCTCTTCTTCACCTACCGAAGCTTCAGCTGAGGTGGAGAAGAAGGAATCTTCTTCGACTTCGCTTCCTTCGGAAGCTCGATAAATGATAAAAATTGAACAAATTAAACAATTAAGGGAAGAAACTGCTGTTTCTGTTCAGGATTGCAAAAAAGCTCTTATTGATGCAGGCGGCGATCTGAAAAAAGCAAAAGAAATTTTAAAAAAATGGGGGAAAGATTTGGCGGCAAAAAAAGCAAGTCGGGGGACGGAACAGGGAATTATTGCCAGCTACATTCATCCTAATAAAAAAATTGGCGTTCTTTTAGAGTTGGACTGCGAAACAGATTTTGTCGCCAAATCACAGGATTTTCAAAATTTGGTTCACGAATTGTGTTTGCAGATTGCCGCCACCAGGGAAGAGAATCCGCTTTTAGAACAGTTCTGGATAAAAGACCAAACAAAAACCATAAAAGATTTGATTAATGATTATATTTCAAAAACGGGAGAGAATATTGTTGCTAAAAGATTTACCAGATACGAGATATGATAGAATTAATTGCTACAATTATTTTTTTTACTAGCTTGGTTGCCATAGCAATGATTGTTTTCAGGAAAATACCTGTACTTTTAGGATTGCCCGAAACCGTCCCTTCTCAATTTGATTGGAAAGAGTTGTTAATAAAAATTAAAAACTTGCTGCCGTTTAGAAATTTTTCCTTTGAGATTTTTCTCCAAAAAATCCTTTCTAAAATTAGAATTTTAACTTTAAAAACAGATAACAAAACCTCAAGCTGGCTTCAAAAATTAAGAGAGAAATCTCAGAGAAAGAAATTTGGAGAAGATGATAACTATTGGGAAAAGGTGAAAAAATCTACAAAGAAGTAGACTTTGAAACTCAGCCAGCGTAGCTCAACAGCAGAGCAGTTGCTTTGTAAGCATCAGGTTGTCGGTGCAAGTCCGACCGCTGGCTCTTGACAAATTTTTTTTGAAAAATTAAAACTGTAGAAAAATAATAAGAAAAAGATAGTATTTTAACAATTTGGATTGGAGGTGAAGTGAGAAGTGATGGAAAGAGATAGTTTCCGGATTGATTTGCAGTTTCATCCATTTAAGAATAGCGACTACGGGCTCCTGGATATTCTTAGGGCAATGGAAGAAAAGGATCTTGATGCGCTCGGCTGCTTGGAATACAATTGGCAGAGAAATGTTTCTTTGGCTGTTATCAGGAAGATGAATAAAGAGGTAAAGAAGAATTATCTTGTTAATGATGTTAATGGTAATCTTTTCTTTACGAATAAAGAGACCGGTAGAGTTCTTTGTTTGATTTTGGGGCAGGAGGTTGCTCCGCCGAATCAGGAATGGCATTTCCTTTCCATAGGCGCTCTGGAGATAAGGTCCTGGCGGAGACTTGAAGATATAATAGAGGAGATTCTGGATAAAAATGGCTTGGTAGTTTTTGATCATCCTTTTGCAGATCCTCAGAGATTTTTCGCAGGCATTACCAAACAAAAAGAAGAAAAATTGTTCTTGCTCTGCGAAAAATATAAAGGAAAAATTGCCTTGGAATGGAACGGTTATTGTCTGCCTCGGCTGAGAAAAATTCTGCCTTTTTACAGCGACGTTAACAAAAAAACAGAAGAGTTGGCTAAACGATTAGGTATTCCTGTTGTGCCGACAACAGATCTGCATGCCATAGACAAAGATATGCTGAGCGTGATGGGCACTTGTTTTATTGAGATTCCTTTTGATGGTATGTATTGCGAGAAGATTTTGTCGGTTTTGAAAGAGAGCATTTTTAGCTTTAATTTTGAGCCACATAGGGACTATGTTTCTTTTTCTCACTTTTTTAGGGCATTCGCAGTACCTTATATCAAGAGTAAGATGGCGGCTGGATAATTCCAACGCCATTTTATTTTAAAGCTTTGTCCTTACACCTAATCAGTAAAAGCGCATTAACGCCAAACTAACGAAGCTATTACTGCTGATTAGGTAGGGGGGCTTGACAAAGATCTTTGGAAGAGTAAAATTAGAATTAGAAGAGACAAATCTATGGCAAAAAAGAAAGCAAAAAAGAAAAAGGTTTGTTAGTGAGATTAGGGATTGAATGAAGAAAAGATTAGAAAAGTCAGGAAGTCTCTTCCTGGTTTTTTATATCCTGTATGATTGTCGAAAGAGAATTTCATTCTCTTTCTTACCTTCGCTTCCTTCGGAAGCTTGGTGATGGAAGAACTTTAAAAATTAAATATGGAACATCAGTTATTTTAAGTTGTTCCGAATCTATTTTTTTTTGAGAGTTTGATCCTAGCTCAGGATGAACGCTGGCGGCGTGGATAAGGCATGCAAGTCAAGGGGACCCGCAAGGGTAACCGGCAGACGGGTTAGTAACACGTAGGTACAAACCCTTTACACAGGTATAATCCCGCGAAAGCGGGACTAATCCCTGATAGTCCGAGCGCATAAATTATGTGTTCGGTAAAGGTATAGAGCAATCTATGTCGGTAAAGGATTGGCCTGCGCTTTATCAGCTAGTTGGTAGGGTAATGGCCTACCAAGGCGATGACGGATAGGCGGTGTGAGAGCATGACCGCCAACAATGGGACTGAAACATGGCCCATACTCCTACGGGAGGCAGCAGTCGAGAATATTGGTCAATGGGGGAAACCCTGAACCAGCGACGCCGCGTGCTCGAAGAAGTCCTTCGGGATGTAAAGAGCTTTTCTGGAGGAAGAATTCGCCGCAAGGCGAATGACGGTACTCTAGGAATAAGGGGTGACTAAACTCGTGCCAGCAGTAGCGGTAATACGAGTACCCCAAGCGTTATCCGGATTTATTGGGCGTAAAGAGTCTGTAGGCGGTCCAAAAAGTCTCTGGTTAAAGGCCTAGGGCTTAACCTTAGGAATGCCAGAGAAACTTCTGGACTAGAGGGCGTTAGAGGCTGGTGGAACGGTCGGTGTAGGGGTGAAATCCGTTGATATCGACCAGAACACTCAAAGCGAAGGCATCCAGCTGGGGCGACCCTGACGCTGAGAGACGAAAGCGTAGGTAGCGACAAGGATTAGATACCCTTTTAGTCTACGCTGTAAACGATGGACACTGGCTATCTGAAGTGTCGACCCTTCAGGTGGCGAAGCAAACGCGTTAAGTGTCCCGCCTGGGAAGTACGGCCGCAAGGCTAAAACTCAAAGGAATAGACGGGGATTCACACAAGCGGTGGACCATGTGGCTCAATTCGACAACAAGCGAGGAACCTTACCAGGGCTTGAAAGGCTAGTGAAATCTCGTAGAAATACGGGACTACCCACAAGGACACTAGCCCAGGTGCTGCACGGCTGTCGTCAGCTCGTACTTTGAAGCGTATGCTTAAGTGCAACAACGAGCGCAACCCCTATTCTGCGTTATAAGTGTCGCGGAAAACTGCCTGGGACAACCAGGAGGAAGGTGGGGATAACGCCAAGTCAGCGTGGCCCTTTGATGCCCTGGGCTGCACACGTGGTACAATGGGACTGACAATGGGTTGCAAAGCAGCAATGCGGAGCTAATCCCATCAAACGGTCTCTCAGTCCGGATTGAGGTCTGCAACTCGACCTCATGAAGCCGGAATCGCTAGTAATCGCGCATCAGCCACGGCGCGATGAATATGTTCCTGAATCTTGTACTCACCGCCCGTCACATTAGGGAAGCCGGCAGTAGCCGAAATCCCTCGCAAGGGGGCCTAAGCTAAGGTCGGTGACAAGAATGAAGTCGTAACAAGGCATGGGTAGCGGAAGCTGTCCATGGATCACTACATTTCTAATTTTTTAAATTAGAAAAATAGTGTCGACTGGAGTCGAAGGGGAAGAATTCTCTCTTTAACTCCAAGGTGTTGGTCGAGGAGCCGTGAAATCTCGACTTTCGGAACAACTTTAAGTAACTGATAAAAAAACGCATTTTTTCAGACTGCGTTTTTTTTTGTAGTAAAATTAAAAAATGATGTCATGTCGTCTTTGACAAAAGATGGCGAAATATAATTTTGATGAAATAAAATTTTGGCGAACTATTCAGAAAAATGAGGTTGATTTTGTGGTCGGGGGAGAAATTCCCTTTTCAACAAATTTCAATAACTTTCTACGAATTTCTATTATATTTCTTGTAATTATCGCTTGGATTTTTCCGGATGACCGCAGGTTTGGCAAAAGCCGGCAATTCAGCCGGAGGTTAAAGAAGCAGTGCTGGTAGCTCAATACATTTAAATAGAACTTGAAACATCCAAAAATTTTAAATAAAATAAAATGGCAGAGAATAGTTCTCTGCCATTTTTTGTCTGGGGGATGTATTTGGTAAACTTAGCTTGTCAACGCGAAAGTTGAAAAGTAATTCTTTTTGGAATCATCGCACAACGCGAAAGTTGAAAGATGATTCTCTAGAATCATCGCACAAATTTTAGCCCAGATGTATTTTGCCTTTTGATTCAATCTTTCGTAAGAAAAGCTCAATGTCTTCTGGTTTGTAAATTCGATAATTATTTAAAGGATTTCGATAAGCAATTAATTTTCCTGACTTATCCCAATTTCGGAGAGTTAAAGGAGTAACTCCCAACAAGTCAGCTGTTCGTTTGACGGTGAGGTATCTTTTTTCAATTTTTGGTTTTTTTATATGATGAAGTCCGATAGAAAAATTTTTCATATTATTAATGTTTATTAATCTTTTTTAGGATAAAACTTTAATAAACTTTATTATATTATAATCTTGTTCGAATAACCTTGTCAATGTGGATAACTCGATATCCTCCCATATCGGAGAGGGGTCGGGAGAACCCTCTGGTTGCTGAATCGCAATGAAGCGAAAGATGAGATTTATCTCATCGCACATCCCGTGTAGGAAAACAGGCTTTCGCCGAAGGCGAGAGAGTGTCTTTGTACTACCCACGAGTTTTCCACAGTTGACAAAGTTTTAAACATGCTAAAATAGATTAGATTATATTGATTAATCTCAAAATCTCGATGGTCGAGATACGAGCTTATTCTTCTATATGGACATTATTAGAAGAAAAGCTAATACTGAATATATTGTCCTGCAAAAAGCAGCCAGTAAAACTGGCTATGTTTCTGATTATATTGGCTGGCTTATTAGAACCGGAAAAGTTAAAGGAAAAAAAGTTTATACCCAAACTTCTTTGCAGGTAGAAAGAGAAGAACTAATTAAATATTGCCAAAAACAGAAAAATCTCGTGTTTCGAGATTTTTCTGTTTTCAAGAAAGAATATCTATCTTTGAAAGAAGCGGCTGAAATTTCAGGCTATGCCTCAGATTATATTGGCTGGCTTATTAGAACCGGAAAAGTTAAAGGAAAAAAAGTTTACACCGGTATATCATGGCAGACGACCGAAGAAGCCATAAGAGATTATCAGGAAAGAAAAAAACGGAAAAAAATATTTTTTAATTTTCCATCATATATAAAATTAATCCATCTTGTTCCGGAAAGCGGGAATAAGGTTTTTGGTTTCGGTTGGCGTTTATCTTTAACAGCTCTCATTATTTTCTTTTTGGTTTCCGGTTTTGCTCCAATAAAATTTTTGCACAGTTCTCTTATTTCGGCTATCACTGCCGGAGAGACAAAAACGATTAATTATTATCCCGCCGTTTCATCTGGGGACTGGCAGAATCCGGAGAATGTTCAAGCACTACCAGAGGTCGGGTCGAGCGGTGACATAAACTCGTTTAACGAAAACAATTCAGCGGTTTACAAAACAGGACCCCTGGCATTAATAATTGAAGGTTTTGTTGTTGAAGAAGAGCTTGGTGGAAAAGAACCGATTATTATTGAAGAAGAAAAAGATGAAGTAGAAAAGGATGAAGTGGAAGAAGTAGATGAGGTGAAAGAAGTAGAAGAAACAGAAGAATTAGAAGTAATTCCTGAAGAGGTTCAAGAAAACGAAACTCTGGAAACCGAGGAAGAAATTTTTAATCCAGAACTTCAAACTTCTTTATTTGAGACGTTTAAAAGATTTTTTGGGTTTAAAGCTTATGCCCAAGAAAATACGTTTTCAGCAAAAATTAAACTATCTTTTGCCATAGGAGAAAAAGAATCGGATATTCAAATAATTGAAAACCAAGAAATTGAGCCTGTACCTTCAGATTCTGAACCAACTGGTCTTTGGAATAAAACTAAAAATTTCTTCAGCATTTTAGATAACAAAATAAGCCAGATAGTTGAATCTTTAAAAATTAAAAATTTCTTAGTTGTTAAAGCCGACGAAGGACAAGCAGAGAACGGGTCTCTACCTGCTGAGGAAATGCTTTCGCATTTGGATAGCCGAATTATTATCTGGTGGTCTTTGGATGGCCAAGATTGGCAGCAATTAGTTACTATTTCTGATTATCCGCTTTCTAATTTCTTGAATGGCGGCTATTTTGAATACGAAGCTCCCTTTTTGAAAGATTTTGAAGATGTCAAAAATCTAAAAATTAAATTTGAAGGAGTAGTTGGCAGCGAGACCAATATTGTAGCTTATTTAGATAGCGTTTGGGTGGAAGTAGAGTATAAGGAAGAAAAAGAAGAAGAGGAATTTGAGCTGATAGCCATTAAAAAAGATTGGCAAGCAAACGAGACACCTACTTTTGAAATTCTAGCCAAGGGTGAGAAAAAAACAGAAAATATTATTGAAAAATTAGCAGGTCAGGTCTCCTCGTTTTTTATAGAAAAACCTGAAATTAAAGTCAAAGCTGATATTGCCTTTCCTCAGGGAGAAATTCGATCTCTGAAAGAAGATAAAGATTTCAAAGCCGAAACCCATTCGCCAACTAAAATTACAATTTTCAGACCGGAGGAATTTAGTCCCGGACGATATAATTTAAAAATTGAATTTGAGAAAAACGGCAAAATTCATATTCTTGAACAAGATTTCACCTGGGGAGTTTTGGTAATTAATGTTAATAAATCAATTTATTTACCACAAGAAAAAGCCTATTTACAAATGGCGGTTTTGGATGAGGAAGGTCGTACCATTTGCGGTGCCGATTTAACCTTGGAAATTACTGCCTCCGATGGAACAAAAACAACATTTAAAACAGAAGGCCAACAGGAAACTACTTCAACTTTAGAAGCCACTACTACTGAAGCCACAACAACAGAGGCAACTTCGACAGAAGAAGTTTTAGAAGAAGCAACCTCAACTTCTTTAGAGGCAACCACTACTGAAGCAACCACCACCGAAATAACTATTATTGAAGCCACAACTACCGAAGCCACCTCAACCGAATTAACTACCACTACCGAAGAGTCAGCTACTACTTCAATATCTGAAATAGCCACCACTACTTATACAGAGAACGGGTCTCTGAAATCTGAAACTTCGACTTCAGAAATTCAAGAGAGTGAATCAACGCCTGAAATAACTACTTCCATAACTAGTTTTTGGAATAAAATTAAAAATCCTTTTGCAATTCTCAAAGCCAAAGCAGCCGATAATTCTTCAGTCGGAGTAATAGAACGAAGCCCAGAATGCGGGCCAAGTTCCGTAACTTATACGCCTGATTACTATACATATTATAATGTTGAGGGCCCAGGAGTTTATCAATTAAATTTAACTGCTACTACTAAAAACGGCACCCGTTCAATAACTGACTCATTTGAAGTCAGAGAATCAGTGCCTTTTGATGTTGAAAGAATTGGGCCGACTAGAATTTTCCCACCAGCAACTTATGAGATGATCCTGCGGATAAAAGCTAATCAGGATTTTAAAGGAGAAGTTGTTGAAACAGTACCAACAAGTTTTGAAATTATTAACCCACCAATAGACACTAATATTAAACTAAATGACACTAATAAAGAAATAATCTGGGACGTAAATTGGAAAGCAGGGGAATCCTATGAACTAAAATATCAATTTGATGCGCTGGATATCAGCCCTTACATATATTTACTGGGTCCGTTAACTTTTGAAGAAAATGAAAATCTTTTAAATAAACTAAAAGAAATTATAACTGAAACCGATGCCAGCGTTGTATTCAGCGAAGCAAGGCAGTGGCAGATTGCGGCTGATGCGTCGGGAAGGCGAGTTAAAACTGTTGAATTTTTTGCCGGTCAATATAAAGGTTCAGCCACCAACCAAAATGAAAACGCTGTTTTAAGTTTTTCTTCGCCGGCCACCTCTACGATTAATATTCCGGAGAGCAATATTGACATCAAGAATGCTTATGTACAACTTGAGGCGCAGATTGGCGCCACCACGGCTAGAACTTACTACGGCATTATTATTTACTTTGATTCCTGCGTTTCCCCATGCACGCCCTCGCCAGCCGCTTTTCTGACCAATCAGGGAACAAATATTATCGGCACAAACTCCGGCGAATCACGATATGTGCAATCTTTGGCTAATGTTACTTCAGAAGGCACCTTAGACACATTTACCGGCGGAACCCTGACTGCTCAAGTTCAATATTGCTTTTCCACTTCCACAAGCGGCGGCTGCACCGGAACTGCTGCGGCGAACATTCAGGCCGCCCATGCCAAATTAGTGGTAACTTATGAATACGATGCTACTTCAACCACCGGAGTCAACACTGTCATCTATCCTTTGATGTCCACATCTACCGTCGACAGCGGTTCAAAAATGGCTGAGCAGGCGGTCTGTACGATGGATTCAAACTGCCCGAAGTTTGATTTCAATGTTGATGCACCGGAGGCCCAAACAACGGTTTCCCAGTGGTTTGAGATACAACAGCATGCTGAAAAGACGACATCTGGTACTGCCGATCTTTCGGTGACTCCCCAGATAGACGGATTTACAAGCGGGTCGGTGCATTACAGCGAGGATGCCCTCAACCGAAACAGTGGGTGGAAAAGATGGTTTGTAAATAATCTGGCAGGATTTGCCACCAGCACCGCCAAAAAATTTGAATACGGAATCGCGGGTAATTACTGGACCGCGACGCTCATGGGCGGGGAGGTGTATTATACCTATACTTATTCTTACTCGGCTCCAACCAAGACAAGAACTGTGGTTTATCCGGTAGGCATTATTTGCGGCACAGCCTGTACTTCAAAATCTAGCTTAACCGGTCCGACAGTTTATTTTGGCGAAAGCGGGGTGACGGTAAAAAGCGCTTATTTCCGTATCAGAACCAGTCATGGCGGCTCAACCACCAACGGCACCATTCGGGTTACCACCAAGGTTGGCGATAACACAGAATCTGGGGATTATGATTACGCAATGGGAGCCGGTACCTATCCGGTAAGCGAAAATGGTTATTTTATCCATGTGATTCCTTCTTCAGATTACGCTAAACTGGCTTCGGGTGAACAAGCCGCTCAGATGACAGCTTATTGGGCGGCAACAGCTGGCGGTGGAATTTCGGCTGAACTCGTTGTCACCTACACCTATACTGGCGAGGACAGCGGCTATTTGGTTTATCAATCTCTTTTTTCCGGGCAGAAAACCGGGACCATGCTGGCTGACGCAACGCAATATAGCACAGGTCAAAATGTGACAACTACCATGCCAGAGACAACCGGAACAAAAACAATCAGAGGAGCAAGTATGGAAATGAGCCTTAATCTAACAGACGATGACACCACAATTGAAGCTGATCCTGATATCAGCACCAATTTAGGAACCACAACTTGTACCGCCCAAACTGGGCCGGCTGAAATGTTGATTGATAAATATGGCGCTACTTATGGCGAGGTCGAAAACATGGGAATGTTTAAGGATGTCACAAGCGTCGTGGGAAACAGCAACGCTACCTATACTGCCTGCGCGGTTCTTGATGACCCGTCAGGCGCGCCGGCCGATGTTTATGCCGGCAATCACGCAATGGTTTTAAGGATTGTCTACCAATGGCAGGCACCGCAGGCACCGATTCCCATTCTCAACCAGAATCACTATCGCTGGAGGAATAACTCAACAGCTTTAAATACTGATGGCGGTTGGCTGGCAGCTACTGATACTGCCTATACTTCTTTACAAAAAGCAACCACTACTCGTTTAAGAGTGGAAATTGCCAATACCGGTACTGCCGCGGCTACTGGAACCCAATACCAACTTGAATATGCTGGAAAAGTTGGCGTTTCTTGTGGTGATGACGAAACTTTCTCTGCTGTACCCACCACTACTGCTTCAGCCCATTTTGTAATGGCTACCTCAACCCAATATTCAGACAACGCTACCATCACCACTTTTTTTTTAACCCCAACTGGTACCTCTACCGATGGTAAGGGAGTAACTTATCCTTCAAATAAAACTGCTGTTTTTGACTTAACTGATGGTTATTATACTGAATTCGAATATGCTATTCAGGCAACTACCAATGCTATCAGCGGCCAGGCCTATTGCTTTCGTTTAACCAATAACGGCGCCACTACCACTTTTACTTATGATATTCATCCTGAGGTTCAAATATATATTTCTCCACCTAATATTACCCAGCGGGCCTACATCTTTAGAAGCGATGACGGAGGAAGAGGATATGGTGGAACTGATATGTCTAATGCCAATACGACCAGCACTGAGGTTAAGAAAGGACAAAGAATGATTGCCAGGATTCAGGTAGATAATACAGGAGTTACTTCCACTGATGTCTACAAGCTTCAATATGACAAGAATGATAATAATTGGACTGATGTCAGAAGACAAGGAGAAATTCATTATAACCGAAGTTATTTAGGCAGGGATGAAGATGCCATCCCTTACCCAGCTGCCGGTTCTTGCACTGGCGGTACCACCTGGATAGATGGAGAGTTCTATGAAAACAGAAACAGAACAGATGCCTTTGTTTTAGGTCCCAACAAATGCACTGAGTTTGGCTTCCTGATTGATACTTCCAGCAGTACGGTTGATACTACCTACCGTTTAAGGCTGATTAACCTCACTGCCAGTTCTACCTTAGATACATATATATATTATCCTTCCTTTACCATTGTTAGTTCTAGCAATGATACCCAAAGATATTCCAAGTCTTTGCAAATCAATGAACCTCTTACCATAGGCCAGCTTAAATACCTTTTGGACAAGCAGGGATATTCTAATGCCAATGTTGATGATTCAGCCAGAGACATTCTGAACAATGTCATAATGGATACTCCTACTTCCACTTATAATGTGTATTTAGAGTATGCCTCAACCGATGATGCTAATTTCGGTCGTTCCGTTTCTTCTGGCGATGTCAACGGAGATGGATATGATGATTTGGTAGTAGGAGCCCAGATATCTGACCTCAAAGCCACTGCTGCCGGAGCAGCCTTTATCTATTACGGAGGTCCCTCAATGTCAACCACTTCTACCTATGATGTCTATCTTGAGTATCTCTCAACCGATACTGATGCCTATTTCGGTAATTCTGTTGATGCTACTGGCGATGTTAATAAAGATGGGTACAATGATATAATTGTTGGGGCTTATAGTTCTAATATCAAAACCACTGATGTAGGAGCTGCCTTTATCTACTACGGTTCTTCCACAATGCCTACTACTTCTACCTATGGTGTCTATCTAGAATATCCGGGAACTGATGCTTCTGGTTTTGGTTATGCTGTCTCTTCAGCCGGGGATGTCAATGGAGACGGATATGATGATGTAATTGTTGGAGCTTATCTTTCTGGTGCCAAGCAAGCCAGTGGAGGGGCAGCTTATATTTATTACGGCTCCTCTGCAATGTTAACTACTTCTACTAATAATGTATATATTGCATATCCTGGAACTGATGGTGGTCGTTTCGGCCGTTCTGTATCCTCAGCTGGTGATGTTAACAGCGATGGGTATGACGATGTAATTATCGGGGCTTATTATTCTAATATTAAGGCCAGTTTAGTAGGAGCTGCCTATATTCTTCGCGGTTCTTCTTCTTTAACCAGTACAGAAAATCCTGATGTCTATCTTCAATATCCCGGAGCTGATACAGGTGTCATGTTAGGTTGGTCTGTCTCCTCAGCCGGGGATGTCAATGGAGACGGCTATGATGATGTAATTGTTGGAGCCTATAGTTGTGATTTTAAGGTCGCTAATGCCGGAGCGGCCTTCATCTATTACGGAGGTTCCTCAATGTCACCCACCTCAAGTTACAATGTTTATCTTGAATATCCGGGGACCGATGATGCCTTTTCCGGTAATTCCGTTTCCTCGGCTGATGTTAATGGAGATGGATATTCTGATTTAATTGTAGGAGCCTATCTGTCTGATCTCAAATTATCTGCAGGTGGAGCTACTTTCATTTATTACGGTTATTCATCAATGCCAACAACCTCTACCTATGACGTTTATCTTGAATATCCAGGAAGCGATATAAGTGCTGATTCTGGGTATGATGTTTTTTCTGGGGATATTAATGGCGATGGCTATCCTGATGTAATTTCAGGAGCTTTTATTTCTGACATTAATGCCACTGATGCCGGAGCTGCGTTTATTTACTGGGGAGGCAGGAATATGGACACCACCTCTACCTACGAGCACTATCTTCAGTATGCCGGAACCAATTCTGCCTATCTCGGCGGTTCCGTGTCCTCAGCCGGCGATGTCAATGGGGATGGCTACGATGATGTAGTGGTGGGAGCCTATCAATGTAACTTTAAGGCCATTGGTGCCGGAGCCGCCTTCATTTACTACGGAGGTCCCTCAATGTCAACCACCTCAACCTATAATGTCTATCTTGAGTATGCCTCAACCGATGATGCCTATCTCGGTCGTTCCGTGTCCTCAGCCGGCGATGTCAATGGAGATGGCTACGATGATGTGGTGGTGGGAGCCTGGGGTTCTGACATCAAAGCCGCTGATGTCGGAGCCGCCTTTATTTACTACGGAGGTCCCTCAATGTTAACCACTTCCACCTATGATGTTTATCTTGAGTATGCCTCAACCGATACTAATGCCAATTTCGGTAATTTCGTGTCCTCAGCCGGCGATGTCAATGGAGATGGCTACGCTGATGTGGTGGTGGGAGCCTATCGTTCTAACCTCAAAGCCACTGATGCCGGAGCGGCTTTTATTTACTACGGAGGTCCCTCAATGTCAACCACCTCAACCTATAATGTCTATCTTCAGTATGCCTCAACCGATGTTGCCTATTTTGGCCATTCTGTCTCCTCAGCCGGCGATGTCAATGGAGATGGCTACAATGATGTGGTGGTGGGAGCCGATTATTCTGACCTCAAAGCCTCTAATGCCGGAGCGGCTTTTATTTACTACGGAGGTCCCTCAATGTCAACTACCTCAACTTATAATGTCTATCTTCAATATGCCTCAACCGATGATGCCTATTTCGGCCAATCTGTCTCCTCAGCCGGCGATGTCAATGGAGATGGCTACGCTGATGTGGTGGTGGGAGCTCAGTATTCTGACCTCAAGTTCTCTAATGCCGGAGCGGCCTTCATCTATTACGGAGGTCCCTCAATGTTAACCACTTCCACCTATAATGTCTATCTTGAGTATGCCTCAACCGATGTTGCTGATTTCGGCTATTCCGTGTCCTCAGCCGGCGATGTCAACGGAGATGGCTACGATGATGTGGTGGTGGGAGCCGAAATTTCTGACCTCAAAGCCGCTGATGCCGGAGCCGCCTTCATCTATTACGGAGGCTCCTCAATGTCAACTACCTCAACCTATAATGTCTATCTTGAGTATGCCTCAACCGATGATGGCCGTCTTGGCCAATCCGTGTCCTCAGCCGGCGATGTCAACGGAGATGGCTACGATGATGTGGTGGTGGGAGCCTTTTGGTCTGACCTCAAAGCCGCTAATGCCGGAGCGGCCTTCCTATATATGGGTGCTAAATCCATTTCCTCCCCCTATTTCTATTTTGCCGAAAAAGTTTCCGGCACCCCGAGCAATATTGATGCTACCTGGAATGGCCAATCATCAATCAATGCCTCAACCAAAAACCTTAAATTAGATGTTTATCGTTTTGGAACAACTCAATGGGAAAATGCCACCACCAATTCCAGCTGCGCCACTAATACTGACTGCACCTTATCTAAATCCATTACTACCAGTGTCTCTGAATACTACAGTTCTGGCTGGACCTATTGGCGGGCTTATCAGACCAGCGGAAACCAGGTTTTGAAAACCGACTATTTTAATGCTACTTCTGAAGCTGCTGCTGGTATTGATATTTCCGGGAATGTTTATACTGATGAAGGTCAAACTACGACAACCGACACTTCAATAGTTGCTTTGGCAATCAACAGCACTAAAACAGCTACAACTTCAATATCTAATGGTTCTTATCAATTCACTGGCCGAAGCATAAATTCTTCTGACATAGTTACTGTTTTTTGGGATACTAACGGAGGGAATAAAGCAGTCACCGTAACTAAAGGAGTCAGCGCCAGTGTTTCTGATTTCCATCTCTATCAAAATAGGGTTATTGTTAGACACGAGGGTTCCAGCGCTTTAACCATTGCCAATATGAACTATTACGATAACGGTCAGGATACGGATATTCAATTTACTGCTGCTACCAGTACTCCCAATACTCTTTCAGTTGACGCCAATGCTATGCTTTATATCTGGCCGACAAAAACATTTGCTCCCGGCGGCAATGTTACTATTGACCCCGGTGGTTCGGGTGACTGGTGGGATGGCAGTTTAAAGATTACTGCCTCCTCTACTTTTACTGCAACCGGTACCGAATCTCATTCTATCGGCGGTTCTTGGTTTGCTTCTTCAACCGCTACCTTTACGGCGGCCAGTTCTACCATTACCTTTACCGCTACCACTACTGGCAAGACAATCACAACGGCCGGCAATTCTTTTTACAATCTGACTTTCAATGGCGCTAACGGCGGCTGGACTTTCCAAGATAACACTACTTCTACTAATAATTTCACCATTAGCAGTGGTACAGTTACCGGTCTTTCAGCCGGCACTATTGCTGTTGGCAACAATTGGTTAAATAATGGCGGCACTTTTACTCATAATAATTCTACAGTACGATTTTATGCCACTGATTCCGGCAATACTATAACTTCCGGCGGTTCATCTTTCTGGAAAGTGCAGTTCAATGGCTCTGGCGGTTATTGGACAATCACTGACCCGATGAGGGTTTCAGCTTCAAATGCCACAGACACTTTGGTTATCAAACAAGGAACAGTCCAAATGGGTGATGGTAATGGTGATGATTTGGAGGTTTTAGGGAAATTCATAGTTGGCGACGGAACAGGAAACGCCACTTTTACCACTGCCGTCCTTCCTCAGGGTCAATCTCTTACCATTCATATTAATGCTTCAAGTTCTCCTTCTGATTGTTTAAATTGTATTGTTCAGGTTGGAGCTTCGAGCGGTTCCGGAACTTTTAATTTAAAGAAAAACGCTATCTTAAAATTCAATTCATATAGTTCTGTTCAGTCGGGCTTGGAAGTTGAATCAACCGGCTATTTATGGATTGAAGGAGAACAAGCAACAACCAGCGCTGTTTCTTTAATATCAGAAGATACAGCTTCAACCACTATTACTGTTTCAGGAAATCCCTGGAGCGGAATTGATTTTACCGGAATGCATTTGAGAATCAGCAACACCGCTTCTTCAACCACTGCTTTTGGTAAAATCTATGATGTTTTAGGAAATACCGCTAACACCATCAGAATCAATGCCACCACTTCACTTACTGATACGGCCCCTGATGTCCAGAGTGGCACGGCTTGTTCTGGAAATGCAGTTTGCATGATTAATGTTGCCGAGAATTTAATTGCTACTTCAGGTCAAGCCACCGGTCGCTATTTATACAATATTACCAATACCAAATGGTATCTGATTGCCACCTCAACAGAAGCTGCTACTGACACAATTGGCATCATTACCAACTCTCCCGATGACTTCACCACAATGGATGATGGTGATTCTGTCAGAATTGTCGATGGTATTAAAGTAAGTGATACTTTCGAAATCTTAGATTACGCCCAAGTTACTGCCCATTCAGACAATCATGGATATATTTATGCCAAAGCAGGTTCTGAAACTTTGATAAGATACGCTGATATTTCTGAGTTGGGAGTTGATGATTCTGCTGGTGAGAATAAACGTTATGGGGTTGTTTTCAGATCAGTTAATGGAGCCAATGCCAACGAAGGAGTAACTGTTGAGAAATCAAGGATTCATAAAGGATATGATGGTGTATTTCTTTGGGATGCAACCAACAATACAGAGATTTCTAATAACGGGACTTATAATAATGGTGATGTTGGTTTCTACCTTTTCTCCACCTCCTCCAACAACACCCTCACCTCTAATAATAGTTATGGGGATACTTACGGCTTTGTTCTTAATATGAACTCCAATAACAACAACCTCATTTCCAATAATAATTACGGGAAGAGTTATGGCTTTGTTATCGATATCTCCTCCAACAACAATACCCTCACCTTTAATAATAGTTATGGGAATAGTAATTATGGTTTTTACCTCTCCTCCACCTCCTCCAACAACACCCTCACCTCTAATAATAGTTATGGGAATCGTTATGGCTTCTACCTCTGGTCCTCCTCCAACAATACCCTCACCTTTAATAATAGTTATGGGAATAGTGCTGATGGTTTTCGCCTCGACTTATCCTCCAACAACACCCTCACCTCTAATTATGGTTATGGGAATCGTTATGGCTTCAACCTTTATGATTCCTCCAACAACAATACCCTCACCTTTAATAATAGTTATGGGAATAGTACTGGTGGCTTCCGTCTCTACTCCTCCTCCAACAACACCCTCACCTCCAATAATAGTTATGGGAATAGTAATTTTGGTGGCTTCTACCTCCAGTCCTCCTCCAACAACAACACCCTCACCTCTAATAATAATTATGGTAATTTGGCTGGTTTATATATCTTTCGTTCTACCGGCACTATCATAGTTAACGATAATTATGCAACAAACACTATTGCCGATATCTATTTTAATGAATCTGTTTCTGGTTCAACCATTCGCTGTTATTCCTGCAATTTAGCTTCTCCAACCTCAACAATTGGTATAAATTACGACGGTGCCTATTTCGCTTCTTTCAAACACAATGGTATATCCACTTCAACCAAAATCTGGGGAGAATACACAATTCCTGACAATGACCCAGAAACTCCTCAAAATGAAGCAATAAATAAATTCAACTACGCCAACAATCTCTGGGAAGATTCCATTGCCAGAGTTAATTTCTATGATGACGGAGCTACGACAACAAAAGATACCGATCTAGAATTCAGTTTCGGTGGAGGATATGGCACATCTTCCTCTGCATACAGAGTAGTATTTAGTACTTCCACTAACTACTGGACGGTATACAGAAATGAAGTGAATATAGGCACCACTACCTTTGCATCCGCATTCACAGATTCATACAATCTGTCCTTCAAGATTGGAGGCTCTGGCTACACCACGAACGACACCTACACCTTCGTCGCTTTCAAAAAATCTAATAACCAAGATTACCAAAAGTTCCTGACCATAATGCAAGACGGAGATAAATTCACCGTCGCTTCAGGAACGGTATTAGAAATAAAGGGCGGTGGCCAAAATTCGTCTGACATTACTAAGGTAGGATATAATCCCGGCAGTGGTTTTTGGAGCTTCTATAACCAAACCATTTCTGAGTTAATCTTTCAGGAAGCTGAAATAAATTCAGTCCAATTTGCCACCGGCACGGTTACGGTTCTGAATACGATTTTGAATAATGAAAGCGTGACTTCTACTGCCATTTTAAATTCCGATTGGTATTTGGGAGGCCATGTAGTTGATGCTAATTCTACTTCTACCAATATTGCCAATGCCACGACAACTATTTCTGAAAACAGTACTACTTCCCAATCCACTATCTGGGAATGGTCAGGCAGCGGCTGGGGAACTGCTTCAACCAGCCAGACAATTCTAACTAATGCTTCCGGAATCATTCCTCAACCTGGCACAAACGGCGCCATAAGGATTAGAGAGTATTCTATAACCAGCGGTGGCGGAGGAGGCAGTGATGTAACAAGTACTGTAGCTACTTCAAGTAATGCCGATGCTTCTGCTTATGCCTTTCAGCGAAAGACATGGTATGACGGAAGCCGTTTTTGGACAGCTTTTTATAGAAACTCACAAATTCAGTTCTGGTATTCCTCCGATGGTTCATCTTGGAATCAAAATGCTTCAGCCACTATTACCGAGGCGGGTGAGTCTAGTGTTCTTTCTTCTGACTTTTCCATTGAGGCCGATTCTTCCAATGTGTTTATTCTTTATAAAGTGCAAAGTATATGGTCAGCTCGTATAAGGAATGCTTCTACAACGACTTTATATCCTGGCACAGAATTTTCTTGGGGATCAGCTACTACAGTCTTTTCAGCAGGTCCAAACTCTCCTTATAATTATCTATCTATAGACAGAGATACAAATAACAAGATTCGAGTAATTGCAAGACAAGAAGATGTTGGACCTCAATATTATATTAGATCTAAACTATCTATTAATCCTAATAATATCTCAGGTTGGGGATCAGAGGAGACAATCGATAGTGCTAGTGGTAATAGTAATAAGTACGGTACAGTAGTGCCTTTGACCAATGGCGATATGTATGCTGTTTGGATTGACGGGACAACAATTGAGGGTAAAAAATATGCCACTGGAACAGGTTGGACTGCTACGACCACTATTGACACCGGAACTTCAGGATTTGGATATAATATGCAGATGGTTAGTAGCACTTCTAGCGATGAAGCTTATCTCACTTACATTAATTCCAGCAATAATGTAGTCTTCTGGAAGTATGTTGATGCCAGTGGCTGGCAGGCATCAACTACCTTGGATTCAAACGCAACTTGCACTTACCCGACAATTAGTATTGATACGGCAAACTCTAATAATCTATATGTTTTTTGGGTTCGCGATAACACGATTTATTACAAAAAAGGTGTTTCTCCTTATGGTGCTTCAGATTGGGATTCTACCTCAACTGCTCTGGTAACAACCGGCACTAACAAATGGCTTTCCAGTGGCTATCAAGGTGGTAACAATTATATTTTCTTTGAGTGGACCGAAGGAACAGCTTCTCCCTATAATGTTAAATTTTATGGGTTAAGTACTGTAGAAGAAGGCGGAGCTACCTATTACAAATATAATTTACAGATTTCGGCTGCCGGCTTCAGCAGCTACAATTATTGGACTGATTTTGGCAATCAGTATATTACTTCGGTTTCAAGCACGGAATCAACCAGCACTGTCGACAAATGCATTTCAGAAAATTGGAGGAGGTATGATATTGATGTTAATAATACTCCGGAACCCACTATCAACTACCCTCCAACTAATGGCACCTGGTATGCCGGTATGTCTTCAGATTTGGAATTCGGCGTTGATAAGACAACTGTTGATTTGGGTATTTTAAGCGATATAAACTATCTTACTGCTACCGGTACCACAATATTATATGTCACTACTACTGCCTCCAATGGCTATTTGATTACTGCCTATGCTGGTAATGATGGAGCAATGACCACCTCTACTTATTCGATTCCGAGATTGAATGTCAACAATACTACTCCTACTTCTTGGACAAGTACTTGCTGGCAAGGCGATTACTGTGGTTTTGGTTATACAACCGATGATAACAATCTCGCTGGCGGAACCGCCGATCGTTTTGCAACCTCTACCAAATACGCTGGATTTACCAGTTCCACCGAAGAAGTAGCCGATAGGCCTGGTGGCAGTTGGTATGGTGCGCAAAATAAAATTACCTACAAGGTTTCTGCTTCTCCAACTCAGAAACCAGCAAAAGATTATACCGCCACCATTCATTACATATGTACCGCAAACTATTAATCATTTTTACTTTGTTGATATTTTTTCCTTTCTTGGTCAGTGCTCAGATATCACCTCGGTTAGCAGTTAGTCCTCATACTTTTGAATTGGATATTTTTCCAGGAGAAACTATTACTAAGAAAATCAAACTTACTAACAAAAGCCAAGTGGCTTTGCCAATTTTAGCTCGGACCACTGATTTTACTGCTTCTGATGAGGAAGGAGGAATGGCTTTTGACGAGCTTTCCCAAGATATTTCTTTTGCTTCCAGAAAATGGATTAAAATTGAAAATCCAAATTTCATTTTGAATCCGGGAGAAACAAGGGAAGTTTATTTTACAATTCAGGTTCCGGAAAATGCCGAGCCGGGCGGCCATTATGCTGTGATGCTTTTTGAGCCTCAGCTGCCATCTTTCTATTTTGAGGAAAATAAGCCCCGGGTTATTCCGGTAATTGGGGTTTTGTTTTTAATTTCAATAAAAACTTTTGCCTTAGAGCCGGAGGTCGAACAAAAATTAGAAGTGGTTGAATTTTCTCTGCCAAAAGAAGAGAGAATTTTAGTTTTAGAAAATCTTTTTTCTAAAACTCTAGGATTTATTGCTCAGGCAGCCGAATTTATCATCAGCGAAAAGTCGCCTTCAAAATTTATTTTGAGAATCAAAAATAACGACATTTATCACATTAAACCTTACGGCAAAATTTCAATTTATAATATCTTTGGCAAGAAAGTAGGGGAGACGGAGGTTTTGCAAAAAACAATTTTGCCGGGAAAAACTCGGGCTTTTCCGGTTGAGTTTTCGCCGGAGATTCCGGAAAAATTGAAATGGCTGCCATCATTCATTTCTGATTTTTTACTTCAGAATTTTTTTGTTGGAAAATATCAGGCAAAACTTGAGTTGGAAGCAAAAACCCCTTTGAGTGCCGAGATTTTCAAACCCTCCGCCCCTTTTATTTTAAATTTTTTTTCTCTGCCCTGGCATTTCTGGCTGCCATTTTTATTGATACTTGCTTTGTTTTTTTTCTTTAGTGTAAGATATAGAAAAAGGATTAGATTGGCAATCAAAATTTTAGTCAGCCGGAAATCAGCATAAATCAGCAAAATCAGCATCAATCAGCGTTCAGAAGTTATCCACAGTTTTATTTGACAAGATTTTTGGTATAATAAAAAAATCTATCTGGGATGTCGACAGATGTTTAAATTTTAATATTGAAAATTAAAAAAGAATAGAAGAAATGGCTGAAAAAATAAAAAAACACAAGGATTTAATTTTCATTTTTGGGATTGGATTGGTTTTAGCAATAGGGGCGATATTAGCGATGTCCGGGATGGTGCCTTCGCCCAATACTGTTT
>JAPLXL010000005.1 GCA_026396115.1 Candidatus Nealsoniibacteriota bacterium
TCTTTGATTGTACAAATGACGGAAGCTGGGACAAAACAATCACCTCAGGCAATATTATTTATACGGCTTCCGACCTCTGTGATTATTCTTCGGCCGGAAATTATACGGCTAAAACCAGGGTTCAAAGAGAGGGATTGTCAGTCGAAAATACAACTCAAATTGTTGTTCAAAGTTGTTGTACTGCAGCCACCGTTGATATTAAAGCCAACAATTCTGATGGACCAATCACCATTTCATACAATAGCGCAGCCAATTTGAGCTGGACTTCTCAAAATGCCAATTCCTGCACTGCTTCGGGCGCCTGGTCGGGAACAAAATCAACTTCGGGCTCAGAATCAACCGGCAATTTAACTTCGGCAAAAAGTTATACCATTACATGTTTAAATAGCTGCGGTCAGGCGGCTGATACGGTAACTGTTTACATCGAATCTCAACCAAATTTTTCCGTTTCACTCTCTGCCAATCCCAATTCCGGATGTTCTCCGTTAAATGATGTTGATTTAACTGCCGAGGTCTCGGGAACTGCGGCTGGTTCTATTACTTATTATTTTGATTGTAGAAATGACGGAAGCTGGGACAAAATATATACAACCTATACAAACTGGAACGATTCTTATACTGCTTATAACCTTTGTTCTTATTCTTCAATAGACACTTATACTGCTAAAGTAAGAGTTGAAACAGGAGGATTAACTGCTGAAGATACGGTTTCGATTAATAGTTATAGTTGTAATGCTTATACTCCCACCGTCAACATCAAAGCCAATGGTTCCAACGGCCCCATTACCATTCCTTATAATAGTTCGGCCAATTTAACCTGGACTTCAGAAAATGCTGATTCCTGCTATGCTTCCAATGCCTGGTCAGGAACAAAATCTACCTCCGGTTCCCAATCAACCGGCAATCTGACTTCTTCAAAAACTTATACAATTACCTGCACCGGATCGGACGGTTCGGCTTCGGACTCTGTTACGGTAAATGTTGAGAGCCAGGTTTCTACTGATTTTTCAATTTATAAAACGGTTAGAAGTCTTTCTAAAGGAACAGCTTTTTCTGAATTAATTTATGCCAATCCGAAAGAAATGCTTACTTTTGGAATAGGAATAAAAGCGGGAAACGATCCTCTTTACAATGTGGTTGTAAAAGACTTTTTGCCAAGCGGAATAATTTATCAAGGTGATTTAAGAGTTGATGATATATTGACTCCGGGAGATATCTTTGCCGGTCTTAATATTGGCAATTTAGCGGCCGGTCAAGAAAAGAGAATTACTTTTAGAGGAGATGTGGCCGGAGCAGAAAGCTTTAGTTTCGGTCAAACCGAGTTAACCAACACCGCTTCAGTTTCCAGCGGCGTAGATTCTCGTTCGGATACCGCTAAAGTTGTTGTAACAAGGGCAGCAGTGGCCGGAGCTGCTACCGCTGTTTCCACCGGTTTGACGAATAATATCTTTTTTGACTCATTTTTATTACCTCTGATGATAACCTTATTGATTATTTGGTTTTTCAAATCCCGTATTATTAAATTTGAAGAGTGGCTGGATTTAAGAAAGAAAGAATACCAGATTTATAAATCAAAGAAAATTCTTCAAATGAAAGTTGCCAAAATTAAGGTTCAAGAATTATTTCAGAAAATTATATAAAGGCGAAGAGAGACATGATTATGGAATTCTAAAAGAGAGCGTTTATTGCTCTTTTTTAGTTTGCGAATATTGTAAAAATTTGCTATTTTTATTTAAACGGGCAATTAGCTCAGTGGTTAGAGCACTGCATTCACATTGCAGGGGTCGCAGGTTCAAATCCTGCATTGCCCACTTTCGAGAAAAAATCAATTTTTCATTATGTAAGGCCTAGAGATTGACTTTTCTTTTGAGATGTGATAGGGTATTTCTAGAACCATTGAATTAAATAAAGAAAAAAGGAGGTAAGATTCAATGCAAATCATAAGAGTAGAAGGGGATGTTAAAAAGAGTAGAGTGGATAAAAATGAGGTTTCTGGATTGCCAAAGGGATTGCAAATAAAAATGATAGGGCTGCTGAATAAATTAACCGGTGTAAAAAGAATCAATGATGATGAAGGAGTAAGGAATGCTCTCTTCGAGCTTTCTGACAGAAACGTTACCATTGACTTCTTTGGTCGAGACGTAAAGAAAGAATTTCTAAGAACAGTCGATTTATTAAGGTGGTATTTAGGGAGACACTGGTATGGTATGAGTCCGCCGGGGACAATAGGTGGCACTATCTACTGTGCTGATTGTTACTACAGTACTGTAGCCGGAGCACCACATACATATTGCCCCATACCTTCTTGCCCTTCTCACAAGAAGTGGCGAGAGGTTATCGGCCCCTCCTATAAGCCACAAAAAGAAGACCCTTGCTTTGACATGAAAAGGCGAATCGCAAAACTTACAAAGATGCCGGAAAATACCGGAGGAAAAAGAAAAATAAGTAGTGTTTGAAATCGCCTCCGAGCTTCGGCTCAAAGAAGTCCAATTCTTACAAGGAGAGCAAGGAAAAATCTTTCCAGATGTTGGAAACCATCTCAGCTGTTTCCACTTCTGAAATCGAAAGATTTTCTCCTTCCTCTCTTTTTTCTTTTTTACATTTGCTTCCGCTAAAAATTTTTGTTATTCTATAATTTATTTAAGGAAACTCTCTCAGTATCCGCTATTGACAATATTGACAAAATTAAACAATAGGTGTATAATATGAGTGGAAGGAAAAAGAAAGAAATTCCTTCCCGAATAATCTTGAAAAAAGGATTATTCAATTAGAACCTTAATAAGGAGGATGATCAATATGATCAGGGTAAAAGTAGTAAAGGATCGAGAGTTCAAAGGCGACGTGATGTCCGAACTGGAGAAAGCTTCTCAGGAATTCAAGAGACAATTCGGAGTTGGCTTCGAAATCTCTGAAATTTCTGAGTGGAATTCCGGTGGAATCTCATTTCGTTTCCTTGACCTATTTCCTTTCAGACAGCGTTTCCTCAACATGCTCTTCGGGCATCTGATGAGGGACCTCAAAAGGAAGGTCAAAGTAAACGGCGAGATAGTTGTAGGATTTACCGGCAAGGTTGGCAGTCAGCATAAGAAGACATTCGGTTTAGCTGATAGTAATTACGTGCTGATAGGGATCTGCCAGAGACCTTATAGTCACGTAATTATTCATGAAGTTGGACATGTCTTCGGTGCTGACGACCGACCCGACTCATCTGTGATGAGTAGCCAAGGATTTTCCTACACCTATGATTTCTCGCTTCAAGACAGAGAAATCATCACTCGCTCACTTCTTCGATCCCCAAAGGAGAGTTAGGAGAAATCTTTCCAGATGTTGAAAACCATCTTAAATGTTTTCACTTCTGAAATCGAAAGATTTCCTTCTTCCTCTCCTTTTTCTTTTTTACATTTGCTTCCGCTAAAAATTTTTGTTATTCTATTATTATGTTAAAATTTGAAATCATGGCGGCAGTTATCCTTGCTTTTTTTATTCTGTTTTATGCTTTTAATAATCTTTTGCCGGAGATTTTGCCGGCTTCTTTATTGGAGCAAATTCGTTAAATGTTTTTCAGAAAAAAAATAGAGCAAAAAAAGGGCGAAGAAAACGTGAGGGTCCATATTTTTGTTTCCGGAAGAGTCCAGGGCATTTTTTTTAGGGAAAATACCAAAAAGAAAGCTGAAAAATTGGCTATTTCCGGCTGGGTTAAAAACCTTAGAGATGGCCGTCTGGAAGCGATTTTTGAAGGAGACAGAGAGAATATTGAGAAGATGGTCAATTGGGCTAAAAAAGGCCCAATTTGGGCTAAAATAGACGATTTTAGCCTGGTCCGGGAGGATTATCAGGGAGAATTCAAGGAGTTTTCAATTGAATATGATATTTAATAAAAAAAGTAGGCGAAGAGAACTGCGTTCTCTTCTTTACCTTCATTTTTACTTCATAAAAATTCGGTGATTGATTTTAAAATTCTTAAAAAATCAAAAAAGAGCAAAGCGAGATTGGGATTGTTAAAAACAGGGAAAGGACTGGTTGAGACGCCTTGTTTTGTAGCCGTAGCCACCCAGGCAGTTGTAAAAACTTTGGATAGCCAAGAAGTTAAAGAAACCAAAAGCCAGATTTTAATTGTCAATACCTTTCACTTGCATTTGAAACCGGGGGAAGATGTGATTAAGAAAGCCGGTGGTCTTCATCAATTTATGAATTGGCAAAGACCTCTAATGACGGATTCTGGCGGTTTTCAGGTTTTTAGCTTGGGATTTGGCAAGGATTTTGGAATGGGAAAAATTTTGAAAAAGAGAGTTGCTAATCAAAAGATTGAATATAGTCAGCAGCCAAAACTTTTAAAAATCACCCAAGATGGAGTTTATTTTCGTTCTTTTTTGGACGGCAAAAAAGTATTTTTGGGCCCCAAAGAATCAATTAAGATTCAGGAAAAATTAGGGGCAGATATTATTTTTGCTTTTGACGAATGCACTTCACCCATAGCCGATTACAAATACACTAAAAAATCTTTGGAAAGAACTCATCGATGGGCAAGAATTTGTTTAAAAGAGAAAAAGTCCAGTCAAGCTCTTTTTGGCATTGTCCAGGGCGGCAGATATAAGGACTTGAGAGTTGAAAGCGCCGGATTTTTGGGAGATTTGCCTTTTGACGGTTTTGGAATCGGCGGTGAATTCGGAGACAATAAAGAGAAAATGCTGGAAATGTTAAATTGGGTAATTAAAGAATTGCCGGAACAAAAACCCAGGCATCTTTTGGGAATCGGCTATTTGGAAGATATTCCCAGAATTATTGAAAGGGGAGCGGATTTATTTGACTGCAGCGTTCCCACTCATTATGCCAGGCGGGGGATTGCTTTTACATCTATGGGTAAATTAGATTTAGGAAAAATTGAATTTTTGAAAGATAAATCTCCGCTTGATAAAAAATGTTCTTGTTTTGTCTGTCAAAATTATACCAGAAATTATATTTCCCATCTTTTCCGGGCAAAAGAAATCACCGCTCTTAAATTATTAACCTTTCACAATCTTTATTTTTTTAACAGTTTTGTTGAAAAGATAAGAAAGAAAATAAAAGAGGGAAAAATATGAAAAAACAATTAATATTTTTTAGAAACCGAGCTTCCGAAGGAAGCGAAGGTGAAGAAGAGAATGGAATTCTCTTCGCCAAATATATTTTTTCTCTTTGGAAATTTATTTTAGCGGCTGTTTTGGTTTTTGTTTTTGCCGCTTTTAACGGTTATTTTTTTGCTCAAAACTCGCCTTTGGAAACGAAGCTGGTTTTGGAAAATCTTCAGGAAGTGCTTGGGCCCATAGTAGAGATGACGCCTTTTGGCCAGTTTTTATTTGTTGTTTTAAACTTCTGGCTTGCGCTATTGGTTTAAAACTTGGAAAAACTCTACTTGATAGAGTTTTCAAAAACCGAGCCCCGCAAAAGCTTGGCGAAGCAGATATTAAAACAGAATTAAATACTGCTTTAGTTTTTTTTATAAAAGTTTTATTTCCTCTTTTGCTTTTGGCAGCTGCCGTTGAAATTTTCATCACCGGTCAGCTTTTGTAGAAACAAAACAAAAAACCCGGCAAACGCCGGGTTTTTTGTTTTTTAGGATTATCTGTTGAAATCTCTTTTTGGTCTTCTTTTTGACCAGCACTCTTTGCAGTAAATAGGTCTGTCTTGAGCTGGTTCAAAAGGAAGTTCGGTGATTTCTACCCCGCAGTCTGAGCATTTCCAATTGCCTTTGACTGTTTCCCGGGGCCTAAATCCTCTATCTGAATCGAACGCCATGTTATTTATTGGCGAAGAGAACTTTGTTCTCTTCTTTACCTTCGCTTCCATAAATGGAAGCTCGGTTTTTGATGAATGAAAAGCGACCTTGAAACTCTAAGTCGCTACACTTAACTACTGCTAAGCTACTTCGACTTATTGTCTACTGCTGATTATATAGCATCCATAAACAATGTCAAGTCTTAGCTTGACCATAATCTTCGACCATGGGAGTAGACAAGAGATCTCAAAAATGGCAAAATTAAACTAAGCTTTAAAAAAAATGCCAAAAAAAGTAAAATCTTTTGATGAAGAATCATATAAAAAGATTAGAATTATTGACCTGATTCTTTTTGGTATCAATTCAATAATAGAAAACAAAGAAAAATGTACGTTTGAAAAATTGATTAAAGAATGCTTTATTTTATTTCCCAAGGCCTTTAGTTTTTCTCAAAGTCCTGAATGGCCGGACTCTCGAAAACTCGATCGGACGCTTCGAACCCTAAGAAAAAGAAAATTAATCACTGGCAACCCTCAAACATTTTTTTCTCTTACCAAGGATGGAAAACAAATAGCCGAAGAGACGGCAAAAGCTTTCCGACAGAGAAAATTATTTAAATAAATCCTGCACCGAGGGCGAAGAAGATAAATCTTCTTCTTTACCCTTCGCTGCAGCTCGGGTGGGCGAAGAAGATAAATCTTCTTCTTTATCCTTCGCTGTAGCTCGGGTGGGCGAAGAAGATAAATCTTCTTCTTTACCCTTCGCTGTAGCTCGGGTGGGCGAAGAAAATAGATTTTCTTCTTCCCCCTCGCTCCGCTCGGGAGGGAGAAATTTAATTTTAGGGTTGACAAGATTAAAATTTTAATATATAATAAGACATCAATTCCAAAAAGGAGGAATAAATATGTTCATTAAAAAAGCCTTGATTGTTGCGATTTTTTTGTTTTTTATCTTTAATTGTCTCGGGACTGATGCCTGCGCAGAAAATAAAGCAGAAAATAAAATACTGATTCTTTTGTATTATCTCAACACCAAAATGGTCTTGCAAGAGTTTCCGTTTGAGCCGGAAAAAGCGGTATTTCCCGTTTACAGGGAAATACCAAAAAGCGCAACCTTGATAAGGGACACGATAGAATTTCTTATAAGTGAAGAACTGACGAAACAGGAAGAGGAACTCGGATTTATTACAGAGTTTCCTCACCCGGGATTTAAGTTGATTGGTTTAGATTTAAAAAAAGATGGTACGTTAGTCTTGGAATTTACGGAAATATTTGGTTTTACCACTGGAGGCGCGTCGAGAATACTGGTGATACGAGAGCAAATTGAAAAAACCGCTCTCCAATTCGCAGCCGTGAAAAGAATTGAATTCTATCCGGAAAGTCTCTTCCAACCTTAGAATCTTAATCATTAAGCCGAGAATTAATTCGAGAATTATTCTCGGCTTTTTCTTTGCCAAAAACCTTATGTCGCCTGCTCCTGGCTCTGTGATTTTTGCCACTTGACTTAATTTTACTTTGCTTTACAATTTTTATTAAGGCATATGGCTAATTTTTTGAAAAAGAAAATTGAGGGAAGAATAGCTTTAGCTATTTTAATTGGAGTTTTTCTAATCGCCGTTTTGGCTATTTGGGTTTCTTATAAAAATTTAGAATTTGAATTTGGAGTTTCTTTACCCCCTATTTCTTTTCCTCAAGTCCCTTTTATTTCCTCCCCAAAACTCGAAGGAATTAAAAAATTTTCTGATGAAGAAGAGTTTAAGAGTTATTTAGAAGAGACAGAAGCAGCAGCCGAATATTTGGGTTTGGGGGGATTGGCCTTAGAGAGAGTAATGGGGCCTACTTCCTTAATTGAAGCTCCTTTTATGGCCGAAAAAGCTGCTTTGCCAGAAAGAGTTTCTGAAACCACGGTTCAAGTGCCTGGTATTGATGAGCCAGATATTGTCAAAACCGATGGTAAGGAAATTTATTTTTCTCCCGGAAGGATTTGGCCAATTTGGCGAGAACCAATGATAATGGAGGAAAAAATAATTTCGCCCTACGAAGAAGCCAAAACTGAACTCATCAAAGCGTATCCCTCGGCTGATTTGGCTTTGGATGGCGAGATTGAGCGGTCGGGCGATTTGCTCTTAGTGAAAGATATTTTAGTGATTTTCTCCGGTCAAGATATCGAGGGCTACGATGTTTCCAATCCTAAAACACCTGAAAAGAAATGGGAGATAAAATTGGAAGAGAAAAATTCAATTGTTACCTCACGGCTTTACAAAGATAAAATCTATTTGATAACTAAAAATTTAATTGATGAGATTCATCCTTGTCCAATTAAGCCTTTACTTATTGAAGGAAAACCCTTAACAATTGAATGTCGAGAAATTTATCATCCTGTTTTACCTGTTCCGCTAGATGTTACTTTTTTAGCCATGGTTTTAGACCCTGTTTCAGGAGAAATTGAAAACAAAGTTTCTTTTGTTGGTTCCTCCGGCCAATCGGTAGTTTATATGTCCGAGAAAGCAATTTATATTACTTATTCTTATTATGAGAGTATTGTTAAGTTTTTTTCCAAATTTTTAAAAGAAAAATGCCGAGATTTAATTCCCAATTTGGTTTTAGAAAAGCTTGAAAAATTAGAAGGTTATGATCTCAGTCAGCAAGCCAAACTCTTGGAATTGCAAACCATTTTAGAAAAATATCAAAGCTCTTTAACCGAAGATGAAAGATTAAGAGTTGAAAACGAGTTGACCGATCGAATGTCAGATTATTACAAGGAAGAAAAAAGAGAATTAGAAAAGACAGGGATTTTAAAAATTGGATTGGAAAAATTCGAAATAACAGCCACGGGCAATGTTCCGGGTTCTCCCTTAAATCAGTTTGCTTTAGATGAATATCAAGAAAATCTGAGAATTGCGATAACTATTGGTGAAAGGTTTGGATGGTTTGGTTTTGGAATGGGTGGGGGAGAATCAGCCAATGATGTTTATGTCTTGGATAAAAATTTGGAAGTCCTTGGTTCAATAAAAGATTTAGGTCTGAAAGAGAGAATTTATTCAGCCAGATTCATTGAAGACAAGGGCTATTTGGTTACTTTCCGCCAGATTGATCCTTTTTATGTTTTAGATTTATCCGATCCTCAAAAGCCGGAATTAAAAGGCGAGTTGAAAATTCCAGGGTACTCTTCTTATTTGCATCCCATCACAAAAGACAAAATTTTGGGTATTGGACAAGAAGATTGGAAGGTGAAAATTTCTCTTTTTGATGTGGCTCTGGCGGAAAATCCCAAAGAATTAGATAAATACATTTTAGATGAATCTTGGTCAGACATTCTTTCCACTCACCATGCCTTTTTGCTGGATAAATACCATGAAATCTTTTTCTTACCCGGCAGTCGGGGCGGCTATGTTTTTTCTTATAAAAATGATAAATTAGGATTGATAAAAGCAGTCAGCGGAATTTCAGCTAGAAGGGCAGTCTATATTGACGATTATTTATACATTATTGGCGATAACAAAATTACGGTTTTGAATGAAATTGACTGGCAAAAAGTTAAGGAACTCGAACTTTAGTGGTGCCTAAGCAATTTTAGCAAAGTAGAGGAACAGCTCTCTGAAGCTGTTTTTTTGTCTGAGTTTAGCCGGAGGGCTTGACAAAAAAATAATGTTTGATAAGATTAAAGTGTCCTTTTAAAATAAAGAACATCGTGCTGGGCGGGAGCCACCAAGGTTTGAATAATAATCTCATTGTCCCCAACTAATTATTAGGTGAGCGAAGCGAAGCGAATTTCTTACGATGAGAATATTATTTCAACTCTTAACCTTTGTGAGCGCAAAGCTTACACAGTACTTCAAGAGAGAAGAATGCACAAACTTCCATTGTATTAAACTTCTATATAGCTTGTACAAATTGACATTCTTCTCTCTTTTTCTTTTGGCGGAGACGGTTTTTTGGTAGAATAAAAAGGGCAGAATAATAATAGGCGAAGAGAACTTTGTTCTCTTCTTCACCTACCCGAGTCGCAACGACGGGTGAAAAAGAGATTTATCTCTTTGATTCCTTCGAAAGCTCGGTATATGAAAAAAATTAATATTATGGAATGTAAAAATATGGTAAAATATTTAACCAAGGAGGGCTTGGAGAAATTCAAAAAAGAGCTTGATTATTTGGAAAAAGTCAAAAGAAAAGAAATTTCAGAAAGAATAAGGCATACTGTTTCCCAGGGCGATTTGAAAGAAAATGCGGGTTACGATGCCGCCAAGGAAGAACAGGGTTTTATTGAAGGAAGAATAAAAGAATTAAAAGAAATTCTTTCCCAGGCCAAAATTATTGAAAAGAGAGAAGGCAATAAGGTTCAAATAGGTTCTTTTGTTTGTTTGGAATCAGACGAAGGAGAAAAAAGTTTTCAAGTTGTCGGACCGGAAGAATCAGATATTTTACAGGGGAAAATATCATTTAAATCTCCTTTGGGCAGCGCGATTTTAAACAAGAAGAAAGGAGATATTGTGGAGATTGATACTCCGGAGGGCAGAAAAGAATATGAAATTATTGAGATTAAATAGTCGAAGATGAAAAAATTAATTTTTATTGGAATATTAATAATTGCTTTGGTTGTTTTGTTTTTTGTCCTGAATTACAAAGGCGTTGAAGCGCCGGTAATCGCTATAAATTCTTTTGAAGAATGCGCTAAAGCAGGATATCCAATTTTGGAATCTTATCCCCGTCAGTGCAAAACGCCAGATGGGAAGACATTTGTTGAGGATATTGGCAATGAGCTTGAGAAAATAGATTTAATTAAACTTGAAAATCCGCGACCAAATCAGACAATAGTCAACCCTTTATTTATAAAAGGAGAGGCGAGAGGATATTGGTTTTTTGAAGCCAGTTTTCCAATTCGGCTTTATGACGGCACAGGCAAGGAGATCGCTTTAACTATTGCTCAAGCTAAAAGCGACTGGATGACAGAAGACTTCGTTCCTTTTGAGGCGGTTTTAGAATTTACGGCTTCCGATACTAAAGAGGGAATTTTGGTTTTTAAAAAAGACAATCCTTCCGGTCTTCCAGAATTAGACGATGAGTTAAGAATCCCAATTAAATTCTTCGGTTTATAAGGATTTGACTTTTTTTAAGATTTTTGATATAATTTAAGCAGTTAAAGGCATTGTGCCTTGTTTTCAGAAAAAATACGGAAAGGATGGTGCAGAGTAATGACAGTCGAGATTGACGTGGAAAGAGTGGACGGCAAAGCAGTAAGATTGGTGGCCTGGATAGGCGACATTAAGAGTAAATGGATTCGCCGACCCGACACCGGAGAGCCTTATGAAGCAAGCCGGAGTAACGTTGGAGTACAGGTCTTAGACCAAGACACTCTGTGGATTTCTCCCGGGGACTATAGAGATCTTTACCGAACGGTTAATAAGGTTTTCAGTGAAGACCGTTCCAAGTCTCGTCCCCGCAAAAAGAAGCTCCAATCGGAACTTCAGGGGAAACTCTTCTAATAGCGCGATCTAAAACATTTCTAACAGTCATGGGTCGCGCTTTTTGTTTTTTTTAAAAAAATGGTAAAATGATCTTATGAACAGAGAAGAGGCTTTTAATATATTAAAAGAAAATCTTTCAAATCAGAATTTAATTAAGCATAGTTTGGCCGTGGAGGCGATAATGAGGGTTTTGGCCCGGCACTTTGGCAAAGATCAAGAAAAGTGGGCCTTGGCAGGATTATTGCATGATATTGATTACGACAAAGTAAAAAATGATTTGTCTCAGCATTCTTTAGCCGGGGCTCAAATGTTAGAAAAATTAGGATTAGATAAAGATATTTGTCAGGCAGTAAAGGTTCATAATGAAGCTCACGGCATAGCTCCCGAGACCATAATGGAAAAAGCTTTGTTCGTTACCGATCCCTTGACCGGTTTAATCGTGGCTGCTGCTTTGGTTTTGCCGTCAAAAAAATTAAATGATCTGACTCCGGAAAATGTTTTAAATCGTTTCAAGGAAAAAGCCTTTGCCAGAGGAGCTAATCGGGAGATTATTAAGAAATGCGAAGATTTGCTTAACTTAAAATTAGAAGAATTTGTTAAAGTCGGTCTTGAGGCAATGCAAAAAAGTTCTCAAGAATTAGGCCTATGAACAATAATAAACCAGTTCAATTATCTCCCAATTCTTTGAATTTATATCTGGAGTGCCCTTGTTGTTTCTGGCTGGAAAAGAAAATGAAAATCAGAAGGCCCCAGCCCTACCCTTACGCTTTGAATACCGCCGTTGACCTTCTTTTAAAGGAGGAATTTGACGACTACAGAAAAAAAGGCGAGCTACATCCTTTGCTTTTAGCCTACAATATTAAGGCCAAACTTTTCCCAAACCAAGAATTATTGAACCAGTGGAGAAGCAATTTCAGCGGAATCCGCTATTATGATAAAGAATTGGACGCCACTCTTTTTGGCGCTGTTGACGATATTTTAGAGTTTGAAGACGGCAAATTAGCCCCTTTGGATTATAAATCTACGGGTAGCGCAACGGCCAATATCTACGACCGTTTTCAAATACAGATGGATGTTTATACTTATCTTTTGGAAAAAAACGGATTTCCAACAACCAAAAAGGGATATTTAGCTTTTTATATTGTTAACAAGAAAAACGGTTTTGGAGACAGATTGCCTTTCAGAAAAGAAATTCAGGAAATAGAAACAGATCCTTCGGACATCCCTCAATTATTTAAAGAAGCGGTGGCGATTTTAAAAAGAGTCGTGCCGCCGCCGCACAACCAGGAATGTCAATACGGCCAATGGTTCAAAAAAGCCTCCAGTTTCAACAACTAAAATTTATGGCCAGAAAGAAATTGGTAAAAAAAGTCGTTATTGGCGGAACTTTTGATATTTTGCACAGGGGACACGAGGCATTATTAAAAAGGACTTTTAGTTTGGGGGAAACAACTATCGGATTAACTTCAAACAAAATGGCTGAAAAAATTAAAAGAAGAAGGGTTGGAAATTTTCGAAGCAGAAAAAAAGAATTGGAAAAATTTATAAAAGAATGGTTGCTGGGCAAATATAAAATAAAGAAAATTGAAGACAAATTCGGCCCCACTTTAAAAGAAGATTTTGATTATATTGTGGTTTCTCCGGAAACTTACAAAACGGCCTTGCTCATCAACAAAAAACGCCGGGAAATAAAGAAAAAACCGATAAAAATTGTTAAAATAAAGTTTGTTTTGGGAGAAAACGGAAAACCCATCAGCGCCACTCAAATAATAAAAGGCAAAATAGATAAACAGGGAAAATTAATTACCGAGTCACGCTTGCGGGACGAAGGTGAAGAAGAGAACGAAGTTCTCTTCGCCTAAAAATTGTGCCTTTTCTTTTTGAAAATGGTAAAATAGTAAACAAAGGGTCGATAATAAATTTTAATTTTTAAGTAAATATATGTGCAACCTAAAAGAAGAAGTTAAAAATATATTTGTCGTGATATTGGGATTATTTTTAATTGCCCTGATTATTTCTACGGCAATTGATATTAAAAATAAATTAGAAGAAACGGAAAATACAATTACAGTTTCAGAAACCGGAACCGTTTATATTAAGCCAGATTTGGCTTTGATAAACTTCTCCATAGTTACCGAAGCTGAAACGGTAGCCGAAGCCATGGGCAAAAATACCGAGAAAATGAATGCCGTAATTAATTTTGTGAAAGAACAGGGTATAGAGGATAAAGATTTAAAAACCACAAGTTTTGATATTTATCCTCGTTACGAATGGTATGATAAGACCCAAAATTATCCTTCCGGGGAAAGAGTATTGGTGGGGTATGAAGTAAGACAGTCGCTTCAAACAAAAATCAGAGATATGGAAAAAATCGGTGAGATTATTGAAGGTGGAACCTCGGCCGGAGCCAATGAGGTCAGCGATTTACAATTTACCGTTGATAATCAAGATGAATTTAAAAAACAAGCGAGAGAAGAAGCAATTACCAAGGCTAAGGCTAAGGCAGAAGAATTAGCCAAACAGTTAGGAGTGAACTTAGTGAGAATCAGTAATTTCAGTGAAAGCAGCATTTTGCCTTACTTTTATTCAGCAAAAGAATCGGCTATGGGGCTGGGCGGAGCGGAAACTGTCCCTCTTCCTGAAATTGAAACCGGAGAAAATAAAATAGAGGTGACAGTAAGCATCACTTATGAAATTAATTAAAAACGAAGAGAGAAAGATAGTTTGGACGGAGCATTCAAAAATGAAATTAAAGCAATACCGATTTTCAGAAAAAAGAGTTTTAAGAATTTTTCGCCAACCGGATAGAACAGAAGAGGGGATAGCCGAAGGAACAATTGCGGTAATGCAGATTACAGGTACCAAGAGAAATTCTACCGAAGCCTGGATGATGTATGTAATAATGAAAAGACCCAAGGGAATTAAAATAATTTCTGCCTGGAGGTATCCCGGAAGAACGCCGAAAGGCGAAAGGCCGATTATTCCGGAGGATACTCTTAAAGAATTAGGTTTAATTTAAATATAATTATGAAATATTCGCCAATCGTCGGTTGGATTCTATTGTTAGCGGGCATCGGCATTATTGGTTGGACACTGATTAATTCTTATAATATTTTCACTGCCAAAGCCGTGTTGCCCGAATTTTTTGAAGCACCGAAAGAAGAAGTTGTAACCAAAAAAGAAGGCGGCCAGGACATTCAGGTCCAGATGGAGCAGATGATAGGCGAGCAACTGAAAGGAATTTTGCCTGTTGATTTTATAACAAAACTTTTAAATTTAGTCGTCCGGTCAATACTGGCTTTTATTTTAATTTTCGGCGGCAGCCAAATTTCCGGCCTGGGCATAAAATTGATTAAAAACCGAGTCCTGCAGTAACGGGACGAAGGTGGAAAAGAGGATAAAATCCTCTTTGACTTATGATAGAAGCAGCCAAAAGACAAAATATGGTTACTCAATATTTAATTTGGCAGTTTTTTGATGTGCCGAGAGAACTTATCAAGGCCTGGAAGAATTTTCTTTTGTTTTATTCAAACTATTTTTCAATTCCCTTACTTATTAAGACTTTTTTTTCTTATTGGAGAAGATATAAATGGTCTTACGGAAGAGGATTTGATATAGGAAGATACCTCGAAGTTTCCTTTTCTAATTTAATTTCTAGAGTTTTGGGAGCCGTAGTCAGGAGTTTTTTGATATTTTTTGGTTCAATTGTGGAAATTTTTATAGTTTTTGTCGGCTTCATTGTTTTTATTGGCTGGTTAATTAATCCGGTAATTTTAATTGCCGGATTAATTTTCGGATTTAAAATAATTCTTTAATAACCGAGCTTTCGCGCAGCGAAAGCGAATTCGAAGAACATTCGTTCTTCTCTACCCTTCGTTGCGACTCGGATAGGTGAAGAAGAAAACGAAGTTCTCTTTGACTTATGGCAGATAAATTTAATTTTAATCTAAAAACAACAGCGATTTATCAGGCAGTAAAATGGGCAAAGAATCCTGTTTTTAAATTGGCAAAATCTTTAAGAAAGCTATTTTTGTTTTTATTTGTTTTAGTTTTTTTAATATTTATTTATGGGTTTTTAACCGATGCTATCAGTAAAAACGCCCAATCTTTAACCTTAGGATTATCAATAATTTTTCTTACCTTATTTTTAATTTTTCGGCTAATAGAATCTTTTTTTAATTCAAAAGTTAAAAACCCAAAATTAAACATACAAATTACCGAACTTGTTTCCAATTTAGAAAAGTTCAATCTGGCAGATTTTTTAAGTTTTGAAGTTGCCAAAGCAGTTTCAGATTCTATAAAATTTTGCAAAAAAAGGAAAATTGCTGAAATCAGCTCAACTCTGCTTTTTTACTTTCTTATTTCCAATAATCAAAATTTAAATTTTATATTTTCTCGAGCCCTTTTAAGCGTTAAAGAAATTAAGAAATTTCTTGAAAACTATTTTAAAACCATAAGCTCCGAAGCCCAGCGAGAGAAGAGGACGAAGTCCTCTTCGAGCATGGTTTATTCGGAAGATTTTCAGTATTCAATTTTTGAATCTCTAAAAGTAGCCGAAAAAAAGAATCATTTAAGAATTGAAGCGGGAGACATAATTACCGGTCTTGCCAAACATGATTTAATTTTTAAAAAAATTTTAATTGATAATAATCTGAAAGTTCAAGATATTGAAAATTTAAGCTGGTGGCTGGAAGATCTGGAAGAAAAAATAAAAGAAAGTAAAAAGTTCTGGGAATGGAAAAACTTAATAAAAAGAGGTTCTTTAGGAAAAGAATGGACGGCCGGCTACACTCTTACCTTAGACCGGTTTTCAATTGATTTATCCGAGGTACTAAGGAAAAGAGGATTCCCGGAAATTATCGGCCATCAAAAAGAAATTAGTGCCGTGGAAAGGATTTTATCCAGAAGAGAAATAAACAATGTTTTGATAGTTGGCGAAGCGGGCAGCGGCAGAAAAAGTATGGTTCATGCTTTGGCTAAAAAAAGCGTTTTGGGAGAAAGTTCAGCCGAAGTAAATTATAAAAGAGTTGTTCAATTGGACCTGACAAACCTTTTAGCCCAGATTTCATCTTTCGAAAAGGTAGAAGTAACTTTGGACAATATCTTTAGAGAAGTGATTTTGGCTGGCAACGTTATTTTGGTTATAGACGAGTTTCACAATTTTATTAGCGGCGGCATCAGACCCGGGGTAATAGATATTTCCGGGGTTCTCGCTCCTTATTTGCCATATCCTACTTTTCAGATTGTAGCCATTACCACTTTTGAAGGTCTTCACAAAAATATTGAACTAAATCCTTCTATTTTATCTCTGTTTGAAAAAGTTGAAGTTGCTGAAGTTTCTGAAAGAGAGACATTAATGCTTTTGCAAAACCTGAGTTTAATATTGGAACAAAAATACAAAAAATTCGTTTCTTACCAATCCCTCAGAGATATTATTGTTTATTGTTCAAAGTATTTGCCGGCAATTCCTTTTCCCGAAAAAGCAATGGATTTGCTTGATGAGGTAATGGTTTACCTTAACCAAACCATTAAAGACAAAGTACTTTTACCAAAACATATTGCTTATATTATTTCAGAGAAAACTCAAATTCCGATTGGAGAAATAGAAGAAAAAGAAAGACAGGTTTTGCTTAATTTGGAAAATTTAATTCATGAGAGAATCATCAATCAGCAGGAAGCTGTTAAAGAGGTTTCCGCCGCCCTAAGAAGGGCCAGGGCAGAGGTTACCACAAGATCTGGCCCCATGGGAACTTTTTTGTTTTTGGGGCCAACCGGCGTTGGTAAAACCGAGACTTCCAAAGCTCTTGCCGAGATATACTTTGGTTCCGAAGATAGAATGATAAGGTTAGATATGTCAGAATTTCAAAGCGCTGCGGATATTCCTCATTTACTCGGAGCTCCGGGAGAAGAAGGACTTTTAACCACTGAGGTCAGAAAAAGACCGTTCTCTTTGATACTTTTAGATGAAATAGAAAAAGCCCATCCCAATGTCTTAAATTTATTTTTGCAAATACTGGACGAAGGACACGTAACGGACGGACTCGGCAGAAAAGTTGATTTTAAAAATTCGATAATCATTGCTACTTCTAATGCCGGTTATCAAATAATTTTGAAGGCCTTAAAAGAAAAAACCGAATGGTTTAAAGTTAAACAAAAACTTTTGGACCGTCTTTTTGAAGAAGGGATTTTCAGGCCGGAATTTATCAATCGATTTGATGCAATGGTGGTTTTCAAACCTTTAAGTAAAGAAAATCTTTTAGATATAGCCGATTTGATGCTCAAAAAATTAAAGAAAAACCTGAAAGAAAAAGAGATTGAGTTTGTTATCACCGAACCTCTCAAAGAAAGAATAGTTGAATTGGGTTATGACCCGACCTTCGGCGCAAGGCAGATGAGAAGAGTTATTCAAGACAAAATTGAAAATGTTTTAGCTTCTGCGCTTTTGTCCGGCGAAATCAAAAGGGGGTATAAAGTAGAAATAGATTCTGAAGATTTTAGATTAAAAATAATTCAATAAATCATCTCTTGGGCAATATGCGGTTCCGTTAAAAACGGGGCCGTTTTATTTTAGGACTGTGGATTTCCTGTGGAAAAATAAACCGTGGTTTTCTATTTTATTCCTATTTTGCCTGTTTTTTAAATGGAAAAGAATGGTTGACTAAGGATATGAAGTGGATAATAATATAGTTGAAGTGGGGAATTGTGGATAAGTATGTAGATAACTAGCCACTTCTGTGGATAACTATTTTACTACTTCATCATGTTCTCAGGAGAATATACATATTCAATAGACGAAAAGAAAAGATTGGCTGTTCCTGTTAAATTCAGGCAGCTTTTAGGTAAGAAAGCAGTTATCACTCGAGGACTGGATCAATGTTTGTTTCTTTATCCAGCTAAAGAATGGGGAGAATTGGCCAAAAAAATATCTAAACTTCCCTTGGCCCAGGCCGATGCCAGAAGTTTTGCCAGATTAATGCTGGGCGGAGCAATGGAAGTAAGTTTTGACAATTTGGGCAGAATTTTAATCCCTGATTATTTAAAAAATTATTCAGGACTTAAAAAAAGAGTTATTTTTGTTGGCCTTTACAACAGGATTGAGATTTGGGATGAAATAGGATTCCAAAAATACAAAAAGAAAACGGAAATGGCAGCCGGCGACATAGCAGAACGTCTTAAAGAGTTAGGAGTTTAATATTATGGTTCATATTCCCGTATTGCAAAAAGAGGTTCTCCAGTATCTTGAGCCAAAGCCGAATGAAAATTTTATTGATTGTACCATAGGAAAAGGAGGTCATGCCTTAGCTATCTTGGAAAAAAATGGTCCAAATGGAAAAGTATTAGGAATCGATCAAGACCAGGAAATAATCCAATGTTTAAAAACCCGAGCCGCAGCGAAGGGTGAAGAAGAACGATTGATTCTGGTTTGTGATAATTTTGCTAACTTAGAGGAAATCGTTAAAAAACAAAATTTTAAAAAAATATCCGGAATTTTATTTGATTTGGGAATGTCAAGCTGGCATTTAGAAGAGTCGGGTCGGGGATTCAGTTTTTTAAGGAATGAACCATTAGACATGAGATACGATTTAAGAAATCCTTTGACAGCCGAAAAGATAATAAACTTTTGGTCAGAGCCGGATATAGAAAAAATTTTAAAAGAATTTGGAGAAGAAAATTTTTCGGAAAAAATTGCCAAAACCATTATTAAAGAAAGAAAATTCGGCTCGATTAAAACAACTTTTCAATTAGTAAGAATCATTAAAAAAGCAGTTCCTTTAAGATATCAAGAGCAAAGATTACATTGTGCGACAAGAACATTTCAGGCAATAAGAATTGCGGTAAACGAAGAGTTAGAGAATTTGAGAAAAGTTCTTCCCCAGGCAGTAGAAATTTTGCCAGCCGAGGGAAAACTGATAGTTATTTCTTTTCATTCTTTGGAAGATAGAATTGTTAAAAATTTTTTTCGGGAAAAAGCCAGAGAAAATATTTTAAAAATAATAACCAAAAAACCGGTCAGTCCCGACTTAAAAGAAATTAAAATTAATACTCGGTCTCGGTCCGGTAAGCTGAGAACGGCAGTAAAAATATGTCTCAAATAAACAAGCTTTTAGCATCGTCTTTCCCAATTTCAGTAGTGCCCCTTAGATTAAAACTAAGTTTAGGCTCGAAATTTCTTTGGATTTTTATTATTTTGATAATTTTTTCTCTTTTGATTGTTTTTATATATCAGCTTAATGCTTATGCTTCAGAAGTTTATTTTATTCAGAGTTCTGAAAAGAAAATAAGCGAATTTACCCAAGAAAATAAAACCTTAGGAATTAATTTCGCCAAAGCTAACTCTTTATGGAATATCGGAAACTACGTTCAAAATTTTGAAAAAGCAGGCAAGATAGAATATATTCGGGTCTTGGAGAGTACGGTCTTGGCAAAGTAACCCATGCTTCGTTGGAAAATCAATTTCATTTTAGTATTCTTGTTTCTTTTAGGAATGGTCATTTTGGGCCGGCTTTTTTATATTCAAGTCGTTAAGGCCGACTTTTACAAAGCTTTGGCTCAAGGATTATATAGTATTGATAAACAAATTATTGGAGAAAGAGGAGAGATTTTTTTTAAAAACGGGGAAGCTTTAGCCATAAACATGGATTGGTCCTTGGTTTTTTCCTCACCAATAGAAGTTAAAGAAAAAGAGATTGCCGCCGAAAAATTAGCCGAAATTCTTTCTTTGGGCGAAGAGAATAAATCCTCTTCTTCCCCCTTCTCTACGGCTCAGGTAGCTAAAGATTTTATTTTGGAAAAATTAGAAAAAAACAATTTATATGAACCCATTAAAAAAAGAATAACTGATGAGGAAATTCAAAAAATAAAAGAACTAAACCTAAAAGGAATTTATCTGGACAGGGAAAAGGGAAGATACTATCCCCAAGGAACCTTTGCTTCCCAGTTAATCGGTTTTGTGGACGCCGACCGGCAAGGACAATATGGCATAGAAGGTTATGACGATGAGATTTTGCGGGGTAAAAAAGACCAACGAGGCAAAGATATTTTTTTAACTATTGATTACTCCATTCAATTCAGAGCCGAAAAACTTTTAGAACAGGCAAAAGAAAATTTGGAGATTGAGGGCGGAGAAATTATAGTTATGAATCCTGATTCCGGAGAAATTTTAGCCTTAGCGAATTTTCCGAACTTTAATCCCAATCAATATTCAGCGGTTTCTGATTTTGAAATTTTTGAAAATGGGGCGACCCAAAAAATTTTTGAGCCGGGTTCTATTTTCAAACCCATAACTATGGCTGCTGCTTTGAACGAGGAAAAAATCACTCCTCAAACCACTTATCTGGATAAAGGAATATTGATGATAGGCGGCTGGCCAATTTCTAACTACGATAACAGAATTCATGGAGAACAAACTATGACTAATGTTTTAGAAAAATCAATTAATACCGGAGCAGTTTTTGTTGAAGAAAAGCTCGGGCATAATTCCTTTTTGAGGTACTTGGATAAATTCGGTTTTTTTAAACTGACCGGAATCGATCTCCAGGAAGTTTATTCTGAAAATAGGGAGTTTAAAAAAGGATATGAAATAAATTTTGTCACGGCCAGTTTTGGCCAGGGAATAGAAATGACGCCAATCCAGTTAATCAGAGCTTATAGCGTCATTGCTAATGGTGGAAAACTGGTAAAACCTTATCTGGTTAAGAAAATTATAAATGGCGAGGAGGTTTTGGGTGGCGAAGAGGATAAATCCTCTTCTTCACCCTTCGCTGCGACTCGGGTAATAGAAGACGATTTGGTAATTTCTCAAAAAACCGCCTCTCAATTAACAGCTATGCTGGTCAGCGTAGTTGAAAATGGTCCCTATACAAAGGGGGCTAGAATCCCTGGCTATTGGGTTGCAGGTAAAACAGGTACTGCCCAGGTACCAGAAAAAGGAACATATTCATCCGACAAAACCTGGCAATCGTTTGTAGGATTTGTCCCGGCTTTTAATCCTGAATTTGTAGTTTTAGTAAAACTTGATAATCCGAAGACGAAAACTGCTGAATATTCGGCAGTTCCTATTTTCCAGGATTTGGCAAAATATATCGTTGATTATTATCAAATACCGCCGGACCATGAATAAAATTAAATTTTTTTTAAGAAAGCCAAAGGTGGTGATTGTTATTGGGGAGAGAAAAAAAATGGTAAAAGAAGCCATTTTTCAGGTTTTGAAGCAATATTCTAAAATTGACAAAGATGTCTTGATTCTTGAAACAGAAGAAAAAAAAATTAATAAATTTGCTTTTTATTTAAAAAACTCTAAATTGCCGATTTTAGTAATAGCTGGCATTAATGATATCTATTTAGTTAAAAATCTGCCTGTTAACACTCATTTTGTTTTAAATTACGACGATGAAAAACTAAAAGAAGAAATTAATAACCTTGATAATTTTAAAACCATGAAATTTGGCTTTAAAGAAGAAAATGATATTTTTGTCTCCGATCTCAAAGAAAACGGCGGGACAAATTTCAAGGTAAATTATAATGGAAAAAGTGTGCCATTTTGGCTGAATGGACTTCTTGACCAAGAGCAAATTTACGCCATCCTGGCCGCAATCAGCGTTGGCACAATTCTTGGCTTAAACCTGGTGGAAATTTCCCAATCCTTCAAATACCGAGCTTTCGCGTAGCGAAAGCGAAAGTAAGAAAGAGGGCGAAGAAAAGCGTTTCTTCTTCCGTCTCGTCTTCGACTCGACGAACGAAGCTCTCTTCGCCTATTTTTGTTTATTTTTTGATTTTGTGATAAATTAAAACTTGCCACTGGCCCTATCGTCTAGTGGTTCAGGACGTCTGCTTCTCAGGCAGGAAACACCGGTTCAAATCCGGTTGGGGCCGCCATTTCTAACAGAGTTAGCCCCTGTTAGAACAAAAATCTATGTTTTCGTATGCCAATGGAAAGTTTATTCTAACCGAAGAATTAGCTCTACCTATAAAAGAAGATATCACAGGCACTATTCGCGGATTTCGTATTTTTACTGCTTGCCGTACCTTACCAAACGGGAAGGTTTTTCGTTTAGAAGATCACATTGATCGTCTGTTTAATTTTGCTAAGACTATTTATATGGAATTACCTCACGATAAGAATGAGCTAAAAGAAGTTATTCAAGAGACAATAGTCAAAAACAAAGAAGAGGGGGAGTTGCTGCTTGAGATAATATACAGCGGCGGTAGCGCAAATTTAAGCGGGGTAGCGCCAACAGGAAAGGCTATTTTATATATAATGGTTCTTCCTTTAAAGATGCCTCCTGCTAGGTGGTACGAAAAAGGAATAAAGCTGGCAGTTTATCCTTACCAGCGCCAGTGGCCGGAAATTAAATTTTTGAATTATGTAGGCGCAGTTATTGCCCACCAAACAGTGGTTAAAAAATACGAAGCCGATGATGCCTTATTTATCTCGCCTCATGAAAAGAAAATTATTTTGGAAGGAACCACCTTCAATTTTTTTATAATAAAAAATGGCGTTATTATAACTCACCCAGCGGATGGTAAAATTTTACCTGGCATAACGCGCAAAGTTGCGCTGGAATTAGCTTGTCAGCGGGGGATTAAAACAAAAGAAGATTATTTTTCTCTTGATGATTTACTTGAAGTTGAAGAAGCGTTTATCACTTCTTCAACGCGTAATATAGTGCCAGTGGTTAGGGTTGATGATATAGTTATAGGAAGCGGCCAGCCCGGGGAAATAACTAATAAATTAGCTAGGTTTTTTAAAGAATATCAGGCTAATTATTAATTGTTTACTTTAAAAAGAAAATTTTTCATATTATTTGAGCAAAGATTCCTAAGAATTTTTGTTTTTTTGTTGTTCTTGACAAAAAGAAATTAACTTGCTATAATATAGGCAGTACATAAAATCTTTTTTAGGAAAGGAGGACGCAGTGATTACACTAGATGATTCTGTTCGGTTAGTTAGTATGCAATTCAGCTTTTCTAACATCAATGTTGTTCCAACCTCGGTGAAAAAGCTGGAACTGGAAATGCTGGAAGAGCGAAATGAGCGTAAGACGTATAAGGGTAATGGCGAATTGATCATTAAGCCTATCGAGAATGTTTCCCTCGTGGAATTTCTCGATAACCTCGAGGTAGCTGGATACGAATTGGTAGATGCGTTCTATCAGCCAAGAATCGATCTCAAGGATCTTCGAGGAAATAGAATCTATCACATGGTGCGTTTTCTATTCGCTCGCCGCAAGTATGTGGAACTTTCCGATGAGTTCAAGGAGGTGCGAAGCACTATTCATGCTGAACTTCGGAAAATCTGCGAGCAAGCGATGTGGCGAGTCCGGGCATTCCTTAACCCCTTCTTTATGGACGACGAGGAAGTTCTTGGCCAGCACGCACTAAGTATAAATCTCGAGGCACGTAAGCCTCTCTTTCATCCCGACGGTCAGCTAGTAATGGTCTGGCAGAAGGATGAGAGGGGTAACCGCGTGGGCGAGACGCCGTTTCCGCTTAAACCTGATTACTATCTCCGTATTGAGGACAACATGGCTTAGTCCTTACCACGACAAGTAGGAAGACTTATCAACTCAGTGGCGCCGTTGCTAAACAGATTATCTGTTACGCGGCGCTATTTTTATTTGAAAATCCGTCGCCAAAAAATGAAAAATGTTCGAGTTAATTTAAGAATAGTCCACCATAGACGATTTCTTTCGCTCTCGCCCCTCGCGGAGTTTACCCTGCTGTTGTGCGGGGCTCGGGGTTGGGGCTTCCGGCGAGCTCGCAACTCTTCGCTTCGCTTCGGTGATGCCGCACTTGCACAACAGCGGATAATGGGTTGACATTTTTTATTTTTGTGATATATTTTAGATAGTACACAAAATCAAAATATAAAGGAGGAGCGAAGATGAAGAAAGTTGTGATAGTGTTGTTGGTAGTGTTTCTGATGGGCATGGGCGTTCCGGTGTTTGCTATCGAAAGTGCTGAGGAAACAGAGGCCTTGCATCAGATGGAGGCACAGGCAGTTATTTCAATTGGTGTAATGCCGATTGAAAATGCCCAGCGTATCCCTCATGTGGGGGATGCATTCCGGCAGATCTTGGTTTCGGCTCTCAATGAGTCCGGGATCAAGGTAGTGGAGTCTATGGACGATGAAACCCTATACTGGGTTCGTCGTCAGGATCAATTAGTCCGCGAGGGCTGGATTGATTCTTACACTGCCCCGGCCGTCGGAGAATTGTATGGAATAACTCACTTTCTTCTTGGTATTGTTACTCAGTACCAAGAGGCTGAGGTGATGGAAGAGGTTATGGGGGGAATTTTTTACGTGAACATTGATGGGGAGCGAATCCGGACCAGGGTCCAAACCGGATCCTTAGCAGTCGACTTTCGTGTCGTCGACGCGAGGACTGGTGTCGTGGAAGTCGCTTTCGGAGTAAAAGTCGAAGTTCGGCGATCCGAAAGCGCTATCGGTTCTATCCTTACCGCCATTTTTGGCGGTACAAAACAGAAAAAGGAGATACCTCTTCCGGAAGAAGTAGCTCGCTCGGTAGCAGAGCAAGCAGCCGAGCGAATTGCGGCTGTTCTGTTTGTGAAATAACTGTGTGGATTGAAAAAAAATAAGAAAAAAGGGGGAGGTAAGAATAAACCTTTTTAACTCTCCCTTTTTTTGTTAGAATAAAAAAATCACCAACCGAGCTTTCACGCAGTGAGGGCGAATCGAAGAACATTCGTTCTTCTCTACCCTTCGCTGCGACTCGGGTAGGTGAAGAAGAGGGCGAAACCCTCTTCGCCTAAATATACTGATTATGAATTCATTCCATTCCAAATCCATTGAGAAGACCTTGGAAGAACTTTCTTCTTATCCGGAAGGTTTGACTTCAGAGGAAGTGAAAAACCGTTGGCAAAAATTCGGTTTTAATGAAATACCCGAGAAAAGGGCCTTGCACCCGGCTTTTATTTTTTTGAAACAGTTCCATTCTTGGCTGATATACATACTTATTGGAGCAGCTCTTTTTTCCTTTTGGACCAGGCACATGTTCGATGTTTATATAATTTCGGCCGTTCTTTTGCTTAATGCTCTCATGGGCTTTATTCAAGAATCCAAGGCAGAGAAAGCCATTAGGGCTTTAAAGAAGATGGTTGTGCCTTTTGCTAAAGTCATCAGAGAAGGGGAGTTATTAAAAATTCCGGCCAAAGAATTGGTTCAAGGCGATATTATTTTATTGGGAGAAGGAGATAGAATTCCGGCTGACGCCAGATTGTCGGAATTAAAGAATTTTAGGACAATGGAAGCGGCCTTAACAGGTGAATCGGTTCCGGTAGATAAAAACCTTGAAGAGCTGCCCAAAAAAACTCCTTTGGCTGACCAAAAAAATATGATTTGGCTGGGAACATTTGTTACAGCTGGTCAAGCAAAGGCAATAGTTGTTGCCACCGGACCCAAAACCGCTTTGGGACAAATCGCTGAAAGTCTTGAAAAAATTGAAACTCCGAAAACTCATTTCAAAATAAAAACCGATTTGCTGGCAAAACAAATGGCCGGAATTGCTTTTGGTTGTGTTTCGGCGCTTTTATTGGTTGCGTTATTTATTGGCCATTTTGAATTTAAAGATGCATTTCGTTTTGCGGTTGCCGCTCTTGTTTCGGCAATTCCCGAGGGACTGCCAATAGTATTGGTCATTGTTCTGGCCATGGGAGCTCACCGGATGGCAAAAAGAAATGCGATTGTCAGAAACCTGCAGGCTACAGAAACTCTTGGCGTGGCAAATATTATTGCCGTGGATAAAACCGGAACTATTACTCAAAACACAATGGACGCAGAAAAAATAATTTTATTAAATCAAGAAGAAATTACGGTTTCCGGAGGCGGCTGGAAGCCAAAAGGCGAATTTATTCAAAAAGAAAAAGTTTTCTTTCCTTTGGAAAATCCTCAATTAAGAAAGCTTTTACATATTGCCTGTATTTGCAACAATGCCAGATTGCTCAAAGAAAACGGCAAAAAGGAAAATTACAGAATCATTGGCGACCCGACAGAGGCGGCCTTGGTTGTCCTGGCAGAAAAGGCCGGGCTTAAAAAAGAAGTTTTGCTGGAAAAAGAAAAAATAATTGATGATTTGCCATTTAATCCGGAATTAAAATATGGAGCTTCGCTTATCGAGCTTCCGCAGGAAGCGAAAATTAAGAAGAGGATAAATTCCTCTTCGCCTGCTATTTTAACTAAAGATACGACAGAAAAAGAAATTTATGTAGTTGGGGCGCCGGAAGCTATTTTAGAAATTTCTTCCTCAGGATTTGGAGAAAAAGAGAAGAAATTAGCGCTAAAAGAAAAAAAAGAAATTTTAAATAAAGTAGAAGGTTTAGCAAAAAATGGTTTAAGGGTTATCGGGTTGGCTTATAAAACCGTTCCTTTTGAAACGGAAAAATTGACCCCAGACCTAATTAAAAACCTCGTTTTTGTGGGAGCGGTAGGAATGGAAGATCCCCCGAGGCCCGAAGTTAAAGAAGCTATTGCCAAAACAAAAACAGCCGGAATCAGAGTGATTATGAAAACCGGCGACCATAAAGAAACTGCCATAGCTATTGCCAGAGAAATCGGTTTAGTCAAAAATGAAAAAGAGAACAATTATCCTTTGGCTTTAACCGAAAAAGAATTAGAAAAGTTGACTGAGAAAGAGTTTAACGAAGCAGTAAAGCATGTTTCAATTTTTGCCAGATTAACTCCGGCAATGAAATTAAAAATTTTAGAAAGCTTGCAAAAACAAGGATATATTGTGGCCATGACCGGTGACGGAGTCAATGACGCCCCGGCTTTAAAAAAAGCTGATATTGGCATTGCTATGGGACAAATCGGTACCGATGTTGCCAGAGAAAGCAGTTCCATGGTTTTGGCCGATGATAATTTTACTTCCATTGTCAATGCCATTGAAGAAGGAAGAACCGTTTTTACTAACGTTAAACAAGTCAGCCTGTTTTTAATTACCACCAATTTTGCTGAAATTGCCACCCTGGTAACTTCTTTAATCATCGGTGCTTATTTGTGGGGCCAAACCCTTTTGATTATTTTGCCGGCTACCATTATTTTTATGAATTTAGTAACCGATGGCTTTGCCGATGTTGCTTTGGCTTGCGAGCCCAGTCATGAAGATGTCTTGAAAAAACCGCCGAGAAAAAAAGAAGAAAATATTTTGTCCAAAGATATTTTCCCATTTTTAGTTTTAATGGTTATGATAATGACCGTTTTAACGATTTTTATTTTTAAAACCTTTTTACTTCAGGATTCTTTGGAAAAAGCCAGGGCCGGTGCTTTTGCCGTCATGGCTATTACCCAGTTATTTAATGTTCTTAATATGAGGAGTCTCAACCAATCCATTTTTAAGATAGGGTTCTTTTCTAACAAATTCATAGTGGGAGGTTTGACAGTTTCTATTATTTTAATAATAATAGCTCTTTTTGTCGGAGGTGTGGCGGAAAAATTTGGCTTTGAACCTCTTTCTCTTTCAGAATTTTTAATCATAATCTTGCTTTCCTCTCTGGTTTTGTGGGGCGGAGAACTCTATAAATATTGGCGTCGAAGGTCAACACGCTTTTTGTTGAAAAATTAGGATAACAACATTATAATAAAAAAAACGTATTGAAAAAGGTCGAGGATAATAAAATTTTTTAATTTTTAAAATACGAATTACGCTTTTTCTAAAATTTTAATCTTAGTTGTTCTTATTATTCTCGCTGCCGGAGGGATTTTATCTTGGCAGTATTTTGGGGAGCTAAAAGAGGAAGTTGAAGTGCCGGAAGAAGTTGAGATGCCGGAAGAAAAAACAGAAGAAGTGATTGAAGATGAAACCGCTGAACTTGCCCCGAGCGAAGTTGAGGGATGGAAGACTTATAGAAACGAGGAGTATGGATTTGAATTTCAATATCCAAAGGATTGGGGGGAAATTAACCTAGAGCAACAGGCTGTAGATGAACCCGCAGAGCATTTCGACTATGAATACAAGAGAGTAATCTTTGAAGCTCAAATGAAGGTAGGAGTCTACACATTTTTTTTAGATAATAAAAAGATTAAAAAAATTTGGTATCAACCCTCTTCGGAAAGTTTAGCTTTTGTGGAATACGGAGAGGAAGAGTATGAAGCGGTAGACAGTAGGGACATACGTAAACAGGAAACATTAAAAATTATTGGATCCAAGGGTGAGATTACCCAAATTTACACCGTTCCAGAAAATATAGTTCCGTGGTACGGAAAGATCGGTGCTGTAAGATTCTCTCTTGGCGGTAATTATGTTTGTTTTATTGAGGATGGTTGGGAAAACACCAAACTTATGATAGTTAATGTTCAAACCAAGAAAAATATATTAAAAGATATTGATAGTTGGTTTAACAGGCTGGATATTTACCAAAATATTTTTTGGTCGCAGAACGAGAAAGTTTTAGCAATTAAAAGTTACTGGAGCTCTTTTAGTGGCGAAGGGAGAGATGGGATATTTGTAAGCGATTATGGAAAACCGGAGAAATTAAATCAAGTTTTTACTTTTGGTGAAGGTTTTAAAGCGATGGAGTTCGAAGACGGTTCTGAAATTTATAATATTCGTTTAATGAGTGACGAAAAATTATATTTTTCGGTGAAATTCGCCCCATATGAGGGGGAAACTTACGAGAAAAAATACGAATACATTGTAAAAACGAAAGAGTTAAAAGAAGTAAAATAAAAATCTTCAAGCAAATCTTTTTGTTAGAATTAGATGAGCCGAAAAACAGAACAATAATTGTTAAAATTATAGAAGATTGAATGCCAAAAGAGAGAAAAAATAAGCGCAATTGGTCAGATTATGTAACCAAACATAGTTTTGCTCTGGATTTGGAAGAGGGTGTTTTTACCTGGGATAATCCGCGAAAGATTGCCGAATCCCTCAAAAAATCAGCCGAGGCGAGTATACGCCAGAAGGGCACGTCGTTTCAATCAGCCATGTCGATGCTTAATTTTTACATCAATCGCGCCGGGAAAAAATTAAAACCTGACAGAAAAAAAATTCTGAAACAGGCAAAAATAGAATTGCGAAAATTATTTAACTGGTAACAAGAAAGCCTTATATGAAAGGACTTTTTTTATTTGGAGAATTTTGTATAATAAAAAAAACGTATTGAAATATGAAAATAATTTACGCTATAGCCATTCTTTCTGGCACCATTATTGGCGTGGGATTTTTTGCTTTGCCTTACGTTACTCTTAAGGTAGGTTTTTGGGTAATCCTTGGTTATTTTTTGGCTTTAGGAGCTTTGGTTATTTTAATTCATTTGTTTTTTGGAGAACTGGCATTAAAAACTCCTGATTTTAAAAGATTGCCGGGTTTTGCCAAAATTTATTTGGGAAATTGGGGTCAGGTTGCAGCTTACACTTCAACAATTTTAGGAATTTTCGGAGCGCTTTTAGCTTATTTAATCGTTGGCGGAGAATTTTTAACAGAACTGTTTTTACCAATTTTCGGAGGAAGTTCCTTGGTTTACACCCTTTTTTATTTTGTAATTGCAGCTGCTTTAATTTTCTTTGGAATAAAAGCCATTGCTAAAGTAGAATTTTGGGGGTTAGTTTTATTTTTTATAACCTTGTTTGCCATATTCTTTCAAGGAAAATTATTTATAACAATTGAAAACCTTTTTCCTTCTCCGGATATTTCTTATATTTTTCTGCCTTACGGCATTGTTCTTTTTTCTCTGTGGGGAGCAGCTTTAATTCCGGAAGTTGAAGAAATGCTGGGAAAAGAGAAAAATTTACTTTTAAAAATTATTCCCATTGCCATTTTAATTCCAATGATTGTTTACCTTTTTTTTATTTACTTGATTTTAGGCATTACCGGGACTCAAACCACCGAATCCGCTCTAATCGGATTAAGAAATGTTTTGGGCGATGGCACAGTGTCTTTAGCTCTCATTTTCGGGCTTTTAACCACTTTCACCTCTTTTATCACCTTAGGGCTAACCTTAAAGAATGTTTTCTGGTATGATTTAAAAATAGGAAAAAATATCGCTTTCGCAATTACTTGTTTTATTCCTTTAGTTCTTTTTTTAATTGGGATAAAACAGTTTATTCCAATCATTTCTTTTGTCGGAGGAGTTATGCTTGGGATTGACGGTATTTTGATTTTATTAATGTATAGGAAAATAAAACCAAAACAAATTTTAGTTTATCCTCTGTTTTTAATACTTTTTGGTGGAATCATTTACGAGATAATATATTTTATTAGATAAATTATGCTTTTTTATCATGTTTTAATTTTTGTTGGTTCTTTTGCTATACTTTTTTTCTCAAGCAATTTTTTAGTCGGTGGACTTACTAAACTTTCTAAATTCATAGGGTGGAAAGAGTTTGTAGTTTCTTTTCTTGTTATGGCTTTTGCAACCACCATTCCCAACTTTTTTATTGGAATAATTTCTGCTTTAAATAAAGTTCCTGAGCTTTCTTTTAGCGATGTTGTAGGAACTAATATTGCCGACCTTACTTTGGTCATAGCTTTATCTGCTTTGGTTTCAAAAATGGGTTTATCTGTTCCAAGCCGAACAGTTCAAGGAAGTTCTCTTTTTACAATTGGGGTTGCTGTTTTCCCCTTAATTTTAATTCAAGATGGTACTCTTTCCCGATTAGATGGAATTCTATTATTAGGCGCGTTCGCTGCTTATATTGCTTGGCTTTTTAATAAAAAAGAAAGATTTGAAAAGATTTATGACGGAACCTCGGAGAAATTAACTTTAAAATTTTTTACAAAGAATATAGTTTTGCTTTTTTGTTCTATTTTATTACTAGTAGTATCTTCTCATGGGATTGTTAAATCAGCTGTCTTTTTCTCAGGGTTTCTACGTTTACCCTTAAGTTTGATTGGTATTTTGATAGTTGGCTTAGGTACTGCGTTGCCCGAACTTTCCTTTACCTTGCAGGCCGCAAGAAAATCTCAGGATTGGATGATAGTTGGAGACGTGATGGGGTCGGTAATAATGACAGCCACCCTTGTTTTAGGAATCGTTGCTTTAATTTGTCCAATTAAAATTGTTGATTTTCAACCATTTGCCATCGGAAGGATTTTTCTAATAATTTCGGCAATATTTTTTCTGCTTTTTATCCGAAGTGGCCGTAAAATCACGAGAAGAGAAGCCTTATTTTTATTGGGGATTTATATCACCTTTGTCTTAGTTGAAATTTTAAGCAAATGATGGTAGGATAGTTTTAGTATTCAATGAATCTTCGATTCATTTCAATGTTCAATGAATTTTTAATTCATTTCACCTTCGACTTCAATAAATTTTCAATTTATTTCGATGAATGATTTTCTTTTTGTCTTGATAATATTTTTGATTGTGGCGGCAGGCGTGGGAGCAATCTTTTTTTTATTGCGTAAATCAAGAACTGATGAAAAACAGAGTGGCGCTATAGAAGATTTAAAAATAAGATTAGCTGAAATGACAGGTATTTTAAAAGAGATGAGCGACAGCCAAGATGGAACTTCAAGAGCAATGCAAGATCAAATGCATTCTTTTACCAAAGAAGCAACCCAGATAAGAGAAGATTTAAAACATGTTCAAGAAAGCGTAAAAGACGTTTCTTCTTTTCAGGAAATTTTCAAAGCGCCAAAACTCAGGGGGCAATGGGGTGAAGCGTCTTTAGAACACATTTTATCCCAGCACTTTCCCTCAGAGCTTTACAAATTACAATATCTGTTTTCTTCGGGCGAACAGGTAGACGCTGTGTTATCGCTTCCTAATGCCAAAACCCTGCCGATTGACGCTAAATTTCCCTCTGAAAACTTTACTAAAATGGTTGAAGCTTCGGGCGCTGAAAAGGATGCTTTCCGGAAAAAATTCATTGATGACATCAAAGGCCATATTGATAAAATCGCTGCAAAATATATAATACCTGCCGATGGAACCGTTGATTTCGCTTTAATGTATATTCCGGCCGAAGCCATTTATTACGAGATAGTTAATAATATTGGCAAAGAATTTGATTTAACGGGTTACGCTATGTCAAAGAAAGTGGTTCTCACTTCTCCCAACACGATTTATTTAACCTTAAGAACAATCGAGCATTGGTTTAAAGATACCCAAATTTCCCGGCAAACGCAGGAAATTCTGAAAAGATTAAATAAGGTTTATCAGGACGCCGGAAAGTTAATGGATGATTTCAGAAAACTGGGTTCACATTTAAAAAATGCCGTTTCTTCTTATGACAGTTCGGAAAAACGTCTTGATATGTTTTCTGACAAGGTCGAAAGATTATTAGAGGTCAAAAAAACTAAAGTTTCTTCTTCCCCCTCGCTTCGCTCGGGAGGTCAAAGAAGTTAAAAAATTAAAAAAAGGTGAATAAATATGTTAGCCATAATCAAAACCGGGGGCAAGCAGTATCTTGTATCTCCGGGACAAAAAATTAAGATTGAAAAAATTGATAAAACCGCCTTCGCTAAAACTAAGACGGACAAGGAAAGTCAAGAAATAGTTTTTGATGAAGTTTTGTTATTGCAAAAAGGGAATAAGCTGGAAATCGGCACTCCTTTGGTCAAGGGAGCAAAAGTTACCGGGAAAATTGTTCGGCAGGGTAAAGCTAAAAAAGTAATTGTTTTTAAATACAAAGCAAAAAAACGCTACAAAGTAAAAAAGGGCCATCGCCAGCCCTTTACTGAAGTAGAAATCACTAAAATTTCTAATTGACCTAATTTCTATTTTCGGCCTTCCAGAGCCGAAGATAAAGTTTCTTCATCAGCATACTCTAATTCACCGCCAAAGGGCAGCCCCCGACCAAGTCGGGTGGTTTTTTTGCCTAAGGGTTTTAGCGTTCTTTCCAAATACAAAGCTGTGGCTTCTCCTTCGGTTATGGGATTCAAAGCAATAATAATTTCTTTTATTTCAGGGTTTTTAACCCTTTCTAAAAGCTCTTGAATCCTTCTTAATTTTTTTAATTCAGGGGCTCGTCCTTTGGACGGGAGGGTGGTGGGCGGGTTGTAGTCTTTTTTTAAGACAGAAACCGTTCCGCCCAATATAAAATACAAACCTTGATATTTTCTGGTTTTTTCAATAGAAATTAAATCCGTCTCTTTTTCAACCAGACAAATTAAGGACTTGTCCCGGCGGGGATCTTGGCAGATTTCGCAAAGCTCGCCTTCGGCTTTTTGGCCTGAGCTTGTCGAAGGCTCAAATGATTTGTAGCAAAGCTTGCACAATTTCACGTTTTCTTTAAGTTTTAAAATGGCTGAGGTTAATTCTTTTATTTCTCTTTCGTTCAGCCTTAATAAGTAAAAAACAAATCGGCTAGCTGTTCTGGGACCTATCGTCGGGAATTTTGAGAATAAATTAATTAATTTTTGAATAGTAGGGGAATGCATAATTTACTCTTCCATATACCCTTTCTCTAAATTTCTAAAGGCAACCCGACTTTCATCAAAATATAGTTCTACATTGCCCACAGGGCCGTTTCGATGTTTGGCGATAATGATATCGGCAATATTTTTTCTGGCGGAATCGGACCTGTATCTGTCCTCGCGGTAAATAAACAAAACCACGTCAGCATCTTGTTCTATGGCTCCAGTTTCTCTTAAATCAGACAATCTGGGGATTTGGGGAGACCTTTGTTCAACTGCCCTTGATAATTGAGAAAGAGCCAAGACCGGCACATTTAGTTCTCTGGCTAAAGATTTAAGAGAACGAGAAATTTCTGTCATCTGCTGAACCATACTGGTCATGGCATTCCTTGGCTCCATTAACTGTAGATAATCAACAATAATAAGTCCTAATCCTTTCTCTACCTGCAATCTTCTGGCCATTGCCCTCATTTGTAAAATATTACAAACAGCCGTGTCATCAATATAGATAGGAGCTTCGGACAAAACTCCCAAAGCATGTTGGATTCTGGTAAAGTCATTATCGTCCCCATCGCTGGAAAGTTTCCCGGTCCTTAATCTCCATAGATCAATTCCGGCTTGGTCGGCAATAAATCTATCAACCAATTGGTCTCTTGACATTTCCAAACTAAATATTCCTACCGGTATTTTTTCATTAATACTGACATAGCTGGCAATATTTGTTGCCAAACTGCTTTTTCCCATGGCTGGCCTTGAAGCTAAAACAATTAAATCTGATTTTTGCAGACCGGCCAGAATATTGTCCAAACCTGTAAAACCGGTCGGTAATCCCCTCAGACCCCCTTTATATTTTGACAATTTATCAATTCTTTCAAAGGCCTCTCCCAAACTTGCTTTAATTGGAATAAAATTTTGAGAAAGACCTTGTTGGGCGATGCTAAAAATCTTTTTCTCTGCCCGGTCTAATAAAATATCAGTATCATCTGTTTCGTTATAACCCATTGTGGCAACTTCAGAACCGGTTTCAATCAAATCTCTTAGAATTCTCTTTTTTTGAACAATTTTGGCGTAATGCAAAATATTGGTGGCGGTTGGAACGCAGTTAACTAATTCGGTTAAATAACTGTTTCCGCCAATCTCTTCCAGACAACCCACCTCTTTTAGTCGGTTGGCAACGCTCAGAACATCAATTGCCTCTCCTTTTTCAAAGAGATCCTGACAGATCTTGTAAATTTTTTCGTGAGCCGGCCGATAAAAATCATTGGGCCGAACAAAATCAACCGCTTTGACAATAGCGTTTTTATCAAGCATCAAACATCCCAATAAAGACCTTTCAGCATCTATATTTTGAGGAGGTAGTTTATCCGGGATTTCATTGGTCATTGAAATAAGTCGAAGAGATAAATCTCTTCTTCATCTTTGCTTCCTTCGGAAGCTCGATAATTAAAAATTTATTGAAAATTGAAATGAATTGAAAATTCATTGGTCATACGAATGTAAATTAGCACAAGGGAGGCAAATGCGCAAATTGCTAAATTTTCTTAATTTTTGGTCCCTCTTTAGTATCTTCAACCCAATAACCAAGTTTTTTAATTTTTTCTCTTATTTCATCGGCTTTCTGCCAAAGCCCTTGTTCCCGATATTTCTGGCGTTGATTAGTTAAACTAAGCAACTCGCTGGAGATTTTTTCCTTTGGTTTTTTCCATAATATAAAATTAAAAATTCTATCGATCTTTTTCAAAAATTCTAAAATATTTTTGGCATTAGTAGAAGATAATTTATTTTGAGAGATTAAAATATTTCCCTTATTTACGAAATCAAATATAACAGCAATTGCTTTTGGCGTATTAAAATCATCTTCCATTGACCCGTTAAAATCCTTTTGACTTCTTAAAATTAAATCTTTAATAATTTTTGAGTTTTTAGATGCAGTTTTTCGCTTTGCGGTATGCCATTTTAGTTTTGATACAAACTCATCTATTCTTTCCAATTCTCTTTTTGTTTGTAAAACCAATTTATCATTGTAATCAAGAGGGGAGCGGTAATGATTTTTTATTATAAGCAACCTTAAAACCCGGCTGTCATTTTCTTTCAGAAAGTCCCTGATAGTAATAAAATTACCCAGGGATTTTGCCATTTTTTGCCCTGTTACGGTTAAAAATCCCGAATGGAGCCAGTATTTAACTAATGGTTTCTTTTCTGAGATTGCTTCCATTTGAGCAATTTCAGCTTCGTGGTGGGGGAAAATCAGGTCCCTGGCGCCACCGTGAATGTCATATTGCGGCCCAAAATATTTCTCTGTAATGGCCGTATCCTCAATGTGCCAGCCCGGTCTTCCCAAAAACCAGGGCGATTTCCATTTTGGCTCGCCAGTTTTAGATTTTTTCCACAGGCAAAAATCACCTTTATTCTTTTTCTCTATGCTTTCATCTATCCTTGATACGGCATCCTCTGCTCCTAAAACTGTTCTGCGAGAAAGTTTTCCGTAATTTTTAAATTTTGAAATATCATAATAAATTCCATCATCAATTTGATAAGCATACCCCTTTTTTAAAAGCCGTTTAACCTGTCTGATAATTTCTTTGATATGTTCTGTCGCTCTGGCGTATTTTGTCACGCTGTCTATTTTCAAACGTTTCATATCTTTCATATATTCCTTTTCAAAATCCCGCGCCAATCTTTGAGGAGAAGCTTTCTTTTCTTTTGCCCGATTGATGATTTTATCGTCAATATCGGTGATATTTTGAAGATAGGAAACATTAAATCCCTTTTCTCTCAAATATTTGACAATCATATCAAAAACAATATAGGTTCTGGCATGGCCTATATGACTGAAATCGTATGGTGTGATACCGCAAACAAAAAGATTAATTCTTCCCTTTTTCAGGGGCCTGAAAACCTCCTTTTTCCGTGTTAGGGTATTATAAAGTTTGAGCATTATTCTATTTTACCACAATTTATTTTCTTTTCAAAAATCCTATTTTATGATAATATAACTAAACATAATATTATGAACTTAAAAAACTTTAGAAAATCGGATATTTTAGCTTCTCTTATTATTGCCGAAGTTGATGCCTGGCTTCTGCTCTTTATTTTAAAAACTATTAAAGTTCAGTTGCCTCCTATTCTTGATCCGTTTTTGCGTTTTCTGCCTTTGATTTTACCTTTGTTAGCCCTTTTTTATATTATTGTCGGTTCTTTTTTCAAAGAAAAATTTTCTGCTATTTTTCAACTCTTCAAATTTACTCTGACCGGTTCTCTGAATACTTTTATTGATCTCGCGGCACTAAATCTCCTGATGCAGGTTCTCCAGATAACTTCCGGCTGGTATTTCTCCTTTTTCAAGTTAATCTCTTTTTCCTGCGCTGCAGTAAACTCCTATCTCTGGAATAAATTCTGGACCTTCAAAAAGAAAGAAACAAAGGTTGGGACAAAAGAATTTTCCCAATTCTACATCATAACCGGAATTAGCCTCTTAATAAATGTCGGTTTAGCTTCCTTGATTGTTAATGTTGGGCCTCAATTCGGCCTCTCAGAGACGCTCTGGGCGAATGTAGGGGCTTTTGGAGGGGTTCTCGGCACCTTCATCTGGAATTTCTTAGGGTATAAATTTATTGTTTTTAAAAGCTGAAGCTAATAATATGTCCTTAGTATTATATCGAAAATACAGACCGAAAACTTTTACTGAAGTTGTAGGGCAAGAACATATAGTGAAAACCTTGACCAATGCTATTGCCTCGGGAATGATTTCTCATGCCTATTTGTTTACCGGGCCTAGGGGAACAGGAAAAACAACTTTAGGCCGTCTTTTAGCTAAGGCCTTAAATTGTCAAAACAGGAAAGAAGGGGAGTATGAGCCTTGTAATCAATGCGACTCCTGCCAGGAAATAAATAAAGGAAATTCCATTGATATGATAGAAATAGATGCTGCTTCTAATCGGGGCATTGACGAAATGAGAGATTTAAAAGAGGGGATCCGTTTTGCACCCGCTAAGTCAAAATATAAGGTATTTATTATCGACGAATGCCATCAGTTAACCAAGGAGGCAAATAATGCTCTTTTAAAAACTTTGGAGGAACCGCCTTCACACGCCATTTTTGTCTTGGCTACGACCGAAATCCATAAAATGATTCCAACAATCATTTCAAGATGCCAGCGTTTTGACTTCAAAAAACTGACTTTACAAGAGATTATAAAAAAATTAGAATTTATTGCGAAAAAAGAAGAAGTTAAAATAGAAAAAAGAGCTTTGGAATTAATTGCCTTGAATGCCGCAGGTTCCGTCAGGGACGCAGAAAGCATCTTCGGCCAGATTTTAACCTTTGAAGATACGGCTCGGGAAATAAAAGCTGAAGAAGTGAAAGATTTGCTGGGCCTGGTGGAGATAAATTTAATCAGTCAATTATTTGATTTTCTTTCCCAAAAAAAAGCTTCGGAAGCTCTTAATTTTTTAAACGACATAATTGAAAAAGGCGTTGACCTCCAAGAATTTACAAAATCTTTGATTAATTATTTAAGACAAACTCTTATTTTAAAAATAACCGGTTTACAAGAAACCAATCCGATTATCACCGGTTTGACCAAAGAAGAATTTCAAAAAATGCAAAAACAGACAGAAAGTTTTAAGGAAGAAGAATTGCTCCAAATTATAAATCTTTTTCTGGAAGCAGAAAATAAAATGAAATATTCTTCAATACTGCAGCTGCCCTTAGAATTAGCCATCATCGAAGCAATAGAGCCTATAGAGTAATCAATGCGGGGTCGTCTAATGGTAGGACAACAGATTTTGGATCTGTCTATCTTGGTTCGAATCCAAGCCCCGCAGCAAAATAAAAATCGCCAATCAGGCGGTTTTTTGGTAAGATAAAAACATATGAATAAATTTCCTAAAAACTTGCTAATAAGTTATTGCGGTATCTGTTGTTCTTTGTGCCCGAGTTTTAGAAAGAAACAATGCCCTGGCTGTCTTAAAATTCCTGAGTGCGAGATTGGTAAATGTGCAAAATCCAAGAAGCAGAGATGTTGCTTTTTATGTAAGGAATTTCCTTGCAAGCTATATGAAGAAGGCTTTGATTGGAATTTAGATAAATTTGATGATCTCAAAAAATTTAAACTTGGTATTGTAAAATGGAAACCATACGACAAGGAATATATTAGATTATTTAAGATTGGCAAGGAAATAGATAAGAATAAAAAGCATAAGAAAGCAAAGAAGGCATAATTTATATGATAGAAGAGATTATATCTGTCAATTTATGGAAAGAATTAAAAAAGCGAAAAACATAAAAAATATAGGCAAAATTTTTAAATATAAAAAAGTCCTGAATCTTGGAAGAGTATTTCAGAGAAAAAATTTTATTAAGCATATTCCCATTGCTGGATTGATATTAACTATTGCTATTGTGTTTTTTATATTTCGAATGGATATTTTGTCATATACTGATCCCATAGTAGAAACTCATGATGCTACCGATATATTAACAACTCAAGTTAAGGGAAATGGAGAAATAATATCAACAGGTGGGCAAGATATCGATGAGATAGGATTTGAGTACGGTCTATCTCAAGAACCTACTTGGGTTAAAAATGAGACTGCTAATACGGAATATTGGTATAGGGCTTATGCAAAGATAATAGCTAAGAAGATGTATGCTTTAATTGTTGCATCCCCAAATGAATTACAACTATTTGATATGGATGGAAATTTAGTAAATCAGATTGCAGTTGCAGGTTGGTCTTATGCTGGGTGTGGAGTAACTTTGGATTCTAAGGGTAATATTTATATAGAAGAAAATATGGAAGTAATTAAGAAATATGATTCTAATTTGAATTTATTAGTTACCCAAAATATAGAAAGTGGGGATAACTGGATAGAAGGAATAAATATGGGACAAGATGGTTATTTGTATACACTTGAAGGTATAGCAAGTGGGTATGACATTAAAAAGAGGAATGTATCAGATTTGACTATTCAGGAAGTAATCCCTATAACTTCAGATATTTGGAATTTTCATACAGGCACACCTTGTCTTGATTCAAATGGTAATTTTTATATGGTTGGCCATGATGATGACATTGTAAAATATAGTAGTACAGGAGTATTATTAGCTTCAATAGATGTTGGTAGTATATCTAATGAATATGCTGGATGCGGTGTTTTGGGTAATTATGTGTATTTTGTCAAGAGTACAAATAAAATAGTTTATTTGCCATTAAATTTATCTACTTATACCGACTGGAATTTACCGTCTTCAATAGCTTATGGAATTACGGTTGCAGATGAACATCTAATCCTGTCAGGCTGGGATGGCGATAATGATGGCGCAACTTCGAAATATGATAGTGATAGAAATTTAGTTTGGACAAAGAAATTAACAGACGCTGGTTATGCATATAAGGCTGGCGGTTATCCGTCCCCTACTGAATATATTGCTTACGGTGAATGGCTTGATTTTACTACGGCTGCTGGCCTCACAGTAGAAACTCATGATGCTACCGATATATTAACAACTCAAGTTAAGGGAAATGGAGAAATAATATCAACAGGTGGGCAAGATATCGATGAGATAGGATTTGAGTACGGTCTATCTCAAGAACCTACTTGGGTTAAAAATGACAAATAATTGGTAATAAGATTTATTATACTTGGACAGAATATGATGCTTTGGGAGATGGGCAAATTTGGACAGCCGTATCAGAACTTGATGGTGGGAACTTTGTAGCAACTAAAAGGACCACAACAGCTTATAATTCGGATTTATCTCAGTTACAAGTAGTTGATAATAAAATATATTTTGTCTATAGCAAATATGATGATAATTATAACGAACAAATCTGGACAGCTATTATGGATTTAGATGGTTCAAACTGGTCTGCCACCAAAAGAACTACTTCAAATTACAGTAAGATGAATCCTCATATGCAAGTGGTTGGTACTAAAATATATTATGCTTGGTATGAAAATAACGATTTAGGTAATTATCAAATATGGATAGCAAGTATGAATTTAGATGGTTCAAATTGGTCTGCCACTAAAAAAACTGATACTGCTTATGATAATTTAGATATATCTTTCCAAGTAATTGACACTAAAATATATTATGCTTGGTGTGGGTTACAAGCTGATCATCATCGTATCTTTACAGCCATATCAGACCTTGATGGTGGGAATTGGGAAGCTACTGAAAGAGTAGATACTGCTGGATTTACTTATACAAAGGGCATAGTACTTCAAGTAGTTGATACTAAAATATATTATACTTGGATACAAAGAGTTGTGGCGAATTATAAAGACCAAATTTGGACAGCAGTTATGAATATCGATGGAACTAATTGGGTAGCCACACAAAAAACTACATCGAATTATCATAAAGCATCTGTTCAATTAGAAGTTGTCGGTGACAAAATATATTATGCTTGGGAAGAAACTGATGGTTCTGATTATCAAATCTGGACAGCCACAATGGATACAGACAGCACAGATTGGTTAGCGATTAAAAGAACGACTTCTGCTTACGATAAAGAATTTCCTCAATTGCAAATAGTGTCAGGTATCATATATTACTTGTGGGACGAATATGATGATTTGGGTAATAGCCAAATATGGATTACTATTTGGAATATTAGTGGCAATTTTGCTTACGGTGAATGGGTAAAATTCATATCAGAAGTGCCATCGCATGGCGGTGGTAGAATGCTTATGCCACCCCAAGCACCGGCTGGCGGTTTTCGGATTTTGATTAATGATGGTGCTGAATACCCTGATAGTCCAATCGTTAATCTCAAATTATTCGGTGGTCCGGATACGACAAGAATGGCAATTTCTAATTTTTCCGATTTTAGAGATGCCGAACAGGAAACTTATACCTTAACTAAAATTTGGGATTTATGTAAAGGATTTGCTTCCTGTCCTGAAGGCGAATATACTGTTTATGCTAAATTTTATGCTCCCTGGGGAACGGCTTCAGAAGTTGTTTCAGATAGTATTACTTATAAAAAACCAGAAGAAGAGCCAGAAGAGGAAGTGTCTAAGGAAGAGCAACCCGAGGAGAAAAAAGCAGAAGAAGAGATATTAGAGGAGGAAGAATTAGAAGAAATTCCCGGAATTTTCCCAGAGGGCGAGGAAGTCCCTGAAAAGGTATTACCAGAAAAAGAAATGCCAAAGAGGGAAACATTGCAAGAAAGATTCACTGCTCTTGTTTTAGGGATAATATCGGAAACAATAAAAAAGCTGAAAGAACTGAGAGAAAATGAAGCAATAATTAAAGTGAATTATCAGATTATTACCCCTGTTTTAGTCCCAATAGCCCTTATCTTAAATACTACAAATTTTGTTTTAACCAGCATCCCTCTTTTACTCCCTAATTTCCGATTTATTTTAGCCCAACTTTTTGGTTTATTAACAGGACTTTTTCGAAAGAAACGTAAGCCTTGGGGGGTAGTATTTAGTACTTTTAATCAAAAACCATTGAGAGGAGTGATAGTTAGAATTTATGAGAAACAAACTAACAAATTGATAGAAACGCAGATTACTGATATACAGGGAAGATTTGGTTTTTTGGTTGGTCCTGGACAATATTATATTAAAGCTCAAAAGCCAGGTTATATTCTTTCAACTGCCAAAAAAGAATTTATTTTTGATGGACAACAAATAACTCCTTACAAGGGAGAGGTTATTGATATTAAAGGAGAAGAGAAGGGAGAAAAAGGAGAAGGATTAATCAATGTTTTCATCCCTCTTGACCCTGATACATTTCTCGTTCCCGCCAAACGCTTAGTATTCTTTAAGCTATTTAATAAAGTTGAATCATTGTTAAGAAAGGTTAATCCCTATATTTTTGTTTCTGGATTTTCTTTTTCTGGTTTTGCTTTATTTGTTACTCCTGTCACTTATAACAAGGTAATTTTTGTTATGTATCTTTTTCTACTCGGAGTGAATATCATTACTTCCTTAAATTTGAGAAAACAGTATGGCGTGATAAAAGATTCCAGAACAAAATTATCTTTAAGCTCAGCGGTAGTTAGACTTTTTAATGCTGAATATGGCCAATTGGTCCAAGAGAGAATAACCGATCAAAATGGAAGGTACAGATTTTTACTTTCGCCCGGCACTTACTACCTTATAATTTTGAAAGAAGGATATCAGATTTTTCAAAGTGATCTCTTGGTTGTTAAGACAGAGAAAGCCATTGAGAAGAACTTTGAATTAGAAAGAGTAATATGAATATTCTCATTTTCCAAAATCTCTATATTTTCTTTTCAGCACTGGTTATAATTTGTATTTTTTTGATAGAAATCTTAACCATCAGAAGTAAGAAAAAAATCGAGCTTCAAAAAACAGCCATTGATTATTTATTTGATGGGTTGATTATAATCGATAGATCAAGGGTAGTAAGAGAACTGAATCCAAAAGCCGAGGAGATGTTGGGTGTCCAGAAAAAGAAAATAGTTGGTAAAATCTTCTCTGAAAAACTGAAAACTCCATATTTTGAAAGCCTTATCAGAATAATTTCTGTAATGGCCGAGAAAGGAAAGCGAGAATGGAAAGATATAATTATTGAAAAGCCGAGAAGATTAGTGCTCCGAGTAACGCCAATCCCTATTTTTAATAAAAAGAGAAAATGGACAGGATATATTTTTATTCTTCATGATGTCACGCGAGAAAAGGAGATTGATAAAGTTAAATCGGAATTTATTACTATTGCCGCCCATAAATTAAGGACGCCTCTTTCAGAAGTAAAATGGGGGATCGGTTCATTAATGACTGAGAAAGAGAAGTTATCTTCTGATCAAAGGGAACTTTTAGAAAATTGTTATCAGGCAAACGATAGGATAATTTTTGAGGTAGATAGCTTACTTAATGTATCTGATCTTGAAAAAGGACTTTTCAAATATAAATTTATATTTGAATCTTTAGAGGATATAGTGGCTGAAGTTGTCCAGAATATGAGCGAATTTGCGAAAAAACAAGGAGTTTCTTTAAAATATCAAGAACCACCAGAAACTTTGCCCGAGGTAAAAGTAGATAAAGACAAAATAAGTATAGTTGTCTATAATCTTTTAGATAACGCTTTAAGATATACCCCAAAAGGAGGTAAAGTATTAATTGGGATTAGAGAAAAAGATAAATTTCTTGTAGTTTCTATTAAAGATACGGGGATAGGCATATCTCCTTTAGAGCAAAAATTAGTATTCACTAAATTTTTCAGAAGCGAGAGAGCAATGAAGATACATACGGAAGGTCTTGGTTTGAATCTTTTTGTCGTTAAAAATATTGTTGAAAAACATGAAGGAAAAATTTGGTTTGAATCCGAAGAAAATCAAGGAACTACTTCGCACTTTAAATTACCAATTTTAAAATAAAATTATCCATAAGTCAAAAATATTTTTTAAATTTAAATCGAATAAAATTTAATGCAGGATTATGAATAATAAATTAAACAAAAGGTCGACGATAAAGGGAATTATCTTTCCAGCATTTATTGGGGCAATAGCCGGTGCTTTAGGAGTTTCTATGAGAAGAGGTGGAGCCAGTTTATTAGAGATTATTTTGGTAGCAGTTGCTGTTGCTCTTGCCCTTGCTGTGGTTGGTTGGATATTTTCAAATCTATGGAAAAGCAAACAAAAATAACTTATTTGCTGTTTGGATTGACTATACTTTCTGTTATTCTACATAACGCTATTTCAGCTTTTTTTGAGATTGAGGAACCAGTATTTTTCATTCTGGCTCTTGTTTTCGCCTTAGGATTTGCCATTTCAGTCATTTACAACCTAATTAGCTATATTAAAAAGGGCGAACCAAAGGACTTATGGAAACTGGGGTTTTTAGGACTATTTGGGTTATGCGGATTGATTGGCAGTCTTGGATTATATGGTTTCTTTGGCTTTTTCGGGTTCTTCGGAGCTAAAGGCTGGAAAAAGAAAGAATAGAAAAGACGGGTTCCATTTGGAAGACCCTCCTTTCGTGTCTCATTTGTCTCATTTTGTGTTAAAATAGTGAAATAAGCCCCGACCGAGACGCGTTATGAGACAGCTCTAAAAAAGGCCAAAATTACTCTTAAAACCTTGGTTCTGGACCGAGACACACAGCAAATTAAATAAAAGGTCACAACCGTAATAAAAAATAAAAGATAATAAAAAAATGGGTATGGGATGGGCGAACAAAAAAAGACTTGATAGAAGATTGAAAAAGAGAAACAGGAATGAAAATAAATCAAAGAAAAGATAGCAGAAGTCCGCAAAAAATCGCTTTCTTGGCGGTTTTCTAGTATCATAAAAATCGGGAATTCGCTATCAAAGACTCTGACGGTTACAAGATAATTTTCTATAAAAGGTCGTCTATATAATTAACAATAAAATTAAAATTATGGAAGAAACATCAAAAAAAGAACAGTCTAATATAATGGCTATTCTAAGCTATATCAGCGTTCTCTGCTTAATCCCCATCTTAATGAAGAAGAAAGATGAATTTGTCAATTTCCACGCCAAACAAGGATTTATCTTGTTCGTCGCTGAAGCGGCAACTTGGATGGTTTTTAGCATTTTTCCTTTTCTCTGGTTTTTAGTCAATATCTTTGGCCTTGTTTGGCTTGTTTTGAGCATTATCGGAATCGTTAATGTTCTAAACAAGAAAAAGAAAGAGATTCCATTATTAGGCAGGTTTGCGGAAAAAATTAAATTCTAAGAAATGAAGTTCAAAAAATCGCCAGGAAGGCGGTTTTTTGGTTGACAAATTTAAAATAGATATATATAATATAAACATCTTTAAAAATAAAATAAGGAAAGAGGTGATAAAAAATGATAAAGAAATCAATAGAATTGATCGTAATCTTAGGAGTAATTTTGGTTTTTCTGATAGGTTGCGAATCAGTAGTACCAAACATAGAGGCTCCACTTGATGAAATTGTTGGCGGGCCAGGCGATCCTACTATTGAATTCACCTATGTACCCCCCTATGGTAGTTTTGTAAATCTTAAAGGTCAGGTTTGGCATGTGAAACCAACTGACTATAAAGTAGCGGTGTATATCAAGGTAAACCTTGGGTGGTGGACCAAACCTTATTGGAGCACCCCACTGACGGTTATAAAGTTAGATGGAAGTTGGATATGTGACATTACAACCGGTGGAATTGACGAGAAAGCAACAGGAATTGTAGCTTTCCTTGTACCAAACGGATATAGCCCGCCATCTATGTCAGGAGGTTCGACATTGCCCTCAGGGTTGGATGAAAACGCGCTCGCAAAAGTGATAACAACACGTTTCTAAAAAAGCAAAGAGGTGTAATAGCTTGTTACACCTCTCTTTGTTCAGTTAATGATACATAGTGTCAACTCTATTTTTAACCCCGGTAGTAGAGCGAAGCTCACTACGGGGCAGGCAAAAATAGAATTGACAAGACTATTCAAGACTTGAATATAAAATGGTATAATAAAACTATGGAAAACACTCAAGCTCATAATACGGGAAGCATGCCGAGGGATGTTTTTTTGTATCTTTTGAATATTTTCACTTTTTACGTTAGCGTTATCAGTTTTATTACTGTTTTTATCCAGTATATAAACGTTCTTTTTCCCGACCCGCTTAATTTTTATTACACGGGCATAACCAATGCGATCAGGTTGTGCACATCAATACTGGTGATAGCGGTTCCGGTGTACATACTAACTTCCTGGATACTGGGCAAAGACTTTAAAAAGAATCACGAAAAGCGAGAGCTCAAATTGAGAAAGTGGCTGCTTTATTTTACCCTTTTTATATCGGCTGTCACCGTTATCATTGATTTAATTATTTTTGTTTATAACTTCTTTAGTGGAGAATTAACCGTGCGGTTTCTTTTGAAAATTATTGTTGTACTTTTTGTGGCAGCAGCCGTCTTTGGCTATTATATTTGGGATTTGAAAAGAAAAGACAGGGAAACTTCCCAAATACCCAAAAGGCTCTCCTGGGCTGTTTCTTTTTTGGTTTTGACAAGCATTGTTTTAGGTTTTTTTATTATCGGCACGCCCAAAGAACAGCGCGCCAGGAGGTTTGACGAGCAAAGAGTGACTGACCTGCAAATGATGCAAGACCAACTTATTAACTATTGGTTACAAAAAGAAAAACTGCCCCAAGACCTTAGTCAACTGGAAGACAGTATTTCAGGATTTATTGTTCCCAAAGATCCTGAAACCGCGGCTTCCTATGAATACAATGTGATTAATAATCTTTCTTTTGAATTTTGCGCTGTGTTTAAAACTTTAAGCAAAGATTTTGGCTCAGTTCCTGCTCGTCCGATTTTTTACGGTGACTTTTACCAGCAAAACTGGGCTCATGAAGTTGGCAGAACTTGTTTTCAAAGAACAATTGACCCTGATTTGTATAAAAAAACGCTGGTGCCGGAGCCAGTGCGAAAGGATTAATTTCTTAAAAATAAAATGTTATTTTTTAATTATCCTGCGTCGCAGGATAATTTAGTTCTTTTAGGAGGCAAATAGTGAAAGACAGGGTAGTTTTGGCGGTATCAGATAAATAATTGCAATAAAATTTTAAATCAATGTTTAAAAAAAGAATAGTAGTTGTTTTTATTTTTTGTTTTTTGCTTATATTATTTTTTTTGATAGCACTTTATTATAATCAAATAGGAAACAGGGAAGAAATTGTAGGCGAAAAAAATAATTACTTGGATTTATCAAGTTTTTCCGAGATTTGCTTTAAAAGCTTTTGTTTTGAAATAGAAGTGGCACAAACTTCAGAAGAGAAAAAACAGGGACTTATGTTCAGGGAGTATTTGCCGGAAAACAAAGGAATGCTTTTTGAATTTAATCAAGAAGGAATCCATAGCATATGGATGAAAAATACTCTTATTCTTTTGGATATTATTTGGCTTGATAAAAATCTGGAAGTTGTTTTTATGAAAGAAAATGCTTTGCCGTGTAAAAGTGATCCTTGTCCAGTTTATAGCAATCTAATTCCAGCTCAATATGTTTTAGAAGTTAATGCGGGAAAAGTTAAGGAATTAGAGTTAGAAATAGGTGATAAGCTACAATAATATTCCGACAAAATCCGACTTCCCGGAAATAAGATAAATTTAAAATATAAAATCGAAAACGAGTTAAAAAATAAAAAATGAAAATTTCTGTCAGAGTAAAGCCAAATGCAAAAGAAGAAAAAGTGAAGAAGATTAATGAGACATATTTTGAGATTTGTGTGAAAGAACCTCCAATAAAAGGAAAAGCAAATAAAGCAATAATTAGAGTCTTGGCTGATTATTTTGATATTTCTCCATCAAGAATAAATATTATTTCTGGTTTTAAATCAAAAGAGAAAATTTTAGAAATTAAACATAACTGATAATTCACCGAGAAAAAGAAATATTTATAATCCAATGAAAAAATATAATTTTACCAAGGCAGATATACTGTAAACGAGTCGCCAATGGAGCGATTTTTTGGTAGAATATAGGATATAAATCATCAAAATTGTATGAGCAATGCAAAACAACAGCAGAATTTAAATTTTTATGGTCTCGGAATCGCGCCGGGGATTCTTGAGATTTTGAAAAAGATTCGTTATGTGACGCCAACTCCCATTCAACATCAATCAATACCCATTGCCATTCAAGGAAAGGATATAGTTGGTATCGCCCAAACAGGTACGGGTAAAACTCTTGCCTTCGGTATTCCGATGATTCAGCGTTTGGCAAGCACTAAGGGTTTGGGATTGGTGCTTTTGCCGACCCGAGAGCTGGCGCTGCAAATCGATGCGGAACTTCGTAAAGTCGGCAATTCTCTCGGCCTTAGAACCGCAGTCTTGATCGGCGGGGTTCCCATCGGGCCTCAAATAGGATCTATTCGGAGAAACCCGAACATTATTATAGCAACACCCGGGCGCCTGATTGACCATTTGCATCAAAAAATAGTTAATCTTAAAAATGTAAATATTTTAATTCTTGACGAAGCTGACCGCATGCTGGACATGGGATTTTTGCCGCAAATAACAGAAATTTTAAGATCGGTTCCAAGAGAACGCCAAACAATGCTTTTTTCAGCTACGATTTCTCCGGAAATAATGAGCATTGCGTCGGCGAATATGAAGTTTCCGATCCGCGTCGAAATAGCTCCTACCGGTACGACAGTCGACAGCGTTTCTCAGGATATTTTTATTGTCGCCAGAGAAGAAAAAGTGAGTTTGCTCAAAAAGGTTTTGGCCCAGTATTCGGGACCTACGCTTATATTTACAAGAACGAAATACGGAGCCCATCGTATCGCGCGGGCAATCAAGCAAATGGGTTATTCGGCGGCAGAAATACATTCAAACCTCACCTTTCCGCAGAGAAAAAGCGCTTTGAATGGTTTTAAGACCGGGGAATATCGCGTGCTCGTGGCAACCGATATTGTGGCGCGGGGGATTGACGTAATCGGAATAGAATTGGTTATAAATTATGATTTGCCCTCGCAAGCGGAAGACTATGTCCACCGAATAGGCAGAACTGCCCGTGCCGGCATGAAAGGCCATGCGATTTCTTTTGTGACGCCGTCTGAACAGGGAGAAATTCGCGCAATCGAATGGTTAATCAGAAAAAAATTGAACGTATCTACGCTTCCTGAATTTCCGACTATGCAATTTGCAAAACCCCGGTTAGTTTATTCCAGCAGGAAGTACCGGAGGGGAAAAATGGGAGGAAGCAGATAAAAAATACGAGTGTGGATTATATTTTGGAATTTTCTCGTAAGAGGTTGCCGGCAAATGAAGTTCAAAAAATTGCCAAGAATGCGGTTTTTTGGTAAAATGGAAACATGGAAGAAGAAATTTTTAAAAAAATTGAAGAACAGGATAAAAAACTCGAAGAAATTTATCGTTCTGTTGAAAAGATGAGAAAGTATTTTCTTTGGACGCTTATTGTAACTATAGCTGTGATTATCTTCCCGCTTATTGGAATATTACTTCTCATTCCTAAATTTTTAAGTACCATAAGTGGCAGTAATTTGGGTTTATAGAATTGCTGGCAGAAATTGAATTACTTAATTAAGCCTTAAGAATTACCAGCAAAACATGACATTAGATGTAAAATTGCTCTATTTTCTCAATAACTTCGCTGGCAAATCCCAGCTTTTTGATGCTCTCACAGTTTTTCTCGCTTCATATTTGCAGTATTTTCTCGTTGTCATCTTTCTTCTGCTTTTGTATTTTTCGGCATATTCAAAAAAGGAAAAACTCTACATATTTTGGACAACCACTATCTCAATTATGGTTGCCCGTCTCGGAATAACCGAAATTATCCGTTTCTTTTATAATCGTCCTCGCCCTTTTATTACCCATCAGGTGCACCAGCTCCTCTCCGAAAATGAGTGGTCATTTCCGTCTGGTCATTCAGCTTTTTTCTTCGCAATGGCAATCGCTATTTATCTTTGCAACAAGAAATGGGGCGTAGGATTTTTCATAGCCGCAGTCATTATGAATATAAGCCGCATTGTTGCAGGAGTGCATTACCCATCTGATATTCTGGGCGGAATGATTGTTGGTGTTGCAGTCGCTTATGTTGTTTTCTACTTGACTGAAAAGTGGATGATAAAACTTCCCGGAGAAAACAATAGTGTGTAGCTAGCACATGCTAAGTCAGGTGACCGAGCCATCCAGAATCGCCAAGAAGGCGTTTTTTTGGTAGAATAAAAAAGATTTTTATGAAATTTTCAGATTACACAATAAAAAATGTTAAGTCGGTTTTAAAGGAGTTAAAAACTTCTGAGAAAGGCCTTTCAGAAAAAGAAGCTCTAAAAAGACTTAAACAATATGGGTTAAATGAGCCTACCAAGAAAAAGAAGAATAATATTTTTTTTCAAATCCTTTCGAGATTTACCAATCCTCTTGTTGTTGCTCTTTTGGTTATTGCAATTATTTCAATGTTTTTAGGAGAGATAATTAGTGCAATTTTAATTTTTTTAATGGCTATAATAAGCGTTTTACTTTCTTTTACTCAAGAACATCGAGCGGGAAAAGAAATAGAAAATCTTATTGAAATGGTGCGAACGACCGCTACTGTTTATCGAAATAGTAAACCAAAAGAAGTTAAAATTCAGGAACTAGTTCCCGGAGACATAGTTGAGTTATTTGCCGGCGATATGATTCCTGCTGATTTAAGAATTATTTCTTGCAAAGATTTGTTTATTAATCAAGCTTCTTTGACCGGGGAATCATTCCCCGTAGAAAAAGTTTCAACTCCCATAACATCGAAAAACGATTCAATGTCTGAGTTAAACAACATTGCTTTTATGGGATCAAGCGTGGTGAGTGGAGGAGCATTGGGAGTAGTTTTAAAAACGGGCACTTCTACGCAGTTTGGTGAACTTTCTCAAAAAGTTGCGGGAATCGAGGTAGAAACGGGTTTTGAAAAGGGAATACGTAACTTCACCTTGTTGATGATTCGTTCAGCGCTATTTATGGTTATTTTTATTTTTGCCATCAATGCTTTGCGTCGGGGCGATTTTATGGAGTCATTGCTTTTTTCCATTGGAGTTGCTGTTGGTCTTATGCCCGAAATGTTACCCATGATAGTCACCATAAACCTTTCCAAGGGTGCCATTACGATGTCAAAAAAAGAAGTTATTGTTAGACGTTTAGGTTCCATACAAAATTTCGGCGCAATGGATATACTCTGTACGGATAAAACCGGCACCCTTACTATGAATAAAATAATTTTGGAGAAGCATTGCGATGTTGCAGGCAAAGAAAGCGAAGACGTCTTGAGGTATGCTTATATTAATAGTTTTTATCAAACAGGGTTAAAAGATCTTTTAGACCAAACGATTTTGAAGCACGAAAAAATATTATTAAAACAATTTAAAAAAATAGACGAAGTACCTTTTGATTTTTTAAGAAGAATTATGTCCGTAGTTGTAGAAACAGATAGCGAACGTACGATTATTTCAAAAGGCGCTCCGGAGGAAATATTTAAAAGATGTTCTCGATATGAGTTGGACGGCGGAATATTTAGAACAAACGATATTGTTTTTTTAAATTTAAAAAAACAATACGACAGCTTAAGTTCGGAAGGTTTTAGAGTTCTAGCAATAGCTTATAAAAAAGTAAATAACAAAAAAGAAATATTTTCAAAAGAAGACGAGTCAAGTTTAATACTTAAGGGATATGTGGCATTTTTTGACCCGCCAAAGCCCAGCGCTAAACCAACAATTATTGAATTAAAAAAAATAGGAATAGAATTTAAAATTTTAACCGGAGACAACGATTTAGTTACAAAAAAAATATGTAATGATGTCGGGCTTGAGATTAAAGGTTTGGCGACGGGAGACCAAATAGAAAGATTAAGCGATAAAGAAATTCAGGAGTTAGTTAAAAATACCACTATTTTTGCTCGTCTTTCGCCGTTGCAAAAAGCAAGAATAGTAAGCGCCCTGCGAGAAAATAAACACATAGTGGGTTATTTAGGAGATGGCATGAATGATGCTCCGGCGCTGAAAGCTGCTGACGTGGGAATATCAGTAAATAATGCCGTTGATATTGCCAAAGAATCAGCCGACATAATTCTTCTTCGGAAAAGCTTAACGGTGCTTCGAGAAGGCGTTATAGAGGGGAGAAAGATTTTTGGTAATATTCTTAAATACGTAAAGATGGGTTCAAGTTCAAACTTAGGCAATATGTTAAGCATGACCGGAGGCAGTATGTTTTTGCCTTTTTTACCGATGTTGCCGATACAAATTCTTTTAAATAATTTTCTTTACGATATGTCTCAGGTGGCAATACCCACAGACGAGGTAGACAAAGAATATATAAACAAAGCACGGCCATGGAACGTAGGTTACATTAAAAGATTTATGTTTATTATCGGACCGATTAGTTCGCTTTATGATTTTATTACTTATGGAGTTATGTTGTTTGTTTTCAATGCTTCTGCTTTCCCGGAGTTGTTTCACACGGGATGGTTTATAGAATCCTTGTGTACTCAAACTCTTGTTATTCACATAATCCGTACGGGAAAAATTCCCTTCATCGAAAGCAGACCAAGCAGATCATTAATGCTAACCTCGTTTCTTATAGTGGCAATAGGTATAATTATTCCGTTTTCTCCTTTGGCAAAACCATTTGGATTTGTGGCGCCACCTCCCTTATATTTTTTAATATTATTTATTATGGTTATTACTTATTTATTGCTTGTTCAGTTCGTTAAGAAATGGTTTATTAAAAAATACGGTTACGAATAATTTATTTTTAGATATAAAATTAATTTTACAAACCAAATTCCTTGCACAAAATAGTTAATTATACATGAGACTAGGCTCTGACAGTGTCCAGTTCCCGGAGTTCCATATTGACTTTTAATTTATAATTTCGTACGGATTTTTTCTTCCCTAAAAAGGATAAGGAAGGTTTCTTTCGATATACTTTTGGGGGAGTAGATTTTTGATGAAGAAATGATATATTCTACTTGAGAATAATTTTAATTACGGGCGGCTTAGTATAAATCACGAAAACTTATCAGGACTGATAAAATGTAAAGTTATTTTATTTATGTTAGAAAACATTGTTATATCAAATCCAGAAAAGTTAGAAGAATCGAAAAAATTAATTTCTGAGGCTGGGGTAAATAAACTCCATATTGTAACTGATTTTGACAGGACTTTGACAACAGCTTTTGTTGATGGGAAAAGTATCCCTTCTCTTATTTCGGTTTTGCGTGACGGAAACTATTTAACGCCCGATTATGCCCCAAAGGCAAACAGGCTTTACGCTAAATATCATCCAATTGAAATCGATCCAAAAATTCCTTTTGAAGAAAAAAAGAAGGCGATGTATGAATGGTGGGCAACCCATTTCGATTTGTTAATTAAATCGGGATTAAATAAAAGGGATTTAAAAAGAGTTGTCGAATCTCAAAAAGTTAAGTTGAGAGATGGATTTGGAGATTTTATTGTTTTTTTAAAAACCCATAACATTCCTTTGGTTATTATTTCTTCAAGCGGTTTGGGTGGCGACACCATTTCAATGTATCTGGAAAAAGAAGGAAAGTTATATAATAACGTTCATATTATTTCTAATTCATACGAGTGGGACGAGAATGATAATGCAATTGCCATTAGGCAACCGATTATCCATATGCTGAATAAAGACAAAACTGTAATCCAAAATCTCCCGGTTTTTAATGTAATAAAAAATAGAAAAAATATTTTATTATTAGGAGATAGTTTAGATGATATCGGAATGATTAAGGGTTTCGATTACAATAATCTGATTAAAATAGGATTCCTGAATGAAAATATAGAGGAGAATTTAGAACATTATAAACGTAATTTTGACATCGTAATTTTAAATGGTTATACTATGGATTATATTAATGCGTTATTAAGAGAACTTTTTTCATAAAAAAGGTCGGCAAAAATAAATAAAAATTAAAAATAAAATAAAAGACTATGAAAAATTTAAAGAAAGAATTTTACGATAGTAAAGCCTGGGGTTTGTCAACCAGCGTAGACCTTTACAATTGTAATCCACAAATCATAAGAGATGCAGAAGCAATAAAAAGGTACGTTAAAGAACTTTGTGAATTAATTGAAATGAAACGATTTGGGGACACTCAAGTTGTTGATTTTGGTGAAGACGAGAAAGTTGCCGGATACTCTATGGTCCAACTCATTGAGACTTCCTTGATTTCAGGACACTTTACCAATAAGAGCAATAATGCCTACATAGACATATTTAGTTGCAAATATTATGAACCTTCGGTAGTAGCAGAATTTACAAAGAATTTCTTTAAATCAAAAAAAGTAAAGACGCATCATATCCTAAGAGGCAAAGAGAAATTATAAAAAAGAGACATAAAAGAGAAAAATGACTAAAAAGAAAAAAAGATAAACTTTATAAAAAATCGCCAAGAAGGCGGTTTTTTGTTAATGTAAAATAATATGTTGACTCTCTCGGGTTTAAAAAAAGAATTAAAAGCCAAAGCCAGTCCCAAAAAGGCGAAGATCCTGCAAAGATTCTTTAAAACAGGTCCCGGAGAATACGGCTATGGTGATGTTTTTTTAGGCGTGGTGGTTCCGGAAACAAGGAAAGTAGCCAAGAAATACAGCACTCTTAAAGTGGCAGATGCGGTAAAATTATTGCATTCCAAAATCCATGAAGAAAGATTAGCTGCTCTTTTAATTATGGTTGATAAATTTCAAGCTCCCGAGCAACAGCGAAGTCGAAAAAGGATTTCATCCTCTTTCTTACCTTCGCTTCCTTCGAAAGCTCGGTGGGGGAAGAAGAAAGTTTACTTTCTTCGCCCCGGAAACGAACAAGAAATAATTTATAAAACATATTTGAAAAACACAAAATACATAAATAATTGGGATTTGGTGGATTTGTCGGCTGAAAAAATAGTAGGGGATTATCTTTTTGATAAACCGAAAGAAATTCTTTACAAATTAGCTAAATCAAAAAGCGTTTGGGAAAGAAGAATAGCCATTATAGCAACTTTTAACTTTATTAAAAACAATAAGTTTGAAGAAACTTTTAAAATTTCTAAAATTCTTTTAAATGATGAACATGATTTAATCCATAAAGCGGTTGGTTGGATGTTAAGAGAGGTTGGCAAGAGAGATATTAAAACAGAAAAAGATTTTCTTGATAAATATTCTAAAAAAATGGCTAGAACTACGTTTCGCTATGCCATTGAGAGATTTCCGGAAAAAAATATGTTAATTAAAAAGAAAAAATAAAAACCCGCTTGAACTTTAAAATCAAGCGGGCATAAACTTAACTATTAAATTCAGAATGCTTTGATTTTTCTCTTTTTATTTTTTCTTTTCGTATCCCGAAGGATACAAAAAAGTTCAGGTATTCGGCAAAGACACTCAATCTTCCCATTTATAGTGCAATATTGCCTCCCATCATCATTTATTTCATAAAAACTGCAAACTCCAAAATTAATTTTGTGCTTCCTTTGAAGGGAAAAAACAAGTTGTCTTGCCGACACAGGATCCCAGAGCAAGATTTCCGGTAAAATCTGCGTTAATTTAATATACCCTTCCCAAATGGTCGCACAATTACGTAAAAGATTAAAACCGTTCTTCTCCCTGATTAGTTTCAAAGCCTCTTTTACTTTATCCTTCATTTTCAACCTCCCTTTAAAATAAAAATTTTATAAAGAACTACTAGATTGAAATGTTATTATAATATTTAAAGTAAGATGTGTCAAGTTTTCTTATTTTGACAAGAGAAACGTTTAAGTTAAGAGAATCCGAAAACAGAAAAAGAAAATAGAGCTGACACCTATTTTCTTTACTAAAAATCCTCTTATCTCTACAAAAGAAATAAGAGGATTTAAATTTGGTCAACCTTCCTTAAAAGTTCTTCAACCATTACTGCTCTTTTCTGAGCCTTAGTTAATTCCTTATTTTTGACTACTTTTTCTAAATCCCGGTAAAAGATAGGACCTCCAATTCTTAGGTCAGCTTCTACCATTCTTGATAAATAATAATACCATTTTCCTTTGGGCTTCCCGTATGGACCTTTTGTTTTAACGTTTAGAGCAAATATAGGAATTTCCTGGCCGGTCATTTGCTCGACTTTCTTGACAACTAAGATAATTCCTCCGAAGAATTTTTTATTTTCCGGGACGGTTGTACCTTCCGGAAAGATGGCAACATTGTTCCCATCTTTAAGAGTTTTAATAATCTCTTCGATAGTGCTTTTTTTCGGATTATCCCGGTCAATATAAATTATGAAGTTGTTTGAGAGAGGGATAAGTTGAAAAAATACTTTTAACTCATTTTTGGCAACATATTTTAATCTGTTTTTCAGTGAAGGCCCAAATGCAACCGGTAGGAAAGGTATATCCCAGTAACTTTTGTGCCTGGCTACCACCACAAAAGGAAGGTGGTGTTGTTTCCGCCAGTTCAAAGGTTTTTCTCGACCGTAGATGCGGACCCGGAAAAGAAGACGGGAAATAAGAAAAAGTAAATAAGTGACAATTCGGTAAAATGCATCATTAAGAACAAGGTCAATGGCTTGTTTGGTTTTCCGGAAAGTGATTTTTAAAGAACTCATTATTTTCACCTCCTGAAAGAATTAATTGTTGATTGATAAATATACAATTAAATATGCTAAATGTCAATCGGGTTTTTAATTTGAGTTATTTTTAGCTATAATAAAAGAAACTAAGACCAAAGGAAAAATGGTGTCAACTCTGATTCTTTAAAGCAAAATATGAAAAAAACTATTAAGAAAATTTTAAAAGTAAAACCATTCCAGGAGACATTAAATAGTAGTTACTGCGGTCCGGCATCGCTAAAAATAGTATTAGATTATTACGGAATCAAGAAAACAGAAAAAGAATTAGCTAAAATGACTGGCTGGAATAAGGATTTGGGAGTAGACGATAAAGGGATCAAAAAAGCAGCGGAAGCGTTGGGTTTTAAGGTAAAAATAAAAAATAATAGCAATTATTCAGATATCCAAAAATGGCTGGACAAAAGAGTTCCGGTTATTGTTGATTGGTTTACAAGGGGCAGAAATGATTGTACTGATTCTGATATTCCGGACGGCCATTCTTCTGTTGTGGCAGGACTTGATAATAAATTTATTTATCTTCAAGATCCTGAAATAGGGAAGATAAGAAAATTAAACAGGGAAGACTTTATGACAGTTTGGTTTGATTTCAGGGGTAAATATATAAAACCTAATGGATTAGTCATCAGACAGATTATCGCGATATATAAATAATATATATTTATGGAAGAAGAATATCAACAAAAATCTGAGAAAATTTTCTCCGTTTCGGAGTTTATAACGCTTCTGAATATAGGACTTAATAAGTCCCAAGTTAAAATGATTGGAGAAGTAAGCGAGGCAAAGATCAATTCGTCTGGCCATGTTTATTTTGTGTTAAAAGATAAAAAAGATGGAAGCGTAATAAATTGTGCAATCTGGAAACATAGATATGCGATATATGGAATCAAGTTGAAGGAGGGAATGGAGATTATTGTTTTTGGCCACCCCAATATACATAAAACTTATGGATTTTCTTTTATAGTCGAAACGGTTGAGTTGGCCGGGGAGGGAGCTTTAAAAAAAGAATACGAGAGATTGAAAAAGAAACTGACAGAAGAAGGGCTTTTTGCCGAGGAAAGAAAAAAACTGATTCCAAAATATTGCCGCAAGGTGGGTCTGATTACCTCAAAACAGGGTGCGGCTCTGGGGGATTTTTTAAGCAATTTGGGAAAATACGGATTTCAGATAAAAATGATTGATTCACGCGTTGAGGGGCAGGAAGCAGTTACCGAACTTTTGCGCTCAATAAAGACATTCAGAAATCAGGATATAGATGTTTTAGCCATAATCCGCGGGGGAGGATCGGCTGAATCTTTGGAAGTATTCAATAATGAATTGCTGGTCAGGGAGGTGGCAAAATTTCCGGTTCCGGTAATCGCGGGCATTGGACACGACAAAGACGAGCCGTTGGTTGCCTTGGCGGCCGACGCTTCGGAATCCACTCCTACTGCCGTTGCCAACCTGCTTAATGAATCATGGGAAGAAGCCCTCCTGCGTTTGGAGAGATATGAGAGGGGAATTTTGGGATACTTTGAGGAAATTTTTGAAAAATATAGAAACGCAGAGCGCTCATTAATGATTTCTTTTGGGAACTTTAAAAATGCTTTATTAAATGTTAAAATGAATTTAAGAAATTCGGTTAATAAATCTCTTTCTGGATTTAAATCATTATTATCAAAAATTAATCAGCAGCTGGAACACGCTGAAAAAGTAGTTAATCTTAATAATCCGGTGCGGCAATTAATGCTCGGTTACAGTATTGCCAGATGTCATGGCAGAATAATTAGAACCGTGAAAAATACCAAAATAGGGGACAATATAGACATTCAAGTAATTGATGGAAAAATTAATTCGGAGGCGAAGAGAATTTCATTCTCTTCTTCACCTTCGCCCCTCCTCCAAAAAAGGGGCTCGGTAAGTAAAAAATATAAGTAAAAAAATATAGCGAAGAATTAAAAATTATGGCAAAAGAAAAACCAGACACAAAAAATTTAAATAATAGTCTTAAACGTCTATTTGAAATTACCGAATGGTTTGACAACCAGGAAGAAATTGATGTTGAAGAAGGATTAAAAAAGGTAAAAGAAGCGGCAGAGCTTATTAAAGCCAGCAAAGAACGACTTAAAACTGTTGAAAATGAGTTTGAGGAAATCAAAAAAGAAATAGATATTGAGGAGGAAAAAGAACAAATATGAGAAAATCGAGAAAGTATTCGACAAAAAAAGTTCTTAGTAAGAAGATATTTTTTCCTCAGATAACCAAATTCAGGGTGAGAAGCGTAGCGGCGAGATTGGAACATCGAAGAGTGGAAGGAAAAAGAAATAAATAAAAGGGATCGCCCCGCTTACATCGGGACGATTTTTTAGTATAATTTTCACTATGGATTTAATACAATTTCAAAAATTATTTAAGAAAGAACCAAGATATCGTTCGGAGCAAGCTAAAAGATCCCTTTTCCGGGATTTAATTCAAAACTGGCAGGAAGCGGTGACCCTACCCTTAAGTTTAAGAGAAGAATTAAATAAAAAATGTCCGATTGAAATATCGGCAAAAACATTTTTTTCTAAAGACAAAAATACAATAAAAGCTCTTCTTACTCTAAAAGATGGTCTGAAAATTGAAACAGTTTTGATGCGTCATAAAGATAAAAGAAATACCATTTGCGTTTCTTCTCAGGTTGGTTGTCCTCTGAAGTGTTCTTTTTGTGCCACAGGAAAGATAGGATTTGAAAGAAACCTAGAGATTTGGGAAATTGTTGAACAAGTTTTATTTTTCGCCCGTTATTTGAAAAAAATTAAAGAGACGGTCAGTAATATTGTCTTTATGGGAATGGGAGAGCCATTTTTAAATTATCAGAATGTAATAGGGGCAATAAAAATCTTGAACGATAGAGATGGATTTAATTTAGGAGCAAGGCATTTTTCAATCTCTACTGTTGGAATTGTTGAGGGAGGGATTGAAGAATTAGCCAAAGAAAAATTACAGATAAATTTAGCTATTTCTCTTCATGCGCCAAATGACGAACTCCGTTCAAAATTGATGCCGATTAACAAAAAATATCCTATCAAGAAGATTTTAAATGCGGTAGACGACTACATTAAGAAGACTCGGCGGCGGGTAATGTTTGAGTATATAATGATAAAGAATTTAAATGATTCTGAAGAACACGCTCAAACATTAGCCGGGTTGATGAAAAAACCTCTTTATTTTGTTAATCTAATTTCTTATAACCCAACTGGAATTTTTAAACCTTCCTCCTCCCGAGCAACAGCGAAGGGGGAAGAAGAAAATCTATTTTCTTCGCCCTCTTTAAGAATTAAAAAATTTAAAGAAATCTTAGAAAAAGAGGGTGTGATGGTTACCCAGAGATATCGTTTTGGCGAAGATATTGAGGCTGCTTGTGGCCAACTGGTGGCTAAAGATGGGAGAAAATAAAAAATCGCCAAGAAGGCGGTTTTAAGGTTGACATTTTTTTAAAAAAGTTTATACTCAAAAACTGAAACTAGTTTTCATAAATTCGTTCGTTTAAAATTAAAAAATAGTTCAATCAAGGGAGATGAATGAAGATGAAAGAATGGGTTGATATGGAAGGGAATCTTGTTTTTGAAACAGGTTCAAAACAAATTAGTATTAACATTTTTAAAATGAGAGGTTTGACGGGGGCAAATATTAGATCTGTGTTCGGTCGCATTAAATCTTTAGGAGGCAGACTTTCCGATGATGGAGAAGCGTTTAAGAAAGAAAACAAAAAAGAAGGATGGATTTGTTTAAATCTTGACATGATTGTTAATCCGAAAGATAAAAATTCAACTGTTCAGAGAAAAATCATTGACGTTTTATCTCATGAAGCAAGACACATTACTCAACCTGAATCCAAAAGTGGATTATTAGAATTTTGCCGGAAGTTGTACATAATCTTTTTTTTGCCTCTCGCGATAATAAGTGCACTAGATGTAATTGCTCTAATTGTTTTTTGGGCAAAAGAATTTAGTGCTCCAATTTATGTTCTCTTAATTTTTTTTCCTACATTCTTAATTTTTATAGATATTTTTTATTTTTTAGACCCTAAAGAAAGAGATGCGAGAAAGTTTGCTAAAAAGGCAATTAAAGATAAAAGGTGGTTAGAGATCGTTCAGGTAAAAGAGGTAAAAGAAAAATAAAATAAGGACATTTTCAAAAAATGTCCTTATTATTTTTAATGTGGAGGAAAAGCGGTAGATACGGTAAAAATAGCTTTGGAACACACAAATTCATCCCGTTATCGTTGATAAACGCCTCAGAGAGCTAAATTACGGCGATTTTAACGGTAAGCCAAGCGAGATTGTAGAACCAATGAGGGCGGTTTTTTATTTGACATTTTTGATACTTTATATTATAAACAATATAGATAATAGCTTTTTAAAAATTAGGCATCAGAATAGAATTTTAAATTTTAAAAGGAGGTAGGAACAATGAAAAACAGGAGGGTAGTTTTGATAACCGGAGCTTCTTCCGGTTTCGGGAGGGCTACTGCTGAATATTTAACTGAAAGGGGTTATTGGGTTTTTGGAACCAGCCGTCATCCTAAAAAACTAGAACCATTTGATACTGAAAAGTGGCAAGAAATTATCAAAATGGATGTAAATTGCAATGAATCGGTTAAAAAGGGGATCGTTTTCGTGATGCAAAAAGCCGGCAGAATAGATATTTTAATAAATAACGCTGGCTTCGGTCTTACAGGAAGCATCGAAGACACTTCATTAAAAGAAGCAAGACATCAGTTTGAAACGAATTTTTGGGGAATGGATCGGACTTGCCTCCAGATTATTCCCATTATGAGAAAGCAAGGGTCTGGTTATATCATTAATATCAGCTCCTTGGCCGGTCTGGTAGGTATTCCTTTCCAAGCTTTTTACTCGGCAAGTAAATTTGCCGTCGAAGGATTTACTGAAACACTAAGAATGGAAGTAAAGCCTTTCGGCATAAAAGTGGTTCTTCTTGAACCTGGAGATTTTAACACTCCTCTTACTTTTAATCGTCAAAAAACAAAGGAGGCACAGGAAAAAACAGTTTATTGGGAAAGTTTTCAGAAAGCCCTAAGTGCGGCTGAGGAATCAGAAATAAAGGGGGGGTCTCCTAAAAAAATTGCTCAGTTAATAGAGAGAATAATAAACACTGATAAACCAAAATTACGTTATAAAATCGGACCCAGCTCAACTCTGGTTTCGTTGAAAGCTTTCATTCCTGCTCGTATTTGTGAATACTTAATAATGAAAACTTTCAAGCTCCTTTGAAAACTAAAAAGCGGTGAGGTTTCTGCCAATACCCGCTTTTTTATTTTTAGGCTTTAAAAACTCAAAATATAAATTAAGATTACTTAAATACTGAAATAAATATTGACAATTGGCAAAATATATTTTATTATATAATATTCTATTAGGATATTTTTTCATTAGATCTTTAAAAAGGAGGTATGGATGATGAGAAATTTATTGAAATGGTTATTTTCAGAGGAATGTTTATTTTGGATTATTTTACTGACGGCTCTATTATTTATCTTTCTTAGGTGGCGTACAATATAGTTTTTAGTTAATAATTTTTAAGAAAGGAGAAAAAGTAGTATGAAAAATTTTGGAGAGGATAAAACCGGAATATTTAGATACGAAGTAGGGATTAAAGAACTGGAAGAAATAATATTTCTCAAATCGTTTAAATGGGGTAGTACAACCAATGCTTCTTTTATAAAATTCATCGAAAAATTAGAAGACGAGAATATCAAATACGCCATTGAAGCGAATAGTGCGTTCAAATGCCAAAACGTCTATATAGAAAGAAAAGATAAGCCAAAAATTAGCTTGTTAAAATTACTGTAGGTCGGGGAAAATCTCGACCTATTTATTTTGGTTTATGTTTTTAGGAAGCTATTCTATGCAGTTTTTAGGGGATTATTTAAAAAGTCGCTAAAAGGGCGTTTTTTTGGTAGAATATAGTATAAAGAGTTTCTACTAAAATTAATTTATGATAATAGATAGCCACGTTCATATATCCTATCTAAAAAAGAAAAAAAGCTTCTTTCAAATAAAGGATGATTTGTTATTGAATATGAGACAAAACAAAATTGATTATTCTATTGTAATTCCAGATAACATATCGAATTCCCAATGTGCAGACCTTCAAGTGGTTATGGATTTAATAAAAAATAAATCAAATCTATACATGATCGGAACGATAAGAATTGCTCAAATTAACAAAATAAACCTCTTGGAAATTGAAAAGTTATTTCAACTAAAAATTATTAGGGGCTTTAAGATTTTCCCCGGCCATGATCCTATTTATCCGACAGATAAAAGGTGGCATCCTGTTTATAAATTATGTATAAAATATGACTTTCCGTTAATTATTCATACCGGAATTAATGTCGGCAATAGAAAATGTGCCAGATATAATAACCCTAAACATATTATTAAAATTGCTAAAAAATATCCCAAATTAAAAATTATTATCGCTCATTATTTTTGGCCTAAATTAGATTATTGTTTTTCAATAACCAATGGTTTCAATAATATTTACTTTGACACTTCCGGATTAGCCGATCCAGAAGTAGTAAAGATAAGCGGAGGTATCAAAAAAATAAAAGGAATTTTGATAAAGACAATAAAACGTCGAGCCGAAAGCGTACTCTTTGGAACCGATTGGCCGATGTGTAATGTTAAAAAACATATAAATTTAGTAAACTCTTTGGATATAACAAAGGAAGAAAAAAATAAGATTTTTTATAAGAATTCTCGACACCTCTTTAGGTTGAAGTGATTTAATATAAAAATATAAAATAAAAATGAGGTCATCAATTTTTCTTAATGACCTCATTCAATGAGTTGGTAAGTGCTATACTCCAATCCTTCTTCAATCAGCTGTTTATAAACATCCATTATTCGTTTCCGCGAGACCGTAGGATCAACTTCGAAAGGATAATTATAGACCGTTTTCGTAAAATCATCCCATTGGGTCCAATCTTTTTGTGCTATCCATTGCGATGTTTCACGATATAACTCTGTATTGGGAAATGGTGTGAGAAAAGAAAAATTTAACAAACTCGGCCTAATTTTTCGCACTAAATCTATAGTTAAGTTAATATCCTCTTTTCTTTCTCCGGGAACACCGACGATTAAATAAGCTCCAGCCCGTAATCCTACTTCGTGGCAAGCAATAAAGGTTCTGATTACTTCTTCACGAGTAAAGCCCTTTTTAAGAAAGGATAGAATTCTATTGCTTCCCGACTCAACACCAAAAAGTAATTCAGTGCAACCTGCTTCTTTCATTGCAGAGAGCATCTCTAAGTCAACTATCCCTACTTTACCTTGAGCACTCCATTTTAAGAGTAGAGTTCTTTGTTTAATTTCTTGGCAAATCATCATAATCTTTTCTTGCTGTAGTGTAAACAAATCATCAAATAGAAATATATCGTCGGGATGATATTGTTCCCAAAGTTGTTGCATCTCATCGACTACTAGTTTTGGGTTTCGGTATCGATAGGTACGACCAATCACTGACTTGTCACAAAAGATACAGCCGAACGGGCATCCTCGGGAAGTAATCATGTGCAGAGATGTCATATTGGTATTCTCTTGCCATATTTTTAGATAAAGCGGTACATTGAATAATTCTCTGGCAGGAAACGGTAATAAATCCAATTCCGGAAGTGAAACGCTGGATTTGGTTTGTATTAATTTTCCACCGTCCACAAAAACAATATTTGGAATCTCCTCAAGATTGCCGTCTCGCTTAAAACAAGTTATTAACTGTTTCAGGGTTAACTCGCCTTCTCCGCGGACAAAAATGTCGAATTTCCCCATTGTAAATAATTCTGGCAATGTCAAAGAATGAGGGCCATAACCTCCGACGATTATTTTACATAAAGGTGAACTCGCTTTTACTAAATTAGCAATTCTTCCAGCCTCCTTCATCTGCCGTAGAGTAGCCGAAATACAAACTACTTCGCTATTTATCCCGGTAATTGCTTTTTCATAGCTTTCGCTACTAAGAATTTGCCCGTCAATACAATTTATATCATCCACTAAATCTTGAATACTAGCAGCTAAGTATCCAATCCCCAATGGTAGATATGGTGTACGGTCGTAATAGTAAAAAATTTTAGGATAAACAAAGGTCACTTTCATTAATATATCCTCCTCGTATAAAGATTTTAAAGAGCTGTTTAATAAATATTAACCTAATCTATTGAAAAAGACAAGAAACACTCTGATTAAAAAAAATAACTGAGGATTAGATGAAATTATTCATCTAGATCCTCAGCTTTGAACGGGCCCTATTTTTTCTTGCCAGCGGCCCTTTTGGACTTCTTGGCGGACGGGATTTTCTTCCGTACGCTAAGTGAAGTCACCTTCTTGCTGTCGAGAACAGCCTTGCACTTTGACATAGCCTTTCACCCCCTTTCTTTTCTGTTTGTGTGAAATTAGTCTATAACAACAAGTCGTAGATACTTGTTGGGACCTTCTGGGAATTTAGAAATACTATCTACACATCGATACGTTTCCATAATCTTTTTAAGAAGTCTTGGATGTAGACGTTTGAAGAGTGTAACGGCTCGATCTCGAAAAAGAACATCGGCTGCTTTTTGTTTCGAAAAGAGACAATCAAGATGTAGAATTAGATACACTATACTATTTTCTGTAGCAAATGCCAAAGGATACATTCTGCATACCAATGGCCTTTTGCTATAAATGGTGCATCTCTTTTTTTTACAAAATGGACAAGGAGGTTTAAATCGTTCAATATTAATTTTCTTATCCTTCTCAGTAAATGACTGGAGAAATGAGATATTGTTGTTGATTTCTAATATTTCTACTCCGTCTTGATATAATCTCTCAGCTTCCTGTGGTATAAGCCAGATAAAGCCCTGACAGTCATCATCCTGACATTGCTGGCAAACTTCGCTAATCCCCAGAAATAAAGATCCGAGTGCTTTATAAAGTTCATTAAGTTTTTTAATCATTTCTACACCTCGCTTTTTTAGTAAGTGGACAAGGAATCCCTTTATTCAGGCAGAAGACTAGATTGTTGCCCGTATAAATTTGATAGCAACATCTCAAGCGCGGATTGTTAACAAAATTACCCGTACTTTCTTGTAGCTTTTCCCTAAATTCCGGGTTGTTTATATGTCCTATCGCTGATAAGGGACGCCGTAAGGCAACTTCAGTACAAGGATAAACCATTCCATTAGAGGTAAGATAGAGAACTGAAAGATCCGCACTGCACCTATCCTCTGGTTTACTAAGATTTCCTCCGGTAGTGTCCTTTGCAAATTGCTGGAGATAAGATTTTTGTTGTTCTGTTATTTGAAGTAATTTCTGGTAATTTAAAGCACGTCCTGCCATAGTAATTTCAGAAATATGTACTCTGTTTGTTCCTAATGACCACGCAAGTTTTATTACGCATTCCATGTCATTAACATTTATTTTTGAAACAGTAAAATAAACTGAGACTGGTAGATAATCTACAAATATCTTAATGGCTTGGCAAGCTCTTTCAAAACTATGTCTACCCCGAATAAAGTCATTGATTTCTGGTTTTGAACCGTCAAGACTTACACCTACCGCTTCAACAACCTTAACTAATTGCTGAACCAAACTGTGATCAACAGTAAATCCATTAGTTAAAAGTTGAATATTTATTCCTTCTTCTCTGCAATCATTTAGAATTATTAGCAGGTTTTTGAGAGCTAAAGGTTCTCCGCCGGTAATCATAAGGTTCTTACAGCCGAGACCAGCCATTGTCTTTATCGCTTTTTTTATACCATTAAGAGTAAGTTCATTTCTTCTAGGTTTACCGCAGTTATTCAAACAATGCAGACAGTTTAAGTTGCACCTTGTTGTTATTTCCCAATGCCATTCTCTGTGGTCTCCTGACATTATTAACCACCTCCTTTCTAGTCAGTGATTCTGATTGCCTTTATAGCCGCAAGTTTAGTGACGAACGACCTAATCTCTTTTTCGTCGAAAATGCCTGCAAATCGCGTCACCAAAGCTTTTTCATTCGTTTCGCCATTAATTATCACCCTCATAACTTCGGTTGTTTCGTTATCAATCTCGATGGTTTGATAACGAGTAACGAGATATGGTTCACGGTGAAAAACATTTAGTTTGGTATAGGGATCAAGGCTAAAGTAACGGTAGTACTTTGGGTACTTACTCGGTAAATTCCGTCTGGGTATCCCCGAGACAGGATAAAGAGGTTTGTTTAATCCCCGAACCGCATAGTCGACGCAATAACCAGTTGAATAACTACAATCTACCTTACAACCACATAAGCACTCAGTTAAAACTCGACAGGAACGACACGGTTCAGTTACCCAGCGGAGATCACGAAACTCGTCTAATTGTTTCTTCTTCCATATCTGCTCAATAGGTTTTTCTAAAACATTTCCATAGACAATCTCTGACTGATTACAAAGTCTCACATCACCACGAGGGTTGACGGCGGCGAAAGTAAAACCAACTCCACAATCAGCAAACATATTCTCAGTTATCAATCTTTCATCTAGACAAAAAGGGATGGCAGTGCCAAAACCAACAGGAATCCCGAAGTCTCTCTGCCCAGCTATCATTTGGCTTAGAGCGATCCGGAATTGCTCAATTGTCGGCGCTATTTCTTTAGAACGCTTACTACCAATTCCTCCATCTTCAAACCGATCAACGAATACACTCTCCATCCCTAGTTGTTTGGCTAAACGGATTACCTCGTACATCTGATCAAAATTCCAAGCAGTTAGCACCGGGATACAACGAACATCAAAGCCATTCTCGATATAATATCTTGTACTAGCTACTGTTTTTTTGAATCCGCCTTTGATTTCGGTGTGCCATTCATGAATCTCTTTTATTCCATGGAATGGAATGCCAATACAAGCCAACCGTTTAGACAATCCTTTTAGACAAATCAATCCATTGGTAACAATAGTCACTGAGGATCTTTCTGCTAAAAGATTAATATAAGCGTTAAGTTGATTAACACCAAGCAGAGATGGTTCGCCTCCGATTAAATAGACGTGGGGAATCCAGGATTCATAAATTGATTGAACAATCCGGTCAATTTTCTCTCTGTTAAAACCTTCACCTCGTTTAGGGTTATAACAGAAAATACATCGGCTATTACAAGCATAAGTAGTCTCAATATGAACGAGGTGAGGAATGCTGGGAATGGTTAATTTGGTCTTCATATTTTCCCTTCCCCTCTGACTCTTTTTTACCAAATCCAAAATAGTTTCGAAGGAGTCATTAGATGCAGAACGATTTCGTTTAATTGTTCCGCATTTCAGGCATCGGTGAGTAAGAATATATTCGCCTTGTTCTACCTCTACTCCTATTGGCTCCATCAATCCAAAACATTTGTTTTGTCTATCACCGGGGTTAATATCAACATGCTTGCCGTATAAACAGGAAGGGCAGTGATTAGTATAGCCATTTCCGATTACCTTTTTTCCGCAATTCTCGCAGATAAAATTCTCTCGACAACGACTGAATCTCTTTGCCATTTGAGAGGCCTCCTTTCTTAAATTTTTAATGTACTTCTTTACCTAAATTTATTATCAGTAAATTTTAAGATTTTGTCAACTTTTTGTAAAATATTTTCCAACAAAATTTTCCGGTGGAAAGTGGATTTTAGGCGGGCGGGGTGAAGCCCCACCTGCCCTCATCTCTTTTTTAGATTTCTTTTCTTGAATCTATATATTAAATTTGGTAAAATAATAGTGAAGGTTTGAGAAGATTTAATTCGTACAGCCACCAATATTTTTTTATCAGATCTTTAAAAAGGAATGTTCAAATTTCCAAGATTAACATAAGGAGGTGAAAGGATATGACTTTTAGTGGAATGATATGGAAAGCTGTTGCTTGGCTATTGATAGTAATAGTTGTATGTGGACTTGTTTTATATTTTACAAAAAACAAGAAGGAGGTAGGAAAGGAGAAGAAGTAGTATGAAAAATATTGGAGTTATTGTCGGAAATATAAAAATAGGTCGGGGAAAATCTCGACCTATTTATTTTGGTTTATATTATTCAGTAAAAGAGAACCACATCCAGAAAAAAAGAAGGCACTATTATTGTTTATTAAATAACAGCGCCTATTCTAATAATTCTCTTAGTTGCTGATTCTGGTTCAATTTTGTTAATGCCTTTTTTTGAATCTGGCGAGTTCTTTCCCTGGTTATAGAAAAAACTTTTCCTGCCTCTTGCAAAGTATGGCAGATTCCATCCTCCAATCCAAACCTCATGACCAAAATCTTATTTTCTCTCGGACTTAAACAAGATGATAAAATTTCTTTTAGTTTTTCCTTTAAGTTTTCTTCTTCTGCTCTTAATAAAGGAGAATCCGCCTTTTCATCCTCTATAAAATAAATTAAAGTATCTTTTTCTTCATCTCCCGAAAGCGGGCTATCTAAAGAAATGGCATCATTCTTAATTTCTTTCAGCAGATTAACTTTTGTTATCTCAATTTTCAGCTCCTCTGCAATTTCTTGAAGTGAGGGAGGACGTCTTAATTCTTGATAAAGTTTTGCTTCTGCTTTTTTGTATCTGACAACCATTCTTACTTTAGAAGCAGGAATGCGAATAATTCTTGACTCATTTTCAAGGGTTCTCATTATGGCTTGGTTTATCCACCAAAGAGCATAAGTGGAAAATTTATATCCTTTTCTCAACTTAAATCTATTCACCGCTTTCATTAACCCGATGCTTCCTATTTGGCAAAGGTCGTTAAATTCTAAACCAAAGATCGAATGTGATTTTTTTATTTTCAGAGCCCAAAAACGCACCAATCTTGTGTTTTTCTCTATAATTTTTCCCCATACTTCTTTATTTTCAGGATTTTTTTCCAATTCCTGGAATAATTCCTTCTCTTCTCGAGGAGAAAGGGCATAGGGCAAATAATCACTGTTCCAAAATCCAGAACTTACTTTTTGTAAAAGATCATTTAACATTTGATTCACCTCCTTTTTTAATTTAAATCAAACGTCTTAAATTCCTTAAGATATAACATTGTTGTAGAAAATTGTAAAGTCCTTACTATTCCGCTATTATAATATTATAAAAAGGTTGAATTAATTAAATTTATTTAAGAGGATTATTTAAAAAATCGCCAAGAAGGCGATTTTTTGTCTACGTGGTAGAATGGAGATATGCAAAATCCTATTTGTATTTCAACTGGCTGCGTATATGAATTATCCGATGATAGGAACGATTTGATTGAAAAAATACGACAGTTTTCTCCGATAGGGATTATGGGAATTGAACTTTCTTTTGCTTATCCAGAATACTTATTAAATTTTGACATAGATAATAACAATTTAGAGTACCTACAAGGATTAGAGTTTAATTCTATCCATGCTCCTAGGGAAAATATAACTTACGGCGAAAACAAAACAAGCAAAGAGGTTTTACAGAAAGTATCAGAATTATATAAACAAATAAATGCCAGAAATGTTGTCTTTCATGAAGAACAGATTGAGGACTATAATTCAATAATAAGCAACAACTTTGTTTCATCAATAGAAAACGACGATTGGAGAAAACCAAGACACAATGTAGAGGATATTAAAAGTATTCTTGATAAAAATAAAAAATTAAAGTTCACCCTTGATTTTGCTCACGCTCTTTCAGTTTCCTCTTCAGACATAGCTGAATATATTAATTATTTTAAAGATAAGCTAATTGAAATTCATCTTTCTGTAATTGATAAAGATTTGGAAAAACACGATTTTTTACATAAATACGACAGCTCAGAGATAAGAAATTTACTTCAACCATTAAAGACTGCTTTTGTTCCTGTAATTTTAGAAGCTGCCGTTTCTAACTTGGAAGAAATGAAATTTATTAAAAAGGAAATAGAGTATATAAAAAATTTGTAAAATATGAAAAAGACAAAAATAATTTTAGCTACAACATCTCCTTATCGTAAAGAAACATTTGGATATTTAGGTATCCCTTTTGAGGTAGAAGGAAGCAATACAGATGAATCTCAGGCAGAAAGAAATGACCCCGAAGAGTTAGTGAAGAACCTTTCTAAATTAAAGGCTGAGGCGGTTGCTAAAAACCATTCCGATGCTATCGTAATCGGAATGGATTCTGTTACTTATTTTAACGATAAAATTCTTGAGAAACCAAAATCAAGAGAAGAAGATTTCCAAAGATTAAAAGAGCTTTCTGGAAATAACCATCAATTCTACACAGGAGTTTATATAGTGAATACAGCTACAAATAAAGCGATTTCAAGAGTGGTTAAAACAGAGGTCTTTATGAGGAATCTTTCAGAAAAAGAGATTAACAAATATCTTGATGAAGACCCTCATTTTAACACCTATGCTTTAGGTTATGACCCCGTAAGGCACATTAGCTCGTCATTTGTCCAAAGAATAGAAGGAAGTTATTATAATCTTTTAGGAGGTATTCCTTTGGAAACAATAGTTGAAATGTTAGGAGAAATAGGATATAAAGAAGAACAATTTTAAATTAACTCAATTATGAAAATAACTATTTGTGGAAGTATCGCATTCCAAGATGAAGTGCTTTCTGTAAAAGAAAAATTAGAAAAATTAGGGCATGAGGTAAAGGTGTGGCCCCTTAAATTAGAAGATGGAAAAGGGCAATTGATTTCGGCCAAAGAATACTACAAGATACGGAAGATAGCAGCCGATGATGAGAAATGGGTTTGGGATAGGAAAGCCGAAGCCGTCCTTAAGCATTTCGATAAAGTTTCCTGGTCGGATGCTATTTTAGTTGCGAATTACGATAAAAATAATGTTAATGGTTATATTGGGGGCAACACTTTAATGGAGATAGGTCTCGCTTTTTTCTTAAAAAAGAAAATCTATCTTTTAAATGAGATTCCAGAACTACCATATAAAGAAGAAATTTTAGGAGTAAGGCCTATTGTTCTTGGAGGTGATTTAAGTAAAATTACCAACTAAACAGATTCTGACGTCGTTCACCATACGGAGCTAACGAAATATCGCCAAGAAGGCGGTTTTTTGGTAGAATGAATCAACAAGGTTGAATAATATATTAAAAGTTTATTTGAATAAAAAATGAAGTAATATGGAAAAAGAAAAAATCAAAAAAGAAGAATTTAAAGTTTCTGGTGAAGACGTCGTTAAAAAAGTAAAGGAATTGATAAAAGAAGGAAATATCAGAAGAATTATCATCAAAAATGAGGAAAATAAGACTTTAGTTGAATTTCCCCTTACGATAGGTTTGGTTGGCGCTGCCCTATTGCCAGTCTGGGCGGCGATTGGTGCTATCGCAGCTTTAGTAGCTAATTGTACAATCGTGGTCGAAAAAAGAGAAGGTTAATTTCCAAAACAGGTTCTGACGTCGTCTGTTTCCCGGACATTTCACGTTCACTATTGACTTTTTCTTTTCGAATAGTATACTCTTTATAGCTCTTTAAAATACTTAATTTTAGAGCGTGAGGTTTTTCTCAAAATTTAACAAAGGAGAATAAATGATGCAAAAGAAAATTACAATAGCCTTGGTTTCTCATGATAAAAGAAAACTGAATTTGGTCGAATGGGTGAACAAAAATCGGAAAGAATTACAACAATTCGAACTTATTGGGACTAGTGGTACGGCTAAAAAAATTAGCAAAATTACAGGATTAAAGGTGGAAGAGTTGGGACACGGACCAACTGGCGGGGATATAACGATTGCCTACAATATTTTAGTTGGAAAGATAAATGTTCTGATCTTTTTTGTTGACACAGAGACAGCACATGGGCATGAACATTACATTCAATCCCTGATAAGAATAAGCATCACTCAAAAAATACCCATTGCTTTGAACGATATCACCGCAGATTGCGTACTCCAATATTTATTGAAATAATCATCACACATATCAGGCCTGATATAGCTCAGGCCTGATTTTTAAACTTTATAGAAGCATTAAATTTGATTGACAAATTTAAAATAGAAGTATATAATAAATAATCTTAAAAATAAAAGAAAGGAGAGGAGTAAAAATGAGTAAGTTCTTTAACATTTTCTTCAAGATGTTTCTTATAGCTGTGATAATATATTGTTTATACTCAATAATTATCGTCGTTGCCTCTTGGAATTACAAGCCAGAAGATCAAATAATTAATAATCCTATTTTATCAGGGATAGAAACAGTTATCCTGGGTTCTGAAAAAGAATTACCATCCGAAAGTTCATTTGGAAAAGCTAAGGTATTTATAACTTTTAGGGAAGATGTATTGAAAGTATGGTTGTTTAATCCAAAAGTTTCAAAATGCTTTCTTTGCCAAGAGATAGAAGTCAGACCGAGTGGATATTTATCACGTGAAAAATCATGGCTATTATTTGTCGCACCACTTGATTTTTACATCAAAAGTGTTTCTTTAAAAGAAAATCTTTTAGAGATTAAATTAGGTATTTCAAAGGGCTTTGACAAATTTCAATTGGTACTTCTTGTATGCATGGCAGGGCTAATGGCTGTTTTATTAAAATCTTTAACTAAGAAACAAAATAAAAAGGTGCTGAGCTAACGGCGCCTTTTTGATTAGTTAAAAAATGATAAATTGGTAAAAAATAGCCAAGCAGGCGGTTTTATGGTAGAATGAACTATATGATAAAAGAATTTAAAAAAGGAATATCTCTTCCTATAATAATCGTTATTTTAGCTCTCGTATTAATAGGCGGGGTGCTTATTTATTATTTTTTAATCAAAAATCCTGAATCCCCATCCTCGGGAGAAGAAACACTTATCAAAGTCGCCAGCCCGCAATCCAATCAGGAAATACAGAGCCCTTTTATAGTAAAAGGCGAAGCCAGAGGATATTGGTTTTTTGAGGCTACTTTTCCCACAAAACTGCTTGATGAAAATGGAAATATTATTAAGCAGACTATCGCCCAAGCCCAGGGAGAATGGATGACAGAGGATTTTGTCCCGTTTGAAGCCTTATTAACTTTTTCGGTTCCCAAAAATCAGAAAGGAACTCTCATTTTGGAAAAAGATAATCCCTCGGGACTCCCCGAAAACGACGACGAAGTTAAAATTCCCATTCGTTTAAGCGCGACAGAAATACAAACTAATTTTTCCGAAACAGGAAATCTTGTAAAAGATAATCCCGGATTAAATCCCGGCGTTTGGTATTTGGTTTATGAAAAACCTGGGACTCCTGCTTTGAATGCCGAAATTAAATTTAACGAAGACAGTCTTTGTCAAATTGTCGCAGTTTCTCAATCTTGCCAGCAAACAGTACTTGAAGGAGGGGATAGAGTTGAGGTTACGGGTTGGGAAATAAACGGCATCTTGATTGTTAAAAATATGGTGATACAAAAGACTTCCGAACAACTAAGGACGGTAAAATTGTATTACTATAATCCTAATTTGGATAAAGACAGCACTGGAAATATTCTTTGCAGCAGAAACGGCTTGGTAGCGGTGGAACGTGAAATTCCAATAACAAATACCCCTATCCAGGAAACAATAAGACTTCTTATTTCAGGAAATCTTACCAGCGCAGAAAAGGCACAGGGCATTACTACCGAATATCCTTTACAAGAACTTAATCTAACGGCTGCATCATTAAATAGCGGCGTTTTGACGCTTACATTTGACGATTCCTACAACAAAACCGGCGGTGGTTCATGCCGGGTTGGTATTCTCTGGTTTCAGATTGAGGCTACTGCTAAGCAATTTCCCGAGGTTTCATCAGTACGCTTTATGCCCGAGGAATTATTCCAGCCATAAATCTACTGATTTTTTAGCAGCATAAAAGTAAATGTGTAGTTTTGACAAAAATCGCCAAGAAGGCGGTTTTTTGATAGAATAATATAAGAATTAAAATTAAACAAAATCATATGACAAAAATAACATTGTTTTGGTATATATTTTTAATTTTAAGTTTCATAGGTTTTTATTTAGCATACCTCTACGGGAAAAAAACTACAGAATTTAGGTGGAGTGAATATATAGCAATTATTATTATTCCGATTCTTTTTATTGTCTTCCTTATTCTCTACTACGATTTTGCAATTCTAAAGCTGTTTATAGTAAGTGCCAGCATAGGTTTTGCAGCAGAAGGACTTATTGGTTTTGTATATGATAAGGTTCTCAATAGAAGATTGTGGACATATAATCGTCTAAGTATAAAAGGGTATACAAGTTATCTTAGTATTCCTCTTTGGGGAATTGCCGGGGTAATATTCTGGTTTATCACTAAACTTGTTGGATTGTAAAATAGGTTCTAACAGTGTCCGGGAGCCAGGGTAGTAAGAGAATCGCCAATCAGCCTTCCAGCAAAGGCGATTTTTTGATAGAATAAAAATGTATGAAAATTTATTTTGCGGGGTCAATTCGTGCTGGAAGAGTAGACCAAGAATCATATTTTAAAATAATTGAATATCTTAAAAAATACGGACAGGTTTTGACCGAGCATGTTGGAGATAAGGATTTAACTGATTCAGGCGAGAAAAATATATCTGAAGGGGAAATTTATGAAAGAGATATGTCTTGGCTTAAAGAGACCGATGTTTTTATTGCTGAAATTTCAATCCCTTCTCTTGGCGTTGGTTATGAAATAGCAAAAGCTGAAGAATGGGGAAAAAGGATTCTATGTCTTTGTAGGAAGCCAGAGGATGGAAAGAAAATATCTGCTATAATTAAAGGAAATAAGAACATAATCTTAAAAGAATACAATGATTTAGATGAGGCGTTTCAATATATTGATGATTTTTTAAACAAAACAGATTCTAACACCGTCCGTCCCTCGAAGCTAATAGCCCGAGCCTTTGGCTTGGGTTTTTGATTGACAAATTTAAAATAGAGGTATATAACATAAACATCTCTAAAAAATAAAATAAAGGAGGTAAGTACATTGACAAAGTTTAATAATGATTCAGGTTACTGCTACATAATTCTCAGAGTGAAGCCGAATATCATAGAACTCAATGATGACAAAGGAATTTTCGGTATAGTAGAGGAGATTACATCGAGAGCTGTCGGTGCAGAACGAGCGAACATAGCTAAAATAATTTTGTGGGGTCCAGATATCCTTCATGCTCATAAAGAAACAGAGGAAACTTATATCTGTGTCAAGGGGGAAGGAGAGATTTTCCTTATTGACCAGATATTTGAATTCATTCCAGGTGTCAGGGTAATAGTCAGACCTGGAATTTTACACGCTGCTAGACCAAAAAACTGTGGAAAGTTGGTTTTCTTATGTGTATCTTCACCAGCTTTCAATCCTAAGGATGTGTATAATGATCCACGCGGTCGGGCATGGTAAGCATGGTAAATCGAAAAGATAGGAAATGGAAGCAAAAAAACAATAAAAAAGCCGTCTTGAGTTTTGTACTCTTGACGGTTTTTTATTTAAGGTTTCGTTAAATAGGTTCTAACATCGTTCCATAAACACAGCTACGATTTTTTGGTTGACATTTTGCTTATTTTCTGGTAAAAAATAGATATGGCTTTTTAAAAATAAAATAGGAGGTGAGGGGCTATGAAAGAAAAGAGTTTCATGAAAGAATATCCTTTCAGTCTTTGCGAAGATATTTGTTCTTTGTTTCTGGTTATTTTAGTATTTGGAGTTTCGTTGATATCAGTTTGGGCACAGAAAACTTCCCTTTTATCAGGAGAAATGAGAGGTGGAGTAATAGCTATAAGTTGGTCTATATTTTTTGGTTTTTTGGTTTATTCCCAATCTAAACTATTTAAAAAGGAGGAAAAAAATGAAAGAAAAGATAGAAGAATCAATAAACGAGAAAAAGAAAGAAAAAACCTATACTGCTGATGTGGTTAAAGCCCATATTGGTATGTATAGTGACATGGTTCATCTGACAGATAATTGGCATATTATAATGTCTTCTGATATTATGAAACGTTTTGAAGATACGATAAAAAGGGTTCGAAAAGAATTTCTGGACGAATTTAAGGATGAGGGATTTTACCACTATCTAAATAAAATGGAAAATACACTCAAATTTTCCCGAAGATAGTAATAGGGGACTACTTGTTCTCTAAATCCGAGAGACGCTGGTTCAAATCCGGCCGGAGGTGCCAATTCTATATATAAATAGCGGGCAATTGCTCGCTTTTTTATTTGCCAAAAATCGATAATTAAAAAATTGATAAAACCCCAAAAAAGAGTTAAATTTAAAGAAGATCAAATGTTAAAAGAAAATCCAAAAAATAGAATAAAGGATTTACCGAAAATTGAACGACCGCGCGAAAAACTCATCGCATAGATTGGCTGGAGAAAAAAAATAAGGTTATAATTTGAATATGAAATTATTTTTAACATCAGCGGGATTGCCGCCAGAAACAACCGAAGAGTTTCTAAAATTACTCAACAAAAAACCCGAAGAAACTAAAATCTGTTTTATTACCACCGCCTCCCATCCAGAAGAGAATAAGTGGTATGTAGAAAAAGACAGGGAGAGGCTATCGGAGTTAGGTTTTAAAATAACCGAATTTGATTTAAAGAAAGAAAATGAGAACTCTCTAAGAGACAAATTAAAAAATTTCGATGTCATTTTTGTCGAAGGGGGTAATACTTTCTATCTTTTAAAATATGTTCGAGAGAGCGGTTTTGATGAAGCTTTAAAGTTATTTTTAGAAAGAGGGGGAATTTATCTTGGGGTAAGCGCAGGCACCATAGTTACTGGGTTGAATATCGAATCCGCTAATTGGAAATATGCAGATAAAAATATAGTAAATTTAGAAGATTTAACTGGTCTAAAATTAGTTCCGTATGTGTTTTCTGTCCATATCGATGAGTCTAATTTAGATGTTGTTAAAAATATCGCAAATAAAGTTGATTATCCTGTGATTGCTTTAACCGATAAGCAGGCGCTTTTAATAGATAATGGAATAAAAAAAATCGTTGGAGGAGGAAAAAAATATGTATTTAATACGGATACTAAACTATGAAAAATAATGCAAAATTAATAATAAGCATATTAATCTGCGAGCTTGTTGGAGTTTTGGGCTCAATTTTCACAACGCCGGCGATTAAAAGCTGGTATTTTTTTCTAGAAAAGCCCTTCTTTAGTCCGCCAAACTGGGTTTTTGCTCCGGTTTGGACAGTTTTATTTTTATTGATGGGTATCTCTTTATATCTGGTATGGGCAAAGAATTGGGTCAGCAAAGTTCCGGTCGGTAAGCCGGAATGGAAATCGTGGAATCCCATTTCGGCCAAATTGTGGACCGGTTCTTGGAAAGAAGAAAATGCAGTTGCGATTTTTGTCCTCCAGTTGGTTTTGAATATTTTGTGGTCGGTAATATTTTTCGGCTTGAAATTGCCAGGGCTGGCCTTTTTCGAAATTTTAATGCTCTGGTTCGCGATATTATATACAATTATAAATTTTTACCGGATATCCAAATCCGCGAGTTTCTTGCTTTTACCTTATATTCTCTGGGTCACCTTCGCCGCAATTTTGAATTTCGCCGTATGGAGATTAAATTTGTAAATTCTTTGCACGATTATTATTCCACACCAGACCTGCCCTCGTGTTGTAAAAATTGAGATAAGATTTAACATATCTCAAATAAATCGATAAAGTTGAGATATAATATTCTATATTTCAATATATGCCTAAGAATAACTTAAACGAAAGGTTTCGCTTTCTTGCTCTTGACAAGCTCTCTTGATTACAGTAATATGATAACATTGCCCTTTTAAAAATTGACCCCTGTGTTGATGAACGTATCGGATATTAACCTATCACAGCACTGTTTTAATTTGACTGCGAGTTTAAAACAACAAAGATCGCGGTATACCCATATTATACTGCTCCGATAGTCGGTTTGACTCCGACCAGGGGTCTCGTCTTATAGATAGCGAGCAAATACAAATATAATCAAAATATAAAGATACCAATTGCTCGCTTTTTTCTTTGCCAAATATTGACAATTCTTAGCTATTTGTTATTCTTAATTAGACGCAAGTATGTACTTGCTGAGTTATTTAAAATTTAAGGGGGTGAATATAATGAGAGACATTAAAAAATGTGTGTTGTTATGTCCTAATACGTTTGAAGTTTTGCAATATGAATTGAAACCTTTACCTTGTAGTTATCCTGAAGAAGAAAAGTGTGGGAGTTATGTAAAAATAATCCGAAGAAAAGAAAGAAAAACAGCTATAACTTTTTGTAAATATCAGGAAAAAAATCGGGAGGTATAAATATTCCCCTCTTTTTTCTTAACAAGTTTTTTTGAAAATAGTAATATATAGCATTAATCGTCATTTATTGTTCTTTTTAAAAATTGGGCCCCCGTAGCTTAGTTGACTAGAGCACACGTCTTTCAAACGTCAGTAGGACTAGAAAACTATCCGTCGGTTTAAATCAAGGGGGACTACTCGTTTTCTAAATCCGAGAGACCACTGGTTCAAATCAGTGCGGGGGTTCAATAACTTTTATATAAATAGCGGGCAATTGCTCGCTTTTTTCTTTGCCAAAATTGGAATAGAGTAGGGGTTTTAGAAAATCGCTAATAAGGTGGTTTTTTACATGGATAATGCAACCTTCCTTATTTTTTTGCGTTGTGATAATAATAAATTGTGCAATTTTTATGGATATTTCGGAAGAAAAAAGAAAAATAGGAGAGGCCAAAAAAAATCCCCAGGCTTTCGGTCAGCTTTATGATGAATTCTATAGGCCGATTTTAAAATACATTCTAAGGAGGACTTCCGATATTGAATTGGCCCAGGATTTGACCTCGCAAACATTCTTCAAGGCGTTAAAGGGACTGAAAAAATTCCGCTGGCAGAACATTTCCTTTTCGGCGTGGCTTTATAGGATAGCGACAAACGAAGTCAATGATTTTTACCGTAGGAAAAATAGGATTATTCAAATAAGTCTGGAAAAGCTTCCCGAAATTCCGTCTCAGGATTCTGCAGACAGCGATTTAAAGCTGGCAGAGGCAGAATTGGAAAGCAAAAAAGAATTCAAAATACTCAGTCAGAAAATCCGAAAACTGTCGCTTATTTACCAGACGGTCATAACCCTTCGTTTTTTTGAGAAGAAAAAAATATCCGAAATATCGCAAATAGTCGGAAAATCCGAAGGAACGATAAAATCCCAGCTCCATCGCGCCCTTGAAACGCTGAAAAAGGAAATGGAAGGGTAAATGCAACCTTTTTTAAAATCAGCCGTTGTAGTTGTAATAGGTATAACAAAATGAAAACAGAAGAATTGATTAAAAAATTAGAAAATACAGATCTTCCCGAAATTGAAATCCAAAGTCACAAGACTTCTTTAAAGATGGCTCTTTTGGACTCGGATTATTTCAAAAAAACGGGCTCTTTTGAAATTTTCCGCAGATATTTAGCTTTAACCGTCCCGGCCCTAGCAGTATTGGTAATCCTGGGAGTCGTCGTAATCAGCCCGAAACTGACCGAGGCAAAAGCCTTGAAGATTGCGAGAAATAATCCGGAAATAAATAGATTAATCGAAGAGAAAAAAATGGTTTTGAGCGACGTCAAGGTAAAGGACGGTAAAGCGTATATTCTGCTCAATTCGTCAAAAACCGAAAGCACAACTGGAATCAATGTCCAAAAAAATAACAATGCCTCTGAAGATATGGAAGGCGCGATAGTCGAGGTGGATCTTGATAAAAAAGAGGTTTCGCAGATAAATTCCATCAACAGCGAAGAGGTTGCGCCCTTGAATGATAAAGAAAAAGAATCGGCAGGAGAAATAGCAAATAGCGAGGAAGTTGTCGGCCAGATAGTGCCCAAGGAAGCGACAATTGAAAAAATTCAGTCGTCTCTGCCGAAAAAAATCCGATTGATAGAAAGAAACAATGTTATTGAAGTAACTTCAGAAACAAACGGCGAACAAAAAGCCGAAGTTCATTATATATTGGATGAAAAAAAATGGGTCGTGAAGGTCAACTTAAATGAAAGAAAAGTGGAAGAAATCGAATACTCTTCCGATAATAACAAAGGTCGAGATTAAACAAATTTTAAAATAATGAATCAATGAAAATAAACATGAAAAAATTTTTACTGGGCTTGGCAATTTTTACGACTTTGGTATCGGTCGTAGTGGTACAAGCCAAAAATAATAACAGCGATGATGAAGATATAAAACCCAATACAGCCAACGTCTTGAAATCCGACTTGAAGCAGAGGATTCAAATCAACGAAACATCAGCCGGGAACATGGTCTGGCTCACGGGGGCGAAAATAACCGAGATTTCCGGGACAACGACTACCAACCTTATAAAAGTAAAGGTATTCGGCCAGGACTATAAGGTTCAGATTGCCACGAGCACCAACGTGGTCAGACAATACTGGGGGAAATCGGCAATTGATTTATCGGAGTTTTCGGTGGGGGATATTATAAACGTCTACGGGACTCTCGATACGGCCGATTATTTCCTGGTTCACGCGAAAACCGTCCGCAACGTTTCGATTCAAAAGCTTCACGCGGTTTTCACTGGAAAAATTCTGAGTATTGCTTCGTCTACGGGTTCCTTTACTATGGAAGCGAAAAGAAACGGAACAAGCTCGCTTTTGGTTAACACCGATTCGAATACAAAAATCTATCAGGGAAAAAACCTGAAAAGTTTTTCCGATTTGCAGGTCGGTATGAAAGTGATGGTTCGCGGAATCTGGGATAAAACAATATCAAAGATTCAGGCGCTACTTGTAAGAATGCAGCCAGCCCACTAAAGTGGAGAATTCCGAGGACTAAACGAAAATTGATAGGGAAAATCCGTCCCTCTTTACGGGGCGGATTTTTTGTATAGTGCTGGAAAATAAAAGATTTTTAAATTTTTATTTGAATTTAGGCAAAGATGGAGGCGTCTCACAATCTATGAATAAGAAGCCAATGTCGCATAATCCGTATTGGTTCGAATCCTACCCACCGAGCCAAACAAAAACCACCTTTTTATTGAGGCGGTTTTTTGGTAGAATAAAGAAAGATGTTAATTACGCAAGGTAAAACTAATTGGAAATTTATACTAATTGTAGTTATTCTAGCCGCTATTGTTGGCGGGGGAGCTTTATGGTTTTCAGCAAAAAAAGAGTTACCTTATCAGCCGCCTGAAATCAAGAAAGTAGACGAAATCGCAAATTGGAAAACTTATAGAAATGAAGAGTATGGATTTGAAATAAAATATCCGGAAAGTTGGGAAGTATTAAATAATAATCCTTATGGTGAGATACTGGATTTTTCTTTTCGCGATAAAAAGTATGAGGGATCATTTGAATGGCCAGGATTGCGTATTACAGACAAGGACTTAGTAGGCGAGTTTAGTGATACTAAAATTCCCTTAAGGGTTTTTAAGAAAGAAGAGACAGAAAATGAAGTGATAAAAATCTACTTTGATGAAAGGGAAAGAAGATTATATGCAACTTGTGCTCTTTATCTTGAACCAGCCATAATTGAAACCTGCAATCAGATGCTTTCTACTTTTAGGTTTTTAGAAGAAGACACAGAGGATGAAACTGCTGACTGGAAGACATACAGGAATGAAGAATATGGGTTTGAAGTGAGATACCCAATAGATTGGGAAATGCAAGAGAGAGGGGATGGTGTTAACTATGCTGAGCTTTTTTATCTTGAAAAAGAAGTAGGAGATTCGCAGTTTCAATTCATAGACTTAGGAGTAGACGGTGACTGGTATCAGGTAACACGGATGCATTCAGAAATCATAATAGATCCTACAGATGCAAATGATCCAGATTCATGTCTTTCTAATTTTGTAAATGTCCAAAGGGGAGAAATTGATTTTGCCGGACGAAAAGCCATTTCTTGGAAGCTTTTAACCGAAGAGGGTAATGTTTGGAGATCACATATTAAAATTTTAAATCCTCCCAGAGATTGGAAGGAAAATAATTGGATTCTAATCAACTATCTTATTTATGACACAGGGGAAAATTGTAAGATTCCAGTCAGCTATTGTTCAAGGTTTGAGGGAAGAGTAAAGGTTTTCTGTAACACAGATAAAAAAGATAGCGAAATCGTTAACCAAATGCTTTCTACTTTTAGGTTTTTAGACTAAAAATAGGCTCTAAATCTACTAATCTTTCCCTAATTCTTCTCCAATCTAAGGTTCTGAATGCGTCCAATAGGGGAAGCTACTCTTGACTTTTAATTTAAAGGGTGTTATTATATAAACAAGCCTGAAATAGGGTTGTTATTTAAAAATGAAATGAGGTGTTTTAAAAATGTCTGAATTAAAGAAGAAAGCTTGGCAAGAACTCTTGAAGAAAGAACCAACCGATAAAGAATTGATTTATATTATCAAGTATGTGGAATCCCTAAGAGAGGAAGCTGGGCAAAAACTCTTAGAGAGAGATCCAAGCAATGAAGGATTGATTTGTATCATGGGGCATGTATGGTCTCTAGCGGAAGAAGCTTGGAAAAAATTCTTAGAGCAAAATCCAACTAATGATGATCTGCGTGATATTATTTTGCGTGTATCATCTTTATCATCTTTAAGAGATAGAGCTGGGAAAAAACTCTTGGAACAAAATCCAAGTAATGATGATCTATGTTTTATTATGCAACATTGTGACTTTTAAAGAAGGTGAATGAAAGAGATGAATATTAAAAGGTAATAAAATGAATGAATTTTGGAAAGGAGTTAATAATGATAGTAATTAAAGTTTGGTGTCTTCCATCTGATCAGAGCGAAGATGATTTGAATCGTCTTCATCAGGCGATTGTGAAAGCTGCAGTATCTTTTCCCGAACTTTGTCTTCAAGACGAAAACGATATGACTTGTCTTTTTCCAGCCGATCTTATGAAGTATGGATTGGGAGAAGAAATTATCGTTGAAATTGATGGCTTGCCTGATATGCTTTGGAAAAACCGAACAGTTCGTGAGCAACTTGCTCGGTGTGTTGGGGAAAGTGTTTCAGCTCTTTATCCCAGGGCAAAAGTTGAATGCTCTGTTAGAGAATTCAACCCTTCACAAGGAGTTTGGACTCAGAATAAGTAGTGAAGAATAAATTCCTCGTAGAGAAGTATTTCTACGAGGAATTTTTATTTAATTTTATATTATAACTACTTTTTTTTGACTAATAAACATTAAATTACTTATTTCTTCCTTTATTCTCTTCCAATCAATGGTTCTAAATGAGTCCTGTAGGGGGAGTTTGCTTCAAAGAATTGCCAATCAGGCGGTTTTTTGGTAGAATGATAATGTACGGATTAAAATAAAAGGTAATTATTTTATCAACATGAAAGGTTACGTAACAAATATTGAAAAAAAGACATTGGAAAACGATAATTTCCGCGAGGTTCTCTATACTTCAAAACATAGTCAATTAGTGCTCATGACCCTTAGGCCAAAAGAAGAAATCGGAATGGAGGTTCATCCAGATAATGACCAATTTTTCCGTTTTGAAAAAGGTCAGGGTAAGTGCATAATTGATGGTAACGAGTATGAGTTAAGAGATGGAGTGGCAGTAGTTGTTCCAGCAGGCGCTCAGCATAATATAATCAATACCTCTAACACAGATGAGCTAAAGTTATATACTATTTATTCACCAGCTCATCATAAAGATGGTATTGTCCGACCAACCAAGAAAGAAGCCGAAACAAATGAAGCAGAATTTGATGGTGCTACTAGTGAATATGCTATTACTAGAGAATATACTAGTGAATTTAAGTATTGTCCAAGTTGCGGCAGTAAGATCGTCACCGACAATTCTTTTTTCTGCTCGCATTGCGGGCGTAAACTCCCAAAAATGGAGAATACGGGCGACTTTAATATAGAACAAGCAAGTTTTGATACTAATGAATCATTCCAACCAAAGGGTGGTGGTCAAGTCCAATCTATTCGTGGAAGGCCGGTTAAAGGGCAAAATTCTCTAGTAGGAGCAATACGAGCCCTACTGTTTATAGCATTTATTATAGGTATAATATTTTTTGTAAGACAATTTTTGGGCGGAGGCAAAGTCAGAAATTGTATAGCTTCCGTTTTAGGAAATCCTCCAGAATGCAGCGATTGTGATAATGTGTCTAGAAATACCACTATGAATGGTAGATCTATAGGCAAGTGTATTCCTACCCATGTAGAAGGGGATATGTGTAATCTTGATTGCGGAGGGACGAAATATTAGGTTTGTATTGCTTGAATTGGAAAATTCTCAATAAACTAAGTTCTAATATTGTACCATCCTCGGAGCCAAACAAAAACCGCCTTTTTATTGAGGCGGTTTTTTGGTAGAATGAGGTAATAATATGGAAAAAAAGATTAACAGATTTGTATATTGGACACCAAGAATTTTGTCAATCATCTTTATACTATTTTTAGCTATGTTCTCTTTAGATGTTTTTGATATGAAATTAGGTTTCTGGGAAACAGCATTGGGGTTATTTATGCATAATATCCCGGTATTTGTTTTGTCGATTGTTCTGTTAATATCTTGGAAACGCGAGATTGTCGGAGGAATTGCTTTTAATTTAGCCGGAGTATTATATGTTGTAATAATATTGATGAATATGTTGAGGAATTCATTCGAATGGTATATGGTATCTTGGATCCCAATAGTTTCTGGACCAGCATTTCTTATAGGTGTTTTATTTATTATCAATTGGCGCAAAAAACAAAATAATCAAAAGGATGCGTCTACAAAATAGGTTCTAACGTCTTCCGTTCCTCGGAGCTACGAAAATCGCCAATCAGGCGGTTTTTTGGTAGAATAATAGATAGATGAGTTTATAAATAGTATCTAATTAATTTATGCCACGAGTTCTTACCCAAACATTCGGAGTAGTCGGAGCAATATTAGAAAGAAACGGAAAAATACTTTTGGTTAAAGAAGCAAAAGAAATAGCCAAGGGAATGTGGAGTCATCCTGCTGGTTGGATTGATGTAGGGGAAAATCCCATTGAAGCAGTAAAAAGAGAAGTAAAAGAAGAAACAGGTTTTGATTTTAAACCAACACACATTCTTGGGGTTTACTCTTTGTTTAAGAAAAACCTAAAACAAAAATTTGGTATTACACCGCACCCCATTAAAATTATTTTTATTGGTAAAATATCCGACAATAAAACAGGGAAGCTTCATAATGATGTTTCCGAAACTAAATTGTTTACACCGGAAGAAATATATCAGATGGATATAAGTACATTAAGAGACATGGATATAAAAAAGATGGTTAAAGATTATTTTGCGGGTAAATCTTATCCTTTAGATCTTTTAACTCATACAGAAGAATAAATGGGTGCAGGTATTCCAAAGTTAAAAACATAGGATACCAAGCCCTATAGCTATCCTTCATTAAAACGAAACCGTCAGGTTTTGCTTTTTAATTTGGCAAAAATCGCCAATTGACAGTTTGATAAAAACCTAAAAAAGAGTTAAATTGGAAGAAGATCAAATGTCAAAAGAAAATCAAAGAAAAAATAGAATAAAGGATTTACCCCAAAAGTTTTCCACCTTTTCGCCCTTGACATAGATACTTGATTTGGTATAAAATGATACTAAATATGGAAACTATATCGAAAGACAAAGCGATTAAAATTTTGCATAAAAAGAAAATTTCTTTTTTTGATATTATCGATGCTAAAAAGATTTTCGGTATTAAAAAAGAAAATACGCTTTATAAACTCTTACAAAGGTTAGAAAAAAGCGATGTTGTGCAAAGAATCGTCAAGGGTAAATATCTTTTTTCATTTAACGAAGCTAACGATTTTGAATTAGCCAATTTTTTAGTTAACCCCTCTTATATCTCTTTAGAATCCGCTCTTTCTTTCTATGGAATTTTGCCTCAATTTCCTTACACTATTACTTCTGTTACTCCCTTAAAATCAAAAAAGATAATTTATCAAGACAAAGAATACGAATTCAGTCATTTGGAAAGTAAATATTTTTTTGGCTTTGTGAAAAGAGAGAGGTTTTTAATTGCTACACCTGAAAAAGCGCTTTTGGACGAATTCTATTTTATGGCGAAAAAATTGAGAAAAATTCATTTTGAAGATTTAGATTTAAAATCAGTCGATAAGAAAAAACTCCAAACTTTAATTAAAAAATATCATTTCCTTCCTCTCCAAAATTTAATTAAAAAACTGAAATTAATTTAATTTTTAAATATTAAATATGTTAGACAAGGAAACAGCCCAAGATTTATCCAAAAAATTAAATATCGATTTATTTACAATCTATCGCGAGTATCTTCAACTTTTATTTTTAAAATATTTCTATAATCAAAAAGAAACAGACAAGGTTTATTTTAAAGGCGGAACAGCTTTAAGGTTTTTATTCGGGTCCTTTAGATTTTCTGAAGATCTAGATTTTACTACTCTCTTATCAAAAGCAAAAACAAAAACCTTAATAGATAAAACCCTTCAAGATTTAAGTAAAGAAACGGAGGGCGTAGAGTTTAGAGAAACCGAATCAATTGCTAATTCTTTCTCGGGTAGAATTTTTCAAGAAAATCCAGAATTCAATTTTCCTTTAACAATTAGATTAGACTTTTCTTTCAGAGAAAAACCCCTTCTTCCTGACACCTCTTTTATTGAGGCAATTTTTCCTATCGGACCTTATCCTCAAGTTTCTCATTTTAAAATAGAGGAGTTGATGGCAGAAAAAGTAAGAGCAATCTTAACGAGAACCAGAGGTAGGGATTTTTTTGACCTTTATTTTATGCTTTCGAAAAAAATCCTCATCGATTGGGAATTAGTAAATAAAAAAATGGCTTTGTATAAAAAGAAAGCAAATCTTAAGCAGCTAATTGAGATTATTGAAAAATTTCCCCAATCGGAAATAAAAGAAGATTTAACAAAATTTCTCCCAACTACTCATCGAAATTTAGTGACAAAAATAAAAGATTTAACCTTAGAAAAATTAAAAAATTTATGAAACTCAAAAATCTACCGACTAATAATTAACTATTCAACGAGTATATGACCCAAAAAACTTTAATAATAATAGTAATAGCAACAATTGTTGTAATTGGAGGGGTGTTTCTGTTTACACTCGTCCCAGAAACAACACCAGAGCCAACATCAAAACCAACCCCGGAACCGGTAACAAAACCCGAAGCTATAGAAGGAGTTACAACTGCCAATAACCAGTTTGCCCTGGATTTCTACACAAAAGCCAAAGACGAAGAAGGAAACAAAGAAGAGAATATTTTCTTTTCCCCTTATAGTTTATCAATCGCCCTGGCCATGACTTATGAGGGAGCTAAAGGGAAAACAGCAGAAGAAATGGAAGATGTTTTTTACTTTCCAAAAGACAATGATTTTCGCCGGAAGGCGTTTTTAAGCCTTCATAGCTGGCTTACAAGGGAAGATACAGAACACGAACTTAATATTGCCAATGCTCTCTGGGCACAAAAAGATTTTACTTTCTTGCAGGAATATTTTGATGTTATTACCACCTATTATCGGGGTTTAATTGAAAACCTTGATTTTACAGGAGATCCCGAAGGTTCAAGAATAACAATCAACCAATGGGTAGAAGAACAAACCAAAGAAAAGATAAAGGATTTAATTCCTTCAGGAGTGATAAATGCTCTAACCCGATTAATTCTCACCAATGCCATTTACTTTAAAGGAGAGTGGGTACAGGAATTTAATCAAGAAGAAACAAAAGAAGAGAATTTTTATATTACCTCTGAAGAAACAGTAAAGGTTAATATGATGCGGCGCTTAGATGAAGAAGCGGAATTCCCTTATTATGAAACAGAAGACCTTCAAATCCTTGAAATGCCTTATTCGGGTGAAGAAACCTCAATGCTTGTTTTACTTCCTAAAGAAGACAACTTAGAAAAAGCAGAAAAGCAGTTAACCGGAGAAAATCTTGTTATTTGGCAAGAAAATCTAAAAAAACAACGAGTTAAAGTGTATTTTCCCAAATTCAAATTAGAAACTAAATACTTTTTAAAACCGATCCTCGGTCAAATGGGAATGCCCACTGCTTTTACCGAAGCAGCTGATTTTTCCGGCATGACAGGTAAAAAAGATTTAATGATTGCTGAAGTAATCCATCAGGCTTTTGTTGAAGTGGATGAGAAAGGAACTGAAGCAGCAGCTGCAACAGCTGTGGAAATGGAACTGACTGCTATGCCAGCCGAGCCGGTTATTCCTGTTTTCCGCGCTGACAGACCGTTTATCTTTCTAATTCAAGAAAAAGAAACAGGCAGTATTCTCTTTATGGGGAGAGTAGTCAATCCTGCTTTGTAAATCTGATGACGAAGTCCTCTTCGCCTTACAAACTCAAATGTTAAGAGAAAATCAAAGAAAAAATAGAATAAAGGACTTACCTAAAATTGAACGGCCAAGAGAGAGATTGATTTCAAAAGGAGCGGAGAACTTAAAAGACGAAGAGCTTTTGGCTATTCTTCTAAGAACTGGTAGAGAAGGCAAAAATGTAATTGAGTTAGCAAAGCAAATTTTGAGAAAATACTCCAAAAAGCGACTTTTTAAAATGAAGTATGAGGATTTAATAAAAATCAAAGGAATAAATTCCGCTAAAACCTGCACAATTTTAGCTGCTGCTGAATTAGTAAAAAGAGCGCTGAAAGTACAAGATGAAACCTTGCCAATTATTAAATCAGTTAAAGATGTTGTAGCCCAAGCTGTTTATTTAAGAGATAAAACTCGCGAACATTTAATGACTATTTATCTTAATGCCAGAAACGAGATGGTCTGGAAAAAACAATCAACATTTATCGGCACATTAAACGCCAATTTAGTTCACCCGCGAGAAATTTTTGAAGAAGCCCTTAAACATAATGCCGCCTCTGTAATTTTGGTTCATAACCACCCGTCAGGGGATAGCGAGCCATCAGAAGACGACTTAGAAATCACTAAACGTATTATTGAAGCCGGCAAAATAATGGGAATTGACGTTTTAGACCACATCATCATTACCAAAACCAAAGTTTTTAGTTTCAAGGAGAACAAATTGATTTGAAAAAATCTTTAAAATATACTATAATATCAATAATATGGATAAAAAATCTCTTATACAACAAATAGAACAATTAAGGAAATCCCGAGTAATTACTTATTTAACCAGCGATAGACAGGGTCCTGTTAATGCGAGGGTGGCAATTGATATCATCCCTGTAATAAGTAAACAATTACGGGAGATGGGAAGAGTAGAAAATATTGATTTGTTCTTATATAGTACGGGCGGGGATACTATGGTGCCGTGGAGGTTGGTTTCTATGGTTCGCGAATATTGCGACAAGTTTTCAGTTCTTGTTCCTTACAAAGCACACAGCGCTGCTACTATGATAGCGCTTGGAGCCGACGAAATTGTGATGAGCGACCTTTCAGAACTTTCGCCGATTGACCCTTCAACTGCTAATGTTTTCAATCCGCAGGATCCGCAAAACCCGCAAAACCGCATTCCGATTTCAGTTGAAGACGTGATGGCTTATTTTGATTTGGCAAAAAATAAATTTGGTATTAAAAATGACGAGGAGCTTGCAAAAATATTCAATAAATTCGTAGAATCAAATCCACAAATTCATCCGTTGGCGCTGGGCAACGTTAATCGTACTTATAATTTAATTCGAATTCTTGCCAAGCGACTCCTAAAAAGCCACAAAACCACCATTAAAGAAGAAGAAATTGAAAAGATTGTTGATTACTTCACGGAAAAATTATATTCGCACCAGTACTTCATCGGACGAAAAGAGGCAAAAGAAGATTTGGGGTTGGTGACTGTCATAAATGCCAACGAAACTTTATCAAAAGCAATAACAGATTTATACGAGGAATACGCGAAAGAAATGGAACTTGGTAAAATATGGAATCCGGAAAATGAATTAAGCAAAGAACAGGAGTTAATAAAAAATTACAAAATAGCCTTTATGGATAGTAGTGTTTTAAATAATTATTTTGAATTAGGAATAGAATTTAAAAGGCAAATGCAGCCGAATATTGTGTTTCCCGGACAACCGCAACAGGTTCAAATTTCTACACTACCAATAATTTTTAGAGTAATTAATCAGGGTTGGAAATAAGATTAAATTTTTTAAAAACTATGATTAAACTATTATTTGTGCATATTTGTGAGAATGCTTTTATAAGCGAGGGGAGCAAAAATCTTAATATAATTGGAATTTTTGAGAATATAGGTGCTAGAAATTTCCCGGCTGTTCATCCTAAATTTTCAGTAGTTACTGGAATCCAAGGTGATGCCGGAAGCTACGATCAAACTTTGGTAATTATAAATCAACAGACCGGACAAGAGATTAGTCGTGTTGTTGGGAAGTCAAATATTCTAACGCCCAATGCTAAAGCCATTTTTATTGGTAATTTTTTAATGATTGCTTTTCCGATGGCAGGTAAATATGTAGTAAATATTTTAATTAATAATAATAAAATTGGCGATATAGAATTTAATGTTGGATAATATGGAGAAAACTAACATTATGAGTCAGACACTCGCCGATATTCCCTCAATGCACTCTACGTCGTCACCCCCTACACCAATCCCGTCACCCTCGCCCTCAACAGGATCGGAATCGAAAGGGCGAAGCTATACCATCCCACCAGGAGCATTTAGTTCTCTAACCGAAAAGGTAGGTTATCTCCAGTGGTTTATGTTTGGCGTAGTAATCATTGTTGGTTTAGGATTTGTTATAAATTTATTTGATATCTATAATTATAGATATAGTTATTTTAAGGATAAGGTTGATGATTTAGAGAAACAAAATGTGGTTTTAGAGAATAAAATAAAAAACGATATGACGACGAAGTCAGAAAAAGAAAGTCTAGAAAGAATGATAAATAATCAACAGATTATGATAGAGGATTTAAAAAATTGTCTAAAAAACAAAAAATATTGGCAATACGAACAGTGTTTTTAAATAATATCCATGCCCATACTTAATTGGATTGGGAAAGAGAAAATTGTAAATCACGATAAAGAAGTGCCGTTTCGGCTCCTGAGGAAGAATAAAAAATACTCGCTCGGGAAGAGCGAGAATTTAATTATTGAAGGAGATAATTTGGAGGCATTAAAAGCATTAATGCCTTTTTATTATGGAAAAATTAAATGCATATATATTGATCCTCCATATAATACCGGCAAAGAGAAGTGGGTTTACAATGATAAAGTTAATGCGCCAAAAATAAAAGAATGGCTTGATAGAGTAGTTGGACCAGAAGGAGAAGATTTATGTCGTCATGATAAATGGCTCTGTATGATGTATCCAAGATTAAAATTATTAAAAGATTTATTGAGCAATGATGGAGTAATTTTTGTAAGTATTGATGATAATGAATTAACCAATCTAAAAACAGTCATGGATGATATTTTTGGAGTTAAGAATATAGTAGCCAATATTATTGTGCAAAGTAATCCAAGGGGAAAGCAACAGATGAAAATCGCGGTGACACACGAATATCTATTAGTATATGCGAAAGATATAACCAAAGTAAAATTAAAAGACGCTGAATTGACGGAAAAGCAAATAAAAGAATATAACAAAGTAGATGATAATGGAAGAAGATACAGAGAAATCGGCTTAAGAAAAAGGGGTGCGGCGGCTAGAAGGGTTGATGTCCCAAATTTATTTTATCCAATTTATATTAATCCAAAAACAGACGCTGTCTCTTTAACACAAAGTAAATATTTTACTAAAAAATCCATACCCTTGTTAAGTAATAATGAAGAGGGTAGGTGGCGGTGGAGTAAAAAGAAATTTGGAAATAATAAAGATAAGTTAATTGGTAGAATAGTAAATGGTAACAAATGGGACGTTTTTGAAATGGATTATTTGTTAAAAGAAGATGAACAAAAATTAACAAAATATAAATCTGTATGGGTAGATAAAGAATTAAATTATGAAAAAGCCAAGGATCTTCTTAAACAGATATTTAATGGCAGGTCACCATTTGATTATCCTAAAACAACCTTTTTATTAAAAAGAATTATACAATTAATTACTAATCAAGAAGATTTAATTCTTGATTCTTTCGCTGGATCAGGAACTACTGGCCATGCTGTTTTAGATTTTAATAAAGAAGATGGCGGAAATAGGAAATTTATTTTAGTGGAGTTAGAAAAAAATATTGCAAAAAAAATTACTGCAGAACGAATAAAGAGAGTTATTCGAGGATATTTCTATAAAAAAAATAGGGGAGAAAAGATAAGAGTTAAAGGACTTGGTGGCGGGTTTGAATATGTAGAACTTGGTGAGCCACTTTTTAATGAAAACGGAATGATAAACGAAAAGGTTAGTTATGGCGATATGGCAAGATATATATTTTTTACAGAAACCCATACAAACTTAGAAAGTAGAAACATTAAAGAAAATTATTTAGGAAGATACGGAGATTATCATTATTTCCTTCTTTTCGATGGAATTAAAAACAATATACTAAACAGGAAATTTCTAAAAGAAATTAAAAAGAAAGACGGCAAGAAGATTGTTTACGCAGATAAATGTTTATTAGACGAAGATATACTAGAGAAACACCAAATTATTTTTAAACAGATACCGTACGAAGTGAAAATTTATTAAACATGGAATCAGCAAGAGAAAAGTTAATAAAGTTAATAGTAGCAGGCCAAAAGTCTGAGGAAAATAAGAAGTTCGGTGAATTTATTGTACAGACAAATAAAGTACAATTTTATTTATCCATACTTGTAGTACTGCAATCCTTTTTTCCCGATAAAAAGTATCGTGAATATGTTGAAGGAGCAGAATTCGGTTCCGTAATTAATTTATTTTGTGCTTGTGGAAAAAATGAAGAAGGTACAGTTAAATTTATTAAAAGACTGAGAAAATATAAAAAACAGAGAAACAGGTTGGCTCATAAGATGTTTTCTGCTGAAAAATTAACCAAAAAGGAATGTGAGCAAGCAATCATTGAGGGAGAGAAAATATTAAAAGACCTTTCTGTTTTTATTAAAGAAAAATTACCAGGAATTGAGATTTAAAATTGTTGTAATATATGGAGCTTAAAAAATATCAGCAAAAAACACTAGATGAATTGCAGGAATATATTTTAGAGATGAGAAAATACGACACCGAAAAGGCGGCGGGTTTTGCGTTTATGATAAAAACAGATAAGCCATATAATTGGTTGCCGGAGATTGGAAATAGCCCTTTTGTCTGTATCAAAGTTCCAACTGCGGGCGGCAAAACACTGATTGCCGTTTATGCGGTTGGATTAATCTTGAAAGAATTTCTTTCGGAAAAAAATGATAGGGGATTGGTGATGTGGTTCGTGCCTTCGGATGCGATAAAAACACAAACCATTAATAACTTACGCAATAAAAATCATCCATATAGGGAAGTCTTAGATAAAAGATTTAATAACGCAGTAAAAGTTTTTGACTTATCAGAAGCAAAATCTATTAAAAAGGATGACCTAATAGATAACCTTTGTATTATTATTTCTACTTTAAGCGCTTTCAGGCGGACCAATAAAGAATGGTTAAAAGTTTATCAAGATAATGGCAGTTTAATGGAGCATTTTGAGGGATTAAATAGTGATGATTTTGAATTTTTAGATAAAGACAAATCGGGAGAAATTAAATATTCTCTTTCAAATGTTATTAAATTGCATAACCCGTTAGTTATTGCTGATGAGGGTCATAGGGTTCAAACGCCTCTTTCATACGAGATGCTAAAAGATATTAACCCATCTTTTGTTTTAGAGTTTACTGCAACACCGAAAGGACAGAGTAACGTACTTGTGAATATTTTGGCCCGCGAATTAAAGAATGAAAAAATGATAAAAATGCCAATCTATTTGGCTAATAAAATGCCGTGGCAAGAAACGATTTATGAGGGAATTGAAAAAAGAAATAACTTGGAAAAAATTACTAAGAAAAACAAAGAAGTTTATATAAGACCGATTATGCTGATACAAGCAGAGCAAGAAAAGGAAAATCGTAATAAAATTTATGTGGAAAAGATTCGCCAGTTTTTAATTAGTGAGGTAAAAATTCCAACAGAAGAGATCGCAGTTCAAACTAGCAAAACAAAAGAACTCCCAGTCTTAGAGATTCTTTCGAACAAAAGTTGTCCAATTAGGTATATTATTACTGTAAATGCTCTTCGCGAAGGATGGGATTGCCCTTTTGCTTATATTTTAGTATCTGTTTCTAATTTAGGAGCTAGAATTGCAGTTGAACAGACAATAGGTAGAATTATGAGACTTCCATATGCGAAAGAACAAAATAATGCAGCTTTAAATTCTGCATATATTTTTGCCTCTACAAGAAACTTTAGCCAGACCTCAGAGATGGTGATTAAGGGATTACAAGAGAACGGTTACGAAGATGTCGTGCCCATAAAAAGTGGGGTTTCTATTATTAAGAATGAATTTCAAAAGAAGGTAAGCGATAAGAATATTATTGTCCCATATACCAATATTAAAGAAGGTTCTATTTTTAGGAAATTAGATTATGCGGGGGATTTAATAGGAAACGAATCTGTTTTAGAAACTAAGAATGTAGATATTGATTTTCAGATAATTGATGATAGCCAAATTATAAAAATTGATATTGGACAAGATGATCAACTTATGCGGGAAACCGTAGGAAAATTAGGCTTAATATATCATTACAAAGATTTTACTAAAGATGATTTATTGTTATGGTTCCAAAGGAAAATACAGAGGAGTTTCATTTCAATGGAAGAAATGAAAAATTATTTAGAGAAAATTATAGAAAGTTTGCTTGGAAAATATAAATTAAACCAATTAAGTGTTCATCGGTACAAAATCAAAGAAGTTATAGAAAAACAAATTAACCAAATCATTGATAGTGTAACTACCCAAAAGTTTAACAAATTAGCAGAGAAAGGATTAATTATTACTAAAGGAGAAGGTTTTGTGTTTTCCGATAAAATTGAATTATTAAGTCTCTGCTCTGACAATTTTAAAAAACATTTATATGAAAAAGCTGGGAAAATGAATAAAGAAGAATTAGATTTAGCTTATAGAATTGATGGTCTTTCAAATATATTTTGGTGGTTTCGAAATCCTGAAAATAATGGGTTTCATATTCAAGGATGGTTAAAGAACAAATTTTATCCTGATTTTATTGTAAAAACAAAAAAATCAAATTATTTCATATTAGAGTATAAAGGAGAACATTTAATGGGTTCAGAAGAGACCGATTACAAGAAAGCCATTGGTAAAAATTGGGAAAGATTGAGTAATGGTAAATATTGTTTTGAGTTAGTTGATAAAAAGAATATAGATAAGATTATAGATAAAATTTCTAAATTATAGTTAAAAAGTCGAAAAATTAATTAAGAAATAAAAAAGGTTGCTAAAATTTAAATTATATTTTAAAAATTATGGCATTAATTAAATGTCCAGAATGTGGACACGAAGTCTCTGATGAGGCTTTATCTTGTCCAAACTGTGGTCATCCTCTAAAATCAATAAATCAGATTACACAACAATCACCTGTTACAATTGAGCAAACTGCGAAAAAATGGAAAGTGGTCAAGCTTGTATCAGCTATATTTATGATTATCGGGCTCTTCCTTTTTCTTAGGGGCTTGTCAGCGGGAGGATTCGAAAATGCTAAAACCGGTCTAGGCTTTTTTATTGCTTTTGTGTCATTTATAGGTCTTTTAGTTGGTAAATTCGGGGCGTGGTGGACTAATAGATAATTTTTTACTTGATCAAATATTAACTGTTGCTGATCTTTGGAGATCAGACCTCGTAATAAATACGAAAAACAAATCGACCAAATGGTTTATAAACTCTACGGCCTCACTCCGGAGGAGATAAAGATTATTGAAGAATAGAATAATGATGATTATAAAATGGGAGAAAATTAAATCTTTGCTTTTATTAAAATCGAATTGGTTTTTTATTATTTTTTTATTAACTTCTGCGGTTTTTATATTATGGTTATTTTATATTTTTGGACACCAAATTTTTATAGAGACAATAAATGAATTCTTTCCTTGGGACGGCTGGAATACCGTATCTGCAATCGCTCTAATTATTACAGCTATTGCGATTGGATGTCAGGCTTATTATACAAGAAAATATATGGAATTTGCGGTGACACCAAAGGTTTTTTTTACTATTCGGTCTATTGCGAGATTAGAGTTAGAAGAAAAGTTTAAAGAGATCATCAATTTCTCCGAAAGAGAAAAATTAATTAAAGAAGAGTTAAATAAAAAATCTATAGATGAAAAACTGCAAGCTTATTTTTTTGTTAAAAATAACTCAAAATTTCCAGTTCTGTTTAGAGTGAAAATAGATTATAAAGACGAAGGACGAATAATAAAACACGTTAATCATTATTGGGGAAACCCATTACATATTTATCCTGGTCTTATGCGGTATCCAGGTGTTATTGTTTTAAAAGACGTAATAGGCCCTGATAAAGATTATAAAGGAAAAACAATTATTGCTCATATTATGTATACTTATAGTCCAAGATTTGCACCAAGAATAAACTATGGAACATTTTCGGAACCATGGTGTTTTGATTTAGAAGAATTTAGATGGAGTGGACCAGAGGGTATTAAAGAAGAAAATCTAAACATCTTTAAAAGAGAGTAGCTATATCTTGATTTTTTATTCATTACTAAAACAAGCCAAACAAAAAGTCGAAGAATTAATTGAGAAATAAAATTATGGAAGAAGAAAGAAAACAAATCTGTAAAAATATGCCCTATGTCTGATCCAGAAATACCTAAAATTGTATATTTATTTGGTGCAGGGGCAACTCATGCTGAAAAATTGCTTGAATGCAAAATAAAAGGAACTGGATTCAATGAACTCGGAGAATTAGAAAGGGGTGGTCTACTTGCCAGTGATATATCCAAGAGAGTGATTGATAAATTATTCCACGATAAGCCAGAAATTGCTAACGATTATGGCATTACCAAATTATCCATTGATGATCCTAGACTAATCGAAAATGCAGATATCGAATTATTAATTTCGTTAGTTGAGACCTTAAAAACTGATAAATCTGAAAATGATGTTAAATTCTTAAAAGATTTTTTTAAAAAGGAGATTTCCGAAAACCTTTTAGTGGATGGAAATAATATTATTCCGAGATTATATAGTTCACTGCTTGAACTTCATGGGTTAATAGGGCACGAAGAACAGCTTATTGGATTTTTAACTTTGAACTACGATTCACTTTTTGAAAAATCATTTGAATTAATTAATAAAATACGATTTAATTATGGATTGGCTATTGGAAATCCACCGATAAGTTGTAAACCAGAAGATTCTTATTTACTGAAATTGCATGGATCTTTCGATTGGTATCTCGATCTAGATAATAATAAAATTATCATATCGACAAAGCAATCCGAGGAGCCACTATGGATTCCCCCGAGATTAAATAAAGAATATCTTGATTACCCATACAATTTAATTCATGGAAAAGCATACGAATTATTAGGTCAATGTGATATTCTAAGGGTAGTAGGGTGTTCGTTAAATCAAAATGATATTAGATTGATTTCGTTATTATTCAAGACCCAGAGGTTGAAACGATTAAAACCATATTTGATAGAAATTATTTCTCCTCCGGAAGCATGCCTTGATATTATTAAGAGATTAGGTCTTATTTTATCTTTTGACGAATCTTTCTATGATAAAGGATGGAATAAGTTTGGGATCGATGCTGATAATTCTTTTTTAGACTGGCTTTATTATAGGGCTATGAATATACGAGAAAAAATATCATTAGAAGAAACAATATATTTAAAAGATGTAGAAAAATGGATAAACTTATAAAATTTAGCAAAAAAAGAGAAGTCGAATCTTGGAAAGTTGTAGATTTGATATCAAAAATAGAATCCGGAGAGCTTGATTTAGATACCGAATACCAAAGAGACATAATATGGTCAAAGTCTAAAAAAGCATTGCTGATAGATTCAATATTAAAGGATATTGATATACCAAAAATTTATTTAGCATATTTTTTAAAAGAAAAAAAATATGAATGTATCGATGGAAAACAAAGAATCGCGTCAGTTTTAGATTTTTATAATAATGTTTTACAAACAACATCAGGAGAACGTTTTAAGGAGTTGCCAGATAAAAATATTTTTTTAAATTATCAGTTTTCTGTAAGTATTATTCGAGAACCTACACCTCAAGATATTTCTGAATTATTCTATAGATTAAACATAGGAGTCCCATTAAATGGGGGGGAATTAATTCATGCGATGAGAGGAGACATGATAGATTTTATATTTACTACAATCGGGGAAAAGGGACCGTTTATTGGTAAAGTAGGCATGAAACAATATAGGTTTTCAAGAGAAATTGCCCTAGCACAAATCATTATAAACTCAATTTTTTTTAGAGGAACGGGTGATTTTGTTAGAGCTAGATATGAAGACCTTTATAAATTTTTGAGCAAAGAAGAAAATATAAAATTTGATTCAGTCGTTATAAAAAAAGTTAAAAAAATTGAATCAATCTTGCTTGAACTTGAAAGAATTTTTGGAAAAGACATTACTAGACTTAACAGAAAATCAGCCATAGTATCTGCATATTTATTTTGCGAAGAAATGATAGAAAAAAAGAGCATAAAAGATTTAGAAAAATTCCCACAATTCTATTTACAATTATTGGATGAGATAAAACAACAGGCGAATTTAATAAAAAAATATCGTACGCCTACAAAAAAAATACTCCTTGAAAGATTTCAAAAAAATCTTCAACAGGCTTCTGTTGAAGGATATTCAATAAAACGAAGACAAGAATTTTTAGAGGAAGCGTTTACCTATTATCTAAAAAACGGTAAAATAATAGGAGATAATATTACTTAATTATTCCGCCATATTAAAACACTTTCTCTCGAAGGATTTCTTTTAAACCGTTGCATTTGCTGGGCGCTATTTCCCCTATATCTTGCAGTGAATATGGCATCGGTTGATAAACCCACTTGCTCTCCTATATCTGCTAATATTTTATCAACTGGGACATTGATACCTCCAAACCTGACATTACTTACAACAAGGGCGATTTTCCCATTCTTCTTTAGGCAGTTTTTCATTCGAAGCAACGAAAGATACATATCTTCGAAATATCCTTCAATCATCTTTGGAACTTGTGAATTATTTAGTCCAGCCTTTCTAATTTTATTAATTAACGCATCAATAATTCTTGGCTTTTTATAGCCGTTTGCTTCAAATTGCTTTTTTGCCTCAACGTGAGATCTAAGAGTGTTATATCTAATCTTTTTTAGTTCATCATGATTTTTAATAAAGCCCACAATTAATTCGAGCCCGTATATTCTTGTATAGTCATGTCTATTTGGATATGGCGGAGAAGTAATGATCGCATCGAATTTTCTTTTTGTCTTCAATACTCTCGAGTCTGATATTTTAGCACCTACCTTTACGTCTGGAAATTTGAAATCATTTATAAATTTCCCAACGTCATTAATCATCGCCTCAATCTTTAATAAAAATTGCCTAGTTACCTCACCATTAATAATTGTTTTTTTCTTAATCCGGAGAAAGCCGCCCGATTTTGAAGTGTTACTTACCGATTCTAAGATACTTAGCAATCCTAACATATAAAAATCTCTTACCTTAGGATTCCTAATTGTATCAATCTTGGATTTTAGGCAAAGTAATTCTTTTTTTGTATTAGGACTAAAAGCTTCCCGTATGATTTTGATATCAGGTAAATCAATGTTTTTTCGTGATAAAAATCCCTTTTTGTAAAATCTTCCAAGATATCGCCTTAAAATTATAGGTTGATAGTTTCTTGTTTTGACATTAGATAAGAAAACAGAAAAAGGAAGTATGTCAAAACCTTCGGAATAAATGCCCATCTCCTTACATGCAAGAAGGGTCGTGCCGCCGCCACAGAAGGGATCCAAAACCCATGAATTTCTGCCAAGATTAAATTCGTCAATCAACTTTTTTACCAATTCTCCGGAGTAGCTATGTTTAAAAGCATACCAGTTGTATCTTGGTTTATTACGGTCACTAAAAGGGGATATAAGTGGACCATATTCATTTGTTTTTACAACAAGAGGAACGGTAGTAGGCATATTGCTTTCGTAGCGAGAAAATCTTATTATATTATAACAAATTGTGCAGTTTATGGTAAGATAAACGTCGGACAAGGTATATTGTACAACTTTCTATAAATAGATACAAAATAAAAAAGTTGAGTTTATGAGAATGAGGCAAAAAATACCAAATTTAGCCAGAAGTTGAGAAAATTCACTGAAATTTTTATTAAAAATGATCTTTTTAAAAAATCTACAAAGATATAAAAATGTAATTCATGGAGTATTGGAGAGAAAAGACGGTTCAGTCAATCCATTTTCTAATCCTAGGACCGAGGAGAATATTTTAAGGGCTTTAAAGAAGTTGGGATATAAAAATGCTGAGGTTGATAATTTAATTTTTGCCGATCAAGTTCACGGCAAGAATATTTATTTTTGTCCTCCGGGTGTTGGAGGTTATATCAAACTGCAAACTGACGGATTGATAACCAAGACCTCGGGTCAAATTTTGGTAATTAAGAGTGCTGATTGTTTACCAATTTTAATTTATGATCCGAAACAAGGGAAAGTGGGAGCAATTCATGCCGGGAGAGAAGGTATCACGAAGGGAATTATTGAAATGACTATCAAGGCCTTTGATTCTCAACCATCCTCTTTGATTGTAGGAATTGATCCTCATATTAGAAAGTGCTGTTATTACTTAAAAAAGGAAAATGAAAATTTAACCCAGGAGTCTGAGCTGAAAAAGTATATTCAAAAGAGGAATGGGAAGTTCTATGTTGATTTAACTCAGGTTGTGATTGATAAACTTTCAAAATTTGGGGTTAAAAAAGAGAATATTGAGGATTGCGGTATTTGTACTTTTTGCCAGACCGAGAGATTTTATTCGGCCCGCAAAAGAGAAAAGCAGCCAGAGATTTATCAAAAAGAAGAAGAACGATTTCCTTGTTTTGGAAGTTTTATTGGATTATTGCCAGAGAATTAAAGCAGATGCACAGAACAAAATTAAAGAACGGTAAATAATCAAAATTTAGGCCGAAGTTGAGGAAATTTACTAAAATTATGGGAAATTTGCCAAATTTTAACACAAATAAATCACAGACAAGAAGGCTTGACAAGGGTTTTGGATTTGGTATACTTAAAATAGTTAATCCCACCGCTTTCTCGGTTCGCCGGGACAGCGGTTTTTATTTTTATGAAAAAAACATTATGTAGGGATTCCTAAGGGCCAATCGTACGGTCTTTCAAGTGTTGCCGACGATGTTAGATTATTAAGGTCGAAAGAAATAGAACAATTTTTACCCGCATCGCTTATATAAAATTGAGAGAAAATGGGGTCAACTCTATTTTTAACAAAAAGTCGGAGAATTAATTGAGCCCATCCGACAAGCTCAAGGTAAAAAATAAAATTATGGAAAGAGAACAAGTCGGTATTATATTTAGGAATAGTAAAGGAGAAATCCTTCTGCAACACAGAGATGAAAAGGCTCCAAGATACCCAAATTGTTGGGGATTTTTTGGAGGAAGAATAGAAGAAGGAGAAAATCAAGAATTAGCATTAAAAAGAGAGGTAGAGGAAGAATTAAAAATAAAAATAGAATCTTATTATTTTTTTAAAAAGTATGACCTGAGGGATGGACAAGGCGATATTCGGGAATATTTTTATATTGCTCCTTTAAATACGGTTATCGAAGATTTAAAAAAGAATTTAAGTGAGGGAAACGACTTAAAATATTTTTCACTGGGGAAAATAAAGGAATTAAATACCCCAGATTACGAAAAACCTGTTTTTGATGATTTATCTAATATCGCTTAATTCAAAATTTAGCCCGAAGTTGAAGGAAAATTATGAAAAATTTTTAAAAGAAAATAAAATATTTGAAATCAAGGAAATCAAAAAGTAAAATAAAAAAATGAAAAATCAATTTGAAAAAATTAAAAAAGAGGCGGAAGAGATTAAAAGAGAAGCTAAACAGAGGATAATCGGATATATTGTGGCGGCTTTTGGTTTGGTGGCCGGTTTGGCTTGGAACGAGGCAATTAAGTCCTTAATAGAATATCTTTTCCCCTTAAGCCGCAATACTCTTTTGTTAAAATTCGTTTATGCCGCCTTAATAACCTTGGTCTTGGTCTTTATCTCAATTTATTTGGTGAAATTATTTAAAGATTATGAAAAAGAAAAATAAACTAACCTGTAAAACGGGGTCAAAGAAAAATATCATCAATAAAGAAGTTTTCGATAGAGAAATTGCTCTTTGTGAAATGTTGGCGAAAAAACACAAAGGAAAATGCGGCTGGGGCAAATGTAAGGATTGTGGGGTTATTCCATTTTTATATAAATTACACAATGGAGAATTATTAGAAGACCCCATTAAAATAAAGAAAATTAAAAATAAGATTTTAAAATAAATAAATGGAGGAGATTGAGGTTAAATTTTTGAATATTGACCCCGTTTTAATAGAAAAGAAACTGTTTGAATTGGGAGCCAAGAAAATTTTTGAAAAATTATACAGAAGAAGGGTTTTTGATTACCCCGATTACAGATTGGATAAATCTGGAGCTTGGTTAAGGCTTCGTGACGAAGGAGAAGAAATAACCCTTACCTTCAAACAAAGACTGGGCATGAAAAAAGGCGGAAATGGCAACGATATAAGCACGGAGGAAACCGGCATTCGGGTTAATGATTTTGATGCTACCGTCAATCTGCTATTAAAATTGGGCTTTGTGGAAAAGCATTATGTAGAGAACAAAAGAATAAGATATATGCTGGACGATATCGAATTTGATATAGATTTTTATCCAAAACTCGAACCGTTTATTGAAATCGAAGCTCCTTCATGGAAGAAAATTGATGAGGCGATTAAATTGCTGAACTTTGACCCAAAAGATAAAAAAATATTTTCCGCAACCCAAATTTATGCTCAAATGGGCATAATCGTCGACGATTACAAAGAAATAACTTTCGAAAGAATAATAAAGAAGTAATCAAAATTTAGGTCGAAGTTGAAAAGTCGCCAAGAAGGCAGTTTTTTGGTAGAATAAAAACATGAAAGAAAAAATTAAGCTAGTTTTTAAGACTATCTTTTTAATCGCCATAGTTTCGACGATAGCGATGTATTGGTATGACCAGTATAATTATTATTTTGGCGAATATTACGAATATACACTTGATTGTCCCTTAGGGAGCAATGTCGCCCTCATAAAAATACAGGGAGAAATAGTTACTTACGGGACAGAATTAGTTGATTCAGAAAGCTCAGAGACAGTATCTGAAGATATAACATCGTCGGAAACAGTAGTTGAATATATAAATCAGATAGAAGGAGACGACTACATGGAGGCAATAATTGTAGAAATAGATTCGTATGGAGGCTCACCAGTAGCCTCTGAGGAGATAATGAATGCTTTAAAAAGAACTACAAAGCCAACTGTTGCGGTAATAAGAGAAGGTGGGGTTTCCGGGGCTTATCTTATAGCTTCGGGGGCTGATATAATATTTGCCAGTGAAATGTCAGACATAGGGGGAATCGGAATCACAATGTCTTATCTAGATTACTCTCAACAAAACAAACAAGAGGGCATAATCTATCAACAATTATCCTTGGGTAAGTTTAAGGATACGGGAGATCCGGATAAAAATTTAACGACTGAAGAAAAAGAGCTTCTTATGAGAGATATAAAGATACTACACGAAGCTTTTGTAAGAAGAGTGGCTGAAAACAGGGGATTAGATATTGAAAAAGTTGAAAAGTTAGCAGATGGCTCCACGATGTTGGGAATAGCCGCCAAGGAAAACGGGCTTATTGATGAAATAGGGGATATAAACGACGCAAAAAATTGGCTAAGAGAACAGTTTACGATAGAGCCGGAAATCTGTGTTTATTAAAATATAAAACAAACTAAGCCGATGAAAGAAAAACAGGCATAAAAAATGGGGTCAACTCTATTTTTAGTAAAAAGTCGGAGAATTAATTGAGAAATAAAAATATGTCTAAAATGACTATAAAAGAAGCTCAAGAAATTGTTGATAAGTGGATTAACACAACCGGGGTGCGATATTTTTCTGAACTCACAAATTTAGCTCAATTGGTTGAGGAAGTAGGTGAGGTTGCTCGAGTTATATCCAGAACTTATGGTGATCAGAGTTTTAAGAAATCAGAAGAGGGCAAAAAATTAGCTGATGAATTGGCGGATGTGCTTTTTGTACTTATATGTCTTGCCAACCAAACAGGTGTTGATTTAACAGAAGCACTTCAGAGGAATATTGAGAAAAAGACAAAAAGAGACAAGAATCGGCATCAAAATAATCCAAAATTAAAAAATCAAAACGTCAAAAATTAATTGAGAAATAATAAAAATATGGCAGAAGTTAAAGTTTTAATTGAAGGTTATACAACAGCCGATTCAGTATCCTCAAGCGGAGAAGAAAAAACATGCCCAACAATTACATTGGTGAGAGACGGAGATATTATTATGGTTGTTGACCCAGGAGTATTAGAAAATCAAAAAATGTTGGTTGATAAATTAAAAAAAGAAGGCCTAACAATAGATGATGTGAATGTTGTTTGTATAACCCATTCTCACATTGATCATTATAGGAATATAGGCATGTTCCCTGAAGCAAAGACATTAGAATATTTTGGTTTATGGGACAGAAACACAGTGGAGGACTGGAAAGAACAATTTACAGAAAACATCCGGATTATAAAAACGCCGGGTCATAATTATGATTCAATAACTCTTCTTGTTAAAACAGATAATGGTATTGTCGCTATATGTGGAGATGTTTTTTGGAAAGAAGATTTCCCCAAAGACGATCCTTATGCTTCGGATAAAGAAAAGTTAGAAGAGAGCCGTAAGAAAGTTTTAGAAATGGCAGATTATATAATTCCTGGTCACGGAAAGATGTTTAAAGTTAAAAATAATCAAAATTTAGACCGAAGCTAAATTTGTTTAGGCTGAGCCTAAACTTGGAGCCCATTTCAAAGGATAGTCGATTGAGAGGATTAGTTTCTTTAGATTTGCATAGTTTTGCATACTATTTGCATAGTTTTGATTTTTTTGGTATGATTATTTTATGGATAAGGAACTTTTAACCATTGGCGAAGCCGCTGAATTTCTAGGTGTTTCTATCGATACATTGAGACGCTGGGATAAAAGCGGTAAGTTAGTTGCGACTCGAAAAGAGGGAGGAACGCACCGGTATTATTTGAAAGGGGATCTGGCGCTTTTTTCTAGCGACTTATTGAAATTGGCAAAGGATTGGGCTTTTTCCGGAGGAGATATACCTCCAGAGTTTTATTGCTCAAATAGCGCGATTTTCCAGGCAAGATTGTTGAGAATGCAGGATGTGCTTATAGCTTCTAAGAAAGCTGATAAGATTTTTTCTCTTATTGTCGCAGTGACCGGTGAGATCGGTAATAATTCTTATGATCATAATCTTGGTAATTGGCCTGACATGGCTGGAGTATTTTTTGGTTATGATATTAATAAAGGCACCATTGTCTTAGCGGATCGGGGATTGGGTATTCTTGGAACATTAAGAAGGGTAAGACCTTCGCTTGCTAATCATCAAGACGCTCTTTTAGTTGCCTTCACAGAAATGATTTCTGGCCGAGCGCCTGAGAATCGTGGAAATGGTTTAAAGTTTGTTCGTAAGATTATTTCGGAGAACCCCATTGATCTGTTCTTCCAGAGCGGCGATGCTGAATTAAAAATGAAAGGCAATAATCCAAAGTTGGATATAGGGAAATCCAAGACCAATATTATAGGATGCTTTGCAATTATTAACTTTTAATCTCAAAAGTATGATTATTGAACTAAAAAAATTTGGGAATACTCTCATATCAAGGCAGGCCGGACGAGAAGCATTTGCCGCATTTCAGCCGACCTTGCGCGATGTTAATCCGGCAGAAAAGCTTGAGATAGATTTTGAAGGTGTTTTAACGTTTTCTCCCTCATGGGCGGATGAGTTTCTTACCCCGCTTATAAAAGAATTTGGCGATCGAGTTATTCTGCGTACTACCGATAATCCTTCTGTAAAGGCAACGTTGGAGATCTTGGAAAAAAGGAATTAATTGAGAAATAAAATTAACTAATCAATTTTAGCCAAAGCATTTAAAGGAGAAATATAAAACAAGCTATGTTTAAAGCTAAAACAGATAAAATTTTCAAATTATCACAAGAGCATGCCGAAGTTGTAAAAGAATTAGAAGGAACTTTCGGCAAAAGAACGAATATCTATATTGATTTTGCAAATGTTATCCGTTGGCAGGAAAAACTCAATTGGCATATTGATTTAAAAAGATTAAAACAATTTTTCGATTCTTTTGATACAATAAATTTAGTTAAATTTTATAGCGGTACATTAGTTGGAAATATAGCATCTGAGAAATTTATAGAAGAGATAAGAAGTATGAAATACGATGTTCACACAAAACCAGTAAAAATAATGAAATTATCAATTGATGTTTCCAGTATTCCTGCAAATTCACCCGCACTGCTTGAAAATTTTATAAGAAAACCGTTATTAAAAGAATTTAATCTTGAGACAATAGAATATTTGAATAAAAAACTTAAAGAATTAAACGATAAAGGCATCAAATTTATTCAAGATAAAAAGTGCAATTTTGATGTAGAAATCGGGAGAGATATGCTTATTGACTATGAGAGAAACGACATTGATAATTTTATTTTATGGAGTGGTGATAGTGATTTTGCGGATCCAGTAAGTCAGCTTTTAAAAGACGGAAAGAAGGTTGTCATTTTCGGCACTGCAAGGAGAATTTCGCCAGAACTTTCAAATACTGGCGCTCAAATATTTGAAATTAAAAAGATAAAAGAATTTATTTGTTGGCCCAGAGAAAGCCAAAAGGACCCATTGCTGGGCCCTTAAGCTTTAGATTTTTGGTTAATTTTCGTTAACCAATTTTAATATATCAAAATGAATAATGTCTGTCAATAGTGACACATTGTGGATAATTTTCAATTTAAATAATCAAAATTTAGCCCATATTAAAGAAAAAAATTAAGAACGCAAACCGCCCATCGCTGGGCAATTTTTATTTTCGCCCGAGAGTTTTTCCCGGGTTTTTGTTTTGCGGGCGATAAAGCTATAATAAAATAATATGAATTCTCTCAAAGATCATCGTACCAATTGGATACACATTTTAATTTGGGTGGTTTTAGTCTCGATCGTTGGCGGAGGAATTTTAGTTTATACGATGAAGGGACCAGAAAAAGAAGTTAAAGAAAAAAAACCGCCAAGCATTGGTGAATTAGAAAAAGAAGTTTTAGCTACCAGCTACAAAAAAGAATATACATATGTGGGTAAACCGGAAGGAATGGTAAAGTTAGTGATAAAGAACAATTTAAATAAAAGCATTTGTTTTGAATCTTGTAATACTTATTATCCTCTCCAGAAAAAAGATACACGCTGGAAAAATGTTTATGAAAAAGCTTGTGAGATAAACCCTGTTAAAGAATGTATCAGCCCAAATGAAACTAAAATATTCGAATACGTTACTATTTGGAAAGAAAAGGGAATTTTCAAGTTCGCAGTTCCTGTTTGTGTTGATTGCGAGAACTTGATGAATTCGAGTTTCCGAGAAGATGGAATAATCTACTCCAACGAATTCACGGTTACAAAATTAAATGTTACAGAAGAAACGAATCTATCGTTAAAGGTTGAAATAGACCAGAATGACATCTCTTCCTACAGAGATTTTATCGAAAACAACAAGCAATATCAGAAACCAATATCAATGACTGAATTGCGGCGTCAAATTGAGAATGCCAGGGCCTATCTCGAAACTAATCCTTCGGGCAAGATTACTGATGATTTGAGAGAAAAAATTATTGAGGAATTAAACATAGGCTTTCTATTAGACGGACTTACCGAGAGAGAATTAGCAGTAACTACCGTTGCTTCGCAAGAGTATGAAGAATATATTGAAAAAGAATTGTTATTTGAAGACCCGCAAGTTGGAACTTTTTCTGCTCTACTTTTGATTCCTAAAGAGAATAAATCATATCCGGCAATTGTGGGCTTACATGGTCATGGCGATAATAACTATATTTTCAGAGACAAGTATCTTGGTAAAGAATTGGCAAAAGAAGGATTTGTAGTAATCATGCTTTCATTCAGGGCTATGTTTTGCGATGAAATAGAAAACAATATCAGCGAAGAATTGCTTTCGAATAACTTTAGTTTAATGGGGCTGAGAGTTTATGAGACACTACTTCTGATAAAATATCTGAAATACAATGATTTTGTTGATGAGTCCAGGATAGGTATTATGGGCCATTCCGGCGGCAGTGATACGGCAAATTTAGTTTCAAGAATAAGCCCTGATATCAAGGCAGGAATTTATGATTTTGACACAGATATGCTTAATGTTTGTGGTGAGAGAGGAATTCATTGCGAAACAAACCCGGGTCTGGGCTATTATAATCCTCAAATAAATGACCGTTCTACATTAGGGTTTCCCTTTCGCATGTTTGAGTATGGTTATCCTGGCGAAAATGATAAACAGGAAGTAATAGAATTCTTTAAAGAAAAACTAGGGGAATGAAAATATGAAAACTAAAATTTTTGGAGGTAAGAAAATTACAATAAAGAAACTTTCAAAAAAAGATTTAAGAAATGCTAAAGAGTTTCAGGATTTTATTAATTCTTTGATTGAAGAAAAAGCTCAGATTTTACTTAATAAAAAATTATCGTTAAAAGAAGAAAAAGAATGGTTAAAAAGACGATTAGGACAAATTAAAAACCAAAAAACAGTTTTTCTATTGGCAGAATGCGACAATAAGATCATTGGAACTACCGGCATTGATTTGGGCAGGGGGCGAGAAAACCACGTGGGAAACTTTGGAATCACCATCAGAAACGGTTATCGAGGAATTGGCTTGGGAAAGCATTTAATGAAAGAAATACTTAAATTGGCCAAAAAAGAATTACAGCCCAAACCAAAAATCATTAGATTAAGCGTTTTCTCCACTAATAAGCCGGCTATCGGGCTTTACAAAAAATACGGCTTCAAAAAAGCAGCCAGAATCCCAAAGCAACTCCAAGATAAAGGAAAACTATTAGATGAAATAATAATGCTTTTAGAATTATGAAAAGAGAAATTGATGTATTAGTAAGGGCAATTATTGAAATAATCTGAAAACAATGAAAACTAAAGAAATAAAAACCCGCGAATTAAACGCTGGAAAATTTATAAAAGAAAAAATAGAAGAAATATCAAAAACAGTAGGAAGTAATTCTGCCATTACTGCTTTGTCTGGCGGCGTAGACTCTTCGACCGCTACTCTGTTGGGGCACAAAGCATTGGGCGAGAAGCTCAAAGTAGTTTTCATTGACAATGGTTTAATGCGAGAGAATGAACCGCAAAAAGTGGCTTCAATGTTCGAAGAATTAGGGATTCTTGTTGAGATAATCGATGCCAAAAAACAATTCTTCAATGCCTTGAAAGGCGTTACTGATCCGGAACAAAAACGAGAAGTTGTTACCCGAACTTTTTATAAAAAGATTTTTGCTAAATTAGTTAGAGAAAGTGGAGCAAAATGTCTTTTACAAGGAACCATTTTAACCGATATAGAGGAAACCATTGCTGGCATCAAAAGACAGCATAATGTCTTTGAACAATTGGGTATTGATCCTGAAAAAGCATTTGGATACAAAATTATAGAACCGTTAAGACAGCTTCGCAAAGATGGTGTAAGAAAGATTGCCAAGGTTTTGGGTCTGCCAAAATCAATATATGAGAGAATGCCTTTCCCCGGGCCAGCTCTGGCCGCCAGAATAATTGGAGAAGTGACCCCCGAGAGAATAAAAATAATAAGAAAGGCAACTGCCATCGTGGAAGAAGAATTAAAAGAAACTGGTGCCTTCCAATACTTGGCAATTTTACACCATGACCGAGTCACCGGAATAAGAAATAGGAAAAGAGATTTTGGACTCCAAATTGAAATCAGATGTTGGGAAAGTGTTGACGCGAGAACGGCAGCGCCAACCAGGTTGCCCTACGATATCTTAGAAACGTTGGCAAAAAGAATGACAAATGAAGTCCCCGGTGTGGTAAGTGTAACTTATAATATAACATCAAAACCGCCTTCAACCATGGAAGCTATTTAACCTTAAATCGAAGAATTAATTGAGAAAAAATTATGGATATAAAAGAAGTTATTCAAAAAAGATATAGTTGCCGGAGCTATAAAGATACTCCGGTGTCGGAGGAGAAATTAAAAAGTATTCTTGAGGCAGCCCAGCTTGCTCCTTCAGCTTCAAATCGTCAGCCATATAAATTTATTATTGTCAAAGATAAAGGAAAAAGAGAAAAATTAGCTGAAGCAGCTGGTCAAAGTTTTATTGCTGAAGCGCCAATTGTCATTGCCGGTGTTTCTTTAGAACCAGAAAGAATAATGAGTTGCGAAGTTCCAACTTATGCAGTTGATATAGCAATTGCAATGGAACATATAGCTCTTCAAGCTTGCGCAGAGGGTCTTGGAAGCTGTTGGATAGGAGCTTTTTCACAACAAGAAGCAAAAAAGATTCTCGGAGTTCCGGAAGAATATAAAGTAGTTGCTTTAATGCCTATTGGTTATTCTGCAGATTTTCAAGGGTTAAAAGAGAAAAAGGATTTAGAAGAGCTCGCCGATTATGAAAAGTTTAAAATTTGACACTGGATAAGGAAATGAAACCGTTTTCCAAAAACATTATATTTTTAGACACAGAATTCTCAAGCTTAGACCCTTATAGAGGAGAAATACTTTCTATAGGTTTAGTGAAATTAGATGGTAAGGAATTGTATATAGAATTAAAGCATAACGGTGAAGTTGATGAGTGGGTAGAAAAAAATATTATTCCTAGTCTTAAAAAGCCCAAAGTGAGCAGAGAAGAAGCTGTAGAGAGAATTAAAGAATTCATTGGTGATACAGAGCCATATATGGTTGGATACGTTAATCAGTTTGATGCAATTTATTGGCATAAATTATTCGGTATTGAAAACAATCCTTGCCATTGGATACCCATTGATTTTGCCTCTATATTGTTCGCTTCAGGAATAAATCCTGAAAGGTATAATTGTGAAAATAAAAATAATTTTTACAAAGAAATAGGCATTGACCATAGCAAATACAGAAAACACCATGCCTTAGATGATGCTAAACTTTTAAGAGAAGTTTATTTGAGATTTGTTGAGGATAAATAATCTGGGGACTGTCCCAGGGAAAAAAAGTAATATCGCTAGGAAATTTTTATTTGATTTTTCATAGACAGGTGACATAGTATAGATAGCTCTTTTAAAAATTTTAAATTTAGTAGAGAAGGGAGAGGAAAGAACTATGAAGAAAATTGCTGATTATTGTGAATTGTTAAAGCCTAAAGAAAAGGAGGGAGTCCCAATGACTAAAAAAGAAATTCCTTTGACGCTCTTTACAAAGGAACAAAAAATGAGAATTTGGCAGGTAATTCACGCTAATACGCAAGAAGGTGACCGTCGTCCTTCTGAAGTTGTTGCTGATGCGCCATATAATGGTAACGAAGAAAAATATTTGCGCGAAATGGCGCAATGGCACAAAGTAGCTCTTTAGTACAATTTTGGTCCCGGCGAGATTTCTAGCTAAAAGTTTCCAGCTAAAAGTCTTGTCGGGCTTTTTATTTTATGAGCGGGATATCAGATGGGCAATCGGACGGTTTTTTGATAGAATAAATAATTATGACAAAAAATAAAAATATAACTTGGTCGTATAATAACTATGCAGAAAAATGGGCGAAGAGAATGCGCGAAGGAGGAGATAGCGCTCATAGATATTTAGAGAAACCCGCTATGTACGGCAAACTCCCCAATTTAAAAAATAAATCAGTCCTTTGCATAGGATGCGGCACAGGGGAAGAATGTAATTATATTAAATCTTTAGGAGTTAAAAAAATAGCAGGGATTGATATTTCAAAGAGATTAATTGGTTATGCCAAAAAGAATTATCCTGATATAGAATTTCACACTATGGACATGGAAAAGCTTAATTTTCCAAAATCAAGTTTTGATTTTGTTTATTCCAGCTTAGGGCTCCATTATCTTAAGAATTGGACAAAGGTGTTAAGAAATGTATCTAAAGTATTGAAGAAAAATGGAACCTTTTTATTTTCTACTCATCATCCAATGAGGTGGGGAGCAGAAAAAAAGAGAGCCGGGATAACAAAAAAGAGATCCAAAGATAAAAGATGGGTTTTAATGGGGTATGTTAAATATAATGATGAGAAAAAATATAAAGTTTACGGAGATTATCTTAATGCAAGAAAAGTTAAAGACATATGGTTTGATGAATTTAAAATTAGTTATTATCATAAACCATTATCGTTAATCATAAAGGAAATTCTTAACTCTGGCTTTAAAATTGTTGATTTTATTGAACCAAAGCCTATTAATTCTGCAAAAAATAAGGATAGAAGATTTTGGGAGATTCATCGGAAAATTCCCTTGTTTATAATTTTTGAATTGAAAAAAGATAAAAAATAAACTATGGCAGAATTAAAAATTCTTCCTTATTATCAAAAATTCTTAAAAGACTTTAAAAAAGAAAAGAGTAAAATCTCCAAAGTCATTAAAAATATTGAAATCCATCATATCGGAAGCACAGCTGTTCCCGGCTTAGGCGGTAAGGGATAACAAAATGACAAAAGAATTGCTCAGGGAGATTATTGTTAAACGAAGAAGATTGTTTAGTAAATAAAGCCTATCGTTAGGAAATTTTTTTTCAATTGACGATAAGAATTAAATATTATATACTAAAAATACTCTAATAAAAGGTATTTTTAACTAGCTCTTTTAAAAATTTTAAATTTAGTAGAGAAAGGGGAGGAAAGAACTATAAAGAAAATTGCTGATTATTGTGAATTGTTAGAGCCTAAAGAAAAGGAGGTCTGAAAATGAAAATAGCAAAAAATAGTTCTTTTAATTGAGAAAAATTGAAAGGAGGATTTAAAAATGCTGGTAAGATTGAATAAGGTTAAGATAGGAGACAAGTTTATGTTTTCTAGTGATGTAGAAAAAAAGCTGAGAATCCATGGGACTTTTAGAGCTTCCGTTCCGTACACCAATGACAAAATTCTGATTAGGAAAGAGTCGTCGAAAAAAGGTTATTTGCTTGAATACTTTAAAACAGGTACTTTACTGAAAGATGTCAAAACAGGACAAGTGTGGAAGTTTCCAAATGAGGTATTAGGCATTGTTAATCAAATATTGTTGTTGAATAATGAGAGACTAGTTGGTTGAAAGGAGATAAAAAAAATGAAAATCCAAAAGATTTTTGCTGCCATCCGAAAGATTTTCGATACTGTTACATACATTACTGTATATCGTATTGTTTCTTTCCTGGGGATAATATTGATGCTTGGTATAATTATCAACTCGATCTATTTTAAACACGATGCAACTAAACTTTTTGTTATTTTTTTATCGGCCTTGGACTTATTCGTCATTGTTTCTTTGCTCTTTGTTGTAAATTCGTTTACCCGAGCCGCAGTGAAGGGTGAAGAAGAGGATTTATCCTCTTTGACTAAGCAACAAGACGAAAAAATAACAGTTTCTCAAAAAGAGGGGCTCACTAAATAAAGCCCTCTTTTATTTTAAGCGATTGAATTTTGCCGGATTTATTGATAGATTTAAAATATGGAAAACCAAAACAAAGATCAACCTCTGGCAGACAGAATAAGACCTTATTCTCTTGATGACTTTTTTGGTCAGGAAGAAATAGTGGGAGAAAAGAAGTTGTTAAGGCAAGCCATAGAATCTGACAGATTGCCCTCAATGATTTTTTGGGGGCCCCCGGGAAGCGGAAAAACTACTTTGGCTTTTATTATTGCCAAACAAACCAAATCAGAATTTTATCAAACGAGCGCTGTTTCCTGCGGCTTGAAAGAATTAAAACAAGTAATAGACGAGGCGAAAAACAATGCCAAACTCGGCAAAAAAACAATATTTTTTTTAGACGAAATTCATCGTTGGAACAAAAGACAGCAAGATTCCCTTTTGCCGTTCGTAGAAAAAGGATTAATTCTTCTTATTGGCGCCACGACAGAAAATCCAAGTTTTGAAGTGATAAGCCCTTTGCTTTCAAGGTGCCAAGTTTTTGTTTTCAAACCACTTAACAGAAAACATATTTCGAAAATAATCAACAAAGCCCTAAAAAACAAAGAGAAGGGATTCGGCAACCTAAATATTAAGATTGAAAAAAACATTATTGATATCATAGCTCAAATGAGCAACGGAGACGCCAGAAAAGCTCTTAATGTTATAGAATACGCTGTCTTAACCTCACCCAACTTTGAATATTTTCAACTATCAAAATCCAAAAAGAACCAGGGCAAAGAGACTTCGTCTCTTCTTCCCCCTCGCTCCGCTCGGGAGGGCGGAGAAAATGAAATAAAAATCACGGCTGATATTGTAAAAGAATCCTTTCAAAAATCTTACTTGCTTTATGATAAAGGAGGGGAAGAGCATTATAATATTATTTCCGCCCTTCATAAATCAATAAGAGGATCTGACGCCGATGCTGCTCTTTATTGGTTAGCCAGGATGATTGAAGCAGGAGAAGATCCTTTATATATTGCCAGAAGAATTATCCGTTTTGCCTCAGAAGACATAGGTCTGGCTAATTCGCGCGCCTTAGAGCAAGCAGTGGCTGTTTATCAAACATGTCATTTTATTGGAGTGCCGGAATGCAATCTGGCATTGGCTCAAGCAGTGGTTTATATGGCAAAATGTAAAAAATCAAATGAGCTCTATGTTGCTTATGAAAAAGCTGCTCGCGATGTTAAAGAATACGGAAATTTGCCGATTCCTCTGCATCTGCGTAACGCTCCCACTCAATTAATGAAAGATTTAGGATATGGTGAAGATTACAAATACAGCCCAAATTTTAATTACAAGGAAAAACAGGAATATTTTCCCGAAAAATTAAAGAGAAGGAAATATTTCAAAAACCATAAAGATTAAAGCGCTATCAATTGAAAAATTTGAAGAATTGGTAAACGAAGGAATTAAAGCTATCCCTAAGGGGTTTTTGGAAAAATTAGATAATGTAGAGATTATTGTTGAAGAAACACCTACCCCGGAACAATTAAGAAAACTAAAAATCAGAAAAGGTTCTTTTCTTTTTGGTTTATATGAAGGCGTTCCTCAAACAAAAAGGTGGCGCTACGGACAGGTTTTACCGGACAAAATAACAATTTTTAAAAATCCAATTGAAAGAGTAGCTCGTTTTAAAGAGTCGGCAAGGGCGAAGAGAACAAGTTCTCTTCTTCACCTTCGTCCCGCTTCGCGAGACTCGGTAATCAAAGAAATTGTTAAAAATACGGTCTGGCACGAAATTGCTCATCATTTTGGCATGGATGAAAAAAGAGTAAGACAAGCCGAATCTCACCGAATTGAAAAAATTAATTTGTAAAAGTCGAAGAGAGCTTCACTCTCTTCTTCACCTTCGCTTCCTTCGGAAACTCGGTATATGAAAAAACCTTTAATTTTGGGTTTAATTTTAATAATCCTGGCCGGAGGAATTTGGTTTTTCTGGCCCTTTTTTCAATTAGAACTTTTAGAAGTTAAAATCGCTCTACCAAAAATTGTAAAATTGGCAGAAAAAGAAATTTCTCTCCCACCGCCTCTTCAAGCAGTAGAAAAAGAAAAACCCGAGGTAATTTTAACTCAACAAGGTGTAATTGAATGGACAAATATCCAGAGAAAAAAATACGGTCTTTCCGCATTTGAAGAAAATTCAAAGTTAAACGCCATGGCTCAGGCTAAAGTTGAAGATATGTTCCAAAATCAATATTTTTCCCATTATTCTCTTTTGGGTGAAGGGGTAGGGGATTTGGCAAAAGATTTTGATTACGAATTTCTTGCTATTGGCGAAAATTTAGCTATGGGTAATTTTGAAAGCGATGAAAATTTAGTTGAGGCCTGGATGGCAAGTCCCGGTCACCGAGAAAATATTCTAAGTCAAAGCTATCGGGAAATCGGGGTAGCTATTCAAAAGGGCATATTTAACGGAAATTCAGTTTGGCTGGCAGTCCAGCACTTTGGACTTCCGCTTTCAGCCTGCCCTCAGCCAAGCGAAATAATTAGATTGGAAATTGAAAAAAATCAGCAGGAACTTGAAGAACTTCAAGGATTATTACCGGAAGCTCTGAGCGAGCTGCAAGCAATGAGACCAAAACGGACAAGTTTTTATCAGCAAAAATTAGAAGAATACAATAATTTAGTGGAGAAATATAATAATCTTTTAGCAGAAAATAAAACGCTTATTGATCAATATAATGCAGAAATTCAACAATTTAATCAGTGTATTGTTGAGTTAAGATAAACCAGTTATTTACTATTTTTACTCGGCTTTTATCATCTTTTCGGCCTACTTTAAAACCCGAGGGAAGACATCCCGCGGGTTTTTACTCAACCATCGAGCGTCAGTAAAGAGGGGAGAAGAACTAACGTTCTTCAACCCTTCTTACATATTCGCCTTTTTCGGTATTTACCTCAATAATATCTCCTTCTTTAATAAAGAGAGGAACATTGATATTGTCTCCTGTTTCCAGCTTTACTGTTTTTGTGCCGCCTTGGGCTCTGTCACCCTTAACACCCGGAGGCGCTTCAATGACTTTCAATTGAACCTTAATTGGTAGAGAAATATTAATTATCTTACTTTGAAATTGAACTCCCTCAATAATTTCATTCGGCTTTAAAAAAATAACACTCTCTCCTATGGTTTCTTTCGGTAATTCAAAACGAGCCGAAGAATTATTCTCTTTAGAAAAGAAAAACTTATCTCGGTGGAAATAGAGAAATTTTACTTTTATTTTTTCAATTTCTGCTATTTCAAACTCTTCGCCGGGATGGAAAGTTTTGGAAATAACATTGCCGGTAATTAAGTTTTTAATTTTTGTCTGAACAATAGAACTGCCCCTTCCTTTAAAAACAAAAGATGAATCTAAAACCTCGTAGGGCTGGTCGTCCAAAATAAGTCTTATCCCTTTTTTCAAATCATTGTGCGACAACATATTGTTAATTGTTATTATTCAACTTACGATGTTGAATATGGGATGGTAATTCACTTCAGTATTGCGCCTATAAAATCCAAGTGACCTCTTATAAAATCTTCGGCTATCATTTCTTTTTTACCTTCCATTTGTAATTTTTCAATAAGCAAAAAATCTTTTTTACACTGGATGCCAATTTCATTTTGAGGAACGACTAATACCTTACCAATAGGGTATTTAATTTTATCCGGTGACTTAAAAACCCTGGCTTTTAAAACTTTAATTTTTATTAATTTGCCTTTATTTTCCCAAATTATATAACTGCCCGGCCAAGGATAAAAAGTCCTAATTTCTCTTTCTAATAGTTCTACCGGTTTTTTCCAATCTATTTTTCCGTCTTTTTTGAATAAAATTTTCGTGAAAGTTACCTGAGCATCATCTTGTTCTTTAGGTTTTATCAGCCCTTTAACCCATTTGGGAATAGTTTCTAATAGTAGGTAAGCGCCCAATTGAGCTAATTTATTATGAAGGGTCTCTGCGGTTTCTTGTTCTTTAATTTCTAAGCTTTTTTGAGAGATGATCGGACCATGATCAATTTTTTCATCCATTAAAATTATTGTCACCCCGGATTTTTTTTCGCCATTTAAAATAGTAAATTGAATTGGTGAAGGTCCGCGATATTTTGGCAATAATGAAGGATGAATGTTCAAAAAACCAAATTTGGGAATATCTAATATATCTTTCGGGATTATCTGACCATAGGCTGCCAGAATTCCTAAATCTGGTTTTAAATTTTTAATTTTTAATTTTAAATGGGCGAAGAAGGCTTGCCTTCTTCTTCCCCCTTCGCTATCGCTCGGGAGAGCGAAGACGGCTTTGCCGTCTTCTTTCGCCTCGCTCCGCTGCCGCGGAACTCGGCTTTCAATTCTTTCTGGCTGTTCAACCGGAATACCATATTTCCGGGCAACCACTTTGACCGGTGGGGGAGTTAAAATTTGTTTCCTGCCTACGGGTTTATCGGGCGAGCTAATAACCAAAACGGGCGGGTAGCCGCCTTTGATTAATTCTTCCAAGATAATAGCGCCAAACTCCGGCGTTCCTATAAAAATTATTTTCATTTGACTATTCTCCATTCTATTTCTTCTTTCTTGCCAGCGAATTCAAGCCAATTTCCGCCCTCATCAATAACATACCATTTTCTTTTGGTTTCTGACCAGACCATTAGATTACCCAGAAAATAAGGTTTTTTAACAATTTCTTTTGGTTTTAATTTGTCCAACTCCAGCCATTTTTTAAATACGGTTTCAATGGCATAATCCAAACCGCGGGAATTTGCCCATTCAGCCACTTTATCAATAGCTTTTTTGGCTCTTTCAACAGAACCGGCTAATTCCACCAACTCTTTTGCCGGCCGAGTGAATCTCGAATAAACTATCTTTCTTTTTTTGGCATTTCTTTTAAGTTCCGTCAAAGATACTCCTTTCGTTTCAAAATAATGCGTTATCACCTGTTGGATAGCTGTTTCTTTTTTTAATTCCTCAAAATACTTAATTTTACCTTTATCTAAATATTCTTTAACTTTTTCTGATATACTTTTACCAATACCCGAAATTTCTTTAATGCCCGCAAGACCTTTTTCTTTATAAAGCAGAGAAACATCTTTATCTAAGTTTTCCAAAGATTGCGCCGCTTTCCGGTAGGCGGACGGCTTAAAGATTATCCCTTTTATTTCAAGAAGTTCCGCAATTTCATAAAATATCTTTGCAATTTTTTTATTATTCATATTTTTCAACTGTAAATTTATAAATTATAATTTTTTCTTTTCCGGGATTAATTCCTCCTTTCTGACAAGCAATGGAAATTTGTTGTTCTATGGTATCAACTTCTTCTAAATCCGGCAGCAAAAGCCCTGATTTAAAGGGAACTCGGTCGTCAAACACCACATCCTCATCGGGATAGGCAAAAGGGGCTGTTTTTACAATTATACCAAATTTTTTAGGATTCAAGGTTTCCATATCTTTGACTGGTTCGGGATAACTTAAAACATAAACTGTATAAGAAAGGTAGGGGAGTTCTTCTTCTTTAATTGGCGAAAAACGATAATCTTCAGTAGCGGCAGCCACTGCATTATGAATGATTTCCTCGGCTATATTTATTTTGGTCGGCAAATAAGTCCCAATACAGCCCTTCAACTTACCATCTTTTTCAATAGTAACAAAGGTTCCGGATTTTCTCCCGAGAAACTCTTCCGGTAAATCTTTTGGTACTTCAATAATTTTTCCATCTTTTATGTAATTTTCCACCGCCTTTTTGGCAAGTAAAACGTAAGGGTTCATAAAATTTTACAATCTATTTTTTTTCAAGTCTTCGTTAATTTGTATTATCTGTTGTTTAATTCTTTCGGCTTCGTTTTCTACTGTTTCGCCTTCATATTCGCCGGCGTGAGCCGGAGCGCCTTTGTAAATTGGCCGTTTTTGATCCAAGTGCAAATTAAAAATTAAATTTTCATTTTCCCGAGCGTCAGCGAAGGGGGAAGAAGAAAGTTTACTTTCTTCGCCCTCAATTTTCAAATAAATATGAAATCTCGGATAACCTTTTGGAGGCCGAGTAAAGATGAACTCTTTCTTTTCTTTATCTTCTTTCTGGAAATGATATCCAATTTTTCTCATCAAGCTATAAAGATTTTCGTTAAAAGGCCCCTTTAAGCCAAATTTCATATTATTTTAATTTCTACTAATTTTGGTTCTCTGTCCATTAATTAAAGAACTGGTAAATATTCTTTTATTTCATAGGGGCTGACTTCCTTTTCATATCTTTTGCCAACTGATTTTTTATATCTTTGCCATTCAATTTCTTTATTTTGAATTATTTTTTGAAATATATGAGGAGTCAATGTCTCTTTTATCAATTTGCTCTTTTTAAAAAGATTTAGTGCTTCATTTAAATTTTTTGATAGGGTTTTAATTTTCTTTTTTTTCATTTCAGTTTTTGTCATTTCATAAATATCTTTTTCCTCGGGTGGAGAAATTTTTAAATTTTCCTTTATTCCTTGAATTCCAGCTGCTTGAATTGTGGCCAAAACCAAATAAATATTGCAGGCGGGATCAGACGATCTAAATTCAATTCTGGTGGCAACTTCGGCTTTGGCTAAATGGGCTTCCGGAACTCTAATGTAAGCTGATCTATTTTTTCTTCCCCAGGCCAAATAAACTGGAGCTTCATAGCCTGGAATCAATCTTTTATAAGAATTTATCCATTGGTTTGGAATTAATTGAATTTCTTTCCCGTATTTAATCAAACCCATTAAATATTTTTTTGCTAAATCAGAAAGGGAATCTTTTTTATTTCTAAAAAATAAATTTTTATTCCCATACCATAATGACAAATGCAAATGCATACCAGAACCATTAACATAAGTAACTGGTTTTGGCATAAAAGAGGCAAAAAGCCCCAATTTTTGGGAAACTCTTTTTATGACATATTTTGCCAAAATTATTGAATCAGCAATGGTCAGGGCATCCCCATATTGAAGATCAATTTCATGTTGACTAGGAGCAACCTCGTGGTGATCACATTCACAGAAAATACCCATTTCTTTTAAATAAAATTGGCTTACCTTTCTAATTTCTCCCCATTTTCCACCATAAAAATAACCACCGTGATCTAACAAAATGGGCTCTTTTTCACTTCCAAAAATAAAAAATTCTAATTCTGGACCGGTAAGAAGTCTCCCAAATTTTTTATTTTTCTCTAAAGTTTTCTTTAGAATATAGCGAGAATCTCCGGCAAAGTGTTCTCCTTTGGGATTAAAGATGTCGCCAAATACTACTGCCTCTTTCCAAATCACTCCTTGAACATCATAATCCCAGGGCAAAACTCTAAAAGTCTCTGGATCAGGAACAATAATTAAATCCGATTCCTCAATTCTGGCAAATCCCTCGACTGAACTCCCATCAAAGCCTTTTCCTATTCCAAAAGCTGATTTCATTTCTTCCGAAGGAATGGTAAAACTCATTCCTCTCCCCAAAACATCGGAGAAAATTATCCTGACAAATCTAACCAATTTATTTTTCTTTAAAAAATCCAAAACCTCTTTTTCACTTTTAAAATTAAAATTTTTCATATTTTTACTTTAGTTTAAAGTTTACCACTAAATAGCCGACGCCAAAGGGACCTTCATAAGATAAAATTTCGGGTTTATAATTTATTCCCGATTCTTCAAGAATCCCTAAAAGAAAACAAAAAGATCGCAAACCGCATTCGCCGGCCTCAAGATATTTATTATCTAATTTCAAAATGTTTTCGACGTCTTTATTTTTTAAAGATTCGATTAATTCTTTATCAAATTTTGGACCCTCAAGATGAAAGCCATAGGGACCGTCTTCTTTTAAACAATGCGACAGATCGCCGGAAGCAATAACAGCAATTTTGGATTTTTGATTTTGGATTTTGGATTTATAAACTTTTTTCCCATCTTCAAAATAAAATTTTGGCTCTTCTAGCCCCATTAAATAAGTTTTTATTTCTCCCTTAAATCCTTGTGCAAGAAAGTGCAAGGGAACGTTAAAACCCCAATCGGGATGAGGAGCAGAAATGATGATTGAATCCGGATTTGATTCTTTTAATTTATTACCCAAACTATTTAAACTTTCAATAGTTTTCTTTACTTGTTTTCTGTCTTTTTCAGAACCAACTGAAGGTAAAATTATTGGCGGGTGTGGGGATATACAAGCAAAAATAATTGGCATATTATTTTAAGGCGATGAGCTAAAGCTCATCTTGACGCTTCGCTAATGCTTGCGTTATTAAATTTAAATTTTCTCCGCATTTTGAGCATTTGCCTTGTTTATCATAGCGGGAAATAACATAACCCGTTCTATCAATTACCAAGGCATTACATTTCGGGCAGAAAGTGTCTTCTGAAGGAAGACCGGGAACGTTCCCAGTATAGACGTATTTTAAACCTGTTTCTTTTCCAATTCTATAAGCCATTTCCAGAGTCTCAACCGAGGTCTCCGGTAAGTGCTGTAATTTCCAAGAAATGGCTCCGGAAAACTGGCTGATATGCCAGGGAGTTTCAGTCCCCAATTCTTCCTTAATAAATTTAGCAATATCTCTAAACATTTCTTTCGAATCTGAAAGAGTAGGAATTACTAAAGTTGTTATTTCCGTCCAAACTCCGTATTTTTTCATTAATTTGGCGGTATCTAAAACCGGTCTAAGCCGCGCTCCGCAAACCTTTTTATAAAATTCTTCGGAAAAACTTTTTATATCGATATTAATGGCATCGAGATAGGGGATTACTAATTTGGCTGATTCTTTTGACATAAATCCATTGGAAACAAAATTATTCTTTAAACCTGCTTTTTTGGCTAACTTCATTGTGTCCAGGGCATACTCCAAAAAGATAACTGGTTCCGTGTAAGTGTAAGAAATGCTCGGTAATTTATTTTTTAAAGCAATTTTAACAATCTCTTTTGGCGATAAATCCTCGCCCGGAATTTCTTTTGTCACTTTGAAACCTTGAGAAATGTCACTGTTTTGGCAGTTAGCGCATTTCAAATTGCAACCAACCGTAGCAATTGATAATGAATAAGTTCCCGGTAAAAAATGGAAAAACGGCTTTTTTTCGATTGGGTCAATATGTATAGCAACAGTTTTGCCATAAACTAATGAATAAAGTTTACCATCAATGTTTTCTCTCACGCCACAAATTCCACGTTTACCCGGCGAAATAACGCAGTAATGAGCACAATTTAAACACTGAATTTTCTTATCTTTTAATTTTTTGTATAAATAAGCCTCTTTCATGATTCTTTAATTGTAGACCTTTTTATGATAAAATTCAATCGATGAGACACAGAGTATTTGTTGCCATAAATTTACCAGAAAATATAAAAAATAAGCTGGCTGAATACCAAGAAAAAATGCCCGATCTGCCGGTTAGATGGACAAAAAAGGAGAATTTACATATCACCTTGATGTTTTTAGGCTATTTAATTGATGAAGAACTTTTTGAAGTCTGTAATATTACAAAAGAAATAGCTTCAAAAAATCAATCTTTTTCTATAAATTTAAAAAAGATTATTTATGGCCCCCCCAAGAAAATTCCGCCCCGGCTGGTCTGGGTAGAAGGCGAAAAGTCAGAAGAATTGGGAAAATTACAAAAAGATTTAGAAAATTCTTTTTTGACTTCGCCGGTTAAAGGGTTGGAATCGGAGAGCCGACCTTATACTTCTCATATTAGCTTAGGAAGAATTAAAACCTGGGAGTTCAAACAGATTGAGCCCGAAGAAAGACCGGAAATTAACGAAGACATTAATTCAAGTTTTGAAGTGAATTCGATTGAAGTAATGGAAAGTCAATTAAAAAGAACTGGTCCCTATTATACAATTTTAGAATCATGCCCGCTCAAAAGTTAAAAATACACTTTATTGGTATTGGCGGAATTGGGGTTTCCGCCTTAGCTCAGTATTATCTATCCAAAGGCCATAAAGTCAGCGGCTCGGATTTAGTTTCTTCCGAAATCACCGAAGCCCTAAAAGAAAAAGGAGTTAAGCTCTTTATTGGCAGGCATAAAGCTGAAAATTTACCAAAAAGAGTAGATATGGTAATTTACAGTCCGGCCGTATCAACAGATAACCCCGAATTAAAAGAAGCTAAAAAAAAAGAAACTAAATATTTAAGTTATCCTGAAGCTCTTGGAGAATTAACCAAGAAATATTTTACAATTGCGGTTTCCGGCACTCATGGAAAAAGTACGACCACGGCGATGATTGGACTTTTATTGGTTAAGGCCGGTTTGGATCCAACGGTAATTATTGGAACAAAACTAAAAGAATTCGGTGACACTAACTGCCGGGTAGGGAAGTCAAGGTATTTAGTCATTGAAGCTGATGAATATATGGCTTCTTTTTTAAACTATTGGCCTAAAATTATCGTTTTGCCTTCAATTGAAAAAGACCATCTTGATTATTATAAAAATCTAAATAATATTCTTAAATCATTCAAAGAATATATTTTCCATCTGCCGAAAGACGGGACTTTGGTCAAAAATAATGACGACAAAAATATCAGAAAAATAATATACACAGGTAACACCTGTGTCTATTCGCTGAAACAGCCAGAAGCTAAAAAATTAAAGAAAATTTTAAAAATACCGGGAGAACATAACATTTCTAATGCTTTGGCAGCTTTAACTGTTGCCAGAATTTTAAAAATTCCGGATAGAATTTCTTTCAAAGCCCTGTCGGAATATAAGGGTTCCTGGCGGCGTTTCGAAGAAAAAAAGATAAAAATAAGGCGCAACGAGAACAGTTCTCGTTGCGTTAATTTAATATCGGATTACGGACATCATCCTACTGAAATAAAGGTAACCCTTAAAGCGGCGCGGGAAAAATATCCAGAAAAGAAAATCTGGTGCGTTTACCAGCCCCACCAATATCAAAGAACATATTATTTATTTGCTGATTTTGTAAAAGCTTTCAAACAAGCCCTTAGACCAACTCAAGGCAAACCCCAGATGGACAAAATAATAATCACAGATATTTATGACGTGGCTGGCAGGGAAGAGAAAAATATAAAAAAGAAGGTTAGTTCACAAAAATTGGTAAAAGCGGTTAAAAAAAACAAGGTAATTTATCTGCCGAAAGAGAAAATATTAGATTATCTTAAAAAAAACCTGTCTAATTTTGATATTTTAATAATTATGGGGGCCGGAGACATTTATACCATTGCTAACTACTTGACAGAAAAACACTAATAAAAGAAAATGGAAGTAGAACTCCGATCAAGGTCGAATCATTTACCGAGCTTCCGAAGGAAGCGAAGGTGAAGAAGAGGATGAAGTCCTCTTCGACTTAAATTTTTCATTTTTAACTTTTAATTTTTAATATGACGACATTATTTTGGATAATTGTGGCAATTCTGGCGATTGGAATTATCTGGTATGCAACGACAAAAAATAAAAAGGGAAAATCGTTGCCAAAAAAACCAGAAGGACCAACACCACCACCCGAAACACCGACAATGTAAACTAAGACCCGGGTGACAATGAAGGGAAAATAAAAGAAAATAAAATTAGAAAAACAAAGGTCGGAAAGAAGATTGAAAAAAGATTGTTAATCAATAAACTTTGCTTATGACGTGGCTTTATATAATTTTGGCCGTGGTGGTTATCGGAGTAGTAATTTATCTGGTAACCAAAAAAAAGTAGGAAACAGGAATGTAGTACCAAAAATCCCGCTGCGTTTGGCACGGCGGGTTTTTTGGGAATCAATTAATAATCTCTTAACTAAAAAACCATCTCTTCAGGGCATGGTTTTTTATTGGAGAATATAGTATAATAAAAAATAACCTCGCACACCCGAATCGCAATGAAGGGCGAAGAAGAGATTTATCTCTTCGACCACTGGGACACAAGCAATAAAATTATGCAAAGAGTATTAAATATAGAAACGATCAAATATATTAATAAAAATGTTAAAGTTTGCGGTTGGGTTAATTCACGTCGGGACCACGGCGGAATAGTTTTTTTAGATTTAAGAGACAGGTCGGGAATTCTACAGATAGTCGTCACTCCCACCGCCGAGTTGGCAAAAGATATAAAAAATGAATATGTTTTAGAAATTGAAGGAAAAATCCAGAAAAGACCGATTAAAATGTTCAATCCCGAACTGGAAACAGGAGAGATAGAATTGAAAGCCGAAAATATCAATATCTTAGCTAAGGCTGAAACGCTTCCTTTTGATTTAAAAGATTTAAATGTGAGCTTGCCCGTTCTTTTAGATTACAGGCCAATAACCTTACGGAATAAAAAAATTCAAGCAATTTTCAAAATTGAAGAAGAGGCGATTAATAGTTTCAGGAAAACAATGAAAGATTTGGGATTTGCCGAATTCCAAGCGCCGACAATCGTGCCGGTTGCCACCGAAGGCGGAGCAGAAGTTTTCCATATTGATTACTTTAATGGAGATGCTTATTTAGCCCAAAGCCCCCAATTATATAAGCAAATCTTAGTTGGCGTTTTTGAAAGAATTTTTACTATAACGCGCGCTTATCGGGCCGAACCCAGCGTGACCACCCGCCATCTGACAGAATATATCAGTTTGGATGCAGAAATGGGCTTTATCAATTCTTGGCAAGATTTAATGGATTTTTGCGAAACCGTAATCAGAAACATCTTTTTGGATTTAGGAAAAAGCTGCCAAAAAGAGTTAAAATTATTTTCAGCCACTCTTCCCAAATTAGGCGAGAAAATTCCAAGATTAAAAATGAAAGAAGCTCAAGAAATTATTTTCAAAAGAACCCAAAGGGATAATAGGGAATCTCCGGATTTGGAACCGGAAGACGAAAAAGAAATCTATGAATTTGCCAAAGAAAAATACGGCTCAGAATTAATCTTCATCTCTCACTATCCAACTAAAAAAAGGCCTTTTTACACTTTCCCTGACCCAAAAGATCCCGAATACACTTTAAGCTTTGATCTTTTGTGCCGTGGATTGGAAATAGTCACCGGCGGCCAGAGAATTAATGATTATGAAAAATTGGTGAAAAATATAAAAAAACGGAAAATGAAGATTAAAGATTTTAAGTTTTATTTGCAGGCATTTAAATACGGCATGCCGCCTGAGGGTGGTTTTTGTTTGGGAGCCGAAAGAATAGTTAAGCAAATTCTGGATTTGGAAAATGTTCGGGAAGCCAGTTTATTCCCGCGGGATATGGCGAGAATCGACCAAAGATTATCTGTTTCTAAAAAAAGAAACCCCCGAAGAAAAACAAGTTCTCTATCGGGTAATAAGTTGAAAAAATGAATTCAAGAAGCGAGTTTCCATTAAAGTCCTCTTCGCCCACCGAGCTTCCGCAGGAAGCGAAGGTGAAGAAGAGAGCGAAGCTCTCTTCGCCCATAAAAATTTTTCTTATTGTTTTTATATTAAGCTTGCCTATTTTCTGGGAGATTAATATTTTGGAAGGAAAGTTGAAAAGTTTTTTTTATTGGCGAGAAATTGCGGAAAATCCTCAATTTTTGGCTGCTCAGGCAAATCAATTAATTCTTGAACAAAAATTAAGAAATTTAGAGCCCTTCAGGAATAAAAATATTCCTGATTTGGAAATTGAAGCCAAATCAGCAATTTCGGTTCTGAACGATAATAAAGTTAAAGAAAAAGTGCTTTTTGAAAAAGAAAATAATCAAAAACTGCCAATAGCCAGTTTAACCAAACTGATGACCGCCTGGGTTGTCTTGGAATATTATGATCTTTCAAAAGAAATCACAATTTCTAAATTGGCAGCTAATCAATATGGGGATATTAGAGGGCTGGAAGATGGAAGAACTTTTCCGGTAAAATATTTTCTTTATCCTTTATTGATGGAATCAAGCAATGGGGCTGCTTTCGCTTTGGCTAATGATTATGAAGAAATGTCAGAAAGAAATTTTGTGGAATTAATGAACCAAGAAGCAAAAAAAATTGGGCTTGACGATACTTTTTTTAACAATCCCAGCGGCCTTGACCCGGAAGATTCAAAAACAGAAATGAATTATTCAACGGCCAATGATTTGGTAAAGCTTGCTAAAAAATTATTAGAAAAACAATTAATTTGGGATATACTTTCCATCCCCAGATATTCTGAGTACGGACCGGAATTAATTAACACCAACAGGTTTTTAATTGACGATCCTGCAGATTGGCAAGAAAAAATAATTGGCGGAAAAACGGGTTATACGGACAAAGCCGGAGGATGCTTGCTTTTGGTTATAAAAGCGCCAAGATCCCAGGGTTTTTTAATTAGTATAATTTTGGGGGCAGACGGAAAAGAAAACAGATTTGAAGAAATGAGAAAGCTAATTGACTGGCTTAACCAAGCCTATAAATGGTAATATTATGTACTTGCCTGAAGCAGCCATAGATGTTATTAAAATTTTTACTTTGGGAACAGTTAGTTTTATTATTGCTTTTTTGCTAACGCCCTTTTTAACTTATTTTTCGTATAAATATAAACTCTGGCGCAAAGAAGTAAGGCAAAAAGCAATTGACGGCGGAGAGGTAACCGTTTTTCAAAAATTTCACAAAGAAGGAGAAATAAATGTTCCAAGAATGGGCGGAATTTTAATTTGGGGAACGATCTTGATAACAATTTTTTTGTTTTGGGGAATTTCGCAAATAACTGATATTTGGTGGTTGGATAAGTTGAATTTTTTAAGCAGAAGTCAAACATGGCTTCCTCTTTTTGCTTTAATCGCAGCTTCTTTATTAGGCCTAACCGACGATGTCTTGCAGGTTTTTGGCTCGCCTTCATACCATAACGAAAAAAAAGTGCCAAAGGCTTTAAAATTAATAAAATCATTTTTCGTTTGGTGTGGGGGTAAAGGAAAATATATTGGCGGCGGATTAAGCTTAAAACGGAGAATTCTTTTGATGGGTTTAATAGGTCTTATTGGAGGTTGGTGGTTTTTTGCCAAACTTGGCTGGTCTACCTTGCATGTGCCCGGGGCGGGAGATTTTGAAATTGGCACTTGGTATATTCCTTTATTTGTTGTTGTTATGATAGCCACCTATTCAGGCGGGGTAATTGACGGTTTGGATGGGTTAGCAGGCGGTTCTTTTGCTGCTATTTTTGCCGCTTTCGCCGGAATTGCTTTGTTTTTGGGCCAAATTGATATTGCCGCTTTCTGCACAGCAATCTTAGGAGCATTGCTGGCCTTTTTATGGTTTAATATTCCGCCTGCCAGATTCTATATGGGAGAGAGTGGAATAATGGGACTCTGTGCCGCTTTAACCGTGATTGCTTTTTTAACTGATTCTGTTTTAGTTTTGCCAATTATTGGATTTTTATTAGTAATTGAGTCGGGCTCCGTAATCCTGCAGCTTCTTTCAAAAAAGTTTAGACATAAAAAAATCTTTTTATCTGCTCCAATTCACCAGCACTTTGAAGCCAGTGGCTGGCCCCATTATAAAGTAACAATGCGATTTTGGATTATCGGGGCAGTGATGGCAATTGTTGGAATTACCATTAGATTATTCGGCTAAAAAATCCTCTAAAAATATCTCAGTCGAAAGAGAATTTCATTCGTCGAGTCAAAGACGAGACGAAAGAAGAAAAACTTTTCTTCGCACTCTTTTTTATCCCATTAGAAATATTTATTTATAATGGGGTTTGTGCTATTCTGAAAGCAGGTCGAAGATAGCTTCGCACTCTTCTTTATCTTCGCTTTCGCTGTGCGAAAGCTCGGAGAATGAAATTAAAAGAATTAAAGAGCAAAAGAATCCTGATTTTGGGTTTTGGCCGGGAGGGAAGGAATACTTTTAGGTTTTTAAGGAAACTCTTTCCAAAAAAAGTTTTAGGAATAGCGGATAAAAATGAAAAAGTTGACCAAAGTTGCTTAGCTACCGAGCTTCCATTTATGGAAGCGAAGGTGGAGAAGAAGGAATCTTCTTCGACTAAGCTAAGCAACCGAAAGATCAAGTTTTATAAGCTTCATTTGGGAGAAAATTACCTTAAGGTTCTGAATGATTACGATGTGATAATCAAATCACCGGGCATCCCTTTCAAAATTATTCCGAGATCGGAACTACGAAAATTGACTTCACAGACAGAGATTTTTTTTGATAATTACCAAGGCCAAATTATTGGAATTACGGGAACTAAAGGGAAAGGCACTACAGCTGCAATGATTTATGAAATTTTGAAAGTAGAAGGCATCAAAGCACATTTAATCGGCAATATTGGTAAACCCGTATTAAATCTTTTACCGAGACCCACGAAGTGGGGCGAAGGGGGAGATGAAGCAAGGCTTCAGCGACCATTTTCGGCGAGACCAGATGTTTATGTTTATGAATTGTCCAGTCATCAACTTTACGATCTTAAAAAATCTCCCCACATCGCCGTTTTTTTAAACCTTTTTGCGGACCATTTAGATTATTATCGAAATTTTAAAGAATACGCAGACGCCAAAGCCAATATTACCATTCATCAAAAAAAAGATGATTATTTGGTCTATAATGCTCAAGATAAAATTGTTAAAGAAATTGCTAAAAAATCAAAAGCTAAAAAAGTTCCAATCAAAGGAGAGTATTACGAATTGAATAAAGTTGCAGCCAGGGCCGTCGGCAGACTTTTCAAAATTTCTTCAAAAATTATTGAAAAAGCTATTAAAGAATTTAAACATCTTCCTCATAGATTGGAATTGGTAGGAACATTTGAAAGAATTACTTTTTATAATGACGCCTCGGCAACCATACCCGAAGCAACTATGGCAGCTATGGAAACTTTAGGAAATAAAGTAGAAACAATTATCCTGGGTGGTTCTGACAAGAATATTGATTTTAAGAATTTAGCCAAAAAAGTTTTAGAAAGTAAAATAAAAACTGTAATTTTATTTCCTATAACTGGAAAACGAATCTGGAAAGATATTGTGCGACAAAAAAGAAAGGAAACGAACAGAAAGGGTAGGGTACTGAATCATTTTTTTGTCAATAATATGAAAGATGCGGTAAAATTAGCTTATCAATACACTAAAGCCGACAAGATTTGCCTTCTCTCTACGGCTTGTGCAAGTTTTAGTATTTTTAAAGATTATAAAGAAAAAGGGGATTTATTCAAAAAATACGTAAGAAAATATGGTTGCAGCAAAAAACTCTAATCACCCCGATTATATTTTACTTGGAACAATAGGTTTTCTATTGGCTTTGGGAATTGTAATTTTGGCCAGCGTTTCTGCTCCTTACTCCCAGGAAAAATTCGGCAGCACTTATTACTTTTTAAAACGACAAATTATTTTTGGCTTAATTCCGGGATTAATATTGGGGTATCTCGCATTTAAAATTAGATTATCTCTAATAAAAAAATGGGCTCCTTTTTTACTTTTTGGAAATTTGGTTCTGATGGGAATGATTTTTATCCCGGGTATTGGTTTAAAAATTGCGGGAGCGGCCAGATGGATTAATTTGGGCCCTATATCTTTTCAACCCTCGGAGTTTTTAAAACTTACATTTTTACTTTATTTAGCTGCCTGGTTGGCCAGTCGAACTCCCGAGCAACAGCGAAAGGGGAAGAAGAAAATAGATTTTCTTCGCCCTCTTTCTCAAAACAAACCTGCAGCGATTAAAGACTTCAGTCAAACCTTTGCTGTATTTCTTATTGTTTTTGGATTAATTTCCTTAGCTTTAATTTTTCAACCCGATATCGGCACTTTAGGAATTATCTTTCTTATTGCTACTTTAATGTATTTTTCAGCCAATACTCCTTTTCTGCATAGTGTTTTAATAATTTTATTAGGAGCTATTGGTTTATTCTCCCTGGTTAAACTCGCTCCTTATCGCGCCAACCGCTTTTTGGTATTTTTTAATCCGGAAATTGAGCCAATGGGAATAGGATACCAGCTAAAACAATCTCTCATTGTTATTGGTTCTGGCGGAATTAGTGGAGCGGGTCTGGGAACAAGCATACAAAAATTTTTTCCGGGATTTCTGCCCCAACCGATTTCAGATTCAATTTTTGTAGTTTTTTCGGAAGAAACCGGCTTTATCGGCGGACTCTTATTAATTTCTCTTTTTTTGATATTCTTGTGGCAAGGCCTTAAAATAACTAAAGGGACTGAAGATAAGTTCTGCCAATTGGCTGCCTTGGGAATTACCTCTTGGATTATCATTCAGGCTTTTGTTAATATCGGAGCAATGATAGGAGTTTTACCGTTAACCGGAGTTCCTTTGCCTTTTATTAGTTATGGCGGCTCTGCTCTGGTGGCCAGTCTAATTGGGGTAGGAACATTATTAAACATATCAAAAAACCATCAATGAATTTACAATTCATTTCAATCTTCAATAATTTTTTAATTTATTTCGATATATGAAGATATTATTTACCGGCGGCGGCACCGGTGGCCACGTCGTTCCAATTATCGCCATAGTCCGAGAGATAAGAAAGATTTACATGGAAAAAGATCTTCAGTTCTTTTTTCTTGGTCCGAAAGACGAAGTTAGTTCAACCTTACTTTCACAAGAAGGCATTAAAGTAAAAACTATTTTGGCTGGAAAAATCAGAAGATATATAACTGGGAAAGCTTTTTTTCAAAATTTGATCGATATCTGTATTAAAATCCCAATCGGAATTTTACAATCGTTCTTTTATATTTTCTTTTTGTCTCCCGATTTAATCTTTTCCAAGGGTGGTTTTGGTTCAATCCCGGGAGTTTTTGCGGGCAAACTTCTTTTCGTGCCAATTTTTTTGCACGAATCAGATGCTACTCCAGGATTTGCCAATAAGTTTTTAAGGGGTTTTGCCTTAGAAATTTTTGCCTCTTTTCCAAAAACAGAATGTTTTTCCTCAAAGAAATTGATTTTGGTTGGAAATCCGATAAGAAGAGAATTATTAAAAGGTTCAAAAGAAGAAGCCAAAAGTTTATTTAAATTAAATTCCCAAGCAACAGCGAAGGGTAAAGAAGAAGATTTATCTTCTTCGCCCACGCTAACCTCTAAATAAATTTTCTTTGAATCTTTAGAAAAATCTAAATTAATCAGCTGGGTATCTTTCGGAGAAATGTCCTCTTGGCCTATTAAATGGCTTTTTATATTTTTATTTAAATCGTAAAGCTTTAAAACCCAGCCTGATTCTTCGTCTTCTTTTACCGAGTCCTGCTTGCCGGACGAAGGGGGAGAAGAAGATTTATCTTCTTCGAGCAGAATTATTTTACTTTGGTCGGGAAAAAACCAGAACTGTTCCACTTGATCAGCCAAGACGCTAAAATTGATATTTTGAGGAAACAAAATTATATTTTTGGCTTCGATTACCTCTTTTTCTTTTATCTCCAAAGTTTTTTCCCAAGAACAATATTCTTCTTTTTTCACCTCTACTTTATATTTTTTTGGCAAGAGATTTTCAATTAAAACAGAGCCAAAGAAAAAATCGGTTCTTTTATTCAATTTTTCATCAATATAAACATCAGTTTGTCTTGGCAGTATTTTTAAGAAAAGACCGCCGGTTTGGGTAAATTTTTTATTTTCTAAATCAATTCTGTACCCTTGGGAATATAAAACTATTGAAGGAGCAATTAGAATAAACAAAAACGAACAAACTAAAAATATAATTACCCGAGTTCTTTTGGCCATATTTTTCTATTATATTCCGGATTTGCTAAAATTAAAACATTGATGTATATTTAAGATGTATATTTAATATATAACTGGCTTCCTTACGGAAGTTCGGTGCTCAAAGAAGCTTCGCTTCTTTTCGACCTGCGTTTTTACTTCGTAAAAACTTGGTATATGAAGAAAATTGGCATTGATTTAGGAACTTGTAATTCTTTGGTTTTTCTTCCTAAAAAAGGGGTGGTTTTACAGGAACCCTCGGTGGTTGCGGTTGCCCTTGAGGAAAACAGAATTTTGGCAATCGGGGAGAAGGCAAAAGAAATGATCGGGCGTACCCCTGACACAATTAGAGTTTATCGACCCCTCAAAGACGGGGTGATTGCTGATTTTAGAGTAACTCAGGCAATGCTTAAATATTTTATTGATAAGGTTTGTGGTTTTTGGCGGTTTTTGAAACCGGAATTAATGATAGGAGTTCCGGCCGGCATTACTTCTACCGAAAGGAGGGCAGTGATTAATGCTGCCCTAAATGCCGGAGCAAAACAGGTGTATCTGGCCAAAGAACCGATTTTGGCTGCCATTGGTGCAGGTATTCCGATTAATTCTTGTTCCGGGAATATGATTGTTGATATTGGCGGAGGGACTTCTGAGGTAGCCGTAATATCTTTGGGAGGAATAGTTACTTGCGACTCGATTAGAATTGGCGGAGATAAAATGGATTTGGCCATTTCAGATTATATTAAGAAAAAGTATAATTTAGCCGTTGGCGAACAAACAGCCGAGGATATAAAAATAAAAATTGGGACTGCTTTGCCGGAGAAAGAAGCTAAGGTTTTGGAAATTCGGGGCAGAGATTTGATTTACGGGTTGCCTCGGACAATTAAAATTTCTTCTAATGAAATTTCAGAAGCGATTTCCGATATTTTGGTAGAGATTATTCATCTGATTAAAACGGTATTAAGAGATACGCCTCCCGAATTGTCGGCTGACATAATTGATAAGGGGATGATTCTTTCTGGCGGAGGAGTTTTATTAAGAAATATTACTGACAGAATTTCTCAAGAAACCGGCGTTCCCTGTTTTTTAGCCGAAGACCCGCTATTATGCGTTGCTAAAGGGACAGGGGTGGTTTTAGAGAATCTTGATGTCTACAAGAAAAGCATAATGTCAAAGCGTTAAACTATGATAATAGGTCATCAAAAACAACGGAATTTCTTAAGAAAAGCAGCCGAGTCAAAAAGATTTTCTCATGCTTATTTATTTGCCGGTCAAGAAAAATTGGGGAAAAAAACTTTAGCTTTGGAATGGGCTTCGTTTCTTTTAGGCAACACCGCCAGCCAGAATTTTAAGGAGGGAAAACATCCGGATTTGATTTTTATAACACCCGAAAAAAAAGAGATTCAAATTTCCCAAATAAGGGACTTAATTTGGAGACTTTCGCTTAAACCGTCCTTAGCGCCTATCAAAACAGCAATTATAGACAACGCCCACCTAATGAATCAAGAAGCCCAAACCTCTCTTTTGAAAACCCTGGAAGAGCCAAAGGGAGAGACGCTTTTAATCTTAATTAGCGACAAAGCGCAATATCTGTTTCCAACAATTCTTTCTCGCGTTCAGATTATTAAATTTAATTCTGTTAAAAAAGAAGAAATTAAAAACTATTTACTAAACCAGGGTATTTCAGAAAAAGAATCAGAAGAAATTTCTGATATTGCCTTAGGAAGACCGGGGGTAGCCTTGGATTTAATTTCCGGTAAGGAAAAATTGGAAAACTTTAGCCAAAGAATAAGAGAGCTTAATAAAATATCAAATTCGCCGTTTTATTTTCGTTTTCAATATGTAAAAAACTTAGTCAAAGAAGATAAATCTTCTTTTCCACCTTCACTTTCGCTACGCAAAAGCTCGGTAGCAGAAGATTTGGAAAACATTAAAGATACTTTAGATGTTTGGTTGAATTATTTTAGAAGCATTTTGCTTTCTCGTTTTTCACCTAGCTTTGACGAAACAAAGCGAGGGGTAAAAAGAGATTTATCTCTTAGCACGCCGAGCTTTCGCCAAGGGAAAGCGAAGCTCTCGAATTTCCAGTCGGCAATCAAAGAGGGCGAAGTCCTCTTCGCCAAATATTCAACAATAAAAATAAAGAACATTATTAATCATATTCAAACAACAAAATTATTATTATCAAACACTAATATTAATACGAGATTAGCTTTAGAAACATTAATGATCGAATTAAATTGAAAATTTAATGAAAATTGAAATGAATTTTAATTCATTGAATTTGGAACTTTAATATTTTAATTTTATGGAGGGTTACAAAACAATTATTCAAAACATTAAGCCTGAATTAGACAAGGTAATTAGTTTTTTAGAAAAAGAACTAAGCAGGGTTCGGACAGGCAGAGCGACACCCTCTTTGGTTGAGGATGTTGTGGTTGAATGTTTTGGCCAAAAATTTCCTTTAAAACAGCTGGCAGCAATTTCTACTTCCGAGCCAAAACAAATTTTAATTCAGCCCTGGGACAGGTCTTATATCGAGGGGATTGTTCATGCCCTGGAAAAAACAGGAACAGGAGCTAATCCAATTGTGGACAAAGAAGTAATTAGAATTAATTTACCGCCCTTAAGTGAAGAATATAGAAAAAATTTAATTCGGATAATTTCGGAAAAGGAAGAACAGGCTTGCAAAACCATAAGAAAATGGAGAGAAGAGGCCTGGAGCGAAATTCAGGAAAAAACAAAACAAGGAGAAATCAGAGAAGATGATAAATTCAGAGCTAAAGATGAGCTTCAGAAGTTAGTCGATGAGTATAATGAAAAAATTGAGGAATTGGACGAGAAGAAAAAAAAGGAAATATTAGAATAGTGGGTATTGCTTACTAAGCTAAGGTTAATAAAGTTATCCTACATTTTATGGTCTTAAACATTATTATTGCTTTTTTCAGTATAATCGCCTTATTAATTATTCATGAATTTGGCCATTTTATTATGGCCAAAAGATTTGGCATTGAGGTTAAGGAATTTGGACTAGGTTTTCCCCCGAGATTATTTGGAAAGAAAATTGGCGGAACCATCTATTCTTTAAATCTTTTGCCTTTTGGAGCTTTTGTAAAAATTCCGAGCATAGAAGGGGGGGATGAGAAAAATAATAAGGAAAACTATCAGAAATTAGAAAATATTCCTGTCTGGCAAAGAGCTTTAATTATTTTGGCTGGCGTAGTTTCTTTTTGGATATTGGGCATTATTTTATTGAGTATTGTTTTCAGTATTGGTACTTTTCAGTCGATTTCCGATGAAGAAACGGGTCCTTTTGTTAATCCTCCGAAAGTCCAAATAGTGGCAGTTTCACCGGGATCGCCAGCAGAAGAAGTTGGAATAAAAATCGGCGATACGATTAGAGAATTACGGATTGCAGATTACGGATTAGAGATTGATAAGATGAAAGGGGTGCAGGAGTTTACCGAAAAATATAAAGGAGAGGAAATTGTTTTAACAATTGAAAGAGGAAAAGATGTTTTTGAAGTTTTATTAATACCCCGGATTTTGCCTCCGGAAGGAGAAGGAGCGATGGGAGTAGCTTTAGTTAGGATAACAGAAAAATCTTATCCATTTTTTCAAGCCCTTATTAAGGGAGTAGAAACCACGATTAATTTGACGCAGGTTATCGTTGTTGGGCTGGTAGAGGTTTTGTTAAGCCTAATTCAAGGAAAAGGACTGCCACCAGGAGTTCAGTTTATGGGTCCAATAGGAATAGGTTCTTTGGTTGCTCAAGCTGTTCAGATTGGAGTAAGTTATTTCCTTAATTTTATTGCCATAATTTCCATTTATCTTGCCGTTTTTAATTTATTGCCCATACCGGCTTCGGATGGAGGCAGGTTATTGTTTCTCGGAATTGAAAAGATTAAGGGCAGTCCGGTAAATCAAAAAATTGAAGAGAATATTACTGTCGGATTTTCTGTTTTATTGATTACATTAATGATTTGGGTCACCATTAAAGATATAGTAAGATTATTTTAATTATGCGACAATCACAACTTTTTACAAAAACAATTAAAGAAACGCCCAGGGAAGAAATTTCTGTCAATGCTCAACTTCTAATTCGCGCCGGTTTTATTGATAAGTTAATGGCCGGAATTTATTCCTATCTGCCTTTGGGATTTAGAGTTTTTAAAAAGATTGAAAATATTATTAGGGAAGAAATGAACAGAATCGGTGGACAGGAGGTTTTAATGCCGGCTTTGCATCCCAAAAATTTATGGGAAAAAACTGACAGATGGCAATATCCTGAAATGTTTAAATTAAAAAATAGGGAAGGTAAAGATTATTCTTTAGGCTGGACGCATGAGGAAATTATCACTCCTTTGGTTCAAAAATTTGTTAAGTCATATAAAGATTTGCCAGTTTTTGTTTATCAGATTCAAGATAAGTTTCGAGACGAATTAAGAGCAAAATCGGGATTGTTGAGGGGGGTGGAATTTATAATGAAAGACCTCTATTCTTTTCATAAGGACGAAAATGATTTGGATGAATATTATGAGAAAGTAAAAAGAGCTTATTTTAAAATTTTTCAAAGATGCGGAATAAAAAAACAGACCTTTTTGACTTTGGCTTCCGGCGGCGCTTTTTCAGATTATTCTCATGAATTTCAGACGATCACTCCGGCCGGTGAAGATATAATCTATCTTTGCCAAAAATGCAAGATAGCAATTAACAAAGAAATCATTGAAAAAACAAAATATCAATGTCCAAACTGCAAAAATAAAGAATTAAAAATTCATAAAGCCATTGAGGTCGGCAATATTTTTCAGTTAGGCGACAGATTTACCCGAGTCTTTGATTTTCAATTCCGGGACAGAGACGATAAAGAAAAATATCCGGTAATGGGATGTTATGGTATCGGTCCTGGCAGACTAATAGGTGCTATTGTAGAGGTTTCTCATGATGAAAAAGGGATTATTTGGCCGAAAGAAGTAGCCCCTTTCCAAATTCATTTAATTAAAATTGAGAATAATAAAAAACTTGAAAAAACAGCAGAAAAAATATATAAAGATTTACAGCAAAACAACATAGAAGTATTATATGATGATAGAGATAAGAGTCCCGGTGAAGAATTTGCCGAAGCCGATTTGATTGGAATACCATATAGAATTGTGATAAGCGAAAGAACATTAAAGAATAATTGCGTGGAAATAAAAGAAAGAAGTCGAAAAAAAGCGAGTTTAATAAAAATGAACCGCTTACTACAATTTTTAAATTCAAAAGTCAATGTTTAGCAAGTTTTTAAAATTATTTGCTGAAGATATTGCCATTGATTTGGGAACAGCCAATTCTCGTGTTTATGTTAGAGGCAGGGGAATAGTTATTACCGAACCCTCGGTAGTGGCCGTTAACCAAAAAACCGGTCAGATTTTGGCTATTGGTGAAGAAGCAAAAAAAATGGTAGGAAGGACTCCGGCCTATATTGTGGCAACCCGACCCCTGGTTTCCGGGGTTATTTCTGATTTTGAGGTAACCGAACAAATGCTCAGATATTTTATTGAAAAAGCTCACAAAAAAAGATTTCTTTTAAATCCAAGACCCCGGGTTATTGTTGGCATTCCTTGCGGAGTAACTGAAGTTGAAAGAAAAGCGGTTTGTGACGCCACTAAAAATGCAGGAGCCAAAGATGTTTTTATTATTGAAGAACCGATGGCCGCAGCCCTTGGCTCTCGTCTACCTATTCAGGAGGCAGGAGGTAATTTTATTGTTGATATTGGCGGCGGGACAACTGATATTGCCGTAATTTCTTTAGGAGGAATAGTAATATCTAAAACTTTAAGAGTGGCCGGAGATAGACTTAATCAAGATGTTATTCAATTTGCCCAAGACAAATATAAATTATTAATTGGAATAAGAACGGCAGAAATGATTAAAATCGGAATAGGATCAGCTTATTCCTTAAAGGAAAAGAAACAACTTCCAATGCGGGGCAGAAATTTGGTAACCGGTCTTCCTGAAGAAATTTTGGTTTCCAATGAAGACATTAAAACAGCTTTAGAAAAATCAGTAAAACAAATTGTTAAAGAAATAAAAACGGTTGTAGAAGAAACTCCCCCGGAGTTGCTAGCTGATATTATGGTTTCAGGGATTCAGATGGTAGGCGGAGGTTCTCTTTTGAAAGGATTAGCTACTTTGATTCAAAAAGAAACAAAAATTCCTACCAAAGTTATTGAAGATCCCACCACAGCTGTTGTCAGGGGAGCAGGAATGGTGCTTGAAAATCTTGATCAATTACAAGAGGTATTAGTTGAAATCGAAGATTTAGAGCTGCCAAAATAGGCGAAGAGGACTTCGTCCTCTTCTTTACCTTCGCCCGCCAAGGGCGGGCTCGGTATATGATTACAAAAAAAGAGTTGCGACGTATCGCAAAATTAGCCAGACTCAGTATAACCAAAGATGAGGAAGAGAGGTTTACAAAGGAGCTTTCTTCGATTTTGAATTATGTTGAAAAGTTAAAAGAAGCAGATGTTTCCGGGGTTGAGCCAACCAGTCATCCATTTGGTGTTGAAAACGTGATGAGGAGTGATAAAAATAAAAAATTTGCGAAGTCAAAAAAATTATTAGAATTGGCGCCGGAAACCAAAGACGGTTATTTAAAAGTAAAGTCAATCTTTGAAATAAATTGAAAATTTATTGAAAAGTGAAATGAATTGAAAATTCATTGAACTCAAAGGAGAAATGAATCGAAGATTCATTGAACTTTTAGAAGTTGGTTAATGGAACTTACAAATCTCACCATCGCTCAAATACATCAGGGTTTAATAAAAAAAGATTTTTCTGCTTCTGAACTTTGTAAAACTTTTTTAGATAAGATTAAAGAAAAAAATAAGGAAATTTTTGCCTTTCTGCAGGTTTGCGAAGATTTAGCCTTATCAAAAGCAAAAGAGATTGATGATATGATTTTGGCGGGATACGAGATTCCTTTATTGGCCGGTGTACCTTCGGCTATCAAAGATAATATTTTAGTTGAAAATATTCCTTGTACGGCAGGTTCAAAAATCCTTGAAGATTATATAGCTCCCTATGATGCCAGAGTGGTTAAGAAACTTAAAGATCAAGGAGTGGTAATTTTAGGAAAAACCAATTTGGATGAGTTTGCCATGGGTTCTTCTACGGAAAATTCGGCTTTTGGACCGACTCGCAATCCCCTTGATTTAACCAGGGTTCCCGGCGGGTCTTCCGGTGGTTCGGCTGCGGCCGTGGCAGCCAGATTATCTGTTTTTACATTAGGTTCAGATACCGGAGGTTCAATAAGACAGCCTTCTTCTTTTTGCGGAGTAGTTGGTTTAAAACCAACCTATGGCGCAGTATCACGTTATGGGTTAATTGCTTTCGCTTCTTCTTTAGACCAAATAGGCCCTATTGCCAAGACCGTAGAGGACTGCCAGATTGTTTTTAATGCCATAAAAGGTAAAGATGAAATGGATTCAACCAGTGTGGAGGTTTCAAAAATTGAAAATTATAGGTCAAAGAGGCGTGCCTCTTCTTCACCTCCGCTGCGGCGTTCGGTAATTGAAAATTTATGCATTGGTGTTCCTAAAGAATATTTTGTCAAAGGTATTAATCCTGAAGTGGAGAGGGTAATTAAGCTAGCAATTAAAAAATATGAGGAGATGGGCGCTTATATCAAGGAAATTAGCTTACCGCACACAGAATATGCTTTACCTTGCTATGCCGTAATTTCTTGCCCCGAGGCCTCGGCAAATCTGGCAAGGTATGACGCCATTAAATATGGTGAAATAAAAAATAAAAAATTAAAAATAAAAAGTTTATTTGATTATTATTTAATTGCCAGAGGAGAAGGTTTTGGAGCAGAGGTAAGAAGAAGGATAATGTTGGGAACTTATGCCTTGTCTGCGGGCTATTACGAAGCTTACTATTTAAGAGCTCAAAAGATAAGAACTTTAATAAAAAATGATTTTGAAAGAGCTTTTAAAGAAGTTGATCTAATTTTTGCCCCGGTTTCTCCTTTCTTACCGTTTAAAATTGGAGAAAGAATTAATGATCCTCTTTCAATGTATTTGTCTGATATTTATACTGTCTCTGTTAATTTAGTCGGATTTCCCGCTCTTTCTCTGCCAATAGGCAAAGCAGCCCCCCTTCAAAATGGTGGTGATGGGTTGCCGGTTGGCCTCCAAATTATTGGAAAACCTTTTGAGGAAGATAAAATTTTAGAAATAGGAAAATTATATGCCAGCAATTGAAAACTTTCCTGAAAGTTTAATATCATTTTTTATTTCTCCGTCTTTTACCGATTGGCTGTTAATTATTAAAATTATTTTTATAGTTTTGTCTTTGCTGTTCATCTGTTTTATTATTTTTGCGCTTATGAAAACTTCTTGGTTAAAGTTTCGTTTTTCATATGATGTAGTTGAACTTTTAACTTATCGACCGTTTGGAGTTAGAATAATGGAAAAAAGTTGGAAAAAAATTGCAGCAAGAATAGATACGGGCTTAGAGTCAGAATATAAATTGGCAGTAATTGAGGCGGATAATATGATGAATGATACATTAAAAAGAATGGGATATGGGGGAGAAAGTTTAGGGGAGAGGTTAGAAAAGTTAACCGCAGCCACTCTTCCTGATATTGAAGGAATTAGAGAGGTCCATCAAGTCCGCAATAATATTATTCATGATCCTAATTATAAATTATCTTTGAATGATACAAGAAGATTGTTAGACATTTTTGAGAAAGCATTTAAAGATTTGGAAGCTTTTTAATCTTGATTTTTTTTAAAAATAGAATATAATGATATCGCGGCGTGGAGGAGTAGTACCTTGCGAGGCCCATAACCTCGAGACCCCTGTGCAATTCAGGGCGCCGCAACAAATTTCGCCGGCGTAGCTCAGCGGTAGTAGCAGGGTCTTCATAAGGCCAAGGTCACAGGTTCGAGTCCTGTCGCCGGCACCATGCGGGTGTAGCTTAGTCCGGTTAAAAGCGCTGCCCTGTCACGGCAGAGATCGTGGGTTCAAATCCCATCGCCCGCGCCAAATTTCCCTCCCATTTTGATGGGCGGGTTTTTTGTCCGGTTATCCCCAGTTTTCAACTTGAAATCAGGATAAAATTAAGTTATAATTAATATATAACTATGACCAAAATGAATCTAAAATTACTCAAAAATCGGGCGAAGGAAGAGATAGAAAAAGTTAAAGATTTAAAAGAATTAAACGAGATTTTTAATAAGTATCTGGGTAAAAAAGAAGAGCTTGCTTTAATTTTGCGCTCTTTAGAAAGACTTCCCAAAACCAAAAGAATGAAGATCGGAAAGAGCGCAAATGAACTTAAAAATTTTCTCAAGATTGAGTTTGAGAAAAAATCTCAAGAAATAAAAGAAAAAATTCAGAAAGAAGCTGAAGAAAAAGAGTGGATTGACATTACGGTTCCGGGGGAAAAGCCTGTTTTGGGCCATTTGCATCCTTTAACCATTGCTAAAAGAAAAGTTGAAGAAATTTTTCAAGTAATGGGTTTTTCTATAATTGAGGGACCGGATATAGAAACAGAGTGGTATAACTTTGATGCCCTAAATATACCAAAAGAGCATCCGGCCAGAGATATTTGGGACACTTTCTATCTTAAAAATGGATTATTGTTGCGAACTCACACCAGTCCGGTGCAGATTCGTCATATGGAAAAAAACAATCCTCCTTTAAGAATAATTGTTCCTGGAAGCGTTTTCAGGCACGAAGCAACCGATCCTTCCCATGAGTTCCAACATTATCAGATTGAAGGACTAATGGTTGATAAGAGAATTTCAGTAGCTAATTTAAAAGCCATTATCGGAGAGTTTTTCCGCAGATTTTTTGAAAAAGACGTTAAGTTTCGATTAAAACCGGATTATTTCCCATTTACCGAACCCTCTTTTGATATTGGTATAAGCTGTGTTATATGCAACGGTAAAGGATGCTCTGTTTGTAAAAAAAGCGGTTGGCTTGAAGTGGCCGGAGCCGGCATGGTTCACCCCAATGTTTTTAAAGCTTCGGGTTTAATTCCCAAAGATTGGCAGGGGTGGGCATTCGGTTTTGGCTTAGAAAGATTAGCTATGCTTAAATACAAAATTAACGATATCAGGTTATTTCGTTCCGGCGATTTAAGATTCCTCACCCAATTTTAAAATTGTATGGTATTTTCCTACAATTGGTTACAATCATTTTTTCAAAAAAGACTACCTACTCCTCAAAGATTAGCTGAGCTCTTGACTCTTCACTTTGCTGAAGTTGAAGAAATAAAGAAGGTTGGTAGCGACTTTGCTTTAAATATTGATGTCAGGCCCAACCGGGCTTCCGATTGTTTTTCCCATATGGGAATTGCCAGAGAAATTTCAGCAATTTGCGGTTTAAAATATCAGAATTTACCCAGTAAATTTAGAGAATTAAAAAACAAAAAAGCTAAAGATTTTGTTTCAGTAAAATTCAATGAATTTCCAATTCATTTCACCGTGGAGGTAAAAAATAAGAGAGCCTGCCCTCGCTACAGTGCCAAAGTAATCACTGACGTTAAAGTAGGTCCCTCACCAAAATGGATACAAGATAAATTAAAAGTCTGTGGTTTGAGACCGATCAATAATATTGTTGATATTGCTAATTATGTAATGCTGGAGACCGGTCAACCCCTACATGCTTTTGATGGTCAAAAGCTTGAAGGTAGAAAAATTATTGTCAGATTCGCCAAGGAAAGGGAAAAGATTATTACTCTGGATGAAGAAAAGTATGATTTAGATGAAAATATTTTGGTCATCGCCGATGTTAAAAAACCAGTAGCCATTGCCGGAATTAAAGGCGGAAAACTTCCAGAAATTGATAAGAAAACAAAAATAGTGGTTTTGGAGTCAGCCAACTTTAATCCTCAAGTTATAAGAAAAGGTTCTAAAAAATTAAATCTCAAAACCGATGCTTCTTTAAGGTTTGAGCACGGCATAGATCCTAATCTGACAGAATTTGCAATAAATAGGGCAGCTTTTTTAATTCAAAAAATTGCTGAAGGTAAGGTTAGTTACGGACTTGTTGATGTTTATAATAAAAAGGTTTTGCCGCAGAGAATCAAATTAGATTTAAATTATGTTGAGAAACTGCTCGGAGTAAAAGTTCCAAAAAAAGAAATTAAAAACATTCTAAAAAAGCTGGGATTTCAATGTAAATCTACCAGAGATTCTTATGACGAAGAGGATAAATCCTCTTCTTTACCCTTCGCTGCGGCTTGGGTTATTGAGGTGCTGGTTCCGACTCGGAGATTAGATATAAGCATTCAGGAAGATTTAATTGAGGAGATAGGCAGAATTTATGGTTATGATAAAATTCCTTGTACTTCTCCAATATCTTCTTTGTTTCTGCCCCAAAAGAATTTAAATATTTTCTGGGAAGATTTTACCAAAAATATTTTAAAAGAAGCCGGATTTACTGAAGTTTATAACTATTCATTTTTTGGGGAAGAAGAAGCTAAACTTTTCGGATACCGAGCTTCCGAAGGAAGCGAGGGGGAAGAAAAGGACGAAGTCCTCTTCGCCCATAAAGAAGAAGAATTAATAGAAGTAGAAAATCCTTTAAGTCAAGAATATAAATATCTAAGGGCTAGTTTAATTCCTAATTTGTTAAAAAATGTTGAAAAAAATCAAAGATACTTTCCCGAAATGAAAATTTTTGAATTAGGAAAAATTTTCCAACCTCCCGAGCAACAGCGAAGGGGGAAGAAGAAGATTTATCTTCTTCGCCCTCCGAAATCTGAAAATAGAATACTTGTTGGAGTAATTACAGGCGACGCTTTTTATGAAGTAAAAGGCGTAGTCGATTTACTTTTAAATAAATTAGGAATAGCTAATATTTGTAGGTATGATGAATATCCGAATGAATTAAAAAAATCAAAAACCTTCTGGCTACATCCACAAAAATGTGCTGAAATTAAGGTTGATCACCAAAAAATTGGTCTTTTGGGAGAAGTTTCTCCAAAAATTCTGAGCAGATTGGATATAAAAGAGAGAACGGTTTTGTTCGATATTGATTTTGAAAAACTTTCTCAATTGGCTTCAGAAGAACATGAATACCGGCCGATTTCTAAATTCCCGTCAGCCGTCAGAGATATAGCGGTTTTAGTCTCGAGAAATGTAAAAATAGCAGAAGTTCTAAATAAAATTTATGATACTGGCGGAAAGATAATTCGGGATGTTGACCTCTTTGATATTTACGAGGGAGAGGAGATTCCTGCAGGGAAAAAGAATTTGGCTTTTCATATAATTTATCAGGCCCAGGATCGAACCTTATCTTCGGAAGAGATAGATGAATTACAAAATAAAATAATTAAAATTCTGGAAAAAAATCCAGAGTGGACTGTGAGAAAATAGAATTATGGTGCATAAACCAAAAACAACAAAAAAAGAGTCAACTTACGAGGCAAAAGACATTTATGTCTTAGAAGGCCTTGAACCGGTCAGAAAAAGACCGGGAATGTATATTGGTTCCACGGGACCGGAAGGTCTTCATCATTTAATTTGGGAGTGCGTTGATAATAGTTTAGATGAGGCAATGGCTGGCTACGCTAAAAACATTGAACTAATTCTTTTGCCCGGGAATAAAGTTAAAACAACTGATGATGGTAGGGGAATTCCAGTTGAAAAGCATCCTCAAACGAAAAAATCTGCCCTGGAAACGGTAATGACTACCCTTCATGCCGGAGCAAAATTCGGCGGTAAGGCCTATCAAGTAGCCGGCGGACTTCATGGGGTTGGAGTTTCGGTGGTTTGTGCTCTTTCAAAATGGATGAGAGTCGAAGTTTGTCGCAACGGTATCCGTCATTGGCAGGAATATGTGAGAGGAAAAGCCATAACAAAAGTAAAGAAAGGTGAAAGATGCAGACAAATCGGCACCTCGGTTTATTTTGAGCCTGACCCCGAAATTTTCAGCGATATTAAATTTGATTTAAAGAAAATTTTAAATCATCTTCGTCAGCAGGCCTATTTAAGCAAAAAAGTAAAAATTATCGTTGTTGACCAGAGAGAAAAACCGGACAAATCCTACACTTTTTATTTTGAGGGAGGACTTGCATCTTATGTTAAACATTTAACCAGGGGAGCAGTAAAACGTCATCCGAATATTTATTATGGTTCGGGAGAGAAAAATGGAATGTTGATTGAGTCCGCTTTTCAATATACCGAAGAATACGAATATTTTGAGGAAAGTTTTGCCAACAATATTTATACTGGCGAAGGCGGGACGCATTTAACCGGCTTTAGAACCGCCCTGACGAGAACTTTTAATGATTATGCTAAGAAAAATAGTCTTTTAAAGAATAACGATGACAATTTATCGGGAGAAGATGTCAGAGAAGGGTTTAGCGGCGTAATTTCGGTAAAATTGAAAGATCCTCAATTTGAAGGTCAAACAAAGGCAAAATTAGGAAATCAGGAGGCAAAAACAGCGGTTGAGACAATAGTTTCTGAAACCCTGTCAGATTTTTTAGAAAGAAATCCTCAAGACGCCCGGGCAATTATTGAAAAATGCATTCTTTCTTCAAGAGCCAGGAAAGCAGCCAAGGTTGCCAGAGACACTGTTTTAAGAAAAGGTATCTTGGAAGGATTAGCTTTGCCCGGTAAATTGGCTGATTGTACTTCAAAAAAACCGGAAGAATCAGAACTTTATATTGTTGAAGGGGAGAGTGCCGGAGGTTCAAGCCGCCAAGCCAGAGATAGAAGGTTTCAGGCGATTCTGCCTTTGAGAGGAAAAATTTTAAATGTTGAGAGGGCACGATTGGATAAGATTTTGTCTTCAAAAGAAATAAGGTCTTTAATCATTGCTTTAGGAACAGCGATCGCCGAAGATTTTAATATAAAAAAAGCCAGATATCATCGGATTATCATAATGACTGATGCCGACGTTGATGGTTCGCATATCAGGACTCTTCTTTTAACTCTTTTTTACCGTTATTTTAGACCTCTTATTGAAGCAGGTTTTTTATATATCGCCCAACCGCCTCTTTATCGTATTCAGGTCGGGAAAAAAATAGAATATGCTTATAGCGAGGAAGAAAAAAATAAAATTTTAGAAAAAATAAAAAAAGAAAGGACAATTGGTTTATCTCTTCAAAGATATAAAGGTTTGGGAGAAATGAATTCCGACCAGTTGTGGGAAACTACCATGAATCCGGAAAAAAGAGTGTTTTTGAAAGTAAATATTGAAGAAGCGAAAGAAGCGGATAGAATTTTTGATATTTTAATGGGAGATGAAGTTCTGCCTCGAAAGAAATTTATCCAAGCACACGCTAAGAAAGTCAAGAATTTAGACGTGTAATATATAGTTCTTAGCGTGTCGAAAAGAGCTTTAGCTCGCAAAAAAGGTTAAAAACCTTGACGTTTAGCCATCTTTCGGTTAACATTTGAAACATGAACATAGCAAATATTCCAAACAAAGTCATCACTTTCTTAAAAGAGGTTAGGATGGAAATGAGAAAAGTTAATTGGCCGACCAAAGAAGAAACCATAAAATATACTTTGATTGTTATTGGAATTTCGGTTGTTGTGGCTATATTTTTGGGTGGCTTTGATATTTTATTCACCACCTTACTGGAGAGGTTTGTAATCTAAAGAGCGAGCCCGTAAGGGCGAGCGATTAATTTTGTATTACCACTATGCCCAAACAGCAAATTTCTCAAGACAGAAATTGGTATGTTCTGCACACTTATTCCGGTTATGAGGATGCCGTGGCCAAAGCTTTAAAACAAAGAGTTGAGTCTTTGGATATGGAAGATAAAATTTTTAACGTTATTGTTCCTAAAGAAAAAAAGATTAAAATTAAAAATGGTAAAAGAAAAACGGTCGAAGAAAAAGTTTATCCGGGTTATGTCTTGGTAGAAATGATTGTTACTGACGATAGTTGGTACGTGGTAAGAAACACCCCAAATGTTACGGGGTTTGTGGGAGCAGGGACAACGCCTGTTCCGGTTTCTAAAGAAGAAATTGAAAATTTAAAAAAACGAATGATGGGAGAAGAGCCCCAATATAAGATAGAAGCGAAAATAGGCGACTTGGTAAAAATTATTGATGGACCCTTTAAAGATTTTGATGGCAAGATTTCCGAGATTGACCAAGAGCGGGGAAAGATTAAAGTGTTGGTCAATATATTTGGCAGGGATACTCCCGTTGAGCTGGATTCATTACAAATAAAGAAGTTGTAAAAAAACATGGCAAAAAGAGTAAAAGCAATCGTAAAACTTCAAATTAAAGCTGGTCAGGCAACGCCTGCTCCGCCGGTTGGCCCGGCTTTGGCTCAGTACGTGAATATATCCGAATTTTGCCAAAGATTTAATGACGCCACAAAAAATAATCAGGGCTTTACAGTCCCGGTTGAAATTAAGGTCTATGAAGATAGAACTTATGATTTTGTATTAAAACAGCCGCCGGCTTCTGAATTATTGAAAAAAGCAGCCGGTATTGAAAAGGGTTCGGGAGAGCCGAATAAAACAAAGGTGGCCAAAATAACCAAAGCCCAACTCAGAGAAATAGCCAAGACCAAAATGCCCGATTTAAATGCAACTGACCTTGAAAGTGCAATGAAAATTATTGAAGGCACCGCTCGCAATATGGGAATAACTATTGAGTAATTATGCCAAGGATATCAAAAGAAGAATACTATTTAAATATTGCCAAAGAAGTTGCCGAGAGGTCAACCTGTTTTAGAAATAAAGGCGGAGCAATTATTGTTAGGGGAGATCAAATTGTGGCTACAGGTTTTATCGGCGCACCCCGAAAAACAAAAGATTGTTTTGAAAGGGGAGAATGCTTAAGAGACAAATTAAAAATTCCCCACGGCAGGAATTATGAAATCTGTCGCTCGGTGCACGCGGAGCAAAATTGCATAATCAACGCAGCAAGAGCAGGAGTTACTTTATTTGGTGGAGACATTTATATTTACTGTAAAAATCCAAAAGACAACATAAAAAGAGATAGTTTTCCTTGTTTTATTTGTAAAAAAATGATTATTAATTCTGGCTTAAATAGAGTAATTTGCTCAACTAAAACCGGTGAGATAAAAATATTTCAAGTAGAAGATTGGGTTAAAGAGTGGCAGGAAAAAGACATTTTGGATGATAAATTTCAATTCGGAAAAGATTTAAATTTGAAAGAAAATTTTAAAGATGATTTGGGATAAAAAATTCAAAAATAAAATAGTTCTTTAAATTTAAGAAGAAGGAGGGAAAAAAGATGAAAAAAGTGAAAAAGCGAGGATGGATTGAAGTTGTTACTGGTCCGATGTTTTCGGGCAAGAGCGAGGAGCTGATCCGCCGCTTGGTACGGGCCCAGATAGCCCGTCAGAAGGTTCAGGTCTTCAAACATTCAGCCGATGATCGTTATTCGCCTGACGAATTAGTAGTCCACCCCGGGGTTATTCGTCATGAGGCAATAGCGGTCCCAAATGCAAGAACCTTGTTAGAGTTGGCTGATCCTGACACCGATGTCGTGGCTATCGATGAGGCTCAGTTTTTTGGCGGTGATCTTCCTGAAGTCTGTAACGAACTGGCCGATAGAGGTATCCGGGTGATCGCAGCCGGGCTAGACATGGACTTTCGCGGTGAGCCCTTTGGGCAAATGCCAATTATTTTAGCCATAGCCGAAAAGGCGGATAAACTTTCGGCTATTTGTGTAAAATGCGGAGAACCGGCTACCCGTAGTCAACGCCTGATTAATGATCATCCGGCTTCTTATGATGACCCGATTATTGTTGTAGGAGCTAAAGAAATGTACGAAGCCCGTTGTCGTCATTGTTATAAAGTGAAAAAATAAAAAAAATGGCCAACCTTGTATGGTTGGCCAATTTTTTTTTATATGGTATTATATTTTAATGAGAAAGAATCCTTATCCAGGAAAACTTATTGTTTTGGAAGGATTGGACGGTTCTGGTAAATCTACCCAAACGAATTTATTAATTTCTCATTTAAAAAAGGAGGGATATAAAACTGCGATAATAGATTTTCCCCAATATGGAACAAAATCGGCTGGTCTTATAGAAGAATATTTAAATGGAAAATATGGTTCGGCATTGGAGGTGGGACCTTATCGGGCTTCTATCTTTTATGCCTGCGATCGCTACGATGCTTCTTTTAAAATAAGAAAATGGTTAAAAGAAGGAAGAATAGTTATTTCTGATAGATATGTTGCTTCAAATATTGGCCATCAAGGGGGAAAAATTAAAAATAAAGAAGAAAGAAAAACATTTTTGAAATGGTTATATAATCTTGAATATAATATTTTTGGCATTCCAAAACCTGATATTACTTTTCTTTTAAAAACTTCTCCCAAATTAGCTCGAGAAATGGCGCCAAAAATAACAGACAAAAAGAAAAAGAAAAAAAGAATTGCCTATTTAGGAAGTAAAACAAGAGATATCCATGAAAGTGATTTAAATCATTTAACCAAAGCCCTTAATTCTTATTTAGAAACAGCCAAAGAATTTCCAAAAGAATTTAAAATGATAGAATGCATGAAAAATAACAAATTCATACCTCCGGAAATAATTCATCAAGAAATTATTAAAATTGTAAACAGTAAATTAAGATAAATAAAATGGCAGAGATTTTAAAAAACGCAGGCAGTCATCGGATTTTGGCGATAATGGCGGGAATTGATGGTAAAAATTCTTTGCAATTGATTGAAGTAGCCGGGCGGACGGCTTATCAGAGCAGAGATAAGATTACTGACGAGTCAGCAGTCAGATTTGTAAAAATGCTTAGAGATAGGGGTCATGAAAGCGTTCTTGAACACTCTTGTATGACAGTGGAGTTTAACGATGTTTGCCGGGGTTTTACTCACGAGCTGGTTCGCCACAGAATTGCGGCTTTTACCCAGGAATCAACCCGCTATGTTGATGAAAGTAATTTCAGGGTAGTTGTTCCGCCGGACAAAGACCCCGATGAAAAAATAGTAGAATTGGATTTTCCAGATGGTACGAAAATAAAAATTTCCTTTCGAGAATGGATGGAATTAAACGAACAGATGTATCAAGGATTAAGAAAAGCAAATTGGGTTGCTCAAGATGCTAGACAGGTTCTGCCCATTGGTATTAAATCGCAAATTGTAATGACAGCCAATTTTCGGGAGTGGCGGCACGTTTTTAAACTAAGAACCACCCCCAATGCTCACTGGGAAATTCGTCGGGTGATGACAAATCTTTTGAACGATGTTAAACAGCGAATACCGGTGATATTTGATGATCTTTAAACAGAAATCAAAAAAATGAAACTTTCTAAAACCGATCTTAAAATTTACGTTTTAATCAAAAAAGAAATTCAGCGCCAAAAAGATGGCTTGGTTTTGATTCCTTCGGAAAATTACGCCAGCCCGGCCGTACTCTCTAGCATGGGTACGCCTTTAAGCAATAAGTATTCCGAAGGTTATCCAAAAAAGCGATATTACGGCGGCAATGAATTTATTGACCAAATTGAACAAATTGCTATTGACCGGGCAAAAAAATTATTTAAAGCAGAACATGCCAACGTTCAACCGCATTCCGGTTCTCAGGCAAATGCCGCAGTCTATCTGGGTTTATTAAATTACCGCGATAAAATTTTGGGAATTGATTTGTCAGCCGGCGGACATTTGACTCACGGCTCTCCGGTTAATTTTTCGGGTAAATTATATAAATTTGCTTATTATGGAGTTAATCCAAAAACAGAAAGGGTTGACTTGAAAGAAGTAGAAAAAATCGCCCTCAAGTTTAAGCCAAAGCTAATTATTATCAGCACTACTTCTTATTCAAGGACCCTTAATTTTAAGGCCTTCCGAAAAATTGCCGATAAAGTTGGAGCTTACTTGATGGCAGACATTGCCCATATTGCCGGTTTGGTGGTAACCGGTCTTCATCCTCACCCTTTTCCTTATTGCGATGTGGTTACCACCACCACTCACAAAACCTTAAGAGGCCCTCGTGGCGGATTAATATTGTCTAAAATCAAAGATAGATTGGATGCAAAAGGAAAACTCAATTTAGCTCAAAAAATTGATAAAGCTGTTTTTCCGGGGACGCAGGGAGGACCCTTAGATCATGTTATTGCTGCCAAAGCCGTTTGCTTTTTGGAAGCAATGAAACCTACTTTCAAAAAATATCAAAAGCAGATACTTATTAACGCCAAAGCTATGGCTGATGAATTCATAAAACAGGGGATAAGAGTGGTTAGCTGTGGCACAGACAACCATTTAATGGTCATCGACGTTTCTCCTTTTGGAGACAGTTCTAAAAGAATCCAGGACGAATTGGATAAAGTTGGAATTTATGTTAATCGCAACTCCATTCCGTTTGATAAAAGACCGCCCTATAATCCTTCGGGCATCAGATTGGGATCACCGGCCATTACCAGCCGGGGATTAAAAGAAAAAGAGTGCCGATATATTGTGCGACTGATTGTCAGATTAATAAAAAATATTAACAACCAAGAAATTAAAAACCGAGCCCCACGTCAGTGGAGCGAAGGTGGAAAAGAGAACGAAGTTCTCTTTGACATAAAAAAAGAAGTTAGCAGAATTACAAAAAAATTCCCCATCTATGCGGATTTTCAATGGTAAAAAAGAAGCTGAAAAAATCTTATTGGATTTAGGAAAAAGAATATCTAAAGAAAAACTTAAGCCTAAATTAGCCGTAATCCTGGTTGGCGAGGATAAAGCATCGAGGCTCTACATAAAATTAAAAAGAAAAGCGGCCAAAAAAATTAGTATAAAATTAGTTCTTTATAAGTTCAAAGAAGCCACAGTAGAAGAAAAAATTATTCAAAAAATAAAAACTTTAAACAATAATTCTTCAATTCATGGAATTATTGTTCAATTACCTCTTCCTAAAAAATTCAACCAGAATAAAATTGTCGGGGCGGTAAATCCCAAAAAAGACGTTGACGGTTTTCAAAAAAACGGTTGGTTTCTGCCGGTATTGCCTTCGGCAATTTTATTTACTATTAAAAAGGCAATGAAAACATCTTTCAAAAAAAAGAAGGTCGTGGCACTGGTAAATTCAAAGATTTTCGGGCAAAGGCTTAAATCTTTTTTTAAAAAAGAGGGAATAGAATTAGATTATATTTTAAGGAAAAAGCATTCTTTTACCGAGCTTCCGAGGGAAGCGAGCTCGAAGAACATTCATTCTTCTCGACCCTTCGCTGCGACTCGGGTAGATGAAGAAGAAGATTTTATCTCTTCGACTTTTGAAAATAAAAATAAATTGAAAAGGGCAGATATTATTATTACAGTTTTGGGTTCCCCCAATGCAATTTGGGGTGATATGATAAAGAAGAAGGCAATTTTAATTGACGCCGGCATTAGTAAAATTGCAGCAAAAAAAGTGGTTGGCGACGTAAATAGAGAAAGCGTAAAAGAAAAAGCAGCTTTCTTAACTCCGGTACCAGGCGGCATCGGCCCCTTAACGGTCGCTTTATTATTAAAAAACGTTTATTATGCGGCAAAATATAGCCAAGTTAATTGACCAAACATTTCTTAAGAAAGGAGCAACTGAGGAAGAAATAAAAAAGGTTTGCCAGGAAACAAAGGAATACGATTTTCGGGGTTTTTGTATTTTCCCGGAATATACAAAATTAGCCAAAGAATTTCTTAAAGACACCGATATTAAGGTTACGACCTTGATAGATGAGCCAACCGGCGCCAGTTTGCACGAAGAAAGGATTAAAATGGTAAAGAAAGCTAAAGATGAGGGTTCCGACGAAGTTGATGTGGTAATGAAAATAGATGATTTTAAGAATGGAAAATACGACGAGGTTTTAAATGATTTAAAAGAAATCTGCAAGATTCTGCCGGTAAAAGTAATTATTGGTTCAGGTTACCTGACTGACGAAGAAATTAAAAAGGCATCGGAAATTGTTAAGGTCTCGGGAGCAATTTGCGTAAAAACTGCCACTATAAACGATCCTTTGGACCGGTCGGAGTTGCCGGAAAAGGCAAAACATATCAGGATTATGAAAGAATCGGCCCCCGGTTTATTGGTTAAAGCGGCGGGCTCCATCAGAAATTTGCAGGACTTGGAAATGATGGTTGCCTCGGGAGCTGATATTATAGGCACCAGTTCCGGAGTTGAAATAGCAAATGAGGCAACAGAAAAAGAAACAAAAGCAACAAAAGACGGCAGATTAGTTGAATAAAATTAAAACATAGTCATGAAACTCTTAATTGCCAGTCATAATCCTGCCAAAGTAGAAGAGTACAAACATTATTTATCCGATTTACTATTAGAGTTTATCTCTCTATCCGATTTAAATATCAAAGAAGAAGCGCCAGAAGATGGCAAGACCTTCAAAGAAAACGCAGTAAAAAAAGCCAAATTTTACCATAAATTAACCGGCTTGCCGGTGATTGCTGATGACGGTGGATTAATGATAGATGTTTTAAACGGTGCCCCGGGCGTAAAAAGCCGACACTGGTTAGGTTATAAAATGACTGATGAAGAGATGATTCAGTCTGTAATTGAGAAGATGAAAGATATTCCAGAAGGCAAAAGAACTTGTCATTTGGTTGGGGTATTAGCTTTAGTAATGCCCGATGGCAAAATTCATACCCAATGGGCACAAATTGACGGGGTAGTAGCTCAGATACCGACCGGAAAAAGATTGAATGGTTATCCTTATCGCTCATTTTTTTACCTGCCAGAATTTAAAAAATTCTATCTTGAATTAACTGATAAAGAACACGAGCAAATGAATCACCGGAAAATTGCTTTATTAAAATTGAAGCCATATTTATTAAAATTAGTTAACGGATATTAACATATGTATAAACCAATTATCGGCCTGGAAACCCACGTAGAATTAAATACAAAAACAAAGATGTTTTGTTCTTGTCCGAACGATCCTGATGAAAAAAGGCCTAATGTTAATATCTGTCCGACATGTACTGCGCAACCGGGGACGCTTCCTGTGATAAACGAAGAGGCAGTAAAAAAGGTAATAAAAACCGGTTTAGCTTTAAATTCTCAAATTCCCGAATACTCCAAATTTGACAGAAAGAATTATTTTTATCCCGATTTACCAAAAGGTTATCAGATTTCTCAATTGTATCAGCCTCTCTGCAAGGAGGGATTTTTGGAAATTGATGGAAGAAAAATTAGGATAAGAGAGGTTCATTTAGAAGAAGACACTGGCAGATTAGTTCACCCCGAAGGTGCAGACTATTCTTTGGTTGATTTTAATCGCGCCGGGATTCCTTTAATGGAATTGGTTACCGAGCCCGACATTACTTCAGCCAAAGAAGCAAGAAAGTTCGCTGAAACCCTGCATTTAATTTTGCACTATCTTGATGTTTCCGATGCCGATATGGAAAAAGGCCAAATGCGAGTGGAGGTTAATATTTCTCTTACCGAACTTTCGCGCAGCGAAAGCGAAGGTGAAGAAGAGGATTTATCCTCTTCGTCCACCGAGCTTCCGTTTACGGAAGCGAAGGTGAAGAAGAGTACGAAGAAAAGTTTTTCTTCTTTCGTCTCGTCTTCGACTCGACGAACGAAGTTCTCTTCGCCCAGCAAAAATGAAAAATTGGGCACAAAAGTTGAAATTAAAAATTTAAATTCTTTTCGGACAGTAGAGCGAGGGATTGATTACGAAATTAAGCGGCAGACGGAATTGCTGGAATCCGGCAAAAAGATTGTTCAGGAAACGCGCGGCTGGGACGATGTTAAAGGAATAACCGTCAGTCAAAGAGAAAAAGAAGAAGCTCATGATTATAGATATTTTCCCGAGCCGGATTTGCCGCCGCTTCATTTTTCAAAAGAATTTGTTCAAAAAATTAAATCTGAAATTCCGGAGCTTCCCACCCAAAGAAGGGAGCGCCTTAAAAAAGAATATGGTTTATTGGACAAAGAGGCTGAAATTTTTGTTTATCATAAAAATTTAGGAGAATATTTTGAAAAAGTAGTATCCGAACTGCCGCCCAATCTGTCACAGGAAAAACTTTCAAAACTAATTAAACTCACCTCTAATTATTTAATTTCCGACTTGCAGGGATTATTAAAAGGACAATCGGTTACCGAGCGAAGCGAGGTGAAGAAGAGGGCAAAGCCCTCCTCGCCTGACGCCAAGAACTTTTTAATTACTCCGGAAAATTTCGCTGAATTCATCACCTTAATCTACGATGGAAAAATTTCCAGTAAGATTGCCAAAATGGTGCTCTTGGAAATGTTTAAAATCGGAGCCGACCCTTCAAATATTATTGAAGAAAAGGGATTAACTCAGATTACCGACAAAACCGAGATTGAAAAAATTATTGAAGAGGTGATTAATAATAATCCAAAACCGGTAGAGGATTACAAATCAGGAAAAGAAACCGCTTTCCAATTTTTAGTTGGCCAAATAATGGCAAAATCAAAAGGAAAAGCCAATCCTCAAATCGTAAATAGACTCTTAAAGGAAATCTTGACAAAAACAAAATAAAATGATATAGTTCTTTCTATAGTCAGTTCTTTTTATTTCTAAAATATTTTATATTAAGAAAAGAAAAAGGAGGAAGAAAAGATGAAAAAAAGGGAGAGGAGAATAGAAATTCTGCCGCATCCAAACGATGCGTACGGATTTCTAGTTGTTTTTCCTTTTATCAAAAGGAAAAACGCCAAGGAAGAGGTAGAAGAAATTCGAAAAATGGTTATGGTGGATTTACTGGAGCGAAAGTATCTACCAAAACCGACCGAGGTTGAGAAACGAGATGGATTATATTGTTTTTTGGTCGCAGTTAAAGAATCGCGATCAGAGTTACTGGAAGATTTGAAACAGGCCTTGAATAGAGCTTTGGAAAGAAAAGTAAAAAAAGTTTACTGGGGCGAGATTTCCATCAAACAGGCTCAACATCTGGCCCAAAAAGGGTTTGCCGTGTTATGCGATGGCGACAAAAAATTATCTATTCTTGAGAGAGAATAGATAATTAAAAAAGGAGGGAAGACTGAATTCAGTTTCCCCTCCTTATTTTTTCCAAAAACGCTTTTGTTAGTTTTTCAGCCTTCTTGTAATTTTTAAACCAATGAATGCGGTCATCTTTCTTAAACCAGGTTAATTGCCTTTTGGCGAAATGTTCAATTTCTTTTTGAAGGAGATTAATCATTTCGTCGTATTCCAATTTTTTTTGAAGATATTGCGCGATGAAACGATATTCCAAGCCAAATTCTTCAAGTCGTTTCCAGAAAATTCCTGCTTTGCGGAGTTTTTTTACTTCCTCAATCATTCCTTCCCCTTTTAATCTTCTTAAAAGTCGTTTATTTATTAGTTTTTTCAATTCTTCTTTTTCTTTTTTAATTCCTAACATTAAAACAGGATAGGGAAGAGGATTTTTTTTGGAAACAGGCACCGGTTTTTTTGTTTTAATCACAATTTCCAAAGCCCTGATTAATCTTCTTCTGTTGTTCTTATCAATTGTTTTTGCCCTTTTTGGGTCAAGTTTTTTCAATCTATTAAAAAGCTCATCCGTGCTTAGTTGTTCGAGATTCGATCTCAATCGCCAATCTGGTTTTACTTCGGGGATGACTATTCCGTCTAATACGGCTTGAATATAAAATCCAGTTCCCCCGCACAAAATCGGAATTTTTCCTTTCTTAAAAATTTTATTTATTGTTTTAATTGCCAGCTTTTTGTATTGAACAACAGTAAATCTTCTTTTTGGACTGGCTACATCTAAAAGATAATGTGAGATATTCTGCATTTCTTTTTTGGTTATTTTGCCGGTACCGATATCCATTCCTTTATAAACTTGCCTTGAATCAGCTGAAATTACTTCTCCATTGAATTTTTTGGCTAATCTTACTGCTAATTCCGATTTTCCTGAGGCAGTGGGCCCTAGAATAACAATCAATTTTTTCAATGGACTAACTCCGGGTTTTATATCGTTGGGTTTTTCAGCATATTGTTGAATTATTTCTCTTAATATTTTTTCTCTTTTCTTTTTTTCTATTAAAGGGACACTGTCTTTCATTTTGAAAGCGGCGGTTCCCGAACGAGGGGAGTATTTGGAAATATAAGCCCAGTCAAATTTATTTTTTTTGAATAATTTTACCGTATTCCGGAACTGTTTTTTGGTTTCTCCGGGGAATCCGACAATTGCATCTGTTGAAAGTTTAACTGGCGTGATTTTGGCCCGTATTTTTTTGACCAGATTTTTATATTCTTTTACAGAATAATTTCTGTTCATTTTTCTTAAAATTTTGTCATCCCCGGACTGGACAGGCAAATTTATATATTTTCCGAATTTTTTACAATTAACTAAAGTATCAATCAGTTCATCGGAAAAATTACTGGGGTGAGGAGAGGTGAAAAGAATTTTAAAATCACCGGGAATATCATCAGTCATTTTTAAAAGTTTAGCAAAATTAATTTTGGGATTGGTAGGCGAAGAGGATATATCCTCTTCTTCACCCTTCGCTGCGGCTCGAGTAGGTGATTGATAATCATTAACATTTTGGCCCAAAAGCCAAATCTCTTTGAAGCCATTTTTTACTGCGTTTTCTACTTCCTTTAAAATTTCTTTATGGTCGCGGCAAACTAGAGGTCCTCGCACAAATGGAACAACACAATAAGAGCAGAAATTATTGCAGCCATTAGAAATAGGAACAAAAGCCATCGATTTTTCTCGGTATTTAGTCAAAGAGCTAAAATCCTTTTCTTTACCCTTCGTTGCGGCTCGGGTTGGTGAATACTTTAATAAATCTTTAAACTTTAAAATTTGATCAAATCCCTTAGCAAATTTTTGTCTATCTTTTTTTAAAATACAACCCGTGAGAATAGTTTTAAGTTTTGGTTTTTTGTTTTTAAGCGTTTTAAATTTGTGTAATAATCCATAAACCCTATCCACTGCCGATTGTCTGACAGAACACATATTAACCAGAATCAAATCCGCCCCATCTTTTTTTGGGGCCTCTTTATAGCCCTTTCTTTCTAAAGCAACAGCAATCCGCTCAGAATCAGCTTTATTCATCTGGCAGCCGTATGTAATTATAAAATATTTACCCTGCATTTATTTACTCTTAAAGTTAAAAGTGCCTTAGGTTTTTTGAAGAAATTTCAATTTATTTACCTAAAGCACTTTTTTGGTTCCCCTACTGAGGTTTTTTTCTTTTTTTGGTCTTTTAGATTTTTTCTTTCTCATTTTCTATCTCCTTTAATTAGTTTCTATTTTCCAGACATCTTCTGAATAGTTTTGTTTTATATCTTGAAGAAAAGACCTAAGGGCTCCCTCGTAGCACAATTCAATGTTTTTTAGATCAATCTCTTCTCTTTTTTTGGAATGTTTTTTGTCATTGCCATTGCCATATTTGTCTTCAAATATATCGAGCGGCGTCCTGAAACTGCTGAGCATTTTAATATACTTCTCTCGGATTTCTTTCCACCATTTAGAATACTCTTTGGGAGGAGAAGCCCGAGCGTTAAAGATCTCTGAATTAAATTTTTCTCCTTTGCATGTCCATTTCGTCTTGAGCAGAATGTTCCATCTTATATCCATCTGATTTCACCTCCTTTTGTTCAGCAGACTTTTTTCCTCAGTAGAAGGTTTTTAAAAGAACTCAAATTTATTCATTTACCGAGCTTCCGAAGGAAGCGAAGGTGAAGAAGAATAAATATTCTTCGCCTGTTATATTATACTACCTTTAGTGTATTTTAATGTATTTCCTCTTTTTTCTCCTTTAAGAAATATCTCCATTGTTCTAAAAATTCTATAAATATCTCAAAAGGCAAGTCCACCAAAGCGCTGAAAAAAACAGCTATGGCGTTATATTTTTTCCATTTATTTGACAGCCATTGGCCCAAACCAACAATCGGCAAAAATAAAATATCAAAAATAAAACTGAAAAATCCGGCTTTCTTTTCTTCAACCGTAAGCTCTTCTCCTCTGTTTCTGATTGCCAGTCCGGCAAAAGCAACTAAGGCCACAGATATAAGATTAATAACCATTGAGGTTGGTGGGAATTTGGCCCATTCAAAAATTGCCACTATAACTCCTATTGAAACTGAGGCTCCTATAAGATATAAAAGAGCGATAAAAAATTTAACCAAAGAACCTCTTTTTTTAGGAACTTTTATTTCGTAAATATCGGTTTTTTCTGTTTTATAGATAATTTTCATTGTTTCAAGCAATACTATTTCTAAATTACTTTTTGAGGGGGGCTTGATTGTTGCTACCAAAAGAAACATTAAAAAAGTTGATTCTAAAATATCTACAACTATGGTCAGGGGCGAAAAAGTCCTGCCAGTCATTTTAGCTAAGGGAATTTCTAAAACATAAAGAGCAGCAATATTGGTTAGAAAAATAGATAAAGTAGAGTAAACGGCTGCCCTGAAAAGGCGTTGTTTTAACGTAGACGATCTTTTATTATAAGCTTTTTTAATTGATTCTTCTAAATCTTCCGGTTTGGAAATTTTCTCATAAATTTTTGCCGGGTTTTCTCCAGAGATTAAGATGTCTCCCAATAACAAATAAGGAGTATCATATCTTTCGCAGATTTTATAAAACTTGTCTTTTAAATGGTGGTTTAATTCTTTTTCTAAACTTTCCCAGATTGAAAAAATATTTTGAGCTATTTCGTGAAGTTTTGCGGTTGGGAGATCGGCCCACTGCCCTTCCCTCTTTTTCAAAAGATGATAAGTAATTATTGGTGAATCCAATTTAAAAAGAGCTCTTTGGACGGCAATATAAATTTGTCTGTTCTTTTCTTCTTCTGTCATTCCTCCAATTGAAATTACTCCTTGTTGTACTCTTATTTTATCTATCATTGATTCTGTCATGTAATCAATCAGATCTCTTTCTTTGTGAGAAGGAGAAAGAATTTCTTCGATTTCACAAGCAGTAATACTGAGCAGCCAATTATAAAGTTGCATCTTCTGTTTTTCAGAACCCTTCGCTATCGCTCGGGAAGATGATGGGTTATTTTCTAAAATGTAAATATATTTGTTTAATATTTTTTCAACATCGCCAATTTTCGTTTCTTCTATGTTGTCGTTGGGAAAATGACCTCCTCTGATTAATTCCAAAATAAGGGGTTCTGAAATATTTTTTCCTTCTTTTGCCAAAAGAAATCTCCGTTTTAAAGTTCTGGCAATAGCCCCCCTTTTCATTAAATGTTCTTCTTGCCAATCAACAATTGCTCTTAATTTTTCGTAAAATTCGGCAACTCTTGAAGCGACTTCATCAACGTGAATAAAGGACACATTTTCTTTCTTTTCAAGAGATTGGTACCAAGCTTGATATTTTTGAATTAATTTTTTAGTTGATTGAGAAATTTCCGGCATAGATTATTTAATTTTAGCTAAAAATTTGTTTAATTTCATCAAACCAATATCTCCTTCTCCCCTTTTTCTTATTCTAACCGATTTTGTTTCTAATTCTTTATCTCCAACTACCAGTAAATAGGGGATTTTTTGAATTTCTCCTTCCCGGATTTTTCTTGAAACGGTTTCATTTTCATCTTTTATAACATTGCGAATTTGCCCGAATTTACCACTAATTTCACTAATTTTTTTTGAAACCTCTCGAGCGTATTTTTCGTGTTTTGAACCCACCGGAATAATCCAGATTTGTTCGGAAGAAAGCCAAAAGGGCAGAGCGCCGGAATAATATTCAAGTAAAACCCCAATAAATCTTTCCAGGGAGCCCAAAAGGGCGCGGTGAATCATGATTGATCTTTGTTTTTCTCCTTTTTTATTGATATAGTTGACATCAAATCTTTCTGGCAAATTAAAGTCAACTTGAATTGTGGTGCATTGCCATTCTCTTTCTAAAGCGTCTTTAATTTTTATATCAATTTTCGGACCGTAAAATGCGCCACCACCTCTATCAACTTCGTATTTCAAATTCAGTTTTTCTAAAGCGTATCTCAGAGAATTTTCGGCTTTTTTCCAAATTTTTGGATTCCCTACATATTTTTCAGGTTGAGTAGAAAGATAAACATTAAGTTCTTTGAAGCCAAATGTTTTCAATATTTTAAAAGTCAATTTAAGGGCTGAGACAAGTTCATCGGAAAGTTGTTCTGGAGTACAAAAGATATGAGCATCGTCTTGGCTTATCTGTCTTACCCGGACCAAGCCGTGTAATGTTCCCGATTTTTCATAGCGATAGACCGTTCCCATTTCAGTATAACGCAGAGGCAGATTTTTATAACTTCTAATTTTGGTTTTGTAAATAGCAATATGAAAAGGACAATTCATCGGCTTTATTTGATAATCATCTTTTTCTTCTTTGCCGATTTCTGCCATATGAATAGGAGGCATCATATTCTCTTTATAAAAATCAGTATGCCCCGAAACTTTCCAAAGATTTAATTTGGCTATATGAGGAGTATCTACCAATTGATAACCATTTTTCAAATATTCATCTAAAGCGTAATCCATAATAATTTTCTTTAATAATGCTCCTTTGGGGTGCCACAAAATCAATCCCGGTCCGATATTTTCATCGATATGAAATAAATCCAATTTTTGGCCTAAAATTCGGTGATCTCTTTTTTCGGCTTCAGCTTCTTTTGAAAAATGATTTTGCAATTCTTTTTTGGTTTGAAAAGCAATTCCGTAGATTCTGGTCAGCATCAAGTTTTTTTCGGAACCCCTCCAGTATGCTCCGGCAATTTTAGTTAATTTAAAAGCATCCGGATTAATTTCTTTTGTAGATTTCAGATGAGGTCCCAAACATAAATCAATAAATTTTCCAGATTCATAAACAAATATGGGTTGCTTGGCTAAGCTAGGCGAAGAGAACTTCGTTCTCTTCTTCACCTTCGCTTCTTGCGGAAGCTCGGTGAGCAATTCTAATTTATAGGGTTGATTCTTGAATATCTTTTTAGCTTCGGATTTGGTAATAATTTTCTTTTTAAAGACAATATTCTGTCTTATGATTTCTTTCATTTTCTTTTCAATTTTTGGTAGATCTTCAGGCGCGACGCTTTTTGACAAATCAAAATCGTAGTAAAACCCATTTTCAATTGCAGGCCCAATACCAAACTTGGTTCCGGGATATAATTCCTGGACCGCAGCAGCTAAAATATGGGCAAGGGAATGACGAATAGTTTCAATTTTCATAAACCGAGTTTTTATTTATAAAAACGAAGGTGGAGAAGAGATACATTAATTTTCTTTTATATCTAATATCTCTTCGATTTCCTCGCAGATTATCTTTGGTACTCCATCTCTAGAATCCAACCTGCCGGAAACTATAACAATTTTATTTTCTTGAAAAACGGCAGGATTTTTTTCAATTACGCCTGGAAAAACAACCACTTCAATTTTACTGTTTAAATCTTCCACATTAACAAAGAGCATTGGTTGGCCATTTCTGGTAATTATTTTCTTAATCTTAGAGATAATCCCACCGATTTTAATTTTAATATTTTGTCTAAAGTTGTTATTTACAATTTCTGATATGGAAACAACTTTTTTTGCCAAAATTTTTTCAAAACCATTTAAAGGATGAGAACTGATAAACAGTCCCAACAATTCTTTTTCCCAGGTTAATCTCTCTTTTTCTGAGGCCGGAGTAGAAGCAGCAAAATGAATTTTATTGTTAAAATCCGTTTTATCAAACAATCCTCCTTGACCGTTAGTTTTTGTTTTTTGATTTTCTCTGGAATATTCTAAAAGTTTTTCTGAATTGGACAACAATTGATTTCTTTCTGCCATTTTATCAAAAACACCGGCTTTAATTAAACTTTCCAGGGATTTTTTATTAAGGTCTCTGGAATTAATTCTGGAAATAAAATTTTCAATTGAGGCATACGGCCCCTTTACCTTTTTTTCTTTAACTATTACTTCCACGATATTAGACCCAACATTTTTAATTGCTGACAAGCCAAAGCGAATTTGATTCTTTTTGGGAACTACGCTGAAAAAAGTAAAACTTTCGTTTATATCGGGCGGCAGAACGACAATACCCATTTTTTTGCATTCTTCGATCAAAACGGCAATTCTTTCCACATCATTTCTCTCTGAAGTCAAGAGAGATGACATAAATTCTACCGGATAATGGGCTTTCAAGTAGGCTGTTTGATAAGCAATGGTGGCATAGGCACAACTATGGCTTCGGTTAAAACCGTATTGGGCAAAAGGTAATACCCATTCCCAAATCTTTTGGGCCGTTTCTTTTTTAATACCATTTTTAATCATTCCGTTAATTAATTTTTCTTTTTGTTCCAATAGTAAAGATTTTATTTTTTTGCCAATAGCTTTCCTTAAAACATCGGCTTCCGAAAGAGTAAATCCAGCCAATTCCTGGGCAATTTTCATTACCTGCTCCTGGTAAATACAGATTCCGTAAGTATTTTCTAAAATTGGCTTTAGTTTTGGATGAAGATATTCAACTCTTTGCTTTTTGTGCTTTCTGGCAATGTAATCTGGAATTAATTGGATGGGACCGGGTCGGTAAAGAGCAACCATGGCAATAATGTCTTCAAATTCGGTTGGCCTTAATTGTTTTAAATATCGCTGAACCCCTGCTGACTCCAATTGAAATACTCCTACCGTTTCCCCTTTTTGTAAAAGCTTATAAATCTTTTTATCGCCAGAAGGGATATCTTCAATATTAATATTAATTCCGTGAATGACGTAAATTCGAGCCAACGTGTTTTCAATAATGGTTAAATTCTTTAATCCCAAAAAATCCATTTTTAAAAGGCCCAAGTCCTCAATTGAATGCATTTCATACTGGGTGACAATAGATTGGTCGTCTTGGGTTGGATGTTGGAGAGGAACAATCTCGTCCAAAGGAGTATTTGATATGACAACACCGCAAGCATGAGTAGAGGCATGTCGGGCAACCCCTTCTAATTTTTTTGCCGCATCAATTAATTTTCTAGCTTGTTGATCGGACTCGTATAAAGAGCGAAATTCTGCCACTCTTTTCATGGTCTCATCCAGGGTCATGCCAAAAGGAATCATTTTAGCAAGCTGGTCGCAGTAAGAATATTTATAGTTCATGACTCTCCCTACATCTCTGATTACGGCTCTGGCAGTCATGGTGCCGAAAGTAATAATTTGAGCTACCTTGTCTTTGCCGTATTTTTGGACAACATAATTTATTACTTCATTTCTTCTTCTGTCGGCGAAATCCAAATCAATATCGGGGAGTCCGGCAACCCGACCGGGATTCAAAAATCTTTCAAATAAAAGATTATATTTTATCGGGTCAATATTGGTTATATTCAAAACATAAGCTACCAAAGAACCTCCCACAGAACCGCGGCCGGGACCAGTGACAATTCGGTTTTCTTTTGCCCAGTTGACAAAATCCTGGACAATTAAAAAATAAGAGGCAAATCCGGTCTGTTTAATTACGGAGAGTTCGTAATTCAATCTTTCAACAACTTCTTTGTTTGGTTTTTCTCCAAATTTTTCTTTTAAACCCTTTTGACAAAGTTTTTCTAAATATTCTTCCGGTTCCTCTCCGCTTGGCACTGCAAATTGGGGAAGCTTAATCTTGCCTAATTCAAACTGGAAATTGCAAAGATCGGCGATTTTTTGGGTATTCTCAATTGCTTCTGGTAAGTCTTTAAAATCTTCAATCATTTTTTCCTTACTCTTCATTGAAAAGTCGTCGATTTTTAAAGTTAATCTTTCCGGATCATTGGGGGCAGATCCCGTATTAATCAGCATTAAAATATCTTGAGCTTCAGCGTCCTCAGATTTTAAATAATGAACATCATTGGTAGCGACCAAAGGAATTCCCAATTTTTTTGAAAACGAGACTAAAACATCGTTTACTTTTTTTTGTTCTTTGATATTAGGATGGTGTTGTAGTTCTAAATAAAAATTATCTTTGCCAAAAATTTCTTGATATTTTAAAGCTAATTCTTCCGCCTCTTTGATTTTTTTTGCTAAAATAAATTGGGGAATTTTTCCCTGAACACAAGCAGTCAGGGCGATTAGTCCTCGACTGTGTTGTTTTAGCAGTTCTTCGTCAATCCTCGGTCTATAATAAAAACCCTCCAGATGGGCCCTTGTTATAAGTTTGACTAAATTTCTGTATCCCTCTTCGTTTTTAACGAGCAAAATCAGATGGTATCTTTTGTCGTCAATATTAGGTCTTTTATCAGACATTTTTTCAAGAGCCACATATACCTCGCAGCCGATAATCGGTTTTATTCCTTTTTCTACTGCTCTTTTATAAAACTTCACAGCCCCATAAATATTTCCGTGGTCGGTAATGGCTAAAGAATCCATGCCTAATTCCTTTACGTAATCTAAAAGTTCATCTATTTTTGGCAGACCGTCCAATAAGGAGTAGTGGGAGTGGACGTGAAGATGGGTAAATTTCATGGTATTGTATAAGTATATTACGATGCAAAAAATTTTACAAGAAGAGAGAAAATTGTGGAAAAAAGGATTTAAAAGAGTAGTTTGTTTGGATGAAAGTGGGAGGGGACCTTTGGCGGGACCGGTTCTTGCCGCCGCCGTGAAATCGGATTTCTCGTTATTAAAAAATTTTAGTAAATTCGATTTCGTTCATATCAAAGATTCAAAAAAATTAACGCCAAAAAAGCGAAAAGAATTTTACAAGATTTTAACGAAACATCCGAACATAGAGTGGGGGATAGGCAGGGTTTCAGAAAAAGTAATTGATAAAATTAATATAAAAAATGCTGCTGAATTGGCGATGGAGAAAGCTTTAAGAAATCTGGAAAAGAAAATCAAAAAGAGAGCGGATTTTTTAATAATTGATGGTAATCAATTAAAAAACTATAAACTAAAAACTAAGAAATATAAACTGATAGTAAAAGCTGATGAAAAAGTTTTTTCCTGCATGGCATCCGGAATCATTGCCAAAGTTACCCGTGACAGGATAATGCAGAACTACCATAAAAAATATCCTTGTTATGGTTTTAACCAACACAAAGGTTATCCAACTAAATATCATATTAAAATGCTTAAAAAACATGGCCCTTCAAAAATTCACAGAAAAACTTTTGGTCCATTGAAAAGATTTTTTTAATATGCTATTATTTTTCTATTACCACATTTATGGGTGTTCCAAAACAAAAACATACTAAGTCAAGAAGAAATAAGCGCCGGATGCATATTTTCGCTAAAGCGCCGGCTTTGAATAAATGTCCAAAATGCGGAAGACCGGTTTTGTCCCACACGGTCTGTTCTAATTGCGGATATTATAAAGGAATGGAAGTGATTGATGTTTTAAAAAAATTGACTAAAAAAGAGAAAAAACAAAGAGAGAAAGAAATTGCAGCAAAAGAAAAAGAAGAAAAGGGGGCAGAGAAAAAACCGTTAAGCTGGCAAGGACTGTCTAAAAAATAATTCAAAACTATGGCTAGTCGTCATCTATTAAGGTCCATTGCCATGCAGTCTCTTTATGAGTGGGATTTTTCAGGCAAAAAAGGGGACTTAGAAAAAATTATTAAAAAAAACACTGAAGAATTCGGGCCGGAATTAGAAGATACGAGTTTGGTCTGGCAGATAATTACCGGCGTCGTAAAACACCTGTTTAGCATTGATAAGATTATTGAAAAAGCAGCTCCCGAATGGCCGATTGACCAGATTACTATTGTTGATAGAAACATTTTAAGAATCGGCCTTTATGAATTATTGTATGCAGATAAAGCCGAGGTCCCTCCGAAAGTGGCCATAAACGAAGCCATTGAATTGGCCAAATCATTTGGAGGAGAAAGTTCGGGAAAGTTTGTTAATGGTGTCTTGGGAACAGTCTATAAAGAATTAGAAAAAAATAAAACAAAATGATTGATTTTTCAGAACTTGAAAAGAAGTTAGGATTAAAATTTAAAAAAAAGGATTTGTTGGTCCAGGCATTTTGCCACCGTTCTTATTTGAACGAAAATCCAAATTCTAATTTAGAACAAAATGAAAGATTGGAATTCCTGGGCGATGCGGTTTTGGAGCTGATTGTTACGGAATATCTTTTTGAAAAATATCCAAAGAAACCGGAAGGGGAATTGACCAACTGGCGAGCCGCCTTGGTTAATGCTAAAATGCTTTTAGAAACTGCCAATGAATTAGGACTTAACGATTATTTGCTTCTTTCAAAAGGAGAAAAAAAAGAAACCGGCAAGGCAAGGCAATATATTTTAGCCGATACTTTTGAGGCTTTAATAGGTGCTGCTTATCTTGATTTGGGATACAAAAAATGTCGAGATTTCATTAAAAAGAATTTAATTATAAAATTACCGGAAATTATTGAAAAAGGTCTTTTTAAAGATACCAAATCCCGCTTTCAGGAAGAAGCCCAGGAAAGAAGTGGCGTTACTCCTACCTACAAAGTTATGAAAGAATGGGGCCCGGATCACTTCAAGCACTTTATTGTCGGAGTTTTTCTTAACAAAGAATTAGTGGCTGAGGGCGAAGGGTCTTCAAAACAGGAAGCTGAAGTTGAAGCATCTAAAAACGCTTTGGAAATTAAGGGGTGGTAAAATTATATGTTAGTAATCAGATTTTTAAGAACCGGCAAAAAAAATCAACCATCATTTAAGCTCGTGGTTGTTGAAAAAACCAGATCGTCAACTTCCGGCCGCTTTGTGGAACAGGTTGGCTTTTATAATCCTTTGACAAAAGAAAAAGTTTTCAAGGGAGATAGAATTAAATATTGGCTTTCGGTCGGGGCTCAACCTTCAAATACGGTTTATAATTTATTGGTTTCAGAGAAAATTGTCTTGGGCAAAAAAATTCCAAAACACAAAAAATCAAAAAAGGAAGTCCCCGGAGGAGAACAAGTTCCCCACGAGGCAAACAATTCTCCTACGGGGCAGGCAAAAAAGGAAAAAGAGAAAACTACCCCGAAAATCCCAATCCAAGAAAAGCCGAAAGAAGAAAAGGTCAAAAATCCAGAATAAAATAATGGCAGCAGACTGCCATTATTTTATTATCTTTAGTTGAGTTTATCGAACTGTTGACTACTATTTCGATTCATTTCTTGTTATAATATTATAACAAACCAAAGGTTTGGCATATCAAAATTTATTTTGCTATAATACATATAATGCAAAAGAAACTCACAAAATTTATTGTTATCTTTTGTTTATTTTTGCTTTTTCTGTTTCTCTCTTTAACTACCCAAGTCGCAGTGCAGGGTGAAGAAGAGAATTTATTCTCTTCGCCCGCTTTGGCTCAAGAAAGTAAATTAGAGGTTGAATATCCGGAAATCAAAGGAATAAAACCGGAAACGGTGACAACCGAACTGCCGGAATATGTAAGATATGTCTTTAATTTTAGCATAATAATTGCGGGTTTAGTTCTTTTTGGAGCTTTAATTTACGGAGGAGTAAAATATTTAACCTCAACCGGCAACCTGCCTGCTCTGATAGACGCCAGAGAGCAAATTTTGGCAGCTTTTTTGGGAATAATAATTTTACTTTCTTCTTATATAATTTTAACCACTATTAATCCCCAGTTAATAGTTTTTAATCTTCCCGAACTTGAAAAAGCAGAAATATTATGTAGAAATGATGATGACTGCCTCGGAGATCTTATATGTATAGAAGAAAAATGTGTTGAAGCACCCTGCGAGAAAGACGAAGATTGTCCGGGTTTTCCGGACTATGTTTGCAAATTACCAGAGGGAGTCTGCGTTTATGAAGGAAAGACTTTGATTGTTTATGAAATTCCTTTAGGCCGAATAATTGACGAAGGAGTCTGGGAGGAAGATAGGACTAAAGAAACGGAAGATTTAATTAAAGATTTTGAAAAATTTCTTAAAGAGGAAATAAAAGTAAATCCAACTTTTAATCAGATTGCTGATTTGAATAAATATTTAAAGACCTTGACAGAGGAATGCCAATGCGGTAATTTGGATGCTTTTTGTACCAAACCCTGGGAATGGAGTATGTCGATTGGTTGCAGCGGAGATCCTTGTAAAGAAAAACTAGAGGGGACAATCGGAGGCATTGTAGTCGGTGAAAAAACCACCAGAGAAAAAATGGAAGATGTTTTGAAAATCAATGAAGAAAAGATGAAAAAACTTTTGGAGTTTTTAGAGAAAATCAAAGAAAAGAAAACGGTCTTCGAAAATCAACTGAATAAATTCTCCAAAGGGTTGGAAGATGCAATGGATTGTCTAAAACAAAGTAGGGAGTTATACACTTTCAAGGAGCATTTAGCTAGGGTTCAATATTATGAAGATCTTGGCTGGAACGTAAAGATCGTACAGGGTATTTTAGAAGCAAAAGCGGACCCCTTTACTTTTTACTGTTCGGTTGGAGGACCAATAATGGATTATCCCTATTTGTCGGAAATAGAATTTTCTCCGGAAGAATTCGAATCTGTCGAAATTCCGGAGAAACTAGAAAAGCCGGAACCAATAAGCTGTCCGATTGGGATTCCAATAAGTGTAATTTTAGAACAAAGTGGCGGATTAGGAGTGGCACTGATTAACAAAATGGATGGATTAATTTATTGGATAGACGAGATGAATAAAGAAATCAGAAATATGGCTGATTTCGTTTCTCAATGCAACGAGCAAAATTGCAAAATTAATTGCGCCTGTATCCCGAATCCTTGCTTTGGTAGTCTATTACCCTGGTGTTTGTTTTTTTCTCCTGCATCTCGCTGTCTTCAGGCAATTGGTCAATGCAGCGGTGATCCCTGTCCTTACCCGGAAATTGGAGAAACCTCAGAAAAAATTAAAAAAAATGAAGATGAGATTTTTTTACTTTTAGAAGAAATAAAAGAAATCTTCCCCAAAGTCAATGAAATTGTGAAAGTAGGCACGGAAGATGCTCTAGACCTGAAAGACATAACCTGGGCAGTTGAATTCTGTTCCGGTCCTGTGACTGAAACAGAACCACCGACCTGGTTTATGTCAGATTGTTCAATGGCTCTGGGAAGTTATGGGCCGGGCGGTCAAGTAATCGGCGATTGTCATCCCTGGGATTTCTTTTGTTGTACTCAGTCAAAAGAAGCTTTGAGGGAGGTACCTTCTTTGCCTCCGACGCTTCGAAAACTGGGACCTCGTGTTGGCCCGGAAGGTCCGGAAGAACCCACGCCTTCAGAATTAGCTAAAAGTTCAATTCCGGCAATGTCTTCGCCGCCTCTCAAGACAGGCGAAGTTAGCTGTCTAAAACAGAGCGATCCTCGTTGGGGAAACAAATTATTTGGTCCTTGCCCGCCAGGCGGTACTTATACTGACGCAGGTTGCGGACCTTCTTCTTTAGCAATGGCAATTAGTTATTTTCAAAACAAAGAAATTCTTGTTGATACAATCGGGGAAAAAATTGTTGAAAAAGGTTTAAGAAATTGCGACAGCGGCTCAAGCCCTAGCATAATGACAGTTATTCCGTCACTATATGGATTATCTTCATATGAAATTAAACCGTTTGCCTTTGAAAACTGGAAAGAAGAAGTAAAGAAATGCTTTGATGAAGGAGGGTTAATTACTGCTCTAATGGCTGGCCCCAGTAAGTTTACTGCAGGCAGCGGACATTTTATAGCGCTAACTGACATAACCGATGATTATGCTTATATTACGGTAAATGATTCATCCAAAAGAATCTGCCCCAGACAGGAGTTATTAAAAGATGTTTTTAAGTTCAAAAAACAACCGGGTATTTGGTGTATAAAAAAATGAAAAAATATTTTTTGAAAAAAAAGATTATAATTCTCTTTTCAATAATAATAACGGTAGTTTTAATCGCCGGCCTTTTCATTGTTTTTGATTTTAATTTAGAAAATTTAACAGTTAAAAAAGGCATCCAAATGACTAAAAATAAAGCCCGAATTTTTGCCCAAGAAATCTCTCTTTCTTTTATGCCTCGTTTTCCTCAAAGATTGATGTATTTAGCCGGAGAAATGACAATCCTTACCCAGAACCTGGTTAATTTTAACGAAAAATTGAATGAACTTACAGAAGAATGTGGTTGTCAATATGCCGAATCGCAATGTCAACAGAGTAAAATCTTGGGAGTCCAAGTAGGATGCAAACCCGGAAAGATTAAAACTTTTAGCGACCCTTGCCCCCATAGAGAAGAGATTGAAGACAGGCAATTAGATATCCAGATGAAAATAGAACAATTTTCTTATTTACAAAAATTACTCAAAAAAGAAATGGAGGTAGGATTGGAAAAAGAATTAAAAACTTTAAGGCCGGAAGTGGCTGAAGAATTAAAAGATAATTTAAATAAACTTCTTGAGTTAAATCAAGACGCTATTCTTTCGGCCTCATCTACCTACCCTTTACCTCTTCAATGTACGGCTGACAAATGCCAAGCCCAATGTCAACAGGGATCCAGTTTCAGCCTGAAGGCTTGTCTCAATCCCGGTGAGCAAAAACCAATGGAAGCGATATTTGAAGCCGGAGTGGGTTTGAATGATTTAGAACTCGGCGAAATAGGAATTAAAAATATCAATTTAGGATTACCGGAAGAAATTGAATTAAAAGACCTGGCTGAACTTTCTTCATTCACTATTTCTTTGCCAAGCGTTAATATCACTTTTCCTGAAATTACAATTGCTGAGTTTCAAGCAGGAGCATCTCTCGATCTTTCCGGCCGACCTATTATCTTCAATCCACCTTCACCAACAATTCCTCAGCCACCCTTATTGGAGTTATCCTGTCCAAAATTGCCGCCCTATGAACCATCCACTTTTTCCCAAACTTCCTTAGCCCAAACAATTGGTGATTTTCCGTTTAGGACGTTAGGCTGTGGCTGTTCTCCTAGTTGGTCAATTACTGTGGAAGAAGAGTCCGTAGATTATGTTGACGTTGAGTGGTATTTTCAAACTTTTTCCTGGTTATCGGAAAAATGTCAGGAGTTGCCGGGAATGGAAGACCAGGGAATTCCAACTGAGAAAATTGAAAAATGTTTTGACCAGGAAAATGTCCATTTGACTATTATTCAAGAATGCGATGATTTTTGGGCAAATTATAACCCTGAATCTCCGCCGCCTATTCCGCCAATTTGCAATGCTCTGGGACCGTCTTCTTCGGCAACTCAAATACAACAAGAATGTCAAAATTTATTTGAACAAGAAGGAGAATCCGCTCCTTCAAATTGCAACCTAAGCGTTTTAAAAGAAAAATGCGAGCAATTAAAAGATGAAGGAATAGAAGAAACTCCTGAGCCTTGTAAGTTTTTACCCCTCTTTACCGGTCAATTTCCTTCTCCGGACTCTTATGAATTTTCCGGTTCGCCCCAGTTTTCCCCAACCCAAACAATTGCCGATTTTCCGCTTAGTATGTTGGGCTGTCCTGCATCTCCTCCCACTCTTCCCAAAATTATTTTTCCTAAAATAGTCATTCCTGATATTAAACTACCACATATTAAGTTTTGGCCCTTTTTTGATATTAAACTGCCTAATTTTATTTTTGAAGATTTGATTCTGCCTGATTTAGACCTCTGCGATTTAGATAACTGCGCCAATATCTTTCCTGATTTAAAATTTCAATTGCCGTATCTTGATATACCGCAAATTATTGTTCCTTCCATTCAACTGCCGGACATCAGCGCTAATATTTCGGGCGTAGGAGTGATTAAAGTTCCTTTGCCGAGAGTTGAACTTAGCGAAATTGAATATCCGGTTATTTCTTTAAATTTTCTTCAATCATTTAATTTAGGCAATCTTATTACTCCGGAATTAGAACTGCCAAGAATTGAATTGCCCCGGCCAAAAGTTCATTTTGCCTTCAAAAGTCTTAATATTGATTTCTTCAATATTCTTTTAGGATTGATTGGTCAATTTCTTCCTATTCCATCGGGATGTATCGGCTTTGATTTCCATATAATTCCTCTCTCGATTATTTTTCCTGATTTTTATTTTACCTGGCCTGCTTTTCCGAGAATTCCAGAAATCCCTTTTTGCGAGAACATAAATGACTTTTGTCAAAAGGCGAAAACCAATTTGAAAGAAGTAACCGATAAAGTCAAAGAAATAGAAAACCTAGCCAATACAACTTTCCAAAATGAAATTCAGTCAAAACTTAATCTGGCGGCTCAAGAAATAAATCAAACATTAGCCAATGCTATTGGAGAACAACTAAATCAGCGCAGCCAAACAATAATAGACGAGATAGAAAAACATATTCAGCTTAACGCAAAAATAGAAGCCGGGGTTTTGAAAATCCCACCGCTTTCGATTGAAATGCCAGATATAGAAGTTCCGACTATTTCCTTGTCTGAGATAACCGGTTTGCCGGATAAAATCACTATTCCCTGGCCAGAGAGCTTGAAAAAAATTATTCTTGAAAAAGAAATAACCTATAAACTCCCGACTATATCTTTAGATAAGCTCAGTTATGAGAAAGAGATTTCAATTAAAATCCCCGGTTTTCAGATGCCTTCGCTAACAGTTACTTTAGGCTCGCTTCTTAATTATCCTTCTTGTGAAAGCCAGCCGCCTTCTGGCAGCAATCCTTGTCCTACCGGTCAAATTCAGCAGAAGCTTGAGGAGATTAAACAAGTTAAAGGTGAAATAGAAGAAACTTCCAAAAAGATAATTAATATATTAGAATGAAATAATAAAAAACTTATGCAGAGAAAGACAACTTTGAATAAATATTTTTTTCTCATCCTAATTTTATTTTTATTTTTTTTGTTAAGTGATTTTGCTTTGGCTAAGAAATGTACAACCGATGCTGAGTGCGCGCCGGCAAGATGTGTAGATGAAAAATGTGTTAAGACCTTAGAGATTGTTTATCCTAAGGTTCCCGGAGCTACTGCCACTCCAGAAACCGTTGCCACCGGCTTGCCAGAATACGTCAATTATATTTTCCGATTTGCGGTTATTGTCATTGGCTTAATAATTTTTGGTGTTTTGGTTTACAACGGCGTTATTTATTTGACCTCAGTCGGGGATCCATCCAAAATGACTGATGCCAGAACCGGAATTTTTGCCGGTTTTTTAGGGGCAATTATTTTGCTTTCAGCTTATCTCATCTTTAATACTATTAATCCTCAATTAACTATTTTAAAAATGGAAGAAGTCCCTGCTCTCAAACCCATCGTCTTCCCAGGCATTTATATTTGCGCCAATAAGGTAGATGATATAGAAGGAGTTCTCAATAAATACCTTCAAGGTGATCGAGTTGAAGCTGTCGAAGAGCTCCGAAAAATAATAGAGGATAAAATCTGCCTAAAAGCTAATTTCTCCGGCAATTTCGAGAATTTTGAAGTGAGTGCGAATAACAATACTTTTTTTGTCATTCCAGCTGAAGAGTCAAAATATGATTCCGATAAAGCAACAACCACAACTAAATATGTGTCTAAATATGGATTAATTTTACACGAAAAAGATAATTTTAGCGGCAGATGTTTTCTCGCATTCCAAGAAAATGATAAAATATATGCATCATCATCTAAAGAAGAATTTAAGCCAATTTCCGGAAATTTTGATAAGTTACCCTCAGATTTCAAAGCCAGATCATTTACTCTTTTTAAAGAACCTGACCCTGAACCGGCTCCTGCTGCCCAAGGAGTAATCTTATATAATTGTCTTAGTTATGACCAAACGGGGTGCGCAAAAGATGTTACGCTTAAAGAAGCTCCTTTCAATACAGGAGGCGCTGATATGAGACAGGTTACGAAAAGTGGACTGGGAGAATTAGCCCAAAATACCCGTTCAGTTAAAATTGATCCCAAAGGTTCTTTCTTGGCTCTCCTTTATGAGAAGGACGATTTTGAAGGTAAATGTGAAGTAATTTCTAGCAATGTTGTTGACCTTACCCAACATCCTATTGGTCGTTGTCCGACTGACCTTGCGGGAGCTGGCTGCAATGTTATAGGAATTTGGATTTATAGTCTAGGAGGTCTGCTATCCAACCCTTATTGTCAGCCCTGTATTCAATCAATGACTGTAATTAAGGGACTAAGACTCTAATTAAGATGAAAAAAAATTATTTTTATCTCCTAATTTTAACTCTTCTTTTTCTTCTTTTTCCTTTGCCAACTTTTGCCCAATGGACATTCATCCGGGATGCTCTTTTGTTTCTTCCCACCTTGGCAATTGCTGCTATTTTGGCTTTTGTTATTTTTCTTAGCGGAGGAATTACTTGGTTAGTGGGTGCAATTCTTAATTGGGTAATCAGCCCCGGGTTTGTCAGTTTAAGTTATACCAGAATTGATGGCCCAAATCCCAATCCAATAATTGGAATGGGATTAAACATTACCCAAAGTTTTGTTAATTTGGCTCTGGTGGTTATTTTGGTTGTTATTGCTCTTTCCATTGCCCTGCGATTGGGTGAATACGGCAGTAAAAAAATCTTTGCCAAGCTGCTTATTATTGCCTTATTGGTTAACTTTGCTCCGGTTCTTGTTGGCTTAATAGTTGATGCTTCAAATATTGTCATGAACTATTTTTTAAATGCAATTACAGAAGGAGCAATGGATATTGGTTCTCAGGTTTCAGATTTTAGCGCTGGCATTGCGAAAGTTATTGGGGGGGCTGGCGGCAACATTATGAGCAGATTGGGATTAGTGATGCAGGGGATTACCCAGATTATAGTCAACCTGTCCATGGCTTTTGCTTTTTTACTTTTTGCCGCTCTTTTCTTGATGAGATATGTAGTCATCTGGACTTTAACTATTTTATCTCCCCTGGCTTTTGTTGCTTGGATTTTACCCGGCACTAAAAAGCTTTGGAATATGTGGTGGAATCAGCTTATTCAATGGTCAATTATTGGTATTCCCATTGCCTTTTTTCTCTATTTAGGTCTCAATAGTTTTTCCTATCTTAGGTCTGCTTTCGTTAGCAATCTTGAAATGCCGGGCATGGAACCGGCAACTGTTGGTTTTTTAAACGAAATTTTCCCTTTTTTCGTTATCATTGTCTTCCTTATTTTAGGCTTTGCCATCGGTCTTCAAACCGGAGCAATGGGAACTAAGGCAGTGATTAAAGGATTTCAAGCCGCTAATAAAACAGCTCAAAAAACAACATTAAAAGCCATCGGACGCGGAACAGCGGCAGTCGGAATGGCAGCCGGAGGAGCGGCAGCCGTAAGTGCTGTTGGAAAGATGCAGAGAACATATACAGCTGGAAGAGCAAAAGGCCTTTCACCGATAAAAGCGACGGGTGAAGCGGTAAAAAGACAGTGGCAAAGAAGAACGTGGCCGGCAATAAAACAGACGGGGCAAGTGATAAAAACAACATTAACAACAAAAGCAGGAGCAAAAGCAGGAGCAAAAGCAGGATGGTCTAAGGGGGTGGCTGCCGGAAAAGGAACTTGGTCTGCTGTTAAGGATATTGCCAAACAAACAGCAATCGCAGGAGCAGTCGCAGGGGGAATAATGAAGAAAAAATCACCAACTCATTGTCCATCTTGTGGAGGCGCTGCTCCGGCCGGAGCAAGTTTCTGCCCTCATTGCGGAGCTAATTTTTAAAACTTCGTAAAATTATTTATGTCAGAAGAATTTGAAATTCAAAAACTAAAAAGCGAATACCCGGAATTTTTTGAGCAGGTTTCTCCTGAATTTTTGGAGTTTATTTTTTCTGAAGAAACCTCTTCTAAAATTGCCGAGATTTGTTTGGAAAACGGAATAGAAGACGAAGAAAAAATTGAAAAAATTGCTTACCGGGTTACCTTGGCTCTGTTAGAGCAAGTACCAAAAGAAAACTTAACTGAAGTCCTTGAAAAAGGAGTTGAAATAGATTTTGAAACCGCCGAAAAAATCTCTATTGAGATTAAACAGCTTATCTTTTCACAAATTCCAGAAACTCAACCAAAAGAAATTCAAAAAGAAGAGGATCAAATAGAAGAAGATGAGATAGAAGAAGATGAACTAACTCAACCGGAAAAACCGTCTCCTCCGGTGACGGAAAAAGAAGAACCTGAAAAGCCCTCAAAAAAAGATGTTTACCGAGAGCCTGTTGGATAAATAAAAAGGGAATGACTACTGTCATTCCCTCTAAAAAGCAAACAACTACTTCTTTTTCTTTTTATGCCTCTTTCTCTGTTTTTTTAGTGTTTCTAGGGCTTCTCGAGCACTTTTCATTACTCTTTCTGTCTCTGGGCTTAATGGTTTTTCTGCATTTACTTCTTCTTCTTTTGGTTCTTGTTCTGATTCACCACCCGGTATCCTCTTCCAAGCTCCGATTAGATTAAGAAAAGCTCCTTCCATTCCAGTTGCCCCAGGCGTTTCAATCCTAAGGTAAGATCTTTGTTCCATTGAAAGTTTTGTCATTGTATTGTCTACAATGGGTTGATGTTTTTGGTAGAAAACTTGGGGATCCGCCCTGAACTCTGCCTGGACCTCTTCCTCTTTTCTTCCTTCGGCTCTCGTCACCGCTAAAATCACAGTTCCCATTATTTCCTCAGCTCTACCAGCTGCCCTCATCTCCTGTTCTTTTTTAGCAGCTCCTGCTTTCTGATATTCCGGTGATAATCCAATGCTTTTAATGTCTATTCCTTGTTTCGCAATTTGCAGCCCCCATTTAGGAAGAGTTTCTTGAATTAATTTTTCGTCTTTTAACCCAACGATTCCTTCCCCTCCTTCCCAGAGAGTTTCACTTTTACCTTTCAAAGCGATAAATTCATCTACTGTCAACATGCTAACTCTCGCCCTCATAAGAGCGTCTATTCTGGCAAGGACATCTTCCAGAGGAGTCGGAGGAGCAATAAAGAGAAACAGAAAAGGATTCAATATCCGCATCGTTATCAATATCTCAATATCCAGCGGAATTCGTTCTGGAGGTAGGGTCTCTACCTTAAAAATTTTTGTCCAGTAAACCGCTGGTTTCAACATTACATGTCTAAGCTCTTCATCGTGAAACTGTGGTTTCTCAATTTTCTCTCCTACTTCCTCTACCCGGCGTAGATCGGTCCATCTTAAAGGATATTTATAGATTTTATAAAAGGGCCATAAATAAACATACAAGCCACCAAAAATTTGACCATAAAGCTTACTTTCTTTTTTTTTCTTCTTCTCTTTTTTCCTCCAAATATTCCATTCAACATCCATCCAATGATTTTCCCATTGGAAGATAATTTTATAGAAAGCGCCCGCCTTCATCAGCGCCTGGGCTGTCCCTTCTTTTACAATAGTGAACCTGACAAACAAAAAAAATACTCCTAATAATATTAACCATTCCATTTTCCTTTCACCTCCAATATAGTTTTTAAAGGGCTTTCCTCAAAGAAAACCCTCCTTTTCCTTGATAATTTACTTATATCACAATATAATATTTTTGTCAAATTTCTTGACATTGTGTTTTTCTTTGATTCTATTTGTGCTAAAATTAAAAAAGTAGTAAAATAATAAGTAGATAAAATTATGCCCGTTGAAGCTGTTATCCCTAAGAAAAAAGGCGGTTGGTTTCAGAAAATTCCTACCGAAATTTTTTTATCGCCCGGCGGAATGATTTTGATTTTTTTTGCCCTTATAATTGAAATTATTGATTGGATTCCGCTTCCTTTTGTTGACCAAATATGGGAACTACCATTGGAAATAGGTTTCATTGTTTTATTAGTTATAATAGTTAAAGATATCTCCTGGAAATCTTTAGTTATTCCTTTTATTATTGAACGCATTCCCATAATAAGCGATATTGTTCCCACTTGGCTTATAAAAATGTTTGCCTGAAGGATCGGACTTGACAAATTTTAAAAATAAATTACAATTTGACATAGTAGCAATTAAGATGTGCCGCGTCTCCGAAAATCTGAAAAGGGAGATAGGCTGATCCGCCTCAGCTTTGAAGCTTCGGCGGGCAAGAAGGTCGGCGCTACTAGCAAAGATTAATTATCAGTAATTGTCTAAATCCAGAAAGAACTATGACTGAAACAAAAGGAAACGATAAAGAATTCCTTGAGTATTTAGTGAAGGCTTTAGTTGATAACCCAGAAGATGTCAAAATCGACCGCAAGGTTGATGAAATGGGAGTTTTGCTTTCTTTGAAAGTGAACTCCGAAGATATGGGTCAGATTATCGGCAAAGCCGGTTCTACTGCCAGAGCAATTAGAGGTTTGGTTCGAATTGTCGGTCTTAAAAATCACGCCAGAGTGAATTTGAAGATCGAAGAACCGGAAGGTGGCAGAGAAACTCGAGAAATAAAAACAGAATCTATTGAAGATTTAAAGTTGTAAACTAAAAGTTTACAATTGCTCGAAGACCGTGCTATTATTGATAGTGCGGTTTTCGTTTACCGAGCTTTCACGGATGAAAGCGAAGGTGAAAATGAAGGCAAACTTCGCAGAAGGAAAACTTCATCGCCTATGATAACATTTGACATTATTACCATTTTTCCCAAGATTTTTGATTCTTATTTGAGAGAATCCTTTATAAAAAAAGCAATAGTCAAAGGCTTGCTTAAAATTAACATTCATAATTTAAGAGATTGGGCAAAAGACCGCCACAAAACCGTTGATGATAGGCCATTTGGCGGCGGGTTGGGAATGGTCTTAAAGATTGAACCAATATATAAAGCCATAAAGGCTTTGAAAAAATCCAAAATTATTTTATTTACGCCGAGGGGAAAGAAATTTAATCAAAAAATGGCTTATCAGTTTTCCAAATTAAAGCAGATAATTATTATTTGCGGCCGTTATGAAGGAGTTGATGAAAGAGTGGCAAAAAAAATAGCCGATGTTGAGCTATCAATAGGCGATTATGATTTAATGGGCGGAGAGTTGCCGGCTATGGTGGTTATGGAGACAATAGCCAGATTAATCTCCGGAGTTCTTGGAAAGCCCGAATTATTAAAAGAAAGAATTACCAAAGAAAAGGGCTTTATTGAGTATCCTCAATATACCAGACCGGAGGTTTTTTCGCCCAAAAAAGGAGTAAAATGGCACGTGCCGAAAGTTTTGGTTTCCGGAAATCATAAAAAAATTGAAGAATGGCGGGAAAAACACCAAAAAATCATTGGGGAATAAGAAAATTTGTGATAAAATAATTAAATACCGAAATGAATCGCAGTTCATTGAAGGTTGAAATAAATCAAAGATTCATTGAATCGGGTGCGTGGTGGAGTAGCTAACACACCACTCTGTAAAAGTGGCGCCTTCGGGCTTCGCAGGTGCAATTCCTGCCGCACCCACCATAAAAATTTAAAATTAAAAATTAAAAAAGAAGAAAAGAAAAAGGAGGCAAAAGGGAAAAATATCGCCGAGGGACTTGACAAGGAAAAATGAATATGCTATGATATAAATATTAATGAGAAATAGATAGTTCTTACAAATTAAATAAGATAAAAACAATTTCGAGGAGAGAGTCGCAATTGTTTTAAGTCAATTTTGTAAAAACCATTGGTTATTAAATTTAGTGACCAGAAATATTGTAAAAGGCGACTCTTCCAGAGCCGTCTTTTACTTTTTAAGCACCTTCAAATTAAATATGGAGAAACCTCTTTTCTGCCACTGCATTTGGGAATATTGATATGTTCTCAGTTGCGGTGGCAGAAAAAAAGAAAGAAAAAAAATCCGCCCTCGGGCGGAAAAAGGAGGAAAAGAAATGAAAAGGAAGATTGATATGCGATTTGGTGGAGGATACAATACAATTTTGTATTCTGCCAGGAGAAACTGTTTCTTTGCCTATGAGCAGGAAGCAGTGGAAATTCATTCTAAATACGGGGGGAGGCAGTATTACTCCTCTCGAACTGGGTTGAGTGGTGCCGGTTTTCTCGAAGTTGATCCGATCAACAATGATTTGATCCAGTTCGGGTATTACCGGACAGATGCGATGAGCGAACAGCGAATAGAGACAGTTCATACTGTCAATGGTTGTCCAGTATTTGGTTATGCCCCGATTATCTCGCATGGGGGAATTGACCAAAACGCACCGTTTGTACTCGCGGACGGTAGGAAAGTGGCGTTTGTCCATGCCTGCGATGTTCGTGATACCATTCTTAAATGGGAAGGGATTAAGGGCAAGGAAATCGAGTTGAACTATTATGATCACTACGGTCATAAAGAGAAACTCACTTTCCAGTTTTACAATCCTGACCATTTCAGAGAAGTGAGGGCAAGCCGTTTCGTAGACTTACGAGGTCCTCGCCTAGAGGCAAAGGCAGTCCAACTCGAAGAGTTGGAAAGCGTCTTTGCTCGTCAGCTTTCCATTTCAAAAGAGATGGAAAGCGAGCGCTGGTTTCACATCAATGCCGATGGAATATTCGACATGATGTGGGAAGAGGACCCTCGTCAAATCGTCGGCGAAATCGTACCAGGATGGTACGGCGAAGGCAATGGTCTCTACTGGCGACGTGGTCGCAACGGCGTGAAAGTTTTCATGGAGATTAAAAGGTCTTCCTTGAATGGCGGGAAATATGTCGTTAATGGCAAAACTTCCGAGTTTATCGACTACGAGCAGAACTTTTCCATCTTGGAATGGTTCAGCAAGGACATTGATGCGTGGAAGAAACACTTCGTCGCGCAAGTGACGAAGAAAACACGCATGGACTACGTATATGCCTGCCAGTGTGTGGGCATAAATACTTATGAGTTGATGAAACAACATCCGGATGTCCGAGTCTGTCTCCAAGATTCACTTGATGTTGGCAACTGTCGCCCGGCATCAGAGGAATTCGTCGAGCAATATAAAATCAAGCTCGATGAGGACGGATACACTGCCATAAAGACATTGCTAGAAAATCCGAACATCGACGAGATGTTGCGGAATTTCAACTTTCAGAAGACAATCCACTACAAACTAGTGGATTAATAATTAATCAAGGCGCTAACTGTCTTATTAGAGTTTTCGTAAGCCACCGAATGAAAATTTTAATGAAAAGTTAGTTGGTGAGATCTGTTATTAACAGATGGCCTTGACTCACCGTAAAACAAAAAGGATGCACTTATATGAAGGAGGTAAGAGTTTACTTATCAAAAGTTTACTCATTATAATACTCTTCCTCCTTCAATCTCCCAAGTTCAGAATTAAGATTCTGGATTTAGGAGATTGGAAAAAAGAAAGAAAAGAAATAAAAAGAAGAAAGGAGGTGTTTTAAGTGGAAAAGTTCGGTTTAAAAGCCGAAAAGTGGATAATATCTATTTTGAAAAGCAACGGGTTCTCAGTGATAAAATCGAGTGATATAGAGGATCTAATTTTCAAAGTAGATTTCTGGATTCAGCACGATAATTACTGGATTCCAGTTCAGTTCTCGGTGGATAAGGAGGCGATTATTAGTTGGAAGGGGACTAATTCACTTCGACTGGGAATTGTTCCTATGTGGATAGATGGGAACAAGCTCAGGAGGGCTTTTGAAGATGAGGATGGGATAGAGTTAATTAAGGAGTTCTGGAATCGTGTAGAACAGATTATAGAAAATTGTTCTATAAAGCGATTTCAAACTCCAAACTGGAGTTGCGCTTAACCAGATCACTAAAGGGGAACTCAAATTGCACACAATGAGTTCCCCTAATCCCCCAAGTTCAGAATTAAGATTCTGGATTTAGGAGATTGTTCCGAGTTTCAGAAAGATAAAATTTAACATAGAGGAAATAAAATGTTAGGATTTTAAATGGGTTTTTCTTCAGAGAGCTGTCAGTAAGTTCTAGCCCCTCCCCCCGGAGATGGCTACCAAGCTAGATCGGACATTAGTTCTGAAGACTGGCGAATTTCGCCAAAATCTCTCTCATTGTCTTCTAAAAATTGATGTTTGTATCATCCTAGCGCTTGCTGATAGCTTCTTGGAGAAAAATATTGACATATTTAAAAAAAAGAGTAAAATAAAAGACAGCTTGGCAGAGCCAGGCAAAATAGTCGATTTTCTGGATTTCAGAAAGAGAGAATCGCAGAATTAAAGGTCGGAAGAATTTTTAGTTTTATTAGTTTTACTTGTTAAAATTAACACTTATGGCAAAAGCAACTATTGACAAAGAATTTCTTGAATACATTATTAAAGGCCTAGTTGACTACCCCGATGATGTAAAAGTTGAAAGAAAAGTTGACGAGATGGGTGTTTTGCTCAGTTTGAAAGTCAACTCCGAAGATATGGGTCAGATTATCGGAAAGGAAGGTTCAACTGCTCGGGCAATAAGAAACCTTATTAGAATTGTAGGTCTCAAAAATCATGCCCGGGTTAACTTAAAGATTGAAGAACCAGAAGGCAGAGTAGCTGAAGTAAGAAAAGCTCCTGCCCGAAAGAAAGAAAGCGATTTGGATAGTTTAAATCTTTAAGTCTAAGGTTTACATCAAGAGAAAGCGGTGCTACTATGAAAAGGTGGTACCGTTTTTTCGTATCTCTATTATTAGCCTGGGTAGCTCAGTTGGCAGAGCACGTCTTTGGTAAAGACGAGGTCGCCGGTTCAATCCCGGCCTCAGGCTCCCGAGCGATAGTAAAGAGGAGAGAAGAGAATTTATCCTCTACGAACTCATAAAAAATATGGCTACAAAAAAGAAACCATTTATTAAACTTCAGTGCAAAGAGTGCAAAAGAATTAATTATTTTACCCGAAAATCTAAGCAAAAAAAAGCTGAGAGAAAGTTGGAATTTAAAAAGTTTTGTAAATGGTGCAGAAAAAATACCATCCATAAGGAATCGAAAAGATAGATAAATAAAGGGGGCGTGGTGAAATGGCTATCATAGGAATCTCCAAAATTTCTGTTTCAGGTTCGAATCCTGGCGCCCCCGCTTCTTTATAAACAATATGAACAAAAAGATAATTTTAATAATCATTATCATTATTTTGGTAACCTTTGGCGTTTATCGAGTTTTTTTAAAAGAAAAAAAACCTGAGTTTAATTTGATTGAGGTGGTTCGGGGAGACATCGTCCAAGAAATTTTTGAAAGCGGCCAAGTTGGAAGGGGAGAAAAAATAAACCTTATCTTTGAAAACGCCGGAAAAATTGAAAAAATTTATGCCGGGGTGGGCGATGAGGTTAAGGCTGGCCAGGAATTGGCAAAGCTGGACACCAGCAATCTTTATATTCAGCTTCAGGATGTTCAAACCGGCCTTGAATTAGCTCAACTAAACTTAAATAAGTTATTGGCCGGTGCCGGTCCGGAAGAAATTAAAATTACTGAAACCCAACTGGAAAACGCCGAAATTACCTTAGGGATTGCCAAAGAAAATTTAAAAAATAGCTATGAAACAGCCATAACTGTTTCAGATGGTTCTTATCCTCAAATTTATAACGCTCTAGATTTTGTAAAAGAATTTGTCGGAGAATACATTAATATCTATGACGAAGACGGTAGAACAATAATGCGTGCCAGAGATGAAATAGAAAGAGCAGAAGCGGAAGCAAAACTTTATTTAGGGATTGCAAAAAATAATTTAAACAATGATAAAAATATTGAAACTGCTCTTTTAATAATGAAAAACTCTCTTGAGACAGCTTTTGACAGCTTAGAAACAATCCGTGAAATTGCCGATAAATCAGCTATTTATCGAGAAAGAGTTTCGGCAGCTGACAAGGCTTCTTTGGATACCCTGAAAACAAATATTAATGGAGCCCTGACTAATGTTATTGGCGTCCAACAAACAATCTCTTCAATGAAATCAAACGTTGAGACGGCGCAAACAAAACTTCAAGAGGCTGAGAGCCGTTTAGATTTAATCAAAGCCGAAGTCCGCCAAGTGGATATTGATTTGTCTGAAGCCCAGATAAGACAAGCTCAAACCCGGGTACAATTTTACGAAAATCAAATTCAGCAATCAAAACTTATCAGTCCGGCTGCCGGCAAAATCATTGAAATTAAAAAGAGAATCGGGGAATTGGTTCAGCCGACCTCGCAGGACGTTGTCATCGTTGTTTTGCCCATCGCCCCTTATGAAATAAAAGTAGACATTTACGAGGAAGACGTGATTGAAATAAGCGTCGGCAATTCGGTTGAAATTACTTTGGTTGCCTTTCCGGATAAAAAAATTGAAGGGAGGGTTATCTCAATAAGTCCGGCAGAAAAAATAGTTGACGGCGTGGTTTATTATGAAACAACTATTGGTTTTGAAGAAATGCTCAAGGCGATAAAGCCCGGCATGACCGCAGACGTTATTATTCAAGCTGATTTAAAAGAAAATGTTCTGATTATTTCCAGAGATGCAATTCAAGAAAAAGATGACAAAACAATAGTTGAAGTTTTTAAAAATGGGCAGATTCAGGAAAGAGATATTGAAATTGGATTGAGGGGGAGCAACGATATGGTAGAAGTGCTTTCCGGTCTTGAAGAGGGAGAAAAAGTAATTCAAAGATAGTCGAAGAACGTTTGTTCTTCTCCACCCTTCGCTGCGGCTCGGGTGAGAAAAGTTAATGTCAGGGCCAATTATTAAATTAGAAAATATCTGGAAGATTTATCAATTGGGAAAAGTAGAACTTCCTGCCTTAAGAGGCGTAGACCTGGAGATTGCTCCAGGTGGTTTTGTTAGTATTATGGGTCCTTCGGGCTCTGGCAAGTCAACCCTTCTGAATATGATTGGAGCTTTGGATTTTCCAACCAAAGGCAAGGTTTATTTAAAGGGTAAAGACATTTCTTTGTTTTCAGAAGACGAATTATCTCAATTAAGAGGAAGAACGATTGGTTTTGTCTTCCAGGAATTTAATATTTTGCCTAACCTTACCGCCTTAGAAAATGTTATGCTGCCAATGGTTTTTCAAGGTGTATTATCGGAAGAAAGAAAAAAAAGAGCCGAAGAACTGTTAATTTCGGTGGGTTTAAAAGATAGAATTTTTCATCAGCCGGCTGAATTATCCGCTGGCGAAAGGCAGAGAGTAGCCATAGCCAGAGCTTTTGCCAATGACCCGGAAATGGTCATTGCCGATGAACCCACCGGCAACTTAGATTCGATTACCGGTAAAAAAATAATGGAGATTTTAACGGATTTTCACCAAAAACAAGGAAAGACCATTGTGGTGGTAACTCATGATCCGAATATTGCAAACTACAGCGAAAAAATTGTAAATATTAAAGACGGTCAAATAATTATTAACGATAAACAATCAGCCGAAGTTTTATGAGTGAAATAAACGAATATTTCAAAATAGCTTTAAGAAATCTCAAGACCAGGTCTTTGAGGAGTTGGCTGACTATTTTAGGTATTGTCATTGGTATTTTTTTAGTTATTAGTTTACTTTCTTTAAGTGAGGGGATTAAAAAAGCTATTAATCAGCAGTTGGAGACCATGGGCGGAGATATGATTATGGTTATGCCCGGCAGCGAAGAAAACTTAATGGGGATGATGATGGGCGGGGAAGTGTTAGAGAGGGAAGATATTATGGCCATAGAGAAAACAAAAGGAGTTGAGAATGTTTTAATCATGTCTTATCGAGGAATTGTAGTCAGATATAAAGAAGAGGCGAAAATGGTATTTTTAACCGGACTGCCCTGGGATCAAGGATTGGAAATTCTGGAGAAATTTCAGGGTTGGAGTTTATCTGAAGGCAGATGGCCTGTTCCCGGGAAAAGGGAGGTTATAGTCGGCAAGCAATGGATTATTGATATATTTAAGGAAAAAGTCAGGGTAGATGAAGAAATAGTTATGAAAGGAAGAAAGTTTAAAGTAATAGGGATATTGAATTCTCTTGGCAATAAATCGGATGATAGTAATATTTATTTAGATATAGGTCTTTATCAGGATTTAACCGGAGAAAAAAGAGGTTCGGCCAGAGTGGCTATGGTAAAAATTGAAGAAGGATTGTCTGCCGATAAGGTAGCCCAAGACCTAAAAGAGAGTCTTCAAAAAACAAGAAAGAGAAGATTCGGAGAAGATACGGCTGATTTTGCTGTTGTCACTTCTGAAAAAATCATGGGCATAACAAACAATGTTTTAGGTATTATTCAATCTGCCATTATATTTTTTGCCAGTATTGCTATTCTTGTTGGTGGAATTGGTATAACAAATACAATGTTTACTTCTATTCGTGAAAGGACAAGAGAAATAGGCGTTATGAAGGCGATTGGTGCCAAAAATTCAACTGTTCTGACGATTTTCTTAATTGAAGCAGGAATCATTGGCTTGGTAGGAGGTGCCGGAGGCATAATATTGGGAATTATTTGTGCAAAGATTATTGAATTATATTCGCAGGCCAATCCTTTGTTTTACTTTTCTGTTTCTGTATCACCGGGTTTAATTTTATTCGGTTTAACATTTTCACTTTTTGTCGGCTGTTTCGCCGGATTTCTTCCGGCCAGGCAAGCGGCTAGATTGAAGCCGGTAGAAGCTTTAAGGAGATATGAATAAAGAAATTATAAAATACCCAAACCCGATATTGAGGAAGAAGTCCGAGGAGATGAAGGAGGTGACCGAAGATATAAAAAAATTTGGCCAAGATATGATTCAAACAATGATGGAAAAAGATGGCATAGGTTTGGCCGCTCCTCAGGTTGGAGAATTAAAAAGAATAATTGTGGTTTATCCTATTCGGGAAAGATCTCTTGAAGAAAAAGCAAAAAGAACACCTCAAGTTTTTATTAATCCTAAAATAATAAAAAAGAGTAAAGAGACTATAATTGATGAAGAAGGTTGTTTGAGCCTTCCCGAACTTTTTTTGAAAATAAAAAGAGCAAAAGAAGTTGAAATTGAAGCATTGAATGAAAGAGGAGAAAAAATTAAAATAAAAACCGAGGGTCTGCCGGCCAGAGTTTTCCAGCACGAAATTGACCACTTAGACGGAATATTATTTATAGACAGAATTTCTTTTTTCCAAAAATTATGGCGCTTGTTGAAGAGTTAATTAAAGAAGGATGGTTGAAGACGCCAGAGGTAATTTCGGCCTTTAAAAAAATCAAAAGGGTTGATTTTTTGCCGGAAGACCTTAAAGATTTGGCCGAATTAAATGAAGCCCTGCCTATTAATTACGGCCAGACAATTTCCCAGCCCCTGGTTGTTGCTTTTATGCTGGAATTGTTGGAGCCAAAAAAAGGAGAGAAGATTTTGGATATTGGCTCGGGTTCCGGCTGGACTTCGGCTCTTTTAGGAGAAATTGTTGGACAAAAGGGAAGGGTTATAGCCATTGATATCGTTCCCGAGTTGAAGGAGTTTGGAAAAAAGAATGTTGGGAAATATAATTTTGTAGAGAAGGGGATTGTAGAATTTATTTGTGCCGACGGCTCCAAGGGTTATGAAAAAGAAGCGCCGTTTGATAAAATTTTAGTATCGGCGACCGCAATCAGAATCCCTGATTCTTGGAAAAAACAGTTAAAAGTTGGAGGAAGAATTGTCACGCCGATAAACTCCTCAATCTGGCTTTTTATAAGAAAGAGCGAAACAGAATTTGACCAAATCGAATACCCCGGCTTTATTTTCGTGCCGCTTATTGAGAAGTAAAAATATGAGGAAGCGTTTATTTTTTATTATCTTAATAATTATGATTGCTGCGATTTCTTTCTGGTTGATTTTTTTGCCAACAGAATCTTTCTCCAAAAAAGAGGTAATTTTTAGCGTGGAAATAGGAGAAGGGTCAAAAGACATTGCCCTGAACTTGGCAAAAGAAAATTTGATAAGATGGGCGTCAATGTTCAGAGTTTATGTTATGGTAAGAGGAATTGCCGGAGACCTTAAAGCCGGCCAATACCTATTGTCTCCTTCAATGAATATTCCCCAGATAGCAGAGAAACTTTTTAAGGGCGATGTAATAAAAGAAAAAATTACCATAATTGAGGGGTGGAGTTTGAGAACCATCGGTTTTTATTTTGAAGACAGGGGAATGTTCCAGGCCGAAGAAGTTTTGGACATGGCTGCCAAAGATTTTTCTGACGAGTTTGACTTTTTGAAAGATAAGCCAAAGAATTTAGGGTTGGAAGGTTATCTTTTCCCCGACACCTATGAGATAAGAAAAAATGAGAGTTTGGAAAATATCGTCAAAAAAATGCTAAGCAATTTTGACAGGAAATTAACATCCGATTTAAAGGAAGAAATCAAAAGGCAGCAAAAATCAATTTTTGAAATAGTGACAATGGCCAGCATCTTGGAAAAAGAAGTCAGAACTGTTGAGGATAAAAAGATTGTCTCCGGAATTTTCTGGAAAAAAATCAATAATGGTGAGCCGTTATATAGTTGTGCGACAATAGCTTATATTTTAGGAAGAGAAAATTGGACGTTCGAAGAAGATGAATCTTCTTCTCTCTCCCGCGTTGGCGCTTGGACGTTCGAAGAAATGAGAAGAGAAATTGCTTCGGGAAAAGATATTGATTCGCCTTATAATACATATAAATATCAGGGTCTTCCTCTGGGTCCCATTTCCAACCCCGGGCTTGAAAGCATAATGGCTACAATCTATCCCGAAGAGAGCGATTACCGGTATTATTTATCCACTCCTGAAGGAGAAACTATTTTTAGTAAAACCTTGGAAGAGCATAATATAGCCAAGGCAAAATATTTTGAGTAGGCGAAGAGGATAAATCCTCTTCTTCACTTTCACTTTCACTTTCGCTACGCGAAAGCTCGGTAAATGCCAAACTTACAAGAGAAAAAAATTGCGATAATCATTGCCTTTCGGGATTTTCGGGACGAAGAATATTTTACTCCAAGAGAAATTTTAGAGAAAGCCGGGACTGAAATAAAAACCGTCTCAAACAAAATTGGAACTGCTATTGGCGCCGATGGGGGAGAAGTTGAGATTGACTTTTTAGTTTCTGAATTAAATTCGGCTGATTTTGATGCAGTGATTTTTATTGGCGGGTCGGGATGCCTGAAAAATCTTGATAATGAAGATTCATACAAGATAGCGAGAGAAGCGGTCTCTCAAGATAAAGTTCTGGGAGCTATTTGTATTGCGCCAACAATTTTAGCCAAAGCCGGAGTCCTGTCCGGCAAAAAAGCGACGGTCTGGACAAGCCCGATGGATAAGTCAGCCGTTAAAATTTTAAAAGACAATGGAGCGGTTTTTGAGGATAATCCGGTGGTGGCAGACGGAAAAATTATTACGGGTTCTGGCCCTGAATCCGCCGAAGAATTTGCCATGAAAATCATTGGACTCGAAGGTGAAATGAATTGAAAATTCATTGAGCTCTTGACAGGAATTTAAATTGATATAATATTAAAACATATCCGCAGACAACAGGTAGCTTATTGAGCGTAAAACCTGTCTAGGAAAAATACACGGGTCCGACTCGTGCAAATTGGTTGTCTGCGGGAAACGCAGATTTTTTATTACCACCATGGCATTGAATAAGGCGCAAAAACAAAAAATAATTGATGACTTAAAAGATAAAATTGCCAGACAAAAAGCAATGGTTTTAGTTGGCATTACCGGCTTGAAAGTAAAAGACATTTCCGATTTAAGAAAGAAATTAAAGGCAAATGATGGCAATCTGAAAGTGGCTAAAAAAACCTTAATAGAAAGAGCTTTCAAGGAGAGCAAATTAGAATTTGATAAAAACAAATACAAAGAGGAAGTAGCTCTAGCTTTTGGTTTTAAAGATGAAATTTCTCCGGCAAAAATCGTTTATCAATTCGGTCTCGCCAGCGGAAATCTGAAAATTTTGGCCGGATTTCTTGAAGGAAAATTCAAAGAGGCGGAAGAAATAATTGCTTTAGCCCAGCTTCCGGCAAAAGAAGAGCTTTTGGCAAAATTGGTGCGGAGCATAGCTTCGCCAATTTCGGGATTAGTCAATGTTTTACAAGGAAACATTAAAGGTCTGATAACTGTTTTGGCAAAAGCCAAAACGTAAATTTTTAATTACCGAGCTTTCGCGTAGCGAAAGCGAAGGTGAAGAAGAGGACGAAGTCCTCTTCGCCATCTAATTTTTAAACTTATGACAGAAGAAAAAAAAGAAGAAAAAAAAGAAGAAAAAAAGGAAGAAGTTAAAGAAGTGAAGATTCCGGAAAAGTTCAAAAAACTGGTTGATGAGATTGGAAAAATGTCAGTTTTAGATTTGGCTGAATTGGTTAAGGTTTTGGAAAAGAAATTCGGAGTATCGGCCGCAGCTCCGGTAGCTGCAGTTCCTACCGCTCCCGCTGCTGGCCCTGCTGCTTCGGCTGCTGAAGAAAAAAGCGTCTTCAATATTGAATTGACAGTTGTTGGTGATAAAAAGATTGAAGTGATTAAAGTAGTTAGAGATATTGCTGGCAAAGGATTGAAAGAAGCCAAGGATTTAGTTGACGCTGCAGCTTCAAGCCCTCAAATGGTGAAAGAAAACGTCAAGAAAGAAGAAGCAGAGGATATGAAAAAGAAGTTTGAGGCAGCCGGCGCCAAAGTGGAATTGAAGTAAATAAATATAATAAGAGAACGGGGTAGATTAAAACCCCGTTTTCTTTTAGTATTAACTTGGATTTTACGTTGAACTTGTTGACAACTTTAAATTTTAAATTTATTATAAAGTTGCAAATTTTGTCGGAAACATACGATACATAAATAGACGAAGAAGTGAAAAATATGAAACTAAACGAATATCAAAAACTTTGTAAAAGAACTGCCAAGAAATTCAACAGTAAAGAAAAAGAGATATTCACTTTGGGTCTGGGAATTGCAGGAGAATCAGGGGATGTCGCTGGTTGTATTAAAAAGACGTTTTCACATGGCGATAATCAAAAGAATGGAATAAGAGAGAATTTAGGCGATACCATGTGGTACGTGGCGATGATTTGCGATTTCTTCGGTTGGAAGTTAGAGGATATTATGAAGGAAAATATTGAAAAGCTTAAAAAAAGACACCCCAAAGGTTTTTCTGAAAAAACTGCCAAAAAGGACAAGAGAAAAGACTGGAATGAATAAATATTGTAAATTTTGTCGGAAACATACGGTAGTCGAAGAGATAAATCTCTTCTTCACCTTTCATTGCGATTCGGGTACATAAAGAAAATTAGTTCTTTTAATTAAAAAGGAGGTGATAGATATGGGTGTCTATGTAATTAAACATCCCTTAGTAGTGGACAAAGTTAATACGCTCAGACGTATTAAACTCAGCACAGAGGAATTCCGAGAAACTTCTAAAGAGTTAACGACTTTACTGATATATGAAGCTACCCGGGATTTATGCTTAAAAAAGAGAAGAATCAAGTATTGGTTGGGTTACGGAAGTTTTTCTTTTCTGCCCGGTAAGAAACTTGTCATAATTCCTATCTTGAGAGCTGGAATTGGAATGCTAGCAGGCGCATTTCAAATTACTCCTGGACTAAAGGCAGGATTTATCGGACTTTACCGAGACCATCAGACATTAAAGGCTATCCAGTATTATGTGAATCTGCCAAACAAAATGAATGAAAAAATAGCTTTTATTTTAGATCCAATGTTGGCTACGGGGAATAGCTTGGTGGCAGCCGTAAATATTGTTAAAGGTGCGGGCTGTAAAGATATCCGGGCGATCTGCTTTGTAGCTGCTCCTGAGGGATTAAAACAGCTGACAAAAAAACATCCAGACCTAAAAATTTACGTAGCGGCAATAGATGAAAAGTTAAATGACATTGGTTATATTGTCCCCGGTCTAGGGGATGCCGGAGATAGGATGCTCGGAGTCAAATGAATTAATTAATATAAAACAAAAAAGAGGGTTAAATTTATTTTCTAACCCTCTTTTTATTTATTTTTCTTTTGGAATAAGATTCTCAAAAGGAAATTTCACCCAGACCTTCCCTATTTTCTTTACAATGAAATCCGGTTTAAATTCAGAACCGGATTTCTCAAAAATCACAGCTGTTGAAAGTTTTTCTATTTTTTCTCCATATTTCTTTTTTAAGAAACGAACTGATTCCTTAAGTGTTCTTCCGGAATCTACTAAATCATCTGTTAAAAGACACCGTTTGCCGATGCTTTTAGTCGTCATTACTAAATTCCTTGAAAAGATTATAGTTTCTTCCTTAGAACGCCTATTGTAACTCTGAGCAGCCATAACAGCTAAGGGAATATCTCCTAATCCGAAACTGAAAAATAAACCAGGTACAGTTCCTCCTCTTGATATTCCAATTACCATGTCAAATTCTTCTCCAGAACGACGAACTTTTTCTAACAGTTTTCGCAATAGTTCTATGTATTTTTTCCAGGAAATCTTTATCTCCTTTTTTGTTTTCAAAGTTCACACCTCCTTTTTTGAAAATATTAACCAAATAATTTTCCTTGATTGTTTAATTTGATTTTCTTCCTCTGCCGGCTTTCTCGCTCCTGAACAACTGGCCTTATTTTTTTAAAAGCATCTTCCATGGCCCGATAAATTCTGTCTTTTCTCCCTTCCTCTAAATACTTTGACAATTTAGCTAAACGCTGAATTTCCCGGGACTTTACTCTTTTTAGATAAGGCATAACTTTTATGGATAAAAGTCCGGCCAAAAGATTGTTTTTGCCTCCGGAAATTTCACTGACGATTCGCTTTAATCTTTCGTTTTTTACTCCTTCTTGCAGTTCCTTTAAAAATTTAGCTAGTCTTTGATAAACCAAGACAAAAATCCTCTCTATTCTAAGCTTTTCCTCAATCAATTTCCGGGTTCTTAATATTATCCCCCAATTTATTTCTTCAATTTCATTTAATCTTTCGAATAAATCAACCGTAGCTTTACTAGTTTCAATTGGCACTTTTCCAGATTTTCCCCCCTTTTTATTCTTAAGCGGTGGTATCTGCTTCAATCTTGTTTGGGCTTTTGCTTTAAATTTATTGGTCACCCGACCAATTTCTGCCTGACATTTTTGAAAAGATAAGCGAATAGAGTATTGTTCTGCTTGGCTTAGTTCCTGGGGCTCTAAAAATTTAGCAGTAACTTCTTGAAGGATTTTGATTACTTTACTTAATTCCTGAATCTCTCCTGGCAGGAGCAGCTTTTCTTTTCCAATTTGAACACTCAATCCCTGATATTGATCAATTATGTGTGTTCCTTGCCTTATGGCATCATTAATATCCTGGAGAACATTTTCAATTGAATTTGGTTTTTCGCCCCAAAAAATTCGTAGCTTCCCTTCTTTATCAACTAAGATTTTCCGGCTGATTCTCTGAACTATTTCAAAATCAACTTTCAAGTTCTTCATTTTAATCATCACCTTCCTTAAATAATATTTTTTAAAAAACTGATATTAACTATAAAAGATATTTGGCTAATTGTCAATTTTTTGATAGAATAAAATATATGACAACCTATACGTTTATTGATGCTTCAAATCTTTTTTATGGCGGAGAGAAAAGCTTGGGATGGAAAATAGATTATCAAAAACTTCTCAACTATTTGAAAGAGAAGTATTTGATATCCAAAGCTTTGTATTTCGGTGGGGTTGAAATACGTAATTTTGAATTTAACTACCTTGAAAATGAAACAGTTCCTATTTATGAACTTGAAAAATATTTAGTCGACGTAATTAAAAATAAAGCAAATAAATTAAACGAAGCAGAATTATTACTTATCGGGCGCCATTTGCAAAGAGTGCGTTTTTACTTGAAGTTAAAAGAATTTGGTTATGAATTACATCTTAAGCCGGTAAAATTATATGAACAAGAAGATGGAACAACAAGAAGGAAAGCCAATTGTGATGTTGAGATGACTTTCTATCTAATGAAAGAGAAAGATAATTTTGACCGCGCTATTATTTTATCTGGCGATGGGGACTTCTTGCCAGTTTTAAAGCATTTAAGAAATCAAGGGAGAGAAATTATTATATTAGCCCGTGGTCCACGAACCGCAAAAGAGATACGCCAATTCGCTGCTGCTAAGTTCAGAGATTTTGAATATTTGAAATATAGATTAAAGTACGAAGAATAAAATTCTTCGCCATCTACGCTAACGCTTGATAATGGAAGAAAAGTAAAAGGAGCGGACTCATATAGAATCCACTCCACGTTTAGTGGCTTTATATTAGCAGTTTAATAAAAGCTTGTCAAGAGATTATAGCATCTGGACATCTAATATAAATTCTTTGTTGAAAGAAGCTTTAACTTAAAAATCAAAAACAAGTTTGAAGCGGCCGGCGCAAAAGTGGAATTGAAGTAGAAATTCTGTTAAACTAAAATAGTTTCTGATTAAAAGGTTGAAATTTTGTTAAGGGTATAAAAATAATTTTAAAAAATGAAAAAAATTTTTAGTATTATTCTTGGTTTAGCGGTTTTATTTAGTATTTTATCCTTGCCAGTTGCGACCCGAGCGGTTTCCAGCACCTCATCGGCGCAGGAATTCATTACTTCTCTTCAGGAGCAAATTACCAGATTAAGGGCCCAAGTTACAGATTTAAATGTTCAATTAGAATCATTAAGACAAGCAAAGGGCGAAGTAAAAGAAACGGCAAAAGATGTAAAAGGAACGCTTCAACTTATAAAACAGTTGAGAGTAGGCATGACCGGAGATGATGTTAAAATATTACAGGAATTCCTGGCTACCGACCCCGAAGTTTATTCTGAAGGTCTTATCACCGGTTATTTTGGTCCTATGACAGAAAGGGCGGTTCAAAAACTTCAAAAAAGAATGTGTCTTGACCAAGTGGGGAATGTGGGGCCAAAAACAATGTGGAGAATAAATGAGTTGCTTACAGAAGGAGCGGGTTCTTCAGGCAAAGTTCCACCGGGACTTTTAAGGGCGCCCGGTATCCAGAAAAAACTTTGCGCAACCTCAACCCCGCAGTAAGCTCCTCTGATTAGGTCAGTAAACTTAAAATAGGTAGGACATATAGACATACAGAGGGTAGGACATTTATCAATTGACTTGACCTATCTTATTAATAAGCGTACAATAGAAAATCAATTCAGTGCTAAAAATTACTGAAATAAAAAACAAAGTTAAGATTAAATATTTTTTTTATGGAAACCAATCCTAATGATTACTATAAAAACATTGAGAATCAATTGGCTCAGCAATTGGAGCCTTCCGTTATTAAATTTCTTGATTACGTCGTTGAGCATGCCTACAGCCTGAGAGCTTCTGATATTCATCTTGATCCCGTAGAGGAGGGATTAAAAATTAGATTTCGGGTTGACGGAGTCTTACAGGATATTTACACTTTTCACCAAAACATTCATTCTGAAGTGGTTTCCAGAATAAAAATCCTTTGCGGTTTACGGACCGACGAACATCAGGCGACCCAGGATGGTCGATTTACCGATTATATTGGAACAACAAAGCCAATAGATATTAGAGTTTCCATTGTTCCAACATATCACGGCGAAAATGCAGTTCTTCGTTTACTTGCCGATAAAGTTGAGCAATTTACTTTAGAAACTTTGGGATTTGGTGAAGATAATGTTTTGAAAATTGATAAAGCCATACGCAAGCCCTGGGGTATGATTTTAGCTACCGGTCCTACGGGTTCGGGAAAAACCACAACACTCTATACTCTTATAAAATTACTCAACAACAAAGACGTATCGATTATTACTATCGAAGACCCAATAGAATATGATATTAAAGATGTTAGTCAAATTCAGGTGAATCCCCGAACCAATCTGACTTTTGCTAAAGGCCTTCGCTCCATTATACGTCAAGACCCCAATATTATTATGGTGGGTGAAATTCGGGATTTTGAAACAGCAAGTTTAGCTGTAAATACCGCCCTAACCGGTCATCTTTTGCTTTCCACCATTCATACTACTGATGCAGTTACTACCATTGTTCGCCTGCTTGATATGAAAATAGAATCATTTTTGATCGCTTCAACCGTGAATTTAGCCATTGCCCAGCGATTAGTTCGGAAAATTTGCAATCATTGTAAGGTTTCCCACAAGATAACCAAAGCTGAATATCAAAGCTTATCTGGCATAATACCCGCGAAACTTTTAGAAAAAGCGGAGAATTTCTATCGGGGGAAGGGCTGTCCTGAGTGCAACCAAACTGGCTACCAGGGGCGGATCAGTATCAATGAAGTTTTGGTAACTAACGATGCCATTAGAGAAGCTATCTTGCGGCGCGAGTCATCAAATAAACTAAAGCAAGTTGCTATTGACAATGGGATGACTACAATGCTTGAAGACGGTTTTCAAAAAGCTCTAAAGGGAATAACTACCATTGAGGAGGTTTTAAGAGTAATCAATGAATAAGAAAAAATTTTCATTTTCATTTTCAAATCGCTTCTCATCTCATGAGAAAGAACTTTTTGTTAAGCGCCTTTCTTTTTTATTGAAAGCCGGCATTCCGATTTTACAGGGCTTAACAATGATTAAAGAGCAGACGCGTTCGAATAAACAGAAAAAAGTTATTGAAAGTTTAATGAATAGTGTTGCCAACGGTCGATCGCTTCATGCCAGCCTTAAACGCTTTAGAAATATTTTTGGCGATTTTATAATTAATATCATTCGTATTGGGGAAAATACCGGGCTTTTACATCAAAACTTAAATTATTTAGCTGAAGAGTTAAAAAAAAGAAGATTGCTTAAACGTAAGATAATTGGAGCGCTTGTCTATCCTATTTTTATTGCCGTGACCACGATTGGCATCACCACCATGCTCATTGTTTTTGTTTTCCCCAAGATTTTGCCTATTCTCAAAAGCTTGAATGTTCCTTTGCCCATTACTACAAGATTTCTTATTAGCTTGAGCGGTTTTTTAACAAACTATGGTTTTTATGTGTTGGGTGGCCTGATAGTTTTTAGTGCAGGAATATTTTTTATATCAAAATTGCCTAAGGTACGTCTTTTTATTGATATTCTTATACCTTCAATTCCAATCATCGGGCAAATTTTGCAAAATTATCACCTTGTTAATATTTGTCGTACCTTAGGTTTGCTTTTGAAAAGCGAGGTGACTCTGAATGAAGGAATAAAAATAACAGCTGAGACGACATCCGATATGGTTTATAAAAAAATGCTTGGAAAGATGAGAGAAAATATTTTAAAAGGAAAAAAAGTTGCCGATCAGTTTGAAAATTATCCTCGCTTTTTTCCTATATTAATTACGCAAATGTTGGCAGTTGGGGAAACAACCGGTGATTTAAGCGGTTCACTCCTTTATCTGGCGGAATTTTACGAAACAGAAGTTGATGAAATGACTAAAAATCTGTCTAATATCCTGGAGCCGCTTTTGATGATATTTATGGGAACCATAGTGGGTTTTGTGGTTATTTCAATTATTACGCCGATATATGGGGTTACCCAACATCTCAATGTTAGATAAATCTCGCACCAATTTTCAAGAAAAAGATGCTGGGTTTACATTGATTGAAATTATCGTTGTGATGTCGCTGCTGGCGGCTATCGGCGCTTTGACGGCTTTTGCTAATTTTGATGTCTGGCGCGGCTATACTTTCCGCGGGGAATGCGATTTGTTGATTTCGGTTTTACAAAAAGCGCGCAGCCAGAGCGTCAACAATATTTGCTTGGGGAGCAGTTGCACTGATGGCCGACCGCACGGCGTATATATTCAAAGCGATAAATACACCATTTTCCAGGGAAGTGACTGGGACCATCGCGACGTTGCAATAGACGAAGATTTTGAAGCCAACAGTAAGGTTAGTAGCGCCAGCAGCACAATCAGCGAAGTTGTTTTCAGCCAGCTTTCAGGCGATGCCAGCTTCCCGCAAAGCCCCGGTCTGATAGAAGGCAAAATTATTTTAAACGAAATTGACGGTTTCCATTCCGAAACTATTTCCATCAACAATGAAGGAAGAATTGATTATCAATAAATCTTGTTCGGGATTTTCTACCTTGGAAATGCTGATAGCTATGGCTATTTTAATTATGGTTATCTCAGCCGTGATTTTGGTTTCATTCGGCAGTCAGTCAATGCTCATTGACAGTCAAACCAACAGCGAAGCTTTAAATAAAGCCCAGGAACTTTTAGAAGAGGTGCAAGCTTTGGCAAGAAAGGATTATAAATTGGTAAATCCAGTAGCTACAATCACCGACGGCATATATCAAAAAAAAATTGACGTTGAAACGCAGCCGGATTTTTTTACCAAAAAAGTGACCGCCACGGTTTCCTGGCTTGGTGAACACAATCGGAATTTAAATGTTCAGCTTTCGGCACTGGTCACCAACTTCAACAACGCCGTTGGCGGCGACACTTGCGATTCGGTGTTACGAGACAACACTGGCGCTACTAACGCCGATGTTTGGAAAACCCCGCAAGTCAAAAATTCTATCACTGATTTTGCTCAACTGGCTGGTGTTTCGGGCATTTATCCGATTACAGACATAGACGCGTATAAAGGCAAGCTTTATATAACCACAAACAATAGTAGCGAAAATCAAAGCACTTTTTTTGTTTTCGACATTACTGATCCTACAAATCCAGTTTTGGATCACGGCGGCACTGATAAAATAGATAATGATAGCGATAATAATAGCGGATTGAATGCGGTGGCAGTGGCAGAAAATGCCAGTGGTAATGGAAAAATCTATGCTTTTGTGGCGAATGCCAGTGGCGTTTCCGTAGGACAATTACAAATTATAGAGGTAAGCGTAAGCCCTCCTCAAGTTGTAGCCACTTATCCAATGCCAGGCGTGACCAGTACTAGTAGTAGTCAAGGAGTGGGCAACAGTATTTTTTATAAAGACGGTTTTGTTTATTTAGGCCTGAAGGCAACAGGTCCTGGGAACGGTCCAGAATTTCACATTATTGACATGCATGATTTTCTAGCTAATCCAACCAACCCTAACCTTATTCACTACGCTGATTCATATTCAATTGGCGACGATATCAACGCTATTTACGTAAAAGGAAATTATGCTTATTTAGCAACGTCTGACAGCCAGGAGTTGATTGTTTTGAATGTCAGTAACCCTACCGATATCTCGACTGGCAGCCCCGTTTGGGGCTACGATGCCGCTGGTGGCGGCAACGGAAAAAGTTTATATTTGGTGGGCGATACTTTATCTTTGGGCAGAACATTTCCTTCATCTGGACCGGAATTTTATATTTTAAACAATACTGACCCGACTAATATTCCCGTCAATAATCCTGATCCGCCATCACCATATCCCTACACCCAAAGTATCGGTAGCAGCGTAGATGGATTGGTAGTGCGAGCCGGGTTGGATACCGTTGTCCCGTCAACCTTGCATAATTTAGCTTTTTTTCTGACCTCAAGTAATTTTCAACTTTGGGATATTACCAATTTATCCGCAATCACTCAATGGTCTCCGACATTTTTAAATTTACCTGGCAGTGGCAGCAGTAGTTTTGAACCGGTTTTAGATTGTGAGGGTAATATTTTTTTCGTCGGCTCCAATAATAGCGAGGATCATGGTTATTTATCCGTAATTGCGCCTTAAGACCATGAAAGAACAAAAAAGTTTTACTTTAATTGAGACTCTTGTCTATATCGCTCTTTTTGCTATTTTGATGGGCGGGGCGGTAGTGGTGGCCTACACGGTTTTTGAATCGGCCGGCCGCAATCAGGCTAAACAGATACTGCAGCAAGAAGGGGATTTTCTTATCGGAAAAATTGAATGGGTTTTGAGCGGTGTACAGACAATCGCTTCGCCGCCTCTGGATCCTCTGAATCCTACTGCCCCAATTCAAAGCTCCATCTTGCAAATTGCCAGATATGATGGTTCCAGTAGAACCATCAACACGTCAGAAGACTGTTCCGGAATGACCCCTACTAGCAATATTTTTTTGCAAAAAGGAACAAGTTGTTCCCAATTGAATAATTCCAATGTCCAAATCAACGATTTGGTTTTCACTCGTAATCCCGGCGAGGGCATTAATCCGGAAAGCGTTTCAGCCAGCTTTACCTTGACCGCCAGAACCGAAAATGGTATGTTGATAAATCAGGATTTTTCAACGACAAAATATTTAAGAAAATAAATTAATAAACCAACGATGCAAGTTTTCTCAGAAAAACAAAAAGACCAAAATGGTTACATTGCCCTGATATCTACTATCGTAATTTCCCTGATTTTAGTGGGCTTGACTTCTCTTTTATCTTCTGGAGGTTATTTTACTCGTACCTCAGCAGCCAATGGCGAATATAAACGTATCTCATTGGGCTTGGCCGAAGCATGTGTAAATGATGTTTTGCTTAGACTTGCCCAAAATTATAATTATACTCTTGATTCCGATTCAAGGTACGATGCTGCAAGAAATGCCGTCGAAGTCCAGGTTGGCACTGATGCACAAGGTCAGCCCGAGTATTGCTATGTCACATCCGTCGGCTCTCCAGCCACCCAAAGGATTATAGCCACTCAAGCAAGTTTCCAGGGAGCTTTCAGCTCAATGAGTATAACGGCTACCGTACAGGATCCAAGTATAGTTTATACGCCGCCGACCACATTAATTGTTTACGCCAGTGGAGATTTACCTTCAGAATTTCATCTAAGCATAAATGGCGAAGAGGTAGCTTCGGGTGAGGAAAAAACACTCAGCGCTGACAGTTATGTTGTTTCTGAAACTCACAGCGGAAGTTACACCGCTACTTTCGGCGGGGATTGCGATTTAAGTGGCAATGTCACTCTTATGACGGGCAAGAGTTATGCTTGCAGCGTTTATTATCAAGTTCAGCCAACCACCGCCAATTTAACCGTGGTGGCGAATATTTTTCCAAGCGGACCTGTTTCCGATTTGCAGATTGTAAACAACTCTACTGGCGATATTCAAACCAGCACTTCCCCCAGTATGGTGAAGCAAGTTCCAGCCAATGTTTCTTACACCGTCAGCGCAACCACGCCAGACGGCTATCAAACTTCCAAATGGAGTGGTGCCTGCAATCCTGATACCGGCGTCACTGGTACTTTGGTTGCCGGCACAAACTATACTTGCGTTATTAATTTCAGCCAGCCCGCCCCCGCCTGCGCTGATACGATGATGATGCTCGATAGGACGGGCAGCATGTTCGGTGATCCTCCCAATTATAACAATCACCCAGAAAGAATGGCTGAAGAAAAAGTTGCGGCTATACGTCTTTTGGACCTCTACAGTCCGCTTTCTCCGCGCCCGCAGGTGAGTATAGGAAGTTTTGGCGCCATTGACGGCAGTTCGGGCGCTTTGGTGCCCTTCAGCGGGCAACTGACTAATTCATATGAAAACACCGACGGCAACACAGGTGAAAAGTTTCCAGTTTCCGTCACAGGCTCTCCCAACAACCAATGGACAAACCCTACTCGCGCTTTTGTCAATGATAGCTTATACGCAACTGATTCCACTGCTAATCATGTGCAGGGTTACAAGTTCAACTTAAATTTGCCTTTTGTTTCGGCTATCAGTGGTATTGAGGCGACAGTTGACGGTTTCGCCCCGTCGGGCAGCTCGCAAGATACCGGCAATTTGGCACCGAGCGATACCGGCAATTTCAATAGTTGGAGCACATATGGCACCAGTAATAAAGTTACCGCCGTCTCCAACAACGATGGCAATTCAACTTATATTTATACCAGTACTAGCGGTAGCGGCCAAAAACAAACTTTTGTCCCGGCTAATGCTGGTATCCCAGCCGGTTCCGTTATAAATTCTGTTACTCTGTACACATATGCCCGCGGAAGCTCAAGTGGCGCCATGATGCAGTTGATGGCGGAGAAAGGATCCGGCACGGGCCAGCAACAATATAGTAGCAACATCAACCTAACCACCAGTTATGCGCGATACAGTTGGGCCATGAACACCAATCCGTCGACCAGTCAGCCTTGGACGGCGGCCGAAGTTAACAGTTGGACCAGCCGTTTCGGTGTTATGAAAGTCAATTCTTCCGGCGGTGTGCCCCGCGTTACGCAGCTTTATCTTGTTATAAATTACACCCCGCCAGCGCAAGTAGGGGTTGATCTTTCTTGGAACAACGGATCTAATTGGACCGTCCAAAAAATAGCTTCGTTGGCTTCTGCGGAATCGGCCAGAGTTTTGGGTGGCACCACCGATACTTGGGGTCATACTTGGAAGCCGGTGGATACCAGCGATGCCAATTTCATATTACGTGTCCAGAATAAGACCGCTACTGGCGTAATCGTTTCGCTAAATTATGTTTCGTTGAAAATATATTATACTTTCGGGCTTTACAAAACCATCGATATCATGGCGAACAACAGAAGTTATGTCGGTACCAATCTGGCCGATGCCATCGGTAAAGCAGCCAATGAATTGAATAGCGTTAGGCATGATAGCTCGAAGGGAAAAGTTTTGATTTTAATTTCTGACGGTGACCCTGATAGTCCGGGCAGTTATCCGCATGAAGCGGCATTGGACGCCACGGATGCCGCAAAACTAGGACCGGATGGCCTTCCAAATACACCAGATGATATAAAAATTTTCACTATTCATTTCGGTACTGACCCTTCGGGTTTCGCCGGCCAGGAGCTTCTCGCCGCCTTGGCAAGTGGTAGCAGCTCCGTGCCCAGTCACTCTGGCCATAGCGGATCGGTACACCAGACAGGCTCGGCAGATGAGTGGCCTAATAGCTCCTCCGGTTACGCACAGGAGAACGCCGACGTTGATAATTTTTACATTTCTCCAACACCAGAGTATATGAAAGTAATTTTTGAAGATATAGGAAAGGCGGTTTGTCCTGCCGCCGCAGGCGCAACGCAGGCAAAAATGAAAGTCATCACGCAAGTCGTAAACAGCAACGGGGAAGTTGGCCAGCCCGATGATTTTCATATAACGATTTCGGGAGCCAGTGCCTCTCCGGATTCTTTTGACGGTTCTGAATCCGGCACCGAGGTTATTGTTAATCCAGGTACTGATTTTGACATTGACGTGACCACATCTCTTACAAATTATTACCCACCGCAATACATAGGTTGCTCTGCTACAAACAATAGCGTTGCCGCCGGGGAAACTGCTTTTTGCACCATTGTCAATTACGACAAGCCGCCTGACTCAACTTATGTCCCTCCGCCTCCGCCTCCGGCAAATATTATAATTAAGAATTGGGAAGAAAAGCCCTAAAGTGGACTTGACAAAATTAAATCATTCCGTTAGTATATCAAATTGTTATTGAAATAATTAAAAAGGTCGATTTATTGAAAAATTATTAAAATCTCAAATTAATAAATTAAAATTTAATCTATGAAAAAAATAAAAAAACAAAAAGGTTTCACCCTTATTGAAATCTTAGTCGTTATCGGTATCATCGCCATTTTGGCAGCCGTGGTTTTGATTGCCATTAACCCGGCAAGACAATTCGCCCAAGCCCGCGATTCACAGCGTGTCAGTAATCTAAATACTATTTTGAATTCCATAGGGCAAAGGATGGCAGATAATAAAGGACTTTTTAGTGGACTTGGTATCGACGCAAAGACATGTCCTTCGCTTCCCGGTCCAGCACTTGCTGATGCAAAAATTATTGATAATGCTGCAGCCGGCAGTGGCGTTGACCTTTCATGTTTAGCGCCCACTTATGTATCTGCTTTACCGATTGATCCATCATTACCCCCCACAAGCATTTCTACTGGTTACAATATTTATCAGGACGCTAACGGTCGTATTCATGTTTTAACAACGGTCAACGAAACAAGCATTCCGCGTACTTCTCCCATTGAGATAGTTCGTTAATTGATTACAAGGTAGGACATACATATATATAGGTAGGACACCAAGCCTTCGCCTTTGGCAAAAGGCGAAGGCTTGACAAGATTTGTTGGTTAGTATAAAATAGAACCAGAAAAATTAGCCACGATAATAAATGATTAGAGGAGGGGAATCAGTCTATTAGTGATAAAATCTCTAATTATAAAAAATTTAAAAAATATAAACCGGAGGATCGGTTTTTATATTGCGCAGTTTTAAGTTGCGTTTTTTTTTGTTTTTAAAAATTTAATAAGAGTTCAGACCAAGCATATAAAAAAATTTATGTGCTTGGCTTGGACTCCACAAGAAAATTACGGAGAGCTCCAATGGGGAGTTGAGCTTCCTTCAAAAGAGGGAGCGAGAGCTCCCTTAATATAGGGAGCTGAGCTCCCAAAAGGAGCTTCCCCCGGTTAATAATCGCAGAAGCGAATTTAACGGGGCAAGCGTGGAGAAACCAAACAAAGGTCGGAAAGAATAATAATTAACAAATAATAAAACACTAATATGAACAAAAAAATATTGATTAGTTTAAGTGTAATTAGTGTTGTTGCGGCAGTTGCAGTTGGCGGAACCATTGCTTACTTTTCCAACACCGAAACATCAGCCGGAAATATATTCATTGCAGGTTCAATCGATTTAAAAGTCGATCATACTTTACAAACTTACAATGGAATTGATTGCAAGACTTGTTCAGTCGATATCATAAGCGATACTTCAAATATCGTTACGGGAACTGCATCAGGGACCGACCCGGTTGCTTTTCCTCACGCAGCTGTTTTAGTCAGTACTCCTTATAACCTAAGATGGACTGCCATCATTGACGGAGCAAGCTGGATTTGGGCAACAGATCCTACCACAGAGTACGATGCAGCCAACGATGTGATTTATACATTCGAAAAAACATTTGATTGGTATGGTCCAATTACCGGAACCAGTCTTTCTTTTGTCGTGGGTTCTGATAATTCCGTGGAAGTTTGGCTAAACGGGGTAAAAATCGCTGAAAACACATCAGAGTATGGTTATGAAAGCGGCCATGTTTTGACGATTTCAAATCTTAATGTGGAGCAAGGTACAAACACCCTTGAATTCAAAGTCAAAAACTGGAAACAAACCAATGGCACTTGGCAGACTAATCCAGGTGGTCTTTTGTACAGATTAATCATTGGCGGCAATTGCCAAGATGATTACTTCAAGACAAATTGCCAACTTTGGGGATCAACCGATCTGACTGACCAGAAATTCTTTAATTTCAACGATTTGAAGCCCGCTGACAGCGGTGTGAACGTAATAAGTTTGCACAATGCTGGAAACGATGCTTGGGTCTGTATGGGTCTTTTGAACAAAGTAGATAATGAAAACGGCGTCAACCAATCTGAAATAGCAGCTGGAGACAATGCTACATCAACCGTTGGAGAATTATCTCAAAATCTTGAATTATTTATCTGGAAAGATACTGATAAGGACGGATTATACGAATTGGGAGAATCTCCAGTAGGTTCTTACGGATTCGACGAATTAAACAGAATCGCAATCAATGACTCCGTAACAGGAACAGGAGATGACTTAAATTCCGGAGCAGACGAATATTTAGGACTGGTTTGGTGCTTTGGAAACCAAACCGTATTCGGACAGACAATAACCTGTGACGGATCTTCGAGCTCATACAATATAGCTCAGACAGATTCTTTCTTGGCTGATCTGTATTTCTATGCAGAGCAATCAAGGAATAATCTTGATTTCACTTGCGTACAGATTCCATCATAAAGAATAATTAAAAATTTATAAAGGTCGGAATTATTGGAAAGATAATTAAAAAAATAAAAACATGAACAAGAAAATTATAATCAGTTTATGCGTTATTGGTGCAGTAGCTGCAATCGCAGTTGGCGGCACAATCGCTTATTTCTCTGATGTTGAAACTTCAACTGGAAACACTTTCACTGCCGGGACATTAAACCTCACACTAGATGATCATGATGGTGATAATGTTGTAAAATTTACCGTAACCAATGCTAATCCTGGCCAGTCTGGTGTTGGCACTTGGAAACTGGTGAATGCTGGTTCTCTAGCAGGATATGTAGATTTAGAAAGCATTACTGCGACAGATACAGAAGAATTAAACCCTGAATCAGAAACCAACAAGGTTGAGCCCGGAGATCTAAGCGCTAATATGGACGTTGTTTTGTTCTGGGATGATGGCGCTGGTACTGGTGGTGTAGCCGGTGATGGTATTCAAAATGGTACTGAAGCTACTATCTATTCTGGAAAGTTGTCTGGAATCGCAACCAATTATAATGCGAATTATTCATTACTTGCTAGTGCTACTACCTATGTCACTATGACTTGGTCAGTGGGTACCGGCGTCGGTAATGATATCCAGGGCGACAAGACAGTGTTAGGTATAACCTTTGAGTTAGGACAAGATACTACTCAATAACAAAGCAGAAGCTTGAAATTTTTTCAGTTGCCTCACCTCGCCTAAGTTTTGTTATACAAAATTTAGCCGGGTAGTGTTTCCTTGTGACCGCTCGCCAAATGTCTTTTGGAAGACTTAGGCGGGTGTGAGGCAACTTGTAAAGATTTTAATGATTTTTGATTAATGGAAAAATAGAAAAAAGAAAAAATGAAATCTTTGAAAATAATTTATTATATAGTGATAGCTTTCATAGTTTTGGTTGCGATTTTGCTGATTGTTTCCGCTTTTCCGATTCCGGGAAATTACAAAGTGCTGGTTGTTCAATCGGGTTCAATGGAGCCAAAAATCAAAACAGGAAGCATAGTAGTGGTAAAACCTGAAAAAGATTTCAAAATCGGCGATGTGATAACTTTCGGGCCCTACAGTAAAACCAAAGCTCCGACCACCCATAGAATTTACGATATGAAAGTTGTGGGAGGCGAGCCGATTTATATCACGAAAGGCGACGCTAACAACGCGCCTGACACGAGAGAAATTAAAAAAGCAGACATTGTTGGCAAAGTATTATTTTCCGTTCCTTTTTTGGGATATGCCGTGGACTTTGCCAAAAAACCGATTGGATTTGCCTTACTTATTATAGTTCCGGCAGCCCTGATTATCGTTGACGAAATAAAAAAGATTTATGCAGAGATTAAAAAGAAAAAGACAAAATAAGCGAAATAAGGACGTAATGAAAACAGCTATTGTAAAATTAGCTGCAATTTTAGTGATTATAGCTCTTAACTGGAGCGGACTTTCGGCTGTAATAGAAACAATAGCTTATTATTTTGATAACGAAGGAGATGGCGGCAATACTTTTACAGCGGCCACTTTGGATTTTTCACTGACCGCAGGTAGCTGGAGCGGCACTCCTTCGGAAATGAAGACGGGCGATAGCGTGGAAAAACAAATTACGGTAAATAATTCGGGTAGTTTAGGTTTTCAATATAATGTGATAGCAGTAAAGACATCGGGCAACTCGGATTTTTGCGATGCCCTTGATGTTGTGGCTAAACGCAACAGCGTTCAATTGTATTCCGATTCGCTTTTGGGTTTAACCATAACTCCTCCGGTTGTTTACGAATCTTCAAGTATTGATGTTTGGGACTTTACCGTGTCCTTACCTTCAGGTTCTTTCCCGATGGAATCTTGCGGATTTAAATTCGTGTTTACCGGCTGGCAAACAGATTTCATAGATGCTTCCAGTGGCTTTTCGGATATTGAAGAAGACGCCAATACCTTCATCGGCGCGCAAGGTCAAGCCTGCGATCCAGACGATGTAACCTTGCCGACTGATTTTGATCAGGCGTATTGGATTGATAAGGCAAACGACGGCGGTGTCGTGGAAGGATCATTCGTATTTCCAAGTGGCACGACCGGACTTCAACTCGGTCCGACTGAAATAATAGGTGATTTGACATTTGGACAAAATAACGGCGCAACTATAAAAGGCCCGATTTACGTGCACGGAGATTTGGACATCGCTTCAGGCACGACAATTACTCAAGACAGTAGTTTTGGCGATAATTTCGTGACGATAATCGTTGATGGCACTATTACCATTGGCGATAACGTGGTGTTTAATGGTTCCGGAACCACCGGCGCATTCTTGCTGGTCGCCAGCTCCACTATTGATGTTGCGGCGCGTGTGACAGGCGATGGCAATCTCGGCGACGCGGTACTTTTTGCCACACACGGCAATATCCACATCGGCGCCAACCGCACAGTCCTGGATGCGTTTGTGACTATCTTGGGAAGTTCGGGGAATACTAGTTTATTGCCGCCTAGTGCAAATGTTAATTCTGGCTGGACTACTCCTGAGAACGCCTATGTTTCCGATAATGCTAGAGCAAGAGGCGAGACTGATACAGATATTGTCCAGTATCACACCTTTAGTTTCCCAACTATTACAACGGGTGCCACAATTACCGGAATAGAGGTACAAGTTGAGGGATATAAAGATGACGATAGAGACGCTGATATTTCGCTCTCTTGGAATGGAGGCACCGGTTATACTACTGGAACGGGTCTTAAAAGAACGAATATGCCAGTCGGTTCTTCTATCGAAGCTGTTAGGGTTTTTGGCGGATTAACTGATACTTGGAATAGGACTTGGGCATCCGGTGATTTTACTAACTCAAACTTTAGAATGAAACTTGATACAATTTCAGCGCACTCAGGGTACTATTTATATATAGATTTGATTCAAATAAAAGTTTATTGGTCTGTTGCCGGACAAACAATTACTTGGGATACCGGATCGACAAATTCGCCCGACCCGTTTCCTTCGCAAGTCGCTTGCGGCCCGATGTTCATGGATTTGAATCAAGTGGTAATTAATGAGTTTGTGCCGAACGTGCCGGATACGGGAATAAGTATAAACACTGGTTTACTGTCTCCTAGTGCGAACAGTAATCATGATTGGACTTATCCGGAAAATGCCTATGTTTCGGATAATAATTGGGCTGTTGCTAATGACGATAATGATATTGTCCAATACTACAACTTCAATTTATCTGTTCCGACTGGCGCTACAATTAACGGCATTGAAGTGCAAGTTGAAGGATATAATACTGGCGGAAGTACTCCTCGACAGGCTGATATTTCTCTTTCTTGGAACAATGGTAGTAGTTATACTTCTGGCAGCGGCACTGGTCTTAAAAGGACAAATATGCCTGGTACTATTTCTAGTGCCGAAGATGTCCGCATATTTGGTGGCTCCAGCGATACTTGGGGTAGGTCTTCTTGGTCAATCGGTGAATTTACTAATGCTAATTTCAGAGTGAAACTTGACTCAATCTCTGCTAATGGAACCTTGAACATCGATCAAGTGCAAGTAAGAGTTTATTATACTATTCCCGCGGGTTCTTATGGTACTGGTGTTAAGTCTCCCTCCGCAAACGTAACTGACACTGGTGATGGTTGGGTTAATCCTACTAATGCTTATGCTGATGACGGTACTCCTCCGGCAACGGACAATCAAGGCGATAAGCAACAGTATTATAATTTTGGTTATAATATTCCCACAATGGCAACGATTGATGGAATTGTAGTTAGCGCGGATGCGATGGCAACGGTAAGCGGAACTAATACCGGCTTGTTTGCACCGAGTGCCTATGTAAATCCAACGAACTGGTCTAGCCCAGAAAATATTTATACGTCTAATAATAGTCGTGCTTCAGCAGATTCTGATTCTGACGAAAATGTTGATTATTATAATTTTGGGTTACCTACAATTCCTGCCGGTGCTACTATTTCCGGGGTTGAGGTACAAGTGGAAGGTTACAGAGACTGTACTGGGTGGTTTTGTAGCGCAACAAGACAAGCAAATGTTTCCTTATCTTGGGATGCAGGGTTAAGTTATACTACTGGAAGCGGTGTCAAAATAACTAGCGTACCAAATGATTCTGAGACAGTTACGTCTCTTGGGGGAGACAGTGATTCTTGGAATAGGACATGGTCACCGTCTGATTTTGCTGGTGCAAATTTCAGATTGAGGCTTAATGAAAACAACGGAGCTGGAACGCTGTATATAGACCATATACAGGTAAGAGTTTACTACACGACAGCAGTAGCTGCTTGCCAGCTTGGGGTGGATTTGTCATATGACAGCGGTACTAATTGGACGCCAGCTACTGAAAAAACAACTGCAAATCTTACTGGTGCTGAACAGACTTATACGCTTGGAAGCGCATCTGATACTTGGGGACATTCTTGGACTCCTGCCCAGATTAATTCCAGTTTCCGCGCACGCGTTCATTCCTGCACTGGCGGAGCGACGACTAATTTGGATTGGCTAAGGGCAGATGTACATTATTCAATTTCCGGCGAGATAGGAGTACCGGGCGGCCATAGCTCGGACAACGGTGGCGAGTGGGTGGAATTATATAACGGTACTGGTGCCACGGTTGATGTAGGTGGCTGGGCTTTGTATGATGCGGAAAATACCCATGAACTTTTAATTACTTCAGCCAACACTAATACCGGCGGAACAACTATTCCGGCCAGCGGATACCTTGTGGTCTATCGCGACGGCGATGCTGACTTTGATTTAGATAACACAACAGATACCGTTCGGCTCTACAATGACCAAATCACAACCGGCGGAACATTAGTTGATTCCCATTATTATAATTACGTAGGTGGAGCTCCGGAAAATAAATCCTTTGCCCGCATACCCGACGGTACCGCCAACTGGCTTGACCCCGAACCTACGCCTGGAGAATCAAACAATATGTTTGTTGTTCCTTACGTAGAAGAAATTGAAGAACCGGAAATTACCGAGGAAGAAAATTTAATTCCTGAAGAAGAAATTATTCTTGAAGAAGAACAAATAATTGAGGAAGAACCGATAGACGAAAATAATGAAGAAGAATTGGCAACTGAAGAAAATCAAGAAGAGGGGATAGTTGGTGAGATAAACGATACAATAGAGGAAATGGTAAGTGGTCTATTTGAAGAAATTATTCCGGATGAAGCAACTAACGAAGAACCAGCGACAGAAGAAATATCAGTTGTTGATGAAACTTCGCCCGTTGAAGAAACTCCGGTTACCGAAGAGCAGCCAGTAATTGAAGAAAATGCTCCGGTTATTGAGGAACAGCCGGTAACTACGCCTGAAAATACGGCTGTAGAAAGCGCGGCTCCGGAAGCTGGCGGAGGGGATGGAGTTGCCGGCAACGAGGCAGAAACTGTAAGCGAATAATAAAATTTAAAACTATAATGAAGAAATTTTTAAAAATAATTTTAATCGGTTCAATCGCGCTTTTTAGCGTTGGTGTGTTATTTATTCCTTCAGCTTTTGTAAATGCGGCCGATTCGGTTATTCAATTTGAGCAGACCCCATTATTTAATGAACTTAACTTTATGCCCGGCGACAGCATTTTACACTGGATTAAGGTTACAAATAATAGTGGCGTTTTTGTGGGAGTTACAATCAGTGCCGCAGGCTTTACCAGTCCTATTCCCGCCGATGATTTAGCAAGGGCTTTAAATATTGAGATAAAACAAAACAGCAATACTTTGTATGGTCCAAAAACTTTGGCTGAATTTTATGCAGCCGGAGCAATTAGTTTAGGTAATGTAGAAAACGGTACGACCACCCAATACGATGTTACAGTTTCGCTTCCAACGGATAAGGGAGATGAATGGCAGACAAGAACAACAGGATTTAATATCAATATTACGGTTTCTGGAGAAGGCGGCACAACTGTTTTGGGTGACCTTGGCGACGGAGGTAGAAGCGGCGATCTGATAAGTTTATATATATTCAACGAACAAAACGGGGAAATCCTTGCGACATCGTCTACTTTAACCTGGTATACAAATCTTCCGGCGACAACAAGAATAATTTATGATACAGTTCCTCATGCAACCATAGGATCTGCTCCTAATTATGGTTATGCTTTTTCAACAATAGAAGATCCAACGCTTACAACATTTCATCAAGTAGTTATTACGGGATTAACGCCGGGCATTACATATTATTGGAGGCCTATTTCGGGTTTGCCGCAAACATTGGGGAAAGAATTAAATTTTCAAGTTATGGCAGTGGAAGGCGCCTCTACGGAAGAACAGGGATTTACCGGCGGCCAGGAGGAAGGTCCTGGCATCGGAACGGACATTAGTATCCAAGGCGGTACGGGCGGTGCTGCCCGAGAAGAACAAGGCGCTGAAGAGGAAGGAATTGCCGGAGCTTCTCAAGAAAACAAAGAATTAAACCCAACTTATTTTCTGGCGTCAATAGGGGATTTCTTAAAAAATTTATTAGGCATAAATTGTACTCAAGCAAATAATTGCTGCTGGAAATTAGCCGTAATTTTGACGATATTAGCCGCTTTATACCTCTTCTTCAGAGAAAGAAATAGAAAGAAAAAGGAAAAATTAGATTCAGCGAAAGAGAAATATTACGTAGATTTGATTATCGGTTTAGCAGTAATTATCGTTTTGATATTTTTATTGAAATGCTGGTGGTTGCTTGTTCCTTTGGCTTTATTTATCGGGTGGATAATAAAGGAAAGATTGCAATAAGATATAATTGAAAAGCTCGTTGCCGAGGCGGTTTTTGTCCAAGGGGTTAGTGCTTGACAAAATAATCTGATGTGCTATATACAAATAAAGATTAAAATTAATTAATTAATAAAAAAAACTATGTCAAACAAAACAAAAAGCAAAGTTTTTAAAACAACAAATTCGATTTTTACCATTACGGCAATGCTTATTTATATAGCAATGCCGCTTTTAACATTAGCTCCGCAGGTTGCTAATGCGGTAGCCGTTCCGACAAATCCGCCAATAGGTCAATCCTGCGGTTTAGATATCGCTTTGGTTATAGACAGTTCTGGCTCAATTAATAACACCGAGCTTGGTCAGATGAAAACCGCTTTTAATTCTTTTGTCAGCGTGTTTTTGCCCGAAACCCCAACTCAATTTTCGGTGACTGAATTTGATAATACCGCCACCATACGGCAAGCTTTTACAACTAGCGAGTCATTAATTAATACGGCTATAAATTCGGCGGTCAGCGGCGGGGCTACTAATTGGCAAGATGGACTTTTGAAAGCAAAGAGTACTTTTGATCCACGTCCTTCCGTTCCGAATTTAGTGATTTTTGCTTCAGACGGGGAGCCAAATAAATATTATAGCAATGTAAGTAACCCCTTGAACCCTACGGGACTTACAGGTCCTGGAAACGGTTTTAGCCAGGCAGCTCTGGATGCGGCGATTACTCAAGCAGACATTATAAAAAATGCGGGTACTCGGATTATCACTTTAGGCATCGGCGTAAGCGGAAGCAATGCGGATCATCTTAAAGCTATTTCCAGCGAGGACGCTTATTATAATACAACGGATTTCGGCACTTTAGCCATCACTTTACAGCAATTAGCCATTGAGCTTTGCGGCGGCCATCTGACGGTAACCAAAAGAATTGGCACTCCGGACAGTTGGACTCCAGCTGCTGCTGGTTGGACTTTTGATATTACGCCCGGACACAACGGACAAACCACAGATGGCAATGGCCAGACTGCTGCGGTGGATTTAATTAATGGCACTTATAATGTAACCGAAGTTGGAATGGTCAGTGGTTACTCTTTCGGTAGCGCTTCTTGTACCAGCGCCGCTAATAACGGTACTACTTCTCAAAATGGAGTTTCCGGAATTCAAATAACAACTGATAATATCGTATCATGCGTTTTTTACAATTCTTTTTTACCTCCAACCTGTACCGATGCTGACCTAGATACTTATTGCAGCGATGTAGATTGTGATGATTCAAATCCTAATATATATCCAGGAGCCACAGAAATGTGTAATGGAGTAGATGATAATTGTAATCAAGTAATTGACGAAGGATTTAATGTCGGAGACAGCTGTTCTGCAGGTCTTGGAATATGTCAAGCTAGCGGTCAATTTGTTTGTACAATTGACGGATTAGGTACCGAATGTAATGCAGTAGCCGGAACACCTTCTGAAGAAATCTGCGAGGCGGGCCAATTGGACGAAGATTGTGATGGATTAAACAATGAAGGTTGCGTATGTGTAGACGGAACTACCCAACAGTGCGGCCAAACAGATGTGGGTTTATGTGAATACGGTCTTCAAACATGCAGTGGTGGCGTATGGGGTTCCTCTTGCGTTGGCGCTATAGACTCTACTATTGAAATTTGTGGAAATGGCGAAGATGAAGATTGCAACGGTTCTGATTTACAATGTTCGTATCTTACTATCAACGCACATAAAGTAGTTTGTCAGTCAGAAGCAGATTTGCCCAATTGGGGCAATGGCGGTCCGGATATTACATCAATAACTGCCACTGATTATGTAGCACAAAATCCTAATTGTCAGTTAACTTCAGGTTGGAATTTTGAATGGGCATATGCAGATACTTTAAATCCTGGAGATAACATTATTGGGCCTGCTGGTCCTGGTTGGACTACTTTCGGACCAACCGACAGCAACGGCTTAGCTACCACGGAGATAGGCACTTTAGACGGCAACAGACTATGGTTGCGGGAAGTAATACAAGGTGGATATTTTCCTTTTTCCGGAGATACATCAGCACCTCGTGATGATGTTAGTGCTGAGATTTATTGCCACACTGACGTATTAAATTACGATAATTACGATCGTATTGATAATCCTTCATTAGATAATCCTAACCCTTACTACTGCGTAGCATTTAATGCTCCAACAGCCGAGCTGGAACCAACAGGTACTGTGACTGCCTGTAAATATGATGATAAAAATGAGGATGGAGTATATCAGCCATTTAATGGTGAAACTGGCGATACTCCTTTAGCTTGGAATATAACAGTATGGTATTATTCCGATCCTGCAGGACCAGGAGAGATAATCCATAGCACTACAACCGATCCAGTTTCAGGTTGCGTAACATTTAATGATTTATCGTATGGAACTTATACTGTGCATGAAGAACACATAAGTGATTGGGTACAAACTTTGCCTTATCCTGATGGTAGCCCAACTATTATAATTAGTGAGACTAATGTTAATCCTACAGTTATTTTCCTGAATTATTATCAGGAATCAGAAGAAGAACCAGTTTGTGGAAACGAAGTTGTGGAAACTGGTGAGCAATGTGATGATGGCAACACGAGTAACGGCGATGGTTGTTCCGCAAATTGTACTATTGAACAATGTATTTCCGGAACCACAACTCCATGTTCTACAGGTAACTTAGGTATTTGTTTGGCTGGTATTCAAACCTGCGGTCAATCTGGTTTCTGGGGAGAGTGCGTACAGAATGTCCAATCTTCATCAGAAATTTGCGGTAACGGAGTAGACGAAGACTGCAACGGTTCTGACGATACATGTCATTCAAGAGGCGGACAATTTATGCCTCCTGCAGAGCCGGAAGGCAGAGTTTTAGGAGAAGCAACAACTACTGAAGGTATAGCCTGTGGTATATATTTGCTTCGATACATCAAATACGGAGCTGATAATGACCCAGCAGAAGTCAGAAAATTGCAAATATTCTTGAACGAGTTTATGGGAGACAACTTGACTGTTAATGGAATTTACGACCAAGAGACATTGAATGCCGTAAATCAATTCCAACTCGCTTACAAAGAAGAGGTTTTGAGACCGTGGGTGTTAGCTGAATATCTTGAGAACGAAAACACGCCTACCGGCTATGTCTATCTGACAACCAAAAGATGGATCAATCTTCTAAAATGTCCAAGCCTGAATATACCCATGCCTAACCTTGTTCCGGATCTGACTGGCTCAAGCTTAGGACTAGTAGAGAATAACGAAGAGGTTTTGGGAGAAGAAACTGTAATAGAAGAGGAACCAACAACAACTGTTGAAGAACAGCCAGAAGAAGTTTCTGCGCCTTTGGAGGAAGCGGTTTCAGAAGAAACAGTAATTCCTACAACAACCGAAAAAGAAGGCAGTAATTGGTTGACGATAATTATTCTGATTATTATTTCAGCCGTTATTCTTGGTCTTGCTGCTTGGGCTTATAAGAAAAAATAATTGATAGATAATTGTCAGCGATTCAAAAACAACCCTATAAAAATAGGGTTGTTTTTATTATTATTTATTTTGTTTGCATTTTTAAATAATTTATGTTATAAAAAGTTAATCTGCTTAAAAGTTCATTAACAAAATTATTATATAGCAGATAGATAGAAAAATAATATAAGGAGGTTAAGAAAATGAAAAGATGTTTATACTTTTCGGTTGTTTTTATTCTTGTTGCTTTTTATTTTTTTTGCTTTTTGCTTTTTTTCTCGCAATACAAAGTTGGAACAATAGGAGAAAGCATGACGCCAACCATATCAGAAGAAAAATAAGAGAGCGCGAAAACTAAGTTTCCGTAAATCCTCTTGATAAATTTTTTTATCGTGCTATAATGGCAATAGTTCATTATGTATTGCTCATTAAAAAAGAAAGGGGAAAGAATATATGGAGTAAAAGTTTTTTTTGTTTTTAGGTAAAAAAATTTTGGGAAAGGAGAAACAATGAGACCCTTATTTAAAGAGTTGATAAAGGGGAATTTTCCGGACGGGTTCAGTTTAGAAAAAGGCGAAACCCATTTCTATTTGTATAAGGTTGGCAATCCAAGAAAGGAACAAATAATGGCTTTTAATTTAAGATATGCAAGAAACAAGGTAAAAGAGACAAGATGTAAGGGGATGTTTGAGTTTTTTGGCTGGCGCTTGAAGCGTTTGAATAAAAAAACTAGAGTGTGGGAACACTAATTTTATAGTTAAAATTAAAGCCAAGATTATTTATTTATCTTGGCTCTTTTTTTTTGACTTTAAATATTTATCTGATAAAGAGTAAGTCCGTTCAAGAGCCAGATTGTTTTGCCGTCTTCGGATACGGAAAAATCAAGCAGATTATCAAATTTTTCGCTTTGGTATTGCCCGATGATTTGTCCGGATTTGTCTATGATAACTATTCTTTTTTGGGCCGGCTCTAAAAGATAAAGGTAGGGATGTTGGGAAGAAGTGAAAATTTTTGAGAAAGTTTTTGGATAAGGGAAAATATCCAAATCTATGGTTTCTTGAAGCTTGCCGGCATGATATCTTTCAATTGCGTTTTCCTCGGTCAAAATCCAGATTGAACCGTCCACTGCCATTGATTTGAAATCAAGGGCAGTGGATGGTTCCGGCGACAGCCAGGATTCAGGAGTTCCCCAAATTAGCTCAGAAACAAAAGGATATCTGACAATTTGACCGTTTTTAGCATCTAAAAAGTATAGATGAGACCGGTAAGAAGCAAAACTCGTGAAATCAAAAGCTGAAGAAAGCTCTTCAAGATAGATTGTTTCGCTGAATTGATTTTCTTTAAGAATTATTATTTGGTTTGGCTTTGAGAAAAATATAACCGAATCTGAGAGGGGAGTGGCCAAACTGAATTTTTTATTTATTTCAATAACCCGAGCCGTAGCGAGGGTTAAATCGGAGCTTAACTTAAATATGTTTTCTGAATAAGGCGTGAAAAAGTAGATTTCGCCCTTAAAAGAAATTAATCTTTGGGGAATAAATTCTTTTGCTTTGAATTCAAAGATGGGTTTTGGTTCTGAAATTTCTACAAGTTTGTTTAATTGATAAAGATTTTTTGAAACAGTGTTTTTCAAATTCAAAACCTGGCTGGCAATGATTGGAGGGAGCGAGGAAGAAATGTTAAATAAAGGAGAAATTTCATCCCAAACCTCCTTGTACAATATGTTGGCATTTTTTTTAGCCGGGGGATTGTATTCGGCTAAAATTAAATAGGATTCTGCTTGATTTATTTTTTCTTGAATTTGGCTTATTTGGTCTTGATAAGTTTTTATCTTTTTTTCTTCTTTTTTTTCAAAAAGGAAAAAGCCCATCGCCAAAAGCAGAACTAAAACCAAAACAGGGATTATTTTCTTTTTTAATCCAGCGGAGAATTTATAGGAAATTCGCGGCCTTATTTTCGGGAAACTGATTTTCGGTAAACTTATTTTCGGTAAATTGATTTTCGGGAAACTTATTTTCGGTACCGGAATTTTTGGTTTGGGGATTTGAATTTTTTTAATTAATTTAACAAGGGAGTTAAAAACTTCTTTAACCGAGTTTCCTATGGAAGCGAAGGGGGAAAAGAGGACGGAGACCTCTTTGACCAAAGAAAAGATTTTTAAAGATTTTCTTTCGGTAAGCGTTTCTTTTTCTTTTGGTACCGTTTCTTTGCTTAAAACAATTAACAAGCAGATTCCCGAAATCTTTGTTAATTGTTCTTTTTTACCGTTTAAAACATCTTTGAATTTTTTTATTTCTCTCGGAGAGAGGTCGGAGACCGATTTTCTGGCAAATTCATTTAATAAATTTTCTTTTAAAAAAGCATCGTAAGCCTCTTTGCTTAGGACCAGAATAATATCATTTTCCGCCAGTTTGCCGGAAACGATATTCCCGAATATTTTTAAAGGATAGGGCTCAATGTCTTCAAGTTTTAATTTCTTGTCAATGTCAATGAGCTGTCCTTTTCTTATTAAAAAAAGTTTTAAATCTCCGATTTTGGTAAAGTTCAATTCAAAATCTTTTAGAGAAATTACGGCAAAACTTAAATTTCCCAGCCAGCTGACATCTCCCTGTTTGGCGATTTTTTCCAGGTGTTCGTTGGCTATTCTGAGAGTGTCTTTGAGCGATTTTTCGGGGGAAACGGAAACTGCTTTGTAATATTTTTCTTTTATTTTCTGGACCAAGACATCTAAAAATCTGATGTTTTTGGGCAAGACATTCTTTAAAAGACCGACTATATACAAATCGCCCATTCTTTTTTCGTAAATGTTTTTCGGCTCAAAGCAAAAACTATCAAAAATCAAATCGTCTTTTCCGGCAGCAAGCCTGTTTTGCTTCGGCGGATTAAAATGGAACTCAAAAATCTGAGGCATGATATTTTTATTTTAAGATTTTCCCTGAAAAATACAAATGATGTCTAGACTTGGAGGCAATTAATAAGGACTATAAAATTAAAGGAGAGAGCGAAGAAAATAGATTTTCTTCTTCCCCCTTCGCTGTTGCTCGGGAGGGTAATTTAAAAAATAAAAAACAGCAAAAATTGCTGTTGAAAACATTGATAACCCGAGCCGCAGCGAAGGGTAAAGAAGAGAATTTATCCTCTTCGCCAAGAGGAGATATTATTTAGTTTTCGCTTCAAGCATGCTGACTCTTTTTTCCAGAACAACAAATTCGTCGCGGCCGACTTTTTGCTCAGCAACACCAGCAATTTTATCTTCCAATCTTTCCGCAACAACGTCGAAATGCCGCTTAGTTTCTTCTTTATATTCAGTTAGAATTTCTTTAATATCTTCAGCCATATTTCTAGTTTTATCTTAATAATTTGAAAATTCGTGTCAAGCATACCTCATATTCTAGCAAAGCTGGGTGTATCATATCATATGAACCAGTACAAATGATTGACTTTTTGTTATTTTACTTGTATAATAGAGGGGAAATGTCTGAGAAAATTTTTTGCAAACTAAAATCAATATTTATTCCTTGCCAGGACAATAAATACCGACCCAAGTTTTTAGGGAGCAAATTTTTGTTTCATTATGCCGTTGTTTTATTGCTCTTGAAGCTGGCTATTATACCTTTTTTACTTTATTTTCCCAGAACTGTTTTTTTTGCCGACCTGACAAAAACTGATTTAATTGAGCTTGCCAACACGACGCGGGAATATTTTGGCTTCCAACCATTAAAAGAAAACACGGTATTAGATAAAGCGGCCTACTTAAAAGCAAAAGATATGATTGAAAAGGGCTATTTTGCCCACTATAGTCCCGAAGGAATTACTCCCTGGCATTGGCTGGAAAAAAGCGGCTATAATTACCGGTCGGCCGGAGAAAATTTAGCCATCGGCTTTTTGGATTCGGAACAAGTTCATCAGGCCTGGATGGATTCATTGTTACATAAGAAAAATATCTTAAATCCGAATTATCAAGAAATCGGAATTGCGGTTTTAAGGGATAATTTTCAGGGGAACGAAACCACTTTGGTTGTTCAATTTTTTGGAACTCAAAAAGCGGCAATTTTAGAAGAAAAAGTATTGCCGCTTAAGGTTCCAACAAAAGAAGAAACGCCGGAAATTCCGGTTATTATGGGCGAAGAGGAGGAAAAAGAGCAAATAATAGAGGAAAAAGAAATTTCAATCAAAGCGCCTGCCCCCGAGGGCGAAGAAAATAAATTTTCTTCTTCCACCTTCGCTGTTGCTCCGGAGCGAAAAGAAGTGCTTTCTGCCGCTACCGGAGAAGAATTTGAGAAAACTCCTGCTTTTCTTTTCTTTCAATTTATGACCAGCGATTATTATAACCTGATTCAAAGAATTATTTACGGCTCTATGATTTTTATTATTCTCTCTTTGTTCGTTACCGTCTTTTGCGACATTTTTATCTATCACAAATTTGAAATTCAACACAAAGACATTGTTTTTAAAACAATCGGCTTTTCGGCTTTGTGGTTTGTTTTGCTCTTTTTGGATAAATTGATAATAATTCAAATAATTGCTCATAATTTTAGGATTGAATAGCATGGAAATTAAAAAACTTTGGAAGGTTTTTATTATTTTGTTTTTGGTAATCCTTGTAATTTTTAATTGGAATGAGGTTTCCTGGATTTTTAATTATAGGGCGGTTTCGGGCTTATTGTCCGATTTTTTCAAAAAAAGCGATAAAGAAATACAAAAAGATGACCGGGATGATTACTACGAAGGCGAAGAGGATAAATCCTCTTCTTCATCCTTCGCTACGGCTCTGGTAAAAGAGGACAGTTTAGAGATTCCTAAAATTGAAGTTTCAGCTCCTCTAATTTTTGTTGAAGATATAGATAAAGTATATAAAACTTTAGACAATGGGGTAGTCCATTATCCAGATTCAGTTCTGCCTGGGGAAAAAGGACAAACAATAATTTTGGGCCACAGCGCTCCTCCTAATTGGCCAGATATAAAATATGACGATGTCTTTAGCCGTCTTAACGAATTAGAAGAAGGAGATGAGGTTTTTGTTTATTTTGACCATCGGGAATATGTTTATTCGGTGATAAAAAAGATTTTTTTAGAGAAAGGAGAAGAGGTTCCCGAGAATGCCTTGACAAATTCTGATAATATGTTAGTATTAATCAGTTGCTGGCCTCCAGGCAAAGATATAAGACGAATTGCCGTGGAGGCAAAATTAAAAACTGAATAAGGAAAGATTAGAAAATAAATAAAAAAAGAAAGAGAGGTAAAGAAAATGAAGAATGTATGGATTGTTATGATTTTTGTTATTGCTGCTATGTTATTAGGGGGATGCTGTTGTCCTACTTGTCCACAGGAAGAAGTCCATCCCCAGATCCTGGGGACCATCGCTTTCTGCGACTTGTTAGAAAAAGCCAGAGAGTGGACTCCTTTGGCCGAGTATAGATGGATGATGTCAGAATCTTACGAACTGACTTCAAAAGCTGATATTGAATGGGCCTTAGATAAGATTGGCCCATGGGGATGCTGTATGAGTCCTTCTGAGGTGATAGATAAATTCCATCAGCTGGAAGGATACGAGAATGTTCCATTAGGATATGTAAAATATCTCAATGGGATAATAGTCAATGTAGTAGTTATAAAAGAAGCAGAAGTTAAGGCTTTCCTACTTATAGACGGAGAGCTCAAAGAATTAATTTCTGATGCTGCTATAACAGAAATAGTGATTTAAGTAATTTAGCTAAAGTTGACACAAAAAAAGAGGCAGTTTATCAAAGAATTGCCTCTTTAATTTTTGCCCTTGACATCTTTGGAGAAATAATTTATAATGCAATTATCTAACAATTTAATTTTGCCCTTGACATATTTAAAGAGATAATATATAATACAACTATTATGGAAAAAATAAAACAAAATAAATTTAATATGAAATTAAACAAAAAACTCTTTCCAATTCTTTTGGCTGGTTTTCTTTTGGTAGGACCAGCTATCGCCTTAACTGTTTCGGCTGTTTGCAATCCCACCTGCGCTGACGAATGCGCTTATATTGGTCAGCGCCAGGAATCAGGCGATTCCTATAGAATCTGCGGGAATTATGACTCTGATTGCTGTTATGAATGGTCTCAGTGGTATACAAATACACCTACCTGTAATCCCACCTGCGCTGACGAATGTTCTTATATCGGTGAGAAGAAATGTTCTGACTCTACTTACACTCAAACCTGTGGCAATTATGACTCTGACTGCTGCTTTGAATGGTCATCTCCTCAAAGTTGTGGAAGCGGCCAGGTTTGCCAGAGTGGAACTTGTGTTACTCAAGAAGTAAACGATCCGGTAACCGGCTCTCTTACTGTTTCTTCCTATTCGGTTTGTCGCGGTCAGAATATTTCAGTTACTTTAACAGGCCAGGATGATAACGGTATGGTCCAATTAAAATTGATGGTAAACGATGGAGCAGACACTTATACTTTTGATTGTTCCGGTGCTCAAGATTGTTCCCATACCTGGAGCATTACTAAATCGATAGCTGGCACTTATAAATTAACCGCCAAATTTTTTGGGGAAAAACCCGACGGAACAAGCGAAGTTTATAGTATAGATAATATTTATATTGAATTCAGGGAATGTCTTCCCACCGTTGATATCAAAGCCAACAATTCCGACGGCCCAATCACCATTTCATATAATAGTGCTGCCGCTTTGACCTGGACCTCAACCAATGCCAATTCCTGTACTGCTTCCAATGCCTGGTCAGGAACAAAAGCAATTTCAGGTTCCGAATCAACCGGCAATTTAACTTCTTCAAAAACTTATACAATTACCTGTACCGGTTCCGGCGGTTCGGCTTCGGATTCCGTTACGGTCAATGTTTCTCAAAACCATCCACCAACTGCCAATGCCGGCCCTGACAAAGAAGTTTATGAAACCGAATCAGTGATTTTGGAAGGTTCCGGTTCCGACCCTGATGGAGATTTAATAACTTATCGCTGGACCTGTAATGGAGGAACTTTATTCGAAAAAAATGTTGCCCAACCAATATTTTATACCCCCATTGTTTCGGGGAATACCACTTTTATTTGTACGTTAACCGTTACCGATAGTTATGGAGCTAGCGCTTCTGATTCCATGAATGTTTCAGTAAAAGAACATCATTGTTTAACCCTTTCCGTTTCACTCTCTGCCAATCCCAATTCCGGATGTTCTCCGTTAAATGATGTTGATTTAACTGCCGAGGTCTCGGGAACTGCCAGCGGAGAAATTACTTACTTCTTTGATTGTACAAATGACGGAAGCTGGGACAAAACAATCACCTCAGGCAATATTATTTATACGGCTTCCGACCTCTGTGATTATTCTTCGGCCGGAAATTATA
>JAPLXL010000003.1 GCA_026396115.1 Candidatus Nealsoniibacteriota bacterium
GGAGTCAAATTATCCGATCCTTCTTTTTTAAATAAATTAGTGTCATCAGGAGTTGACGAATTAAGAATTCCCATTTATGGCTCTAACGCAAAAGTTCATGATTCTGTCACTCGAACACCGGGCAGTTTTAACAAAGTGGTAACCGGAATTAAAAATCTGCTAAAAAAAACTTCTAAAATAGAAATCCAGATAAGTTGCTTAATCATGAAGCAGAACAAAAACGATCTTTTGAATATAGTTGATTTTGTAAACAAATTAGGAATAAAAGACTTTTACTTTTCAATTCCCTGTATACAAGAAGATGATATTTCTTTTTATATTCCCCTCAAGGATCTGGGTCCTTATTTAAAAAAACTCTATAATTACGCTCTAAAAATTAACGATGAAATTAAATTTATGGAAATACCTTTTTGTGTTTTTGGTGAACTTAACACAAAAAATATTATTAGTAAATGTTCACCTCCCAATTTAGGTGAATACAACCAACCGCCGGAACAAGTTAGAACATCAATACCGGACCTTCCTTCGTATAGATTGAAGAAAAAGCTTAAAATTTGTAGTAATTGTAAAGCTTATAACGATTGTGATGGATTTTTTGTCAATGATATCGATAAATTTGGGCCTGGAAAAATTAAGAAAATTTAAGGGTTTAGTTAAATTCTTATATTAGAAATAAATAATAATTAAGATAAATGAGTAATAGCAAGAGAGTTGATATTAAAATAGGCTTTCAGTGTAATAATTCTTGCCGGTTTTGCATACAAGGTGACAAAAGAAACAAGTTTCCGAATAAAACCGCCGAAGAAGTAAAAAATATATTAAAAAAAGAAAAAAATAACTGTGATAGCGTATTATTTACTGGTGGAGAGCCAACCATCCAAAAAAATCTTGTTGACTATGTAAAATATGCAAAAGGAAGACTTTTTGCATATAAAGATTATTGTATAGAGTTAATTAAAGCTGGTGTAGATGTTTTTAATCCTGCAATTCATGGCTCGTGTTCAGAGATTCATGATTATTTAACCCGTTCACCTGGTAGTTTTAAACAAACATTAAAAGGAATTAAAAATTTGAAAAAATTAAACCAGATTATTGGTACCCAAACCGTAATAACTAAAATCAATTATCAGGATATTCCCAACATAGCAAAAATGATGATTGATTTAAAACCTAATTTTTTTCAATTTGCCTTTATGCACATTAATCCCATTATTCAGGAAAATCCACAACTAATTGAAGAGATTGTACCAAGATATTCGCAAGTGGAATCTTATGTGAAAGAAGGACTACAAATTGGGGTTAATGCCGGTGTTGAGACAAGAACAGAGGCCATTACTTATTGTTTTATGAAAGGATATGAAAGCCATATAACGGGAAATAAAACTCCTACTACCACCGTTTATGATGCAAATAAAATAATTGAAAACTTTAACGAAGTAAGAAAAACTCAAGGAAAGTCTAAAGGTCCTAACTGTCAAAGATGCAAGTATGATGAGATTTGCGAGGGTCCGTGGAGAGATTATCCAGAAATTTTTGGATGGGAAGAATTTAAGCCGATAAAATATTAATATAACCTAGAATATGCGTGAATTATTGTTTATCGTTTGCGTATATGATTAATGAATGAGGTAAAGAAATTATTAAAAAAATTAGTTTATGGACCTAAATTTAATTTATTTTTTATTCTTACTTCCTCTTGCAATTGTAGGGATATCCTGTTCTTACACCGATATTAAATACGGTAAGATTTTTAATAAATGGATAATTCTAGGCTTTATTTATATTTTTTGCCTTTACATTTTTATATTTTTTTTTCTGGAAGGTAGGGTTTATATTTTTAAATTAATCCTAAATGGAACAATTGCTTTTTCAACGGGGTATTTGCTGTGGTACTTTAAATTATGGTCAGCTGGCGATGCGAAGCTTTTTTCTGTTTACGCCTTTTTGGTTCCATTAGATTTTTATTCAAAAAGCTACGTACTTCATTTTCCTTCTTTTAATTTATTAATGAACTTATTTGTTCCCCTTCTTCTTGTGTTAATTATTAGCGCGTTAATAGTAACTTTAAAGGAACTATACAAAGCTAAGGATAGAATAAAAAAATTAAAACTACCAGAAACTAAAAGAGTTTTTCAGCTTTTATCATATTTGTTTCAACTTTTTTTAAACTATGTTTTTGTTTTTATAATATTACAATCAATTATTCTTCCTTTAACAAAACATTTTCCCATAAGTGAAGTTTTTAACAATCCATTTTTTATTTTTGCTTTATTGCTTTTAACAATTGTAAGCTTTAATAAAAAAAGAAGAGAAAAAAAATGGCTAAACTGGGTTCTTTACGGGGTTATTTTGGCTTATATTTGTTCAATTATTTTTTCAGGAGAATTTTTTGATCGTTTAATAAATCTACTGAGAGTTTCTTTAGTTTTTATGGTTTTCGTGGGTTTAACCAGAAATATTTTAAATCTTTATGTTCAAAAAAGGGAAATAGAAAAAGTAAAAATCAAAAACATTAAGGAGGGTATGATTCTTACCAAAGACGAGTCCTCTATGTTTCTAAACAAGATTAAAGAAGATTTTGGAGCCTTGGACGCTGGGGGATTGAGCAAAAACCAGGTAAAATTAATTAAAGAATTCTTTAAAAACAGCGAAGAATTGGAGATAAAAATTTATAAAACACTTCCTTTTGCGCCGTTTCTATTTCTATCTGCTATCATTTCAGTTTTTACCCAAAGTTCTTTTCTCGTACTGATTGACAAAGCTTTTCGATATTTCTTATAATACAAGAAAGGTCGTATTTCTTATAATACAAGAAAGGTCGAGAAGATTAAAAATTAAAAATAAAGAATTTTATGCAAAATAAATTAATAATTTATTTGGGAATCTTTGGAGCAATTATTGTGATTTTCATGGCTGGCTTTTATGTAGCTTCTTTCTTCAAAAAACCGTTAGAATTGGGAGAAAAACCAGTAGAGGAAATAGGATATCTTAAATCTTTGGGAGCTCCATTTGTGCTTCATGGGTTTGTAATAAAGATAGATAGGGAGAAAACTCCGATGGAGATTATAGTTTCCGTGAATTTAGTTGGTAATTTTGAAAATCCTCCTAGTCCCTCTATTACGAGGAAATTTTTAATTGATGACCAAACTCTTATATTTACTGGCAAATCAGGACCGGATGAGCCACTAACTCCTGCTAACGTAGATGTATTGGAAGAAAAATCTCCAATTATTGTGACAGTGAGTGAAGATATTACAGAAATTTTAAACAGAGAAACTTTTTCTGTTCTGCGAATGAAAGTTATCAAAGAATAAACTATCAAAATAGTAAAAATTAGATGCCTCCTCTTTATATTTAATCTTTGTTTTCCTATTGTGGGGTGAAGGAATGTTGTTATAAGAGGAGGCAGTAGTTTGTCTGTTGTAGGGAAGAATAAAAACGAATTTAATTTTGTAACAAAGACGATTTTTCAAAACCGGTAATTTTTTGATAAAATTTTAAGTTAATGATGAGTTAATTAACCATTATCCAAAATGCTTCCCAAAATATCGACATGGCTTATAGTCTAACGATTGAAAAGATTGTAGGGTAGCGTAAAAGATGTAAAGGATGTTATGAATTTTGCAAAAACGTGTAAGAATCATATAATAAATTGGTTTTACTGACATTCATCTTAAATGATTATGGTGTTGTTGTTTTTTAAATCAAACCAATATTAATAATAAATATTAATTATGAAAAAAGATCAGACTAAAAAAGAGTATATCGTAACTTATTGCAGCCAAGAGCATTTCAAGGTTTTAGGGTGGTAAAGCTTCTAATTTAGAAGAAGCAATGGATCGTGCCCAGAGGGAGTTAAAAAAAGAGGCAAAATTCTATGAAGTAGAAGAAACAATGATTGGAGAAATTAAAGATGAAAAAAAGTTATTTTCGATATTAATTAGTTATCAAAAAACTAAGAATAGAACAGAATAAATGGATATAATAAACCAGCAATTTATTCATAGTTTAACCTTGAATTTGCATAATAAAATTCCTTTTTTGATTTTGGTAAATTTTATTTTACTTTTAATCCTTATTTTTCTTAATAGAGAAGAATTAAAATTATTTTTTAAAAAGATAAAAAGAAAAACTTGGATAATTCTCTTTTTAATTTTCTTTTTAGCATTGGCCTTAAGATTATTTTTAATCCCTCATTTTTTAAGAACCTTTTATGACGAGGCCTGGCATATTGGAGCCGCAGAACGATTAGTTGAAAGTAATTTTTTAGACCAGGGGAATTATGCCAAAGGAGTAGGGTGGCCTTTTATTTTGGCTATCTTTTTTAAATTATTTGGGGTAAGCAATTGGACTGCTTTATATACTTCATCTGTTTTTGGAGCTTTGACTATATTTAATATTTTTCTAATTGGTTTTTCATTTTTCAAGAAAGAAAAAATTGCCTTGTGGTCAGCTTTTTTGTTTTCAATAATACCCCTTCATGTAATTTGGTCTGGTTCTTCTATCGCGAACATTTCTTCTATTTTTTTTGCAACTTTTGCTCTATTTATTTCATCATTATATTTTAGAAACAAAACGCTACCTCTATTTTGTCTTTCCTTAATATCGTTAGCTTTTGCAGCCCAGTTTAGGCAGGAGAACTATATCTATTTTTTAATATTTTTTATAGGTCTATTAATTTTTAAGAATTTTTCATTTAGAAAGATAAAATTTACAAAATTAGATTGTTTTAGGAAAAAAAATTTGATAATTTATATACTCTTATTTTTACTCATCGGCATTTTTGTTCTACCTAGTTTCATCCAAGTTCTCGATTTTCAGTTGTTTACTAATTGGGCTCAGCGTGAATCAGGAGGAAAGCTTTTGACTCAAAATTGGTCTGTGCCAAATCTAATCTATAATTTTTCAACCTGGGGAAAAGATATTTTTACTAATAAATATCACCCTCTTGTTTTTTCATTCCTTTTTATCTTAGGCATTATTTATCTGTTTAAAAGAGAACGTCAAAAACTGCTTTTTTTACTAATTTGGTTCTTTTCTCTTTTCTTCATCTATTTTTGTTCTTGGCCAACATTAGGATGGGAATCTCGGTTTCTTTTAAGTTTTTACCCTATAACTTCAATATTTGCCGGGGTTGGTATTTATATTATCTGCAAAAAGTTATCTGGAAAATTTAATTCTAATAACCTAACTATATTTTTTGTTTCCATTCTTCTATTCTTATTTTCCTTTTTTATTGGAAAGGGAATAATCTATAATCTTGCGGAAATAGAAGCTATTTTAGAGACAAAAATTCCGGAAATGGCCCAGAATGAAATTCCTTCGAACTGTGTTATTGTGACTAATGTGCCGGAAATGATTTCAGCAACCACTGATTTACGAGCCATTCAACTCAGTTCTTTTTTGAATTCGCAATTTTTAGAAAATCGTTATAATATTATATTTCCTTCTCAGGAAGAACTTAGCCTTGAAATTAAAGAGGATAAAAATGTTTTTCTTTCCCATCAAGGGTATAAGACTGACTGCGTACTCTTTTTTGAAGATTTTTATTGCGAAAAAGGGTCTCCAGTTTTCCCTGAATTTGTAGAAGATTGCAAAAAAATTAAAAATAAATATAATGCAGTACCTTATCTAACCTATTCAGAAAAAGAGGTATCTGTAAAATTAATAAGTTCTTATTTAAATTTTTTCCCATTGCTAGCAAATGTTAGCAACGTAGACAAGAAAAGAATAAATACCATAAAACCAGCTGTTGGAGAAGAGAACATTAAAAGTTATACTTTTTATAAACTTTATCCTAAGCTATCCCAGTAATTTGTATTTGGAACAAATGTAATAGTAGATGTATTATGTGTACTAATCAGACTGAATTTCAAGCTAAAGATCCCTATAAGGATTACAGTTTTAGCGAACTTAAAAAAAATTAGCAGAATGAGAATTTTCGATAATAAAGGCAATTTAATTGATGATAAAATCATTTTAACGGGCGGAGAACCGACTATTCATCCGGATTTTTTTGGAATACTTTCTTTTATTAGAAAAAAATTTCCTGAAGTAATAATAGAATTAGATATCAACGGAAGTAGATTTTGTTATCCTTCTTTCACTAAAAAAGTTTTGTCATTTGGAAGAGTGAATATTTATATATTTTTACATGGATTTGACCCGAAAACTCACGATACTATTACCAGAACCTTGGGAAGTTTTTTGCAAACTGTAAAAGGGATAGAAAATATTTTGAAATATAGAAATCTCAGTCTTCACGAATTAGAGTTAAGGATTATTATCACTAGACTTACTTATCAATATATTGAAAAAATATTAAAATTTATAAAAGAAGATTTCCCTCAAGCAGACAGAATAGTGGTTATTTTTATGGAAATGGAAGAACAAGCAGGAGATAATTTTAAAATTGTCGGTCTTACCTACAGTCAGTTTCAAAAATTTATATCAAAAATAGCCAAATGGATTCAGAAATTTAAAGAATTCCGTTTCTATCATTTTCCTTTATGTACGCTTGATTCTAAATATTGGAAATACATACATAGAACCTTGCCAGACAATGAAGTTTCCTTTTTAAAATCTCGTGATAATTGTCTTTATAAAGAATATTGTCTTGGTATTCATTTTAGATACTTGGAGAATTTTGGAAGAAATGAGTTCAAACCAATTAAAAATAAAATGAATTAAAAATTAAAATGGCAAAAAAATTTACTCTTAAAACAGATGAAAAAGATTATATTGTGATCTATGAAAGCCAAGAGCATTTCGAGGTTTTAGGGTGGGTTAAAGCTTCTAATTTAGAAGAAGCTATTAAAAATGCGGAAGAAACATTAATAAATGAAATAAAGAAATATAGTGTAAAAAACGCTGAAATAGCTGAATGGAAAGATGGCAGAGAAATTTCTTTTAATATAGAGTAATTAGTTTTTATAAATGATATTCATTTGGGACATCTGGAGCGATTTCAAAAACGTCCAGATGTCAAACGCTTACAATCAAGGCAAAATGGATACAATAAATATTTTGATTACTGAAGCTGAAAAATGCGAACCGGTTCCTATTTTAGCAAGATATTCAAACAGGTAGAATTAGAGGAATTATTGTTGCTGACCATGTAGATGCGTCATTAGCGAAACCATTGAGTGCAAAAGGTGTACTTTAGATGTTTCTTTCCGGTATGAAAATGGGTAGTTGCAGATTTTAGATGAATAACTAATAACATTTTTACTTACTTTCAAGAAGAGACAACAAATTTTGCCCTCTCTTTTTGTAAGTTTAACAAGAGCTTGACAAGATAAATTAAAAAATGTATAATTAGGACAGATTTAATTTAACAATTGAATGTATATTTAATAAAGGAGGATGAGTTGTGATGAAAAGGATGACAATTATCTCATTGATTTGTGTGTGTCTATTAGTAGTGGTGCTTGTCGGCTATAGCCGTATTTATTTAGTAGATATAAATAATCTATATAATCTTAAATATGGGGCTAGGATTGTACTCGTTATTAAAGAATTATGCCTTATAAAAGGAAAAGATTATTTATTATGTGGTACAGAATTAATAGATACAAATAAAAATTTAATATTAATATATGTACCACCATTAAGGGCACCATTAAGGGCAACGGCTTTAGGGAGTGAGGTTAACTATACAGATGTTTTTGTCCTGACAGGGTATATTACTATCCAAGGGGATCCTTAATTGATCTCAGGAGGAGATAAATATTTTTATCTCCTCCCGTCATTTAGTTAGCAGACGCTCTTTACAAGAAGAGCTTTTTTTATTAAAATGGGCCTAGAAATTAATCACTGAAATTTGGTGAATAATTTTGATACCCAAAGTATCAAATCTATGTTCAATTACCCGAATTATAATGAAATTATAATAAAGGGTGAAGAAGAGATTTATCTCTTCGACTACCAAAATTTTAGTTTAAACTATGAATCAATTTACCTCACTTATCGTAGGCATAATTGCCTTGGCAGCAGGTTCTGTTTTGGGTTACTATGCCCGTCAATCAATTGCCAAAAAACAGGCAGGCACCTTAGAGGCCAAACTTCAAAAAAAAGTTCTCAAAGCAAAACAAGAAAGTGAAACGATTTTCTCTACCGCTAAACAAAAAGTCCAGCAGATTTCAGAGGCAGCCCAAAAAGAAATAGACGAGCGGAGGTTTGAGGTTTTAAGAACCGAGCGTCTTCTATTAAAAAGAGAAAGTAATTTGGACCAAAAACTTTCTGCTTTTGAAAGAAACCAAAAGGAATTTGAAGTTAAAGTAGAAAAGCTTAGGGACATTAAAGAAGGCCTGGAAAATTTGAGACAGGAAGCAATAGACAACTTGGAAAGAGTTGCCAAACTTTCAAAAGAGGAAGCAAAAAAGGAATTGCTTCGGAATTCAGAAAAAGAGTATCAGCAGGAAATATTGGAGAAAATACGAAAGATTGAAAAGGAGGGTTGGGAAAAATACGAAGAAAAAGCAAAGGAATTATTAACTATTGCCATTCAAAAGTGCGCTCTTAATCAGGCCCAAGAGATTACTACTACTTCTTTGACCTTGCCCTCAGAAGAAATCAAAGGAAGGATTATCGGAAAAGAGGGAAGAAATATCAGAACCTTGGAAAAACTAACCGGAGTTGAAATTATTGTTGATGAGACCCCGGAAGCTGTGGTTATTTCCGGTTTTGACCCCGTTCGCCGGCAAATCGCCAAAATCGCCTTGGAAAAACTAATTCAAGATGGAAGGATACAGCCAGCCAGAATTGAAGAGCAGGTCCAGAAAGCGGAAGTTGATATTTCAAAACAGATTAAAGAGGCGGGAGAGACAGCAGTTTATGATACGGGAGTGATTGGTCTTGACCCCAAAATAATTCAATTATTGGGAAGATTAAAATTCAGAACAAGCTTTGGCCAAAACGCTCTGCTTCATTCAATTGAGGTAAGCCATTTGTCTGGAGCTTTGGCTTCAGAAATTGGAGCCGATTTTTCAGTTTGTAAAAAAGCCGGGTTATTGCACGACATTGGAAAATCAGTTGATCATCAAATTGAGGGCTCTCATGTTGATATTGGAATTAAGATTTTAGAAAAATTCGGCGTTGAAAAAAAAGTGGTTGATGCTATGAAATCCCATCATGAAGAATATCCTTATCAAACCCTTGAATCAATAATAGTTCAGGTCGCTGACCAAATATCCGGAGCCAGGCCCGGAGCAAGAAAAGACACTTTGGAAAACTATTTGAAAAGGTTGGAGGAATTAGAAAAAATTGCTTTGAGGTTTTCGGGAGTGGAAAAGGCCTGGGCTTTGCAAGCAGGCAGAGAGATTAGGGTTTTTGTCAAACCGGAAGAGATTGATGACTTGGAAGCAAAAAGTTTAGCCAAAGCCATTGCCCAGCAGATTCAGGAGGAATTGAGGTATCCCGGAGAAATTAAGGTCAATGTAATAAGAGAATTTAGAGTAATTGAACACGCTAAATAATTGATAATTGATAATTGAAAATTACAAAAAGCGCCAAAGGGCGCTTTTTGTGTCTGACTATTCTGGAGCGGGCGAGGCGAAGAGAACTTCGTTCTCTTCTTCACCTTCGCTTCCATAAATGGAAGCTCGGTAAGAGATAAATCTTTTCTTTTGCTCTGTGCTATCGCTTGAGCGGGTGATGGGAATTGAACCCACATAAATAGCTTGGAAAGCTATCACACTGCCATTGTGTTACACCCGCCAATTCGGGGTACTCGGATTTGAACCGAGACTAAATCCTCCCAAAGGACTCGTGCTACCGTTACACTATACCCCGTCTTTTTGAATTTATCATGTTTTCAACTTTTTTTCAATTGTGGTAAAATTTAGATGATGAGATTTTTGCGAAATTTCATCTAAGAAGCTTCGTAAATTTCTAACGAAATTTACTTGCTAAATTAATGGCTGTTAAAAATATTCTTGAACAACTTAATATTATTAGACGGTGCCAGAGATACAACTTATCTCTTTGGCAGTGCCCTCAGTTTCTTTTTCTGATAATGGGAGGTATTATCATTGTTTCCAGTTTAGCAACTTATGTCATAGGAAATAGATATATCGAGGACCCTCTTATAATAGCTCTGGTTGTTATTTTTATAACTACTCTTTTGTTTATCATTGCTTTCATCATTACCCAAAGTTTTGAAAGATTGGCCGAAGCCAACAGAATGAAGTCAGAGTTTGTTGGTATTGTTTCTCATCAACTCCGCTCCCCTCTTTCTAATTTAAAATGGGTTATCGAACTTTTAATGTCGGGAAGAATTTCCACAGTTTCTGAAAAACAAGCAGAATATTTCAGAATCTTAAAAGAAAACAGCGAAAGAATGAGGGAGCTGGTTTCAGACTTGTTGACCGTTTCAAGAATCGAACAAGGCAAACTTTTTTTTAAAAAAGAAAGAATTTCTTTACAGGGTTTAATTGAAAAAGTGATAAAAGAAGTAGAGATTTTTTCTAAAGCTTCCAATGTTGAAATAAGTTTTGATTCAGAAGAAAATTTACCTCAAATTATTGTTGACCCCGATCAGATTAAATTAGTAATTGGAAATCTTCTGGATAATGCCATTCGCTATATTAAAGAAAGGGGAAAGGCAGAGATAGATTTAAAGAAAAAGAATGATAATCTTTATGTTGAGGTTAAGGACAACGGAATCGGCATTCCAAAAGATGATCAAAAATATATTTTTCAGAAGTTTTTTCGCTCGGCTAACATAAAAAGACATCGAACCGAGGGGTCAGGCTTGGGTTTATATATTGCCAAATCAATTATTGAAAAATCAGGAGGAAAAATGGGCTTTAAAAGTCAAGAAGGTATTGGGTCGACCTTCTGGTTTGTCCTTCCAATTAAATAAAAAAATAATCCTTGGTGGTCGATGAAATTAAAATTTCATCTCCACCTTCGCCCGTTGAAACGGGCTCGGTATATGAAGACAATTTTATTTATCGAAGACGAGTCAGTTCTTCAAAAGACTTTTAGGGAAATCATAGTCCAAGAGGGATATCAAATGATTTCTGCTTTAGATGGTGAGACAGGTTTGAGAGTGGCGAAAGAAAAAAAACCAGATTTAATTTTACTTGATTTAATTCTGCCAAAAATCCACGGCTTTGATGTTTTAAAAAAACTGAAAGAAGAAAATGAAACCAGAGATATTCCGGTAATTGTTTTAACTAACCTTGAAGGGTTGGAAGATGTGGAAAAAACTTTGAAGCTAGGGGCCACCACTTATTTGGTGAAAACAAATTATAGCTTGGAAGAAATATTGGAAAAAATTAAAAAAGCTTTGGGTGAATAATCGGGTTTTAGGTTTTAGCTTCTTAGGTTTTTGGAAAAATTCCTAAAAAGCTAATTCCTAACACCTAAAACCTAATCAATGAAAGTAGAACCACAACAATTAAAAGCTTTTCTTTTGGACGCTAAATTGATCACCGAAGCACAGTTTAAGGAAGCTGAAAATATTGCCAATAAAACTAATCAAAAAATAGGAGATGTTTTTGTTTCCCAGGCCTTAATTTCTCAAGAGGAATTAATTAAAATGGAGGCTTATATTTTGGGCATTCCTTTTGTTGATTTGGAAAAAGAAAAAATTGAAGACGAAGTGTTAAAAATTATCCCCGAGCCCATTGCCAGATCTCATAATATCGTCGCTTTTAGAAAAAAAGGAAAGGACTTGGAAGTTGCCATGTTGGATCCGGAGGATCTAAGAACGATTGAGTTTATTAAAAAGACTTCTGATTTAAGAATTTTACCGAGATTGACCACGCCAGAAAGCATTAAAAATGTTCTTTTGCAATACCAAAAAACCTTAGAAGCTGAATTCGGAGAAATAATTAAAAAAGAAGCCAAGGGAATTAAAACGGTAAAAGAGACAGGAATAGAAATGGGAGATCAAGAAGAACTAAAGAAAATAGCAGAAGAATTGCCGTTGGTGAGGATTGTTGATACCCTTTTGAAGCACGCAATCTTGGAAAGGGCTTCTGACATTCATATTGAGCCGACAAAAAAAGAGGTGATCGTCAGATACAGAATTGATGGCGTTTTGCGAGACGCCATGATTCTTCCAAAAACAGTTTCCTCTGGAGTTGTTGCCAGGATTAAAGTTTTATCAAATTTAAAATTAGATGAACATAGATTGCCTCAAGACGGTCGTTTTCGAGTTGAAGCCGAAGATTACAAATATTCGATTCGCGTTTCAATTTTGCCGGTTTTTGACGGAGAAAAAATTGTCATGAGGCTTTTGTCAGAAACCGCCAAAGCCCTGACCTTAGAGCAGATAGGATTGAGAGGAGAAGCTCTAGAAACTGTTCAAAATAATTTAAGAAAACCGGTTGGAATGATTCTGGTAACCGGTCCAACAGGCTGCGGAAAAACCACTACTCTTTATTCAATGATGGAAATCTTAAATGTTCTCGGGGTAAATATTTGTACTGTTGAAGATCCGATTGAATACAGAATGCCGAGAATTAATCAAACCCAGGTTAATCCTAAAATTGGATTAACTTTTGCTTCAGGCCTTCGCTCTTTAGTCAGGCAGGACCCGGATATTATTATGGTTGGCGAGATTAGAGACAATGAAACCGCAGGCTTAGCTATAAATGCCGCTCTAACCGGTCATTTGGTTTTATCAACTTTACATACCACTTCGGCTTCAGGTGCTCTCCCCCGTCTTATTGATATGAAGGTGGAGCCATTTTTAATTTCTTCAACCCTAGACGTTATTTTAGCTCAAAGATTGGTTAGAAGGTTGTGTCCAGAAAAAGAAAAATACACCTTTAAAGAGCCTGAAATAAAAAATTTAAAAAAATATTGCGATTTAGACATGATTTTAAAAATTTTTAAAGAAGAAAAACTAATAAAGCCAGAACAGATCTTGAAAGATGTCGTCTTTTATCGACCAAAATCCTCTAAAGATTGCCCGGATGGTTATCAGGGTAGAATTGGAATTTACGAAGTATTATCTGTTACAGAGACCATAAAAGAACTGATAATAAAAGAAGCTGATGCTGACCAAGTTCAAAAGCAGGCTCAAAAAGAAGGAATGAGGACAATGATCGAAGACGGTTTTATTAAGGCCGCTCAAGGAATTACTTCAATTGAAGAAGTTTTGAGAGTTATTGTTGAATAGGTTGCCTAGCTCTAAGCTAGTCGAAGAGGATAAATCCTCTTCTTCGCCCCTCGCTGCGGCTCGGGTAGTCGAAGAGATAAATCTCTTCTTCAGCCACCGAGCTTTCACGTAGTGAAAGTGAAGGTGAAAAAGAGGCTTGCCTCTTTGCCTTCATTGCGATTCGGCTAAGCAACTACTAAGTAGCTATGCCAAGATATTCTTATACTGCCAAATCTTTAAAAGGAGAAGAAAAATCTGGGATTACTGAAGTTAAAGACGAAAGACAGTTGTCAAAAACCTTAAGAGAACAGGGTTTTATTTTAATTAAAGCAGAACTCGAGACAGCTGAGAAAAAAAGAAAATTTAAAATCTCTTTGCCTTTTTTAGGGGGGGTTTCTTTAACCGAAAAATTGATGTTTACCAGAAACCTTCAAGTAATGATATCAGCCGGTCTTCCTTTACCAAGAGCCCTTGAAACTTTAGCTTCCCAGACTAAAAGCAAAAAATTTAAAAAAGCCCTTTTAAATATAAACGAAGAAATTATCAAAGGAAAAAATTTTTCTGATTCTTTAAAGGCACATCCCGATATTTTTTCTGAACTTTTCCAAAGCATGATTAAAGTAGGAGAAGAAACCGGTAATCTTGAGGAAGTTTTAAGAACTTTATCTCAGCAGATAGAAAAAGAGAATGAATTAAAATCAAAAATTAAAGGAGCTCTAATGTATCCTGCAGTAATTGTTTCGGCCATGATTGGCATTGGGATTTTAATGTTGGTTATGGTTGTCCCAAAGTTAGCTGAAACCTTTGAAGAGTTAAATATTGAACTCCCTTTTACTACCAGAATGGTAATTGGGCTGGGAAATTTTTTAGCCGAAAAATGGTTTTTAGTTCTTTTAATTATGGCGGTTTTTTTATTTTTTTTCCGGTTGGCTTTAAAAACCAGACGAGGCAAGGAAATGATAGATGCCATAACTTTAAAAATTCCCATTATTTCTCCTTTGATAAAAAAAACAAACTCTGCCCATACCGTCAGAACTTTAAGCTCTTTAATTTCTGCCGGCGTTCCTATTGTCAGCTCTTTAAACATTGTGGCCGGCATCTTGGGAAATATTCATTATAAAACCGCACTTTTGCAAGTTGCTGAAAAAGTTAAAAAGGGAGAAAAATTATCCGATGCTATGGCGCCTTATAAAGAAATTTATCCTTTAATCGTTATGCAGATGATAAAAGTTGGGGAAGAAACTGGTGAAACATCGGATATTTTAGCTAAATTAGCTATTTTTTTTGAAGAAGAAATTGGCTATGCCACAAAGAATTTAACCTCTGTTATTGAGCCAATTTTAATGCTTATCGTTGGGGGGGCGATTGGTTTTTTTGCTATTTCAATGATCCAGCCAATGTATTCAATGCTGGAAGCTATCGAATGAAATTTTCAATTTTCAATTACCAAGTGTTAGCGAAAGTGGAAAAGAAGAAAATCTTCTTCTCTGACTTTCAATTTTCAAAGAGAGGTTTTACTTTTATTGATGTGATGGTAGGCACGGCTTTGGTGCTCATTATCTTTATGGGAATTTTTAGTGCATATCAGTTAGGAATGAAAGCGGTTGGGCAGGCAAAAAATAAAATTACAGCAACCGCTTTGGCTAACGAGCAAATAGAAAAAATTAGAAATTTACCCTACGAATCAGTAGGTATTATAGACGGACAATTGCCTGTTGCTGTCGGAGTTTTGGCCTCATCTACGAACATTTTTTTAAACAATGTAGAGTATTTTGTTAAAAGAAATATTGAATACATTTCTGATGAAGCTGATGGAATTGGCGATGAAGATGAGTGTGATTTGGATTATAAAAGAGCCGAGATTAAAGTTTCTTGGGGAGGAAGATTTTTAGGAGAAGTAAAGATGGTTACAGACATCGCTCCCAAAAATAAATTTGAAGAAATTGCTTCTTGTGAAGCCCAGCCCGGAGGAATTCTTTCTGTCAAGGTTTTTGACGCTTATGGCATAATGGTTGTCTCTCCTTTAATTGAAGTTTTTGAAGAGGTGAGCGGAGAATTGATTGCCTCTTATATGCCACTCAGCGGCAAAAAAGATATTCCTTTAGCTACTTCTACTTACAAAGTACTTGTTTCTAAAACCGGTTACTGCACAGATAGAACATACGGCACAGATGAAATTACTACTCCAATAAAGCCTCACCCAATAATTTTAGAGAAGCAAACTACAGAAATTAGCTTCTCTATTGATAAAATTAGCGCTTTTTCAGTAAATACTTTTTCCCCTTGGGGAGAAAGTATTTGGGCAGATTCTTTCCAAGACACCAGCAAGATTTTTGAAATGGAGAATGTGGTTGTGGCTGGAGGAGAAGCAAAATTAGCTACCACTACCGAGGGTTATTATCCTTCCGGTTTTTTAATTTCCACTGAAATTTCGCCGACAAATTTACTGAATTGGAATGAATTTATTTTTACAGACTCAGAACCAATTGATACAGATTTGAAATACCGGATTTATTATGCCACCAACACCAGTTGGGAGCTTATTTCAGATACAGACTTGCCGGGTAATTCAATAGGCTTTGACGAAAGTCCAGTGGATTTATCAGGATTAGATTCGGCTATCTACCAAAAACTTAAACTCAGAGCCAATTTTTTAACTAACACCATAACCACTACTCCGACTCTTTACGATTGGCAGGTTTCTTGGATTACTTCTGAAGCCACACCAATTCCTAATGTGACTTTTAATTTAAGAGGAGCTAAACTTATTGGCTATGATGTTAATGAAAATCCGATTTATAAATATTCTCAAAATTCTGCTTCCACTAACCAGGGTCAGATTGATACTGTGGGTTTGGAATGGGACAATTATACTTTTTCTGTTGATACTGAAACCAGTTTAAATTTAGTAGGGATTGATCCTGAGCCTCAGCCGATTGGTTTGATACCAGACACCATCTTGCAAGTAAATTTATATTTGGAATCAGAAAATTCTCTTTTGGTTACTGTTCAAAATATTGAGACCTTAGAGCCCATATTTTCAGCCGCAGTCAGATTGTTTAATTCTGGATTAGGTTATGATACTACTCAGTATACAAATGAGAAAGGTCAAACTTATTTTATTTCTTTGACTGCTACCACTTACAATTTAGAGGTTCAGGCACCAGGATGTTTAGATTATGAGGGTCAAGTTTCTGTTTCGGGCAATACGACAAAGACAGTGGGACTTGAGAGAGTGGAATAAGAAAAATCAAAGATTAATCCGCCAACTGGCAGACAAAAATCAAAAGTCGAAGAGGACTTCGTCTTCTTCTTCACCTTCACTTCCTTCGGAAGCTTGGTATATGAAAGGATTTACTCTTATTGAAACCATAGTAACTATTGTCATTTTCACTATTATTTTTGGTGTGGTTAGCGCCTTCATTATTATGGCTTACAGGACTCAGGGGTATACTTGGCAGCAGTCGATGGCCATAAATGAAGCCAGAAGAGGAATTGAAACTATGGTTAAAGAAATTAGGGAAGCAAGGCCAGGCGATGATGGTTCCTACCCAATTGTTTATGCTGGTGATAAAGAATTCATATTTTTTGCAGATATTGATAAAGATGGCGCAACAGAAAGATTGAGGTATTTTTTGGGGACAGTGGATTCTGGGAGTCAAGCTCAAAAATGCGTCACTTTTACCAAAGGCGGAACTTGCAGTGTTAGTTTTTCTAATTTTTTAAAAGGAAATTTAAAATCAACCCAAGTGAAAATTTCAGTGGAAGGAGATTTGGGAGCTTCTAATGAATATGTTGAAATTTTTGCTGATGGAGTAAAATTAGAAAATCTTTGCCAGACAGGTTGTACAGATTGTGCTGTAACCTGGCAAGGAACCCAAACTTTTGATGTCACCGATTTGACAAAAGACAATTCCATTCAATTTTTAGCTGATGCCACTATCCATGTTGATTCTCAATGTAGTTGGGAAGAACCAAATCACGCAATGAAAGCCATTTTTGAGTTAAGCTGGAATGAAGAAGTTATTGGAGCCGGCAATGAGCTTAAGAAAGGAGTAATAAATCCGGTGGCAGGATCGGGCGGGAAAATTACTTATCCTTTAGACCAAGAAGAAGTTACTATTTTAACTTCTTATGTCCGTAACGTTCCGCCAATTTTTAGATATTTTGATCAAGATGGGCAAGAGTTAATTGAGACCCCTGCTCGGCTTAAAGACACTAAGGTAATGGAAGTTTATTTAATTGTTAATATTGATCCAAACCGGCCGCCTCAGGATTTTGAATTAAGGTCGGCTGTTCAACTTCGCAATCTTAAAGATGAATAAAGGCATTATTACAACTTATACTTTGGTTTTTGGGGCGATCTTTTTGCTTCTGCTTTCCGGTCTTTTAGGATTTATTCTTTTACAACTTAGACAAGCCGAACAAAGATTAAACTGGAACCAATCTTTACACATTGCTGAAGCTGGCCTTGATTATTACAGATGGTGCTTAAACAATGAGATTGAACAAAATTGCCAAGGTCAAAAAGATTATTATGACCCAGCCGGGAATTTTGTCGGTCAATTTTCAATAGAGGATCTTTCTGCTTTAGCTTGTGACCAAATTACTTCTCGAAAAATAACTTCTGCTGGCTGGACCAATAAGTATCCTCAAATAAAAAGAAAAATTAGTGTTTTATATGCCAGGGAATCGGTGGCAAAATATTCTTATATTTTGAATGACAATGTCTGGATAGGAGCAGACCATGAAATCAGAGGACCATATCATTCAAATGGCGGAATCAGATTTGATGGAGAAAATCAATCTTTGGTTACTTCAGCCAAAAATGAATGGATTTGCACCGCCTCTTTTGGTTGCGGCCCAAAAGGATTTCCAGGAAAAGGATGGGGACTTGGTCAATGTGGTGATCCTTGCCACCTTGAAGACAAAAATTGTGTTTGCCCAGGAGTATTTACCACTACTCAAAATTCAAAACCGGACTTATTTTCATTTCCTGTTCCGCCTTTTGATTTTGCTGGAATTACCACTGATTTAGCTCAGATGAAAAAATTAACTAAAGAAGAAGGTAAGGGATTATATTTTGGTCCCTCTGGCGCAAAAGGTTATCGTATCGTTATTAATGAAGATAATATAAAAGTTTGGAAAGTTTTGAGTACAAGAATGCTCGATAAAATCTGCACGGTTGTTGGTTCTAAGGTAATTTGTGATGGTGGAACCTGTGAACCGGAATGTCCTGAATGCCAAGCGGGCAAATGCATAGTCAGAGATCCGGTAATAGAAACTGAAAACATTATCTATGATGATCAAATTTCCCAAGATTGCGGATTAATTTTTTTTGAAGACGAACTTTGGGTGGGAAAGGAGAATGTAGAGAGCAAGATAAAAGGGAAAATTACTATTGTTTCCGCTGATTTAATCGACCCAAACAAAGAAACCAATGTCTGGTTGCAAGGGAATATCGGTTACGTCAGGGGAAGCGAATTGGATGGTTTACTTCTTATTGCCCAGCACAATAACTTAATCGGCCTTTATTCTCCAAATGTAATAGAATTGAGGGGAATTTTTGTTGCCCAAACCGGCTTTTTTGGTAGAAACCACTATCCTTGTGCTGAATATTCGTCCTATTGTCTGAGAGAAAAATTAGAAATTTATGGTTCAATAATTAGTAATGGCCGGGTAGGAACTCAATGGATTTCCGGAAGTCAGGTTGTTTCCGGTTATTTAAAAAGAGAAAGCTATTTTGATTCAAATTTAGTTTACAATCCTCCTCCTTTTACGCCTTATACTGTTTCTGATTTTAAGATTGTCAATTGGGAAGAAATAGAATAAAATTATTATAAGATGTTCAATGAATCTTTGATTCATTTCACCTTTGAGTTCAATGAATCTTTGATTCATTTCGATCTTCATTAAATTTTCAATTTAATTCGATGTTCAATGAATTTTTAATTATCTAGCTTCCGAAGGAAGCGAAGATGGAGAAGAGATTTATCTCTTCGACTTATTTCAATGTTTGATTTTCTTAGTTTAAAACAACAAGCCTTTGGTTTGGACATCTCTGATTTATCTTTAAAAATTGTAAAACTTAAAAAAAATGGCCGGTTTTTCGATTTGGCTTCTTTTGGCGAAACTCAAATTAAGCCCAGAGTAGTTAAAAAAGGAGAAATTAGAGACCAAGACAAATTAGCAGAAATAATTAAAAAAGCGGTGCGAGAGGTAAAAGGTGAAAAATTGGGAACAAGAAATGCCGTGGTTTCTTTGTCAGAAGAGAAAGCTTTTTTGCAAGTAATTCAAATGCCCCGACTTTCAGAGGAAGATTTAAAATCAGCCGTAATTTTTGAAGCTGAAAATCACATACCCTTGCCAATTGAAGAAGTTTACTTGGATTATCAGATTATTTCTCCCTTGCGTAACCATTTGGACCACCTCGATGTTTTAATTGCTGCTTTTCCAAAAAAAATAATTGATTCTTACGTAACTTGCCTTAAAAAGGCAAATATCAAACCAATTGTTTTAGAAATTGAATCTTTAGCCATTAGCCGCGCTTTGATTAAAGATGAAACTACTACCCGACCCGTTCTTTTAATTGATTTTGGCGCCAACCGAAGCGTTTTTATTATTTTTGCCGGTTGCTCTGTGAGATTTACTTTTTCTATACCTGTTTCTTCCCAAAGTTTTACCGAAGTTGTCTCTCGAGCAATGAAAATCGATTTAATCAAAGCTGAAAAATTAAAAATAAAATATGGGCTGGAAGAAAAGTCTACAAAAATAGGAAAAGAGGTTTTCGAATCTCTTATTCCTGCTTTAACCGATTTAACCGAGCAAATTAAAAAATACCTTGATTATTATCAGACCCACGCTTTTCACGAGCACTTACCGCCAAACGGTAAAGGAATAGAAAAAATTTTAATTTGCGGAGGCGGAGCTAAATTAAAGGGATTTACTTCTTTTCTTTCGTCTGAATTAAAAATCCCGGTTGAAATTGGCAATCCCTGGATAAATATTTTGCCTCCCACCGTCCAACCCAAAGAGCAAATGTTAATTTATGAAAAAGAAGAATCTTTGGGCTACACTACTGCCCTAGGACTAGCCCTCCGTGGCATATATGATTAATCTTTTACCGCACCAAAACAAAGAAGAACTTTTACAGGAAGAAAACTGGAAGATTGTTATGATTTTAGGGATTAATATATTAGTAATTTTTGTTTGTTTTGTTTTAATTTTATATTCAATAAACATTTTTATTTCCGGAGAAATTAATTTTCAAAAAATTATTTATGAACAAAGAGAGAAAGAATTTGAAACTTCCCAAATGCAGACTCTTCAGCAAAATTTAATAACTTTTAACGAAACTCTCTCACGCTTAGATTCTTTCTATCAGGATTGGTTTAACGCAACAAAAATTTTAGAAGAAATTTCAGAAACTATTCCTTCAGAAATCTATCTGACCAATTTATCAATTGATCCGAAAACTGTAAAAGAAAAAGAAGTAGAATGTATTCTGGTCGGTTTTTCTCCCACTCGAGAAGACCTACTTTTGTTTAAAGAAAATTTAGAAAAAAAAGAAATTTTTGAAGAAGTTTATTTTCCGCCAGCCAATTGGGTGAAACCAACAGATATCAACTTTAGGGTTACTTTCAAAATAAAATGGCAATAAAGAAGAAAATCTATTTAACGTTAATAATTTTTTCGCTTTTAATTATTCTAATAATTGTTTTTGTTATTTTTCCTCTTTTTCGCGGGATAAAAAATAATTCCAAAGAATTAATTGTTCAAAAAGAAAAATTTGTCGCCTTGGAGGAAAAAATTACAAATCTTGAAAAATTCAAAGTTTTGTACGCAGAACTTCAACATTTTTTAAAAGAAATTGACAACTTGTTTGTTGATTCGGGGGTCCCGGTAGAATTTATTAGTTTTTTGGAAAAAACTTCTGAAAAATCTCAGCTTAAAATTGAAATCCTGCCTACCTCCGACAAAAAAATGGAAAAGGATTTTTGGCCCTTTCTTACTTTTCAAATAACTTCTACCGGTTCTTTTACTAATTTTTTAAAATTTTTAGAAAAATTAGAAAATGGTCTCTATTTGGTTGAAGTACAAAATGTAAGCATCAGTAAATTAACAGGAGATAATGACATTGTTTCAGATAATGTTAGGGCTAATTTTTCCGTCAAAGTTTTTGTTAAATAAAATAATCAATGAATTTTCAATTCATTTCAATCTTCAATAAATTTTCAATTTATTTCGATGCTTAAAATAAAATTTAAAAAAATTAAAAAATCTTTAAAAAATCTGCCAAGAATTTTGGCAGAAAAAAGTTTTTTGACTTTTTTAGGGTTATTTTTTGTCGTTTTTCTTTTGGGATTGGCTGTTTTTTATTATTCCTATGTTTTTTTAACCGAAATTTCCGATGAAACCATAGAGGAAGAAAAACTATTGAAACTTGACATGGAAAGCCAGCAAAAAGTTTTAGAGGAATGGCAAAAAAGAAACGAAAAATTCTTGGAGGCCGATATCAAAGAATATCCCGACCCCTTTAAAGTTGACTAAAAAATAATTTGAGATAGAATATAACCGTTAAAAATCGCCCTCGTAGCTTAATTGGATAAAGCAGGGCCCTTCTAAGGCCAAGAGTGTAGGTTCGAGTCCTGCCGAGGGCATTAAATATGAAATAAGATATGGGGATCGTGGTGTAATAGTAGCACTAGGATCTGTGGAGTCCTCGGTACGGATGCAAATTCCGTCGATCCCCCAAAAAATTTCTCGAGTAATCTAATCAAAAAACAGCCTTCAAAGCTGTTTTTTTTGTTTAATATAATGAAACGCTTCTCGGCCCCGTTTCATTTATTTCTTCTCTTCCAGTTTTGCTTTTAGATTTATTTCTTTGCCGGCTCTAAGAACTTTTAAAGAAATTTCTTGATTAACTTCGCATTTTTGGAGAATATGCGAGAGCGGATTTTCTTCGGTAATTTTTTCTCCTTGGCATTCTAAAATTATATCAAACTCTTTTAAACCGGCTTTTTCAGCAGCGCCTCCTGTGATTATGGCTGATTCTCCCAGGACCTCTCTGACAATTAAGGCGCCGTAATCCACCGGTAACTTATCCTTATCTGCAATTTCTTTGTTCAAAATAATATATTTTACTCCCAAAAATGGTCTCTTTATCTTTCCGTATTTTTTAACTTCTTCCAAATCTTTTTTGGCATAATTAATCGGAATAGCGAAACCAATGTTTTGAGCGCCCATTACGGTCGCCGTATTGATGCCGATTACTTTTCCTTCAATATTGACCAAGGGACCGCCGGAATTTCCCGGGTTAATAGCGGCATCGGTTTGGATTAAACCCCTTAGCATTTCTGCTTGCCTGGATAAGCCAGAAAAAGCAGTGATATAGCGCGATAACCCGGAAACCACTCCGGTGCTTACCGTGTCGTGGAATTCGCCAAGAGCGTTGCCAATAGCAATTACGGTTTCTCCCAGTTCAATTTTATCCGAATCTCCTAATTCTAAATAAGGAAAATTTTTAATGTTTATCTTTAAAATAGCCACGTCATTAATTGGATCTCGAGAGATTACTTTAGCCGGATAAGTTTTGTTTGGTTCATAAATAACGGTATAATCCGCATCTCTTTCGGCAACAACATGGTTTGAAGTGATAATATAACCATCGGGGTAGACAATAAAACCAGAGCCACCTCCGATTTTTGTTTTTTCTCTTTTGCCTTTTTTCATTTTAGGAACAACAAATTCTTGGCTGCCATAAGGAAAAAAATAAAATCCCTCTATTTTGGGAAGGTCGCGGGAAATAACAATGGTGACTACTGCCGGACAAGCCCTTTTAACAATTTCAATAATTGGTGACTTTTCCATTTTTTTATTTTATCATCAAAGGCGAAGAGAGACAAGCTCTCTTCTTCACCTTCGCTCCGCTCGGTAAATGATTGTCAACAAGCAAAAATTATGATAACCTTAATAATTGAAAATTATTATTTGTCCCCGTCGTTCAACGGATAGGACGAGGGTTTCCTAAACCCTAAATGAAGGTTCGATTCCTTCCAGGGACACAAATAAACAAATAGGGGCCTGTAGCTTAGAGGAGAGAGCGCCCCCTTTCCATTCTTGGGCCTATGGTATAGTGGTAACACGCGTCCATGGCATGGACGAGTCCGGGGTTCGAGTCCCCGTAGGTCCATAAAAAGGAGGGTTGCGATAATGGCTATTCGGCTGGTTTCGAAAACCAGTGGGAGCAATCCCTTGCAGGTTCGAGTCCTGCACCCTCCGCAGTGTTACCAATATGTTCAATGAATTTTTAATTCATTTCAATTTTCAATGTTTAATTTTTTTAAAAAACAAAAAAAAGAGCCAAAAGACTTAAAAGAAATTTTAGAGCAATTTAAGGTTTTAGAAGGCAGTTTTGATAAACTTTCTCTAGAATTTGAGAATTTAAAGAAAGAACACCAGTTTTCGGTTCAGAAGGTTGGAATTATAAGATTCAATCCTTTTTCCGAAGTTGGCGGAGACCAAAGCTTTTCTATTGCTTTGCTTGATGGAAACGATGACGGTTTGGTGATTACCAGTTTTTATACGAGAGAGGGAAACAGAGTCTACGGAAAACCAATAAAAAATGGAAAATCTCAATACGCGTTTTCTCAGGAAGAAATAAAAGCAATTGAAATGGCAGAAAAAAGTAGTAGTAATAGATATGATGAAGAATCAAAAAACAACAACTCGGCCACCTGAGCCGCAGCAAGAGGGGAAGAAGAGAATTTATCCTCTTCGACCTCCCGAGCCGCAGCGAGGGGCGGAGAAGAAGATTTATCTTCTTCGACCGCCAATCGTGGTGGTTCTGGGACATATTGATCATGGGAAGACCTCTCTCCTTACCGCCATAAAGGATTTTAAAATTTTAGAGAAAGAAACCGGAGGTATTACTCAACATATCGGGGCTTACCAGATTGAACATCAGGGTAAAAAAATCACTTTTCTTGATACGCCGGGCCATGAGGCTTTTTCTCAAATGCGCTCCAGGGGAGCGAAAGTGGCTGATATCGCAATTTTAGTTATTGATGCGGCAGAAGGAGTAAAGTCTCAAACAAAAGAAGCAATCTCACATATTAAAAAAGCCGGAATTCCGGTAATAATTGCTTTAAATAAAATTGACAAGCCTGAAGCCAATCCGGAAAAAGCAAAAAGAGAATTATCTCAAGAAGGTTTTTTAGTTGAGTCATTGGGAGGTAAGGTTCCTTCGCTTGAAATTTCAGCTAAAACCAAAAAGGGTATCCCCGAACTTTTAGAATTAATTTTATTGGTAGCAGAAATGGAGGAATTAAAAGCCGATTCTCAAAAACCGGGGGAAGGCCTGGTCATTGAATCGTATTTGGACAATTTAAGAGGCCCTACCGCCACCTTGCTTTTAACCGACGGCCACTTGAAAATAGGAGATACGGTTGGCACAAATTCAGCTTCTGTCAGAATTAAAAACATAGAAAATTTTCAAAAAACTTCCGTTCAAAAGGCACTTCCTTCAGACCCCGTGATTATTTTCGGTTTTAATCAAGCTCCTGGAGTTGGTGAGAAATTTAAGGTTTTTCCGGATTTGGCAAGCGCTGAAAATTATATTAAAACTTCAAAGGGCGGAGAAGATAAATCTTCTTCTTCCCCCTTCGCTGTCGCTCGGGAAGAAAAAGGAAAAGCTTCGGAAGTTTTAGAGGCAACTGATCAACAAAAGGTTTTAAATTTAATTTTAAAAACCGATGTTTTGGGATCTGCCGAAGCTATGGAAGGAATTTTAAACTCTTTTCCGCAAGAAAAGATTTTTTTAAAGATTCTAAAATCAGAAACAGGCAACATTAACGAATCCGATATTAAATTAGCTCTCAGCAGCAGAGCAACAATTTTGGGCTTTAGGGTGAAGATGGATTTTATTGCTAAAAAGATGGCCGAGCGGGAAAAAGTTAAGATAATAATTTTTGAAGTTATTTATGATTTGGTCGAGAGAGTGCGTAAAATAATGGAAAAAATTGTTGAACCGAAAGAATTGAGGACGGATTTTGGAAAAGTAAAAGTTTTAGCTAAATTTCTAACAGAAAAAAACCGCCAGATTATTGGTGGTAGAGTAACAGAGGGGGAGATAAAAAAAGGAGCTCTGATCGAAGTTTTTAGACCTGCCCGCGACGCAGGTGGAGGGAGGACAGAAGAGAAGATTGGACAAGGAAAAATGATTAACCTCCAAAGAAACAAAAAAAATGCAGTTTTAATCTCAAAAGGAGAAGAATGCGGGATTTTATTTGAGGGAGATGTAATAATTGAAGAAGGAGATATTTTGTTGTTTTACACAGAAGAAAAGAAAAAAGGCTAGTTGTAAAATTTTTAATCTTCAAACCTACTGTGTCTAATCGTCTTGCCCGCGTTAATCAGTTAATTAAAAAGGAGTTATCGCAAATTATTCTAAGGGAAGTTAAGTTTTTATCGGGCGTTTTGGTGACCTTAACCAGAGTTGAAACAACTCCTAATCTAAACGAAAGCAAAGTATATATCGGCGTAATACCCGAAAATAAAACCGAGAGCGTTTTTCAAATTTTGAACAAGCAAATTTATCGGCTGCAGCAAGAATTAAATCATAGATTAAATATGAGGCCGGTTCCCAGGATTTATTTTGCTAAAGAGAAAGACACGATAATGGCAGGTAGAGTTGAGGAAATTCTGGAAAAATTGAAAAAAGAAAAGAAATAGAATATAATCCACACGAATTAGGATGCGAATTATATGCGAATTTTATACAAATAGGGCCAGGTAGCCAAGTAGTAAGGCATTGGTCTGCAAAACCAATATACATGGGTGCAAATCCCATCCTGGCCTCAAATTTGCCCGGGTGTTGGAACTGGTAGACAAAATTGACTTAAAATCAATTGGGATTTATTCCCGTGAGGGTTCGAGTCCCTCCCCGGGCACCAAAAATCCGGCTCCAATGGCCGGATTTTAAATTTGAAACAGTTTACAATCGTGAATTATTTAATTTTATCCTTCCAGAACTTCTATATACGTTCTTTTAGTTCCAAAGTTGAGGGCTTCCCAATAAGAAGGAAACCAGATGTCAAAATGATAATCTTCTTTTCTCCAGTGCATCCGGTCCTCAATTACAAAAATTTTATCTCCATAAATCTCAGGAAATCTAACCTTTGTACCAAAAGAATATTTATTATTAGCTACAATTCCATCTCTTACTTCAGTTCCGGCAGCAGTAATAAAAGGGTTGCCATCAGTTTCCCAGGGCGTGCTGGAGTAAGCGGTAATAATTACCAGAAGTTTTTTGACGATTTTGAGTTCCGGATTAGATGGATCAGAAGCCGAAATCAAAGTGTTTTCGTTAAAAAGTAGCAATTTTTCTTGAGCGAAAAGATTTTCCTCCAAAAACAACTCGGCTTCGCTTTTTTTAATAGGCAAAGCCAAAAAAGGCATTCCAACAATTAAAATTATCAGACCGATGAAGAAAAAGAGGGAAATTTTTGTTTTATTACCCGATAAAGCGGGGAATTTAGAGTTAATATCCATTTTAAAATCCCGTTTTACGGGATTTCATCATAATAACCTATTCATGGAAGATGTCAAGCTCCGGACCCCTGCTTAAACAGAGACGAAAGGCGAAAAGAAATTCATCTCTTTGAGTGGCGAAGAGATAAATCTCTTCTTTGCTCTGTGCTATCGCTTGAGCGGGTGATGGGAATCGAACCCACGTGCTCTGATTGGCAACCAGATGCACTACCATTGTGCTACACCCGCATTAATTCTTGTGCCGCGGGCCGGACGTGCGCCGGCTACCTCATCTTTTTCAGAGATGCGCTCTACTGCATGAGCTACCGCGGCCCGCTTTTAATTTTAATTAAAAATCTTTTTTTCAAATGGGTGGGTGCGTCAGGACTTGAACCCGGAAGTATCCCGCTAAAGCGGGAAACTACGCGGTAGACCTACAATCTGTGGACGGTACAGGATTTGAACCTGTAACCTCCGCGATGTAAACGCGATGCTCTGCCATTGAGCTAACCGTCCAGTGCGCGGGAGAGGACTTGAACCTCCACGTCCATAAGGACACTAGCACCTCAAGCTAGCCTGGCTACCAATTACAGCACCCGCGCCTATAACAATTCCACCACCCGGGCTTATTATTCTTTCATAATAGCTTCCTCTCTCTTCAATTTTGTCTTTCTTCCCTTAGCTTTTCTTAAATAATAAAGCTTTGCTCTTCTTGCTTTTCCTCGTTTAATCACTTCAATTTTATCAATAATCGGCGAGTGAACGGGAAAGATTCTTTCAACTCCAACTCCGGAAATTACTTTTCTGACAGTAATAGTTGAGGTAATTCCTTTGCCGTGTTTTTTGGCTATTACCTGACCTTCAAAAACATGGATTCTTTCTTTTTCTTCCTGTTCTTTAGAAGATTTGTCTTTTTTCAAAGCTTCTTTTTTCATTTTTTGGTGAATTCTAATCGTATCACCCGAACGAATATCGGGCAAACCTTGCTTAAGTTGAGTTTTGGTGAACGTTTCTAATTTTGAAGTCATTTTAGTGAGTGAATTTCGTTAGAAATTTACGAAACTTTTTAGAGTTTTAGATTCTTTAATATTTTTTTTAAATCATTGGGCAATTCTGATTTAAATTCTTTTTCTCGACCATTTGGCAAATTTATCTTTAAACGATGAGAGTGTAAAAAATGTCTTTTTAATTCTTTGGGCGCAGGCTGATTTTTGAATCCGTACATTTTATCTCCGGCAATCGGATGGCCGAGATGAGCAAAATGGGTTCTGATTTGGTGCTTTCGGCCGGTCTTGAGTTCAACCTCAATCAAATCATAATCTTTAAATCTTTGCAATACTTTATATTTAGTAATTGCCTTTCTTTTTCCTTGAGAACCGGGTTCATGGGCTAGATATACTTTTTGTTTTTTTCTGTCTCCGGTTGAGCGCCCGATTAAAGTTTCAATTACCCCTTCTTTATTTTTAAGATTGCCGACTATTAAAGCCAAATATTTCTTCTTGACTCTTCTCTCTTTGAATTGCTTTTGGAAAAACTCTAAGGCCTTGCCACTTTTTGCTATTAAAAGTATTCCTGAAGTATCTTTATCTAATCTGTGAACTCTTTTTTGAAAATCATCGGAGTTTATTCCTGCTGGCTTGTCTATGACCAGCAAATTTTCGTCTTCGTAAATAATATTAAACTTCATATGGGCGGTAGAGGACTTGAACCTCTGAACCTCTTCAATGTCAGTGAAGCGCTCTAACCAACTGAGCTAACCGCCCCTGGTGCGCACGGCAGGACTCGAACCTGCGACCTTGGCCTTATAAGGACCCTGCTACTGCCACTGAGCTACGTGCGCATTTGATTATATTACTTTGATTTTTAATTTCGTTGGTTTTTCTCGTTTTGTTGGCGATTTTGCTTTTGTAATTTTAAGCTTTGATGAAGGCGGTTTTATTAAATTTTCAAATTCTTCCCTTTCAATGGTTTCTTTCTCAATTAAAGTTTTGGCAATTTTTTCAAGCAATCTTTTTTTCTTCGTCAAAATCTTTCTTGCCTGATTTTCTGCGTCTTTAATGAATTTTTTCACTTCTTTGTCAATTTGGCTGGCTATCTTTTCAGAATAATTTCTTTGTTCTGAAATTTCTTTTCCCAAGAATGCCAATTCTTCCTTTTCTCCAAAAGAAATCGGCCCCAAAGAAGACATGCCGTATTCTTTGACCATTTTTCTGGCTAATTGAGAGGCTCTTTCCAGGTCATTTGATGCTCCGGTAGTTATTTCTCTGAATTTTATTTTCTCGGAGCAGAAACCTGCCAGTAAAGTTGCCATTTCTGAAAGGAATTCCGATTTTGTTTTAATGCTCTTTTCTTCCGTGGGCATTTTAATCGTATAACCTGCCGCTAATCCTCGGGCAACAATGGATATTTTTCTAATAGGTTCCGTTCCCGGTAGAGAAGCAGAAACCAGAGCATGGCCGGCTTCGTGATAGGCAGCAATTTCCTTTTCTTTTTTTGACAAAACATGACTTTTTCTTTCCGGTCCCAATAAAACCTTTTCAATTGATTCTAAAAGCTCTTGTTGAAAAATCTGCTGTTTGTTTCTTCTGGCAGCCAAAATGGCTGCTTCATTAACTGTATTAGCCAAATCTGCTCCGGTAAAACCCGGAGTTCTTTCAGCCATCTCTCGCAAATTAATATTTAAAGCCAAAGGTTTTCCCCGACAATGAATTTTTAAAATTTCTTCCCTATCATTAATATCAGGTATATCCAAAACCACTTTTCGATCAAATCTTCCCGGTCGCAAAAGAGCAGGGTCCAATATATCTCCCCTATTTGTAGCGCTTATAACTATCACATTGGTATCTCTTTCAAAACCATCCATTTCCACTAAAATTTGATTTAGGGTCTGTTCTCTTTCGTCGTGGCCACCACCAATTCCCGATCCTCGAACTCGACCAATAGCATCTAACTCATCAATAAACAAAATAGCCGGAGTTACCTTTTTGGCAGTAGCAAATAAATCTCTTACTCTGCTTGCCCCAACGCCAACGAAAAGTTCAACAAAAGTCGATCCGGAAGTATGAAAGAAAGGAACATTAGCTTCCCCTGCCACTGCTCTTGCCAATAAGGTTTTGCCAACTCCACTTGGTCCCAAGAGCAGAACTCCTCTGGGAATTCTGGCGCCCATCGCTAAGAATTTTTTAGGATTTTTCAAAAAATCTACCACTTCTTTTAATTCTTCTTTGGCTTCTTTCAAGCCGGCCACATCTTTAAAGGTAATTTTTTCTTTGGAATGGCCTTCGGCTCCAAAAAGCCGAGCTTTGGCTTTTGTAAAATCAAAAGCCTGCATTGCTCCTCCTTTTGCTTGTCGGAAAATCATCCAGAAGAAGAACCCAAAAACTAAAAGGGGAAGAATAAATAATATGGGCATTAACCAGGTCCAAACATCTTTTTTTTCTTTTGTTTCAATTTCAAGTGTTTTTAACTTTTCTTGAGTTACACCGTAATTTATTAAAGATTGGGAAAGAGCGGTTTCTGCCTCTTTTACGGAAAAAGCTTTCGTTTCATCTTGATAAATTATTTCAAGATCATTGTTCAAAACCGTAATCTTTTTTATTTCACCCTGATTAATTTTTTCAACAACTTGAGTTAAAGACAATTCTTTTTTCTTTTCAAAAGGATCTGAAAATAAGGTAAAAATACTGGAAATTACCAGAAAAATCAACAGAATAATTATGAAATTTTTCGTCAAATTTTTCATTATATACCGAGCTTCCATTACCGAGTTCCCATTTATGGGAACGAGGTGGAAGAAGAGGGCGAATCCTTCTTCGCCCTATAGAAGCGAATCGAAGAACATTCGTTCTTCTCTACCCTTCGCTGTGACTCGGGTAGGTGAAAAAGAGGGCGAAGAAAAGTTTTTCTTCTTTCGTCTCGTCTTTGACTCGACGGTCGAAGTCCTCTTCGCCTATTTAAGATTAACAAAAAAATTTTCAAAAATCAAGAATTAAAAAACCTTATACATTGAGGAGCAATAAGGTTTTTTGGGGTAAAAAGACGCTAATCAACCAATTTTAAACTTATTCGGTGTTCAACAGAATTAATGGAAAGGATTTGAAATTTGTATTTTTCGCTTATTTTTAAGGCTTCTTCCATTTTTGTTTTGGTTCCAAATTCGGAAATATGGCAAAGTCCTTGAATTTTTGGAGTAATTTGAACAAAGACTCCGTAATGATAAAATTTGGTTACTTTACCTTCAATCACATCTCCTTTTTTATATTCTTTTTCAATATCTTTCCAGGGATCTTTTTTTAGGGCTTTCAAAGACAGGGAAACTTTATTATCGGAAATAGAAATAATTTTTGCCTTAACTTTTTCCCCCACTTTTACAACATTAGCCGGATTTTCGATCAGTTGCCAGTCCAATTCGGATATATGTATCAACCCCTCGATAAATTCAGGACAAGTTATTTCTAATTCTTGCCCTTTATAAGTCTGAGTCGAAGAAGATTCCTTTTTCTCCACCTCAGCTAACGCTTCGGTAGCTGAAGATTCGGCGGGGAACTTCATAAAAGCTCCAAAGTCGGTGATACCGGTGATTTCTCCTTTAACCACATCACCGACTTTATAATTTTTTAAAATTTCTTTTATTCTCCCATCTTTTTTGGCTTTTTCTGATAAAATCAATTTTCCTTGTTTTGAATCTAAATCAAGAACTTTAACTTCCATTTCTTTCCCAACAAATTTTTGAAGTTCTCCAATGATTTTAGAAACATCCCCCTTTTCTACTCGAGGATAGTGTTCTGGCAGTAATTGGGAAACCGGTAAAAAAGCAGGGATGCCAAAAACTTCTGCTAAAAGACCTCCCTTGTTTGTCCCCAAAATTCTAACCTTTAGAGTTTCATCCTTGTCTTTTTGCTGTTTCAATTTTTCCCAGGTTAATTCGTCAGAGGCTTGGCTTAAAGAGAGTTCAATATAACCCTCTTCGTTCTCGAGGTCTATAATTTTGGCAAAAAGAGTGCTGCCAATTTTTGAATTCTTTATTTCTTCTCTGGCTTCTTGAAATTCTTTTCCGTAGATTATGCCTGTTCCCATCGGCCCCAAATCTAAAAAAACCGCAGACCTTGCTTTGCCGATAATTTTTCCTTCTACAATTTCACCAACTCTAAGAGGCTTTAAGAGATTATTTTTTTCCAGTAAATCTTTCATATATCAAGTTTTCGCATAGCGAATCGAAAGAGGATTTCATCCTCTTTCTCACCTTCGTTTCCTTTGGAAACTCGGTAAACGAAGATGGAAAAGAGATTTATCTCTTTGACTTTAATTTACAATGAATATTGAATTTTTGCAATAGTTGTGATAAAATTAAATATGTCGATGAAATTACAATTTCATCTCCAAATTCGATTTTAATAAATTAAAATCTCGCTTTATGACTATTTTTTGGCACGGACAATCTTGTTTTCAAATAATATCGAGCCAAGGGAAGAACAATCACGTCAATATTGTTATTGATCCGTATTCTGAAGATATTGGTTTGAAAGTTCCTAAACTTGCGGCAGATATTTTATTAGTGAGCCATGGTCATCATGACCACAATAATGTCAAAGCGGTCGGAGGCAATCCTTTTTTAGTTTCCGGACCCGGCGAATATGAAATAAAAGAAGTTTTTATTCAAGGGATTCCCGCCTTTCATGATTCATCCTTGGGAAAAGAAAGAGGCACCAACACCATTTATACTATAGAAACTGAAGAATTAAAGCTTTGCCATCTTGGAGATCTTGGTCAAAAAGAACTAACCTCAGAACAAATTGATAAAATAGGCCAAGTTGATATTCTAATGATTCCCATAGGTGGAGTTTATACAATTTCAGCCAAAGAAGCAGTTAAAATAATGTCTCAAATCGAGCCAAACATTATAATTCCCATGCATTATCAGTTGCCAAAATTAAAATTAAAACTTGATGGTCTGGATAAATTTTTGAAGACAATGGGAATGAAAAAATTGGATTCCTTGCCAAAATTATTCATAAAAAAGAAAGATATTTTACCGGAGGAAGCGAAAATAATAGTATTGCAGCCATAATTTATTATCTTTTAGCAATGGTTGCCACGTGGTTGCTTAGATTAGCTGAGCAATAGCCCGTTTCAGATGAATATCTTACAAAAAATCCGGAACCAATCGGAAAAGACTCGAAAAGTAATTTTATGGGTGATAGTGATTATTTTTGGTTTGATTTTATTCTTTTTTTGGATAAAAAACGTTCAAAGTAAATTAGAAAGTTTTCAAAAGGAAGAATTTAAAGAAAAATTAAATCTCCCGAAACTGGAAGTGCCAAAAATTGAAATGCCAAAGTTTGAAATGCCAGAGTTTTCAGAAGAGGAATTAAAGAAGTTAGAGGAGACGATGGGAGAAACAGAATAACCGCTTGACGAACCGAGTTTCCGAAGGAAGCGAAGTCGAAGAGATAAATCTCTTCTTCGCCCTTCGTTGCGACTCGGGTAGGTGAAGAAGAGTACAAAGTACTCTTCGCCTAATAAAAATATGGCGAAAGATTCTCAAAAACAAAATACCGAGATAGGTCATGTCAAGCCCCGGGAAATCACCGAAGAAATGCAGGAATCCTATATTAATTATGCAATGTCGGTCATTGTTTCCCGAGCTCTGCCGGATGTCAGAGACGGATTAAAACCTGTTCACCGTCGGATTTTGTATACGATGCTGGAAGAGGGTTTGAGACATACCGCTAAATTCAGAAAATCAGCAAATGTTACTGGGAATTGCCTTGCTCGTTATCATCCGCATGGCGATATAGCGGTGTATGATGCTTTAGTCCGTATGGCTCAAGATTTTTCGTTAAGATATCCTTTGATTCAAGGTCAAGGTAATTTTGGCAGTGTTGATGGGGATAGTGCTGCAGCTCCTCGTTACACTGAGGCGCGGCTTTCAAAAATCGGAGAAGAAATGCTTAAGGACATTGAAAAAAACACCGTTGATTTTATAGATAATTATGATGGAACGAGAAAAGAACCAACCGTTTTGCCTTCTCCTGTTCCCCAGCTTTTGTTGAATGGCTCTTTGGGAATCGCTGTTGGTATGGCGACTAATATTCCCCCTCATAATCTGTCAGAGGTCTGCGATGCTTTAATTTATTTAATTGATAACCCAAAGGTTGATACTGAGGAACTTTTTAAATTTATACAGGGGCCAGATTTTCCTACCGGCGGCATAATTTATGACCAAAAAGGAATAATTCAGGTCTATTCTCAAGGCAAAGGACCTATTATTGCTCGGGGTAAGGTTGAAATAATGGAGCAGGAAAAAACGGGACGCCAACGCATTATTATTACTGAAATTCCATTCCAGGTTCAAAAATCAACTCTAATTGAACAGTTTGCCAATTTAGTTCAACAAAAAAAGATAGAAGGGATAAAGGATATTAGGGACGAATCTGATAAGGAAGGACTTAGGATTGTTATTGAGCTTTCTCGAGACGCTTATCCTCAAAAAATTCTAAATCGTCTTTATAAATTCACCGACCTTCAAAAAACTTTTCACTTCAATATGCTGGCTTTGGTTGATGGAATCCAGCCAAGAGTTTTGAATTTGGTTGAATTGTTGGATTATTTTATCAGCCACAGGAAAGAAGTGATTACCCGGCGGATGAAATACGAGCTGGAAAAGGCCAAAGAGAGAGTCCATATTTTGGAGGGCTTGCATAAGTGTCTGGCCAATATTGACGAGGTAATTAGAATAATTAAAAATTCAGCCGACAGAGAAGAGGCAGAGAAGAATTTAATTAAAAGATTTCGTTTAACAAAAATCCAGGCAAACGCCATTTTGGAAACAAAGCTTTCAGCTTTGGCTAAACTAGAAAGAAAGAAAATTGAAGACGAGCGAAATGCACTTGAAACAAAGATTAAAGAGCTTACGGGAATTCTTAAAAGTCCTCAAAAGATAAAAGGAGTGGTCAAAAAGGAATTAAAAGAAATTAAAGATAATTTTGGCGACGAGAGAAGGACAAAAGTTCATATTCAAAAAATAGGAGAAATTGCCGAAGAAGATTTGATTCCTCAAGAAGAAACAATTATTACCCTGACCCAGGGTGGCTACATTAAGAGAATTAATCCTAAAACCTATAAAATTCAAAAAAGAGGAGGAAAGGGAATTTTAGGAATGAAGACTCTTCAAGATGATGTTGTTGAACATTTCCTTTCTGCCCAAACCCATGATTCTTTGCTTTTTTTTACTGATTCTGGAAAAGTTTTTCGCGTTCCTGTATATGAAATTCCCGAAGGTCAAAGAGTTGCCAGGGGAAGAGGCCTTTTAAACTTTCTTGAGATTTCTTCTCAGGACAAGATTTTATGCCTCCGGACGCTGAGCAAAAGAGACCAAGAGCAGGGCATTAGATATTTGTTTATGGCTACCAAGAGAGGTATAATAAAAAAAACCCCTTTAACCGACTTTGATAATATCAGGAAAACGGGCTTAATCGCTATTTCTTTAAAAAAAGGAGACGAACTTAAAAATGTCCAAAAAACTATTGGCCAGGATGAGATAATTCTTGTCAGCAGAAATGGTCAATCCATTCGTTTTAAGGAAAAAGAAGCAAGGCCAATGGGAAGAACGGCTTCCGGCATAAGAGGGATTAGATTAAAAAAAGGAGACGAGGTGGTAGCACTTGATGTAATTAGAAATATAAAGCAAAATGAACAAAAGGTAAAAGAATATTTGGCCGTTATTACCGAAAACGGATTTGGCAAAAGAACCGATATTAAAGAATATAAAGCCCAGGGAAGAGGAGGTTCAGGAATCAAAACTGCAAATATTAACCAGAAAACCGGAAACATAACTGCCGCAAAAGTTCTTACGGGCCAAGAAGAAAACTTAATTGTTATTTCCCAAAGAGGCCAAGTTATCAGAATAAAAATTTCCCAGATTTCAAAACTTTCCCGAGCTGCTCAAGGAGTGAGATTAATGAGGTTAGAACAGGGCGACAAAGTGGCGTCGGTTACCTGTGTATAATGCATATAATTAAGGCGAAGAGGACTTCGTCCTCTTCTTTATCTTCGCTTCCTTCGGAAGCTTGCTATATGATGAAGGGAGATTTTCTTAAACCAAACGAAGTTTTAAAAAAATTTAAATTAAAAGAAGACATGATAGCTGCTGATTTTGGTTCAGGTAGCGGCGGTTGGGTGATTCCTTTGGCAGAAAAATTGGAAGATGGAAAAATTTATGCCATAGACATTTTAGAAGAACCGCTTTCAGTCCTAAGAGCAAAAGCAAAATTGGCAAAAATTTCCAACATTCAGACGATTCTGGCCGATGTTGAAAAGAAAACAGAAATTTTTGAGGAAAGCTGTGACCTGGTTTTAATAACCAACCTTCTTTTCCAGTCAGATGACAAAAAAAAGGTTTTAGAAGAAGCCGAAAGGGTTTTGAAAAAAGGTGGCAGGGTTTTGGTGGTTGATTGGAAGGAAGACGTGTCATTGGGGCCAGAAGAGGGCATGGTTTCGCCGGAAGAAGTAAAAGAATTGGCTCTTGACCTTAATTTAAGAATTGAAAAGGAATTTGAAGCCGGCCCTTATCATTATGGTTTGATCTTTACTAAAGATTAGGTACGGGATAAAATAAACCCAGTAGAATATGAATTTAAGAAAAGAAATATTTATTTTAGTTTTGCCTTGTTTAATTTTTCCATCTATTGTCATTGGAACTAGTTCGGTTATTCAGCTTGAACCGCCGACAAAGTACAATACTTTTGGAGAATTAATTGAGGCAATTATTGATTTTATTTATAAAGTTGCTTTGGTTTTGGCCCCCTTGTTTATTGTTATTGCCGGTTTTTATTTTGTTACTGCTAGCGGCGATCCGGCAAAAATTAAAACCGGTCAAGATATAATTAAATATACTTTAATTGGCTTGTTGATTATTCTTCTTGCCAAAGGTTTAATCGCTGTTATTCAAAGCGTTTTGGGTGTACAATAATATAATAAAACTTTCAAAAGGTCGAAAAATTAGAAATCAAAAATAATGGGGATTAAAAAATGAAAACGAAAAAATATTTATTGAGCCTGACTTTAGTAAGCCTTTTGGCAGTAAGCCTTTTAGCCTTACCCGCAAAAGGATTAGCTGCAACTTCTACCTTGGAAGATCTTGATGTGGAGGATATCCTAACAAAAATCGTTAACTGGCTTATTACAATTTTGTTGGTAGTAGCAGCGCTTTTTATTGTCTTAGCTGCTTTCACCTTTGTTACTGCTGGAGGTGACCCAGAGAAAATAAACACGGCGAGAAATCAAGTACTGTATGCTTTAATAGGAGTAGGGGTAGCCCTTTTGGCTTGGGGTTTGGTTGCCTTAGTGCAAAAGATAATAGGGGTGTAGAGTCTTAAAATTTTTATTACAAAAAGTAATTTCTCGAGAGAGTGAACGTCTTGAACAAGAGGATTAATTAATCCTGCTTTCTTAAACGCCTGTTTTTGGATAGAAAGCAGGATTGATTTTTATGTTCAAAATGTCGGAGTGGCGGAACCGGAAGACGCGCTGGGTCTAGGACCCAGTGGGGAAACCCGTGAGAGTTCAAGTCTCTCCTCCGACACCCGAGCCGTAGTGAAGGGTAAAGAAGAAGATTTATCTTCTTCGCCCACCTAAAAATCCTGTTTTTGGCAGGATTTTTTGTTTAGAAATTAAAAATTTCTAATTTTTAATTTATTCTCTAACAATAATTCTTCTTTTCTTTTCTCTTAAAATTTTAGGGATTCTAATTGTCAGAATGTTGTTTTTCATTTCAGCCACAGCTCTTTGCGGGTCAACTTCAGAGGGCAGTATCACTTCTCTTGAAAAAGGTCCCCAAAAACATTCTTGGATAAAATAGTCGCCGTTTTCTTCAAATGGTTTTTCTCTGCTTCCCTTAATGGTAATAATGTCTCTTTCAATTGAAATATCTAAATTTTCCGGCTTAACTCCGGCAATTGCTGACTGAATAACCAAATCATTTTCGGTTTGATAAACATCAATTGCCAATTGTCCCTCTTCTATTTTGCCAAAAGAGGGCCATTTTTTTTCTTTTTGTTCCTTTAGTTCTTTTGGAGGTTCTTTTTCAGCCTGTTCTTTAACTTCTTCTTCTTCTCTTTCTTCTTCTCTTTCTTCTTCTGGCATTTTTGTTTGTGTTTCTAATTTTCTAATTTTTACTTCCGGCGATTCCTTTTCTTTTTTGGCAGTCGAAGAGAACTTCATTCTCTTCTCCACCTTCGCTTCCTTAGGAAGCTCGGTTTTTAATTTTTTCGGTTCTTTGCCCGTTTTTGTTTCAATTGGTTTTTCTTCTATTTCTTTTTCTGGTTCAGCAATTGGTTCTTCAATATCCATCCCCCTTTTTAATTTTTCAAAAAATGACGCCATATATTATATTTTACACGTGCTTTTTAATTTTTTCAACCTTTTAAAAGCAAAAGCGAGAAAAATCGCCAAACTGATTAAAATGATAATTGGAATTAACCAGGAAAATATTCTTTCTAATTCCATAATAGAAAAATTATAGAGTCCGTGCAAGAGGGTAGATATCCCCACCCCGATGATTAAAAGCACGCTTCTTTTTTTTGTTTCAAAAATAGATAAAGCCAAAAAATAGCCGAGAGTTCCGGAGCATAAGGCGTGTAAAAAAGTTGCTCCCCAGAATCTTAAAACGCTGATTGTAAAAACCTCCTCGAATAAAAAAGCTGGGCCCAAGGAAAATAAAATTAAAATATTTTCTGCGGCGGCAAAGCCAAGAGCCGCGATTATCATATAAAGCATTACATCTATCGGCTCGTCAAATTCCGGGTGGTCCAGAACTTTTTCTCTTACCACCAAGTATTTTAAAAATTCTTCCACCAGAGCTATTCCGATAAAAACATTAAGAAAAGTTAAAAAAATTAAGGGCAATTTTAATTCTGTAAAGACCTTAAGAATTCCCATTTCCAATAAAATAGCGGGTAAAGCTGCCAACATTCCATAAAAGAAAATTTTTAATACCATTTGATTGGATTCGGGGTGCGAATCTTTTCTCAAATAAAATAAAAGCCAGATAAGGCTGGGCAAAACTCCAAAAAATATATAGAAAGGATAAGACATTTTAAAAATTTCTAATAGGAGTCCACCAAAGATGGGAAGGTGGTGGGTGGGTTGTAGTCTAAACCGGCCAGTTTTCAATCATTAGACATTTCTTTTTGTTTTTAATCGGCAGCTTTTGATAAATTTCTTCGGTGATAAAAGGGATAAAGGGATGTAAAAGTTCCAAGTTGGTTTTTAAAATTTGCAAAAGAAGGTATTGGCTAGCCTCCTTTTCTTTTTTATTGGAGCCCTGAAGCCGAGATTTTTCTTCCTCAATAATTTTATCGCAAAAAATATGCCAGAAATAATGATAAATTTTTTCTGCCGCTTGGTAAAATTTGAAGGAGTCCATCAACTTGGTAATTTCTTTTGAAAAGCTGTTTAATTCCCTTAAAATTTTCTTATCTTTTTTAGTTAATTTTGGCTTAATTTTGGGGTCAAAACCTTTTAGATTCATCAAGACAAACCGGCTGGCATTCCAGATTTTATTGGCAAAATTGCGCATCCCCCTGATTTTATTATCGCTGATACAAATATCGGTTCCCGGCGTTGTTCCAAAGATGACTGACATCCTTAAAGCGTCTGCTCCATATTTTTGCACCATATCCATTGGATCGAGAACATTTCCTTTACTCTTTGACATCTTCTGACCATTTTCATCAACTACTCGGCAGTGAATATGAACTATTTTAAAGGGAACCTCTTTTGTCAAATAAAGGCCGAACATTATCATTCTGGCAACCCAGAAAAACAAAATGTCCCACAGCGTATCCAAGACCGATGTTGGGTAGAAATATTTAAAGTCTTTGCTCTTTTGATAGCCAAGCGCGGTCAGCGGCCATTGTCCAGATAAAAACCAGGTGTCAAAGGTGTCTGTTTCTTGCAGAATTTTTTTACCTTTACATTTTTGGCAAGCTTTTTCCTCCAAAGAATAAACAGGATTTTTACTAGCGCTTAAACTTTGCAATCCTTTTTTGATTTCAGCAAAGTTGTATTTGTCCTTTAAATCTTTATAGGTTCCGTTTATTTTATTGCCTTTTTTATTAATAAAATTGATTAAAATATCAGGGTTGCAATCCAAGCAATACCAAACTGGTATTTGAGGGCCCCAGACAATTTGTCTTCCAATATTCCAGTCACGGACATTTCTCATCCAATTAAGATACATTTTTTTAAATCTCTTTTCTGGAATAATCTTTATTCTTTCTTTTTCAACAGCTTCTAAGGCTGGTTTTGCCAAAGGTCCGATTTTCAAAAACCATTGAGGCATAATTAACGGCTCAATAGTTGTTTTACAACGATAACAAATTCCTATTGAGTGCTTCAAGGGTTCAGTTTTTACCAGTTTTTCTGCTTTTTCCAAATCATTTATTGTTTTTTCCCGAGCCGTTTTTACTGTCAGGCCAAGATACTTTTCTGGCAGATTTGTCATTCTTCCATTTTTGTCAATAATGGTGATGGTTTCTAGGTTGTGAGTTTGGCCGATTTCGTAGTCAGTGGTGTCGTGGCCAGGGGTTACCTTCAAGACTCCGGTACCAAAGTTAACATCGATTCTTTTGTCGGCGATTATGGGTACCTCTTTGTTAATGAGCGGGATAACAGCCTTTTTACCAATGAGATTTTTATATCTTTTGTCTGTTGGATTTACGGCTACGGCCACGTCCGCAAAAATAGTTTCTGGTCTCGTGGTGGCAATTTGCAAAGTCGTGTAATCCAAATAGTAGAGGAACTCGTCTTTTTCTACATAGTCTACTTCCAGGTCAGAAAAAGCAGTGCCGCATTTGGTGCAAAAATTCACAATTCTTTCTCCTCTGTAAATTAAGCCATCCCGATGCAGTTTACGGAAAGTGTCAAAAACTATTTTGACAATGTTTGGTTCAAGACTGTAATGGTACCTAGTCCAGTCTAAAGAAAATCCTAATTTTTTAAGTTGTTCCCTATTTATATTTTTATTTTTTTCAACAAATTCAGAAATCATTTTGTATAAGGTTTTTCTGCCAAAATCAAAACGGCTTTTTCCTTCTTTGGCCAATCTTTTTTCAAAGACAAACTGCGTTTCAATCCCAGCATGGTCACCTCCTGGCAACCAGAGAGTCGGTCTGCCTCGCATCCGATAGTATCTAATTATAATATCTTCTACTGCAAAAAGAACATGACCCATGTGCAGAGGATCATTGGCGTTGGGGAGAGGTAAGAGGATGGTGAAAGGTTTTTTACGAGGAACGATTTTGGGAGTAAACCAGCCACCTTTTTCCCAAAACTTATATATTTTACCTTCAACTTTTTTTGGTTCGTAAGTTTTAGAAAGTTCTGAGTTCATAATTTTTCATCTATTTTAAGATTAGCATTAGCTTTAATCTTTTTCCATACCTTTTTTTTATACCACTTGAAATATCCGGCAATTGCTACCATTGCGGCATTGTCGGTGCAAAAATTTTTTGCCGGAACCAAAAAATTTATTGCTAATTGTCGATTGCTAATTGTTAATTGAAATTGTTTTCTCAGCTCAGTATTAGCAGCGACGCCGCCGCTCAAAATGATTGATTTTGCTTTATAATCTTTAGCCACTTTTAAGGTTTTATGGATTAAAACATCAATAATTGCCTGCTGAGTTTCAGTACACATTTCCTCTATATATTTTTTTGACCTTCTGACTTTTGAAGAACGTTTTTTGAAATCATACAAAACCGCTGTTTTCAAACCGGAGAAACTAAAATCATAATTTTTTTGATAAATCATCGGTCTCGGCAAAAAAACACGGGTTCGACCTGTGTATTTTTGCCTGTGTTTTTTAGCCAGGGTTGAAATAATCGGACCACCGGGGAAGCCGAGCCCTAAAATTCTAGCTGCTTTATCAAAACATTCACCAGCCGCATCGTCGCGAGTTTCTCCTAAAATTTTGTATTGGCCGAATTTCTTCACCCCATTAGAAGATTTTCGATTTCTAACGGGGTTCATTAAAATAAGTTGAGTGTGCCCGCCACTGACCACTAAACAAATTGCCGGAAAGATATTTTTGTAATTTGTAATTTGTAATTTGGAATTTTCGCCAATAAAATTGGCGAGAATGTGTGCCTCTATGTGATTTATTGGGACTATTGGCAATTTCATCTTTTCTGCCAACTCCTTGGCAAAATTTATTCCTGTCCATAAGCAAAGTTCCAGACCGGGGCCAATGGTAACTGCAATTAAGTTAATTTTTGGATTACCGGCTTCTTTTAAAGCTCTTTTTAAAACTATCGGTAAATTTTTTTGATGTTCTTTTTTAGCTAAAAAAGGATAAACCCCTCCATATTTTGCATGTAGTTTTACTTGCGATGAAACCACATTACTTCTAATTTCGAAAGGCGAAGAGAACTTCGTTCTCTTCTTCACCTTCGTTTCCATAAATGGAAGCTCGGTTTTCGAATTTCTAATTTCTAAAACAGCGACGCAGGTATCATCGCAACTTGTTTCAATGGCTAAAATAATCATATCTTTACAAATATCATAAATTAATCTAAGATAGAAGGGAAATTCGGGGCCTCATCGTCTAGCCTGGTCCAGGACACTTGGTTTTCATCCAAGAAACTGGGATTCAAATTCCCATGAGGCCGCATGAAAAGTGACTATTTAAC